>JAAUZT010000029.1 GCA_014804485.1 Lachnospiraceae bacterium
ACCCCCCCCCCCAGAATTTTCGGCATCTGCACTGTCCTGGGAGCTTCCGCTATCATCCGCCGCATTGTCCTCGGAACTTCCGCCGTTACTTGAACTCGGTGTACTTGTGCTGCCTGAACCGCTGTCGCCACAGCCGGAAAGCATGCCCATTAACATACCGGTTGTACAAAGTAACGCAACTGCTTTTTTCAACTTCATAATAATTTACCTCCTGAATTTTATATGTTTTTTTTGCTTTAGTTAAGCGGTTAACTATAGATTATATTAAATGCACATAATTGTCAAGTACTTTATTATATTTTTTCAGAAAAATTCGTATAAAAACCGTTTAACTTTAATATCTTCTATACAATCTATACAATGACATATCTATTCAACTGTAAATTTCTCAATAGCCTGCTGCAATTTTACTGCCCACTCCCACATCTGCTCGGATGCCCGCTGCAATGCCGCTCAACCGGTCATCACTTCATCACTCCATAATCTGTATTTCTCTAACAATCCATGATGATCTGCTCAACGACAGCACCGGTCAAATCATCGTCCATTTCCATTTGTACAAGTTTACCGATCAACCTTTCCCGATTCTTTTCACTGCACACAGCTTCGAAAATATCCGCTTTTAGTGAATACTCGATCTGCGCGCGATGTAAAAGATTAAAAATTACACGTTCTTTTTCCGGATCAGTAATTTTTTCGTCCTGCAGCAGGATGCGGATGTTAATATCCTTGAGATTTTCACCGCAAAACCGGATACCCAGCTCCTTTCGTTCCGCATGATAACTTTGGTTAAACTGTACGGAAGCATTGTCTGCAAAAACGATCTCTGAAGGTTCTGCAATTCCCCTGATATGGATGTCATAGCATCGCTTATCCGGAATAACTCCTTCCGGTTCTCCTTCTATCTGAATGTGAACCTCGGCTGTTTTACCGGCAGTAAACTCGAAACGGGTAACAACGGGATCAGCCTTTCCATTTTCCTCTGTCCGGTCCTCATACAGATCAAAAGAACCGTCCGCTCCGTTGAATATATGCACTTCCAGCTCTTTCGGATTGTGCAGATGACATTCCATGAAGTCCTTCGCCATCGGTATCACTCCGCCGGCAGGCACCAATACCGGAATGTTTTCCAGTCCACGATAGAGCTTCATCCTGCGTCCGCCCCTGTAATACTGCCCCGTAAAGAAGTCAAAGTATTCCCCTTCCGGCAGCCATGCATCAAATTCGGCGACCAATGTTCTCCTGCTCACGGGCTTTGTAATAGGACATACGATCATCTGTGTACCAAAGTAATACTGGTTGGGCACATGGTAAGCTTCTTCCGTGTCGTGACGGTAATACATCGGCTGTAATAAGGGCAGCCCCTGCAGGTGTGTCAGGTAATTCATGGTATACAGATAAGGAATCAGCCTGTGCCGAAGCTGCAGAAATCCGGTCATAATACGTTCCGCTTCCATATTGTAACTCCACGGTTCTTTCCCATAGAACTCGTTTGAGGTACTATGTAAACGCATAATAGGTGAAAAAACACCAAACTGCAGCCAGCGCACTGCCAGCTCGTCATCACGGCATCCCCCCTGATGACCGCCGATATCATGGCTCCACCAGCTATACCCCACATTACTCGCATTTGCCGTAAAATACGGCTGAAACTCCAAGGAATCCCATGTGGAATAGGAATCTCCCGAAAATCCAACAGGATAGCGATGGCTTCCGACTCCCGCATATCTGGAAAAAGTAAGCGGTTTTTTTCCGTTTCTTCCACTGTCCAGAAAATGAAGATGATTCAGCATCCAAAGGGTATCTACCCCTGCCATCTTAGAGCGGCTTCCCTGCTGCCAGTCCAGCCACCAGAAATCAACCCCTTTCTCCTCATTCGGATGATGTAAATACTTGAAATATGCATCCATGAACTGCCTGTCCATGGCATCGAAAGGAATTTTGTCTTCCTCCTCATAGTTGATTCCCAATTCCTTCGCCATAGGAAGATAAGCCTCTTCATGTGCCCTGACCCCGTCAGCCGGATGGACATTTAAAGTTACGTGCATTCCCATTTCATGCAGCCTGTTCATAAAGCGCTCAGGATCGGGAAAGAAATCGGGATTCCATGTATATCCGGTCCAGCCGCTCCCGTATTTCGCCGGAATATCGGTCAGATGCCAGTCCATGTCAATCACTGCGACAGCGAAGGGAAGCTCCCTTTCCCGAAACCGGCGCATAAGTTCCAGATAACCCTCTTCGGTATATTGGTAATACCGGCTCCACCAGTTTCCCATGGCATACCTTGGCAGCAGAGGGGTTGCACCGCTCAACCGGTAAAAATCCCTAAGACACCCCAGATAATCATGTCCATAACCGAAAAAATACAGATCCGTAGATTTCATCGGTTTTGCCATAACCCATTGATCCTGCGTTATAAAAGCCGTAACACTGTCATCCAGCACGCTAAAGCCATCCCGCGACATCAGCCCCTTCTCAAGCTCTATGGCACCATCAGCATTATCCAGTGTACGGGCAGTCCCTTTCAGATCATTGGTCGTATCACCATAATTCCAGACGGAGCCATATACATGAAACCCTTCCTTTAACTGAATGGTCAGTCCTTCCCCGGAAAAAGGTTTTTTATCATAATACAGATGGAGCTTCGACGTGACGATTTCCAATGAATCCTCCTGTTCTATCACACGATATTCCTGAACCGGAAAATCACGGCAGATGACTGTCTGCGTCGGCTCATCCACAAACTCTCCCGCCTCCTGATACTCCATACGTATTAATCTGTCCGTCAATACCGTAAATCGATACTTCTCTCCCGCCACAATCGCTTCCTTCCTCGCAACAGGATTCATCTGTAACATATAGTCTTTCTGCATTTTATCCGCACCCCTTTCAAATGATTTTAAGGTTTACCGCTTAACTAGCCGGGTAAAAGTAAATGGTTATGAACAAGGACTCATACATAACCATTTAAATATTACATATTCCGCAATAAATTCACACTTTACACTCTATAAAATACGACTGGTGTGCCTCTACTGTCAGTTCAATGCTGTTTGAATCCATCTGTCTGTACTCCAGCTTCTTTCCGAAGACATCCTCACTGCCTTTCGGTTTCGCAGCGCCTACTGCCCCTAACGGCAGACGAATTTTTTCTGTTTTATCACTGGCAGATATCACCGTGACGAAAACCTCATCGTCACAGAAACGCGCGATTGCCACCACATACCCCTGCGCATAAAGGAATTTCATGCCGCCCCGGGAAAGCGCTTTATGCTGCGCCTTCATGTGTGCCATAGTACGGTACATCTGGTATACTTCGCTGTCTCTGTAATCCTTGCTCCATGGCATGGGATATCTACATCCCTCATTCGTCCCAAGGACACCGTCTATCCCCGCTTCGTCCCCGTAATAGATGGATGCCGCGCCCACAAGCGTAAATTGGAAAAGAATCGCTCCCCTATACTCCTCCGGATGCACCTTGGGGTTATTATGCAGCCTGCTGACATCATGACTATCGAAGAGGTTAAACTGGTTCTCCCACATCACGTAAGGAATCTTTGCCAGATGTTCCATGACACGCCCCTCTACGTCCTGTGCCGTCATCTTATACGGCACCTTGCGCAGAATCTCATTTCTATCCATAAACAAATCCGGTTCCCCGAGGAACTGACGGATTACCCGCCCACAGCCATAGTAATTCATGGGGGAATCCCATTCTTTTCCCTGTAAATAAGGAGCACAATCTCCCCAATCCTCCGCCAGAATATACGCCTGCGGGTTCTCTTCCCGTATGCTGGTGCGAATCTCCGGCCACAGCTCATGTGCCAGCTGCACCTCATTATGTCTCGCAAAGACGTCCGCCACGTCAAATCTCCAGCCGTCGATGTTGTACGGCGGTTTCAGCCATTTTTTGAGGACCGAAGTCTGTGCCCTGTAAATTATGTCCCGAAGAGAATCCGCCGTATAATTCAAAGTAGGCAGTCCCGGATTATCCCACCATCCATGATAGGTATTGTCGTCCTCAAAAAAGTAGTAACTTCTCTCCAAAGAGTCAGGATTATTATATGCGCCCACTGACTTATCAAAAAACAGTCCGTCTTTGTTAAACCATTTATGGGCGCTTCCCGTATGATTGATGGAAATGTCCAGAATCAGCTTCATACCGTTTTCATGCAGAGCCCGTGACAATTCCGCCAGTGCTTCATCCCCGCCAAAATGCGGATCTACATGGAAATAGTCTATGCAGTCATATTTATGTACCGACGGCGCTGTAAATATGGGATTTAAATATACTGCTGTTACCCCAAGCTCTTTCAGATAAGGAATTTTCTCCTGAACACCCTGCAGATCTCCGCCATAAAAGTCCAGACAGAAACCTTCCTCATAGGTAAGCGCCTTATCCTCCCAGTTTTCCATATGAATCGCAGGATGACCGTTCACGCTGTATTCCCCGCTTTTCACATCATTGTCGGGATTCCCGTTACAGAAACGTTCCGGAAATATCTGATAAAAGACTGCTTCTTTTACCCATGCAGGCTGTACATAATCCGCCAGCAGGACAAAATCATATGTATGATCGGGTAAATAGGTAGTAATTCCTTTTTGATTATAAAAGTACACAATATCGTCACAGACGATATAAAAATGATACTGCATCCGGTTTTCCAAAATTTTCAGTTCTGCCGCATAATAGGCAAGGCCATGCTCTGTTTTCCTTTTTTCCGCCTCTATCAGCTCTTCTGCGCCATTAGGCACCGTCCGTAAAAATACATGACGCACCGGAGCGTCTTCATACATCCTGATCCAGATAGTTACGGTGTCAAAAAGTTTTGGTTCCGGTTTACTGACAAAACACGACGTTCCGTCGCTATATATACTTTCCAGCCATTGTTCCATAATTATCTTACCTTCCCTCTTTCAGTTTTTCATAACCTTCACATTGGCAGGCTTGGAGAATACTCATATTTTGGGCATTCTCACACTAGTTCTCTCACCGACTGCCGCTCTACAATTTCTACATCGACTTTCTGGTCGATCACCACTTTTTCTTTACTTCGTATCATCTGAAATAAATATTCCCCTGCAAGCAAGGCTTTTCTTTCCAGATTCTGGGATACCGTAGTAAGTTTCGGATTAGAATACCGGCACTCCGGAAGGTTATCAAATCCCACCACGGAAATATTGCCCGGGACGTTCACCCCGCACAACCGTAAACCCTCCATAATACCGAAAGCAAGAATATCGGACATTGCTGCCACTGCAGTAAATCCCTCATCCGAAAATGCGATTTTTTTCCCAATCTCTACTCCGTATTCGTAGAGTGTCCAGGCTTCAAAGATACATGCCTGATTTACCTCTATACCCCGTTCTCTGCAGGCGTCACAAAATCCACGGTACCTTTCCTGAATAACTCCCGGACTGTTTATATCCGGACCGGCAAAAGCAATTTTCCTATGCCCTTTCCCGATCAGATATCTGGCAGCCAGAAAACCCCCTTTATAATCGTCGATCCCCACATTTGCGATTTCCAGTTCTCCCGCATAGGCATCAATATACACAGTGGGTACATCCAGACGGCTTCGAATATCCTCTATCTCATTCTTAAATGCTCCCATGAAAATCATCCCGTCTACGTACCATGTGGAAAAAAGAGGAATAATTTCCTTACATTCCTTTACACTGCGTATCATCAGATAATAGCCCTGTTTGCGTATGTAATTCTCCAACAACGCCAATATCTGTGCATTATATGGGCTTACCGAAAAGGATTCCTCCTCTCTGAGGTTCGGCATAACCACTCCGATAATTTTACTTTCTTTTCGCGCAAGGCTTCTGGCAACCGTATTAGGCTTATAATCATTTTCTTCAATGATCTTCTGCACTTTATCGACGGTTTCCTGAGACACCTTATGATAATTACCGTTAATGACATTGGAAACGGTAGCCGTGCTTACTCCCGCCTCTTTCGCAATATCCTTTAAATTCATCTGTCTGCCTACCTTCCTGAAGACCGAATCATTTCCTTCATCCTCTTTTGATACCTGCGCAGTCTGTTCAGATCCGTAAGCCTCCATTCCCAATTAGGACTTCCTACCGTTCCCGGTGTATTCAGCCTCGCAGCATCGTCCAGCCCGAGAATATCCATCAGAGGAACAATTGCCATACATGCTTTACTCCGGTACACGAATCGAACCATTTTCCCGGAGACGCTTTCCCATGGCATTCCACACGTCAGCAGTTTTCTTCTGACTTTCTTCTTTTCCTGTTCGTCCAGATCCCGGTACCAGCCTGCAACAGTCTGGTTATCATGGGTTCCCGTATAAATCAGTTGATGCTCTCTCACGCTCTCCGCAGAAAGCAGAGAAAACTCAGCTATATTCATTCCCATGAAATGATAATGATCCCGCAGCGTAAGCACCTCATCACGCAAGTCGCCCAAATCTTCCGCTACGATCTGTATATCAGGCAATTTTTCCAATACCCTGTCGAAAAGCTTATATCCCGGAGCTTCCACCCATTCTCCGTCCACTGCTGTTTCACAGGAAGACGGTATTTTCCAGTAAGTATCAAACGCCCTGAAATGATCAATCCGAATAATATCATATAGTTTACAACTATATTTTAACCGCTTTACCCAGAAATTGAAATTATTTTTTTCCAGGTTTTCCCAATTATAAATAGGATTTCCCCAACGCTGCCCTGTCGCGCTGAAATAATCGGGCGGCACTCCCGCTATAAACCGCGGTCTGCCATCCTCATCCAGCAGGAAGTCTTCCCTGCACTGCCAGACATCCAGTGAATCAATTCCTACATAAAACGGAATGTCCCCCATAATTTGTATTCCGTTTTTATTTGCATATTTCTTCAAACGGCTCCATTGACGCAAAAACATATACTGCAAAAACATCTGGTACTGTATTTCATCTTTCAGATGGCTGATATCATATTTCCGGTCTAAAATCCAGTCCTGCTGTTCCTTAGGCCATTCATTCCAACAGCGCCTGTCATTCTGCTTTTTTAAAGCGGCAAACACCGCATATGGATAGACCCAGTCCATTTTCCGGAATTTAAGGAATCCTTCCTGCTCACTGTCCTTTTCCCAAAAGTTACGGTATGCTTCCCGCAAATACGGTTCCTTATAAGCTCTGACCCTGTCATACGCAACACGCTCAGGGCTTCCCCCTTCTGCAAAGGGCACTCTCTTCCGCTGCAGATAACCTTCCTTCTCCAAAAGCCCGATATCTATGTACAATTCATCTCCTGCATAAGAGGAATACGGCTGATAGGGAGAATTACCGAATCCGAGCGGATTCAGCGGAAGAATCTGCCAGATCTTCACTCCCGTCTGCGCCAGTATCTTAATGAACTTATATGCCTCCTCTCCGAAACTGCCTGCCCCGTCTGCAGAAGGTAAGGAAGCAATCGGCATCAAAACTCCTGCCATTCGTTCTTTTCCAATACATCTCTTTACTGCCATACCCATTCCGTCAGCCTTCCTTTCCTGATATAATCCAAAACTCCCATGGTTGTAATGTCACTTCCCCATCAAGACCGTCTTCACTGACCGGATAATCCTCCATTCGGGGTTCTTCTCCCCCTTGTCCGTGCAGCAGGACCGTCTCCGTTCCGTCAATGATTTCCGATACGTCTATGGTCTGTTCCCGCTTGGATAAGTTATAAATACACTTAATGCAGTTGTCGCCGTTCTGACGGTAAAATGCAAAAATGTTTTTATTATCGATCTCGTAATAATTTATGCCGCCGCCATAATTACCGCAGTAAAGCGCCGGATTTCCGCTTCGGATTTCTCCCAGCCTCGCCAGAAGCTCCCTGTAAGAGTAATCTGAGCTCTCCCAATCCACCGTATCCTTTTCCATAAACGCAATCTTATGGTCCAGTCCGATTTCATCACCGGTGTAAACAAGCGGTGCCCCGGGAATTGTATAGATAAAAGAGAACATTGCCGGCAGGCTGTCTGCCCCAAACCCTTCCATGATCGTTCTTTCATAAGAATTCTTATCATGATTATCTAGAAAATTCAAAGTATAGGCTCCGTCCGGGAAATCATCCGGAATATAAATCTTTAACTTATCCGCCTTTTTATTATCCTTTGCAACCTCTAACATTGCATCATAAAGCCCCCAGTTATAATTCATATCAAACGCGCTATCCAGAAGCTCTTTTACCAGATTATCCTCCGCCAGCATATACAAGGGTTTAATCTCTTCGAGCTGCGCTCTTGCATCTTCCCAGAAATCCAGCGGAACACCATTAGCAAAGTCACATCGGAAACCGTCAATATCATATTCTTCCACCCAGTATTTCATGCAGTCAATCATCTCTGCTCTCATATCACTGCTGTCATAATTAAGATCCGCCACATCCGGCCAGCCCATTCCTTCCGGTGAAATAACGTTGCCCTGTCCATCCTGTGTGTACCAGTCCGGATGTTCCGTTATCCACGCACAGTCCCATCCGGTGTGATTCGCCACCCAGTCCAGCATCACATGAAAGCCCATATCATGCGCTTCCGCCACTAATGCGGCAAAGTCTTCATCTGTTCCGAACTCAGGATTCACTGCGCGGTAATCCGTTATAGAGTAATAGGAGCCAAGCACTCCCGAACGCTTTGTTTCCGATATTGGGTAAATCGGCATAAACCACAATGTCGTAATCCCCATATCCTTTAACTCCTGCAAATGACCGGAAAAAGCCTGAAAAGTTCCTTCCTCCGTATATTGTCTGACATTCACCTCATATATAACAGCGTCCTTGGTCCATTCCGGCTGGTATCTGACGACGGTCTCTTCAGGCTCCTCTTCTACTGCCGCCTCCGACTCATTACCTGCTTCTGCTGTTTCTGTTTCGGCTTCAATTTCCGTTTCTGCCGCTGCACCTTCTATGATTCCGCTATCCTTATTTGTTTCCTGACTCGGAATATCGGAGCCGGAACAAGCTGTCATAAACAGCGACACCGCAGCCAGAATTGCCGGCGTTATATTCTTTATTTTTCCTCGCATTTTTACTATATCCCCGCTTTCATTCCGTTTACTTTTAGTAAACCGCTTAACCTTTAGTCTAAGAATAGCAAATCCAATATTACTTGTCAAGGTTATCATTGGGATTGCATCCTATATCATCTATATATCATCTATGATCTAAGCAGGCAGCAGAAGAGGATTTCTCATCAGAGAAATCCCCCTCTACTTAATCACATATATTTTCTGTTCTGTATTATTCAGAACAGATGAAAGAGGAAAAAATAACTAGAACAGATTGGAGAAGAATGTAGCTATCTTTTCTGTAACCGCGGTGTACCACTTCATATCAGCGGATACGATAGTGAACTTCAGGCTCTTGGTTCCGCCGTATTCTCCGATTCCGGTAACGGTCACTGTAGCCTTACCCTTATTGGTATTATTATCATAAGATACCACATAATCTGTGCCTGGTTTCAGAGGAGTAGTGTCAGTTCCCTTAGGAGTTACTGTCACCTGAGGCTCAATTTTGTATCCCGTATAGATCGGGTTTCCTTTCTTATCACAGGCTATATCCGGTTCCGTTGCCATTGCCGTCTGATTGGTTACTACCTTAATCTCATACTTCTTAGCATCCGTTATCTTCTTGTTGCTGCTATACAGGTTGAAAGCTGCTACCACACTGCCGGGCTCATCGCCGGTTCCGGCGTAATTACCGTCAGCTTTTATATCAACCCTTGCATAAACGGTAACATGATCAGCCTGCAGGTTATTAAGCCAGTCATTAAAGTTCTGTGCCGTGATCTGCGACCCCTCTGTACATGCCTCATCCGTGTGATACGTGATGGTCTTCTCGTAATCGGTTCCTGCCTTCAGTGCTTTACCTGTTGCCGGCTCAACTACCTTCACGGTCGTTTTTAACTTGTTAAACGCAGTCGGCATCACAATATCTGCCGCCGTTACCGCTACATCATCCTTAGATGCCTTAGTCACTTCATAAGTATGCTTGATCTGACCCTTGAAGTTACCCTTGCCCTTGATGGTCATGGTTGCGGACAGCTGTCCGGCTACCACTTTGCTGTTTGCTGAGTAGGAAAGGGTGAAATCCTGCTTCTCTTCCAGATCTTTTCCGTTAAATGACAGTTTTTTGATCTCAGGCTTCGCTCCGGTCTTCGTATACTTCGCCTTAGTCTCTGCATCAAACACACGTCCAGCTGGTACATTCTCTCCTACGAAGGTCGCCAGGTCAACTGCCGTGATCTTGAATGTTTTACTAACCGAACCGGTGTATGCATTAATACCGGTAATCGTTACGGTGACTGTGCCTACGTTAGTATGCTCATCAAGTTTCTTGCCTGTCTTGTAAGATACCTCGTAGTCTTTGCCTTCCTTCAGCTCTACGGATTCCTCACTGCCCTTGAGTCTGGTTACTGTCAGGGTACCGGTATTGCTGCCGTTTGCGCTTACATAAATCGGATCGCCTGTGTAATCATATGCCGCATTAATTCCCTCGATTGTCAGATCCTTGGCCGCCAGCTTGGTGCCGTTTACCGTGTAGGTCACGGACTTGCTACCGTAATACTTCGTATTGTCTATCGCTGTGACTGTAACAGTCGCTTTACCGATCTCATCCCAGTGATCCCAGCTTACTTCATAATCAACACCCTCTTCCAGTGTTTCACTTCCTATCTTGACAAGCTTTACTGCGGGTTTCTCTGTTCCTTTACCATACTCACCCTGCTCATTATTCTTATAATCTACTTTCGTTTTCTCCAGGGTTACTTTGGCTTTGCTCATCAGCTGCGTGTCGCTACGGCGTACCGTATACTTGATCGTTCTGTCACCGGTATAGTTGACAGAATTTACAGGATTGCCTTTTTTATCTGTCTTAACTGCCGTGGTGCTGATGGTGATCTCATAAACATCCGCCTTGATCTTACCCTCAGCATCCTTCATTACAGTCTCCTCAGGCCATACCACTTTATAATCGCTATTAAGCTTCAGAGTCTTCTTGCCATATTTCACGGTCACCTTCGGGTTGGTTACTTTGCCCTTGTTATTGATGATCGCATAGATCTCTGCTACGCTGATATCCTCATCACTGATATTCTTCGGATTGATCGTAAAGGTCGCCGTATCCTTATCCTTGAAGTTGCCTTTACCGGTAACCGTTACCGTAGCCTCTCCGGCATTGATGTTGTTCTTATATGCTACCGTGTAATCTTTCTTGATCGTCAGCAGCTTACCATCGTGGTAAACCTCTATCTCAGGCTTGATCGCTGCACCGGTATAAGTCTGTGCAGGAATCGGCCTGATCCAGAGTCCTGGATGGTCTTCCGGCGTCGGATCTTCCGGTTTAGAATTCTGATACGCTTCTTCTAAGGCTGCTACTGCATCGTTGATCTCTTCCTGTGTTGCATCCGGATTGTTCAGGATCTCCTGTGCATGTGCGTAAGCTGCCTTAAAGGCATCATCACCTTCCACATTCTTATATTTCTCTAATAATTCCTCCAGCTGCGTCTTATCCGTCGGCTTCGTCAGCTTTCCTGCCGCACTTTTCAGATTGTTAATTGCTTCGGAAATCTGTTCCGCCGTAGCGTTTTCGTTAGCTGCGATATCTTTAGCCGCTTGTAACGCTGCCTGGAATGCTTCCCAATCTTCATCCGAGAAATCTTCACTCTTTTCCAATTGCTCATACTGTGCAATAACAGCAGTTAATTCAGCCTTCAAATCATCTTGGTTTGCTGCAGTTAACACCAGCACCGTTTGTGCCGGAACCGTAATAGTAGTTCCTAGATACATCTCCAGCTTTTCTGTGCCCGCGCTCTCCTGATTTACCACACAATTCCATGCGTCCGGTAATTCCACGCCGTCTGCTGCTTTCAGAGTTACTTGCTGTGATACTGTATTTGAATTCATCAAAACAGCCACCATATCCCATTTTGCACCGGGGCTGTTTATTGTGTATGCAATCAGATTCGCATTACCTTCAGAGAATGTCATATTTTCAACGGTCGACTTATCCGATGCGGTAAATGGTGCATATGCTTTTCTCAATTTCAGCAGTCCTTTATAGTATTCCACTAAATCAGAGAACTTCTCAGATCTTTCCCAGTTAATTGCATTTAATTCATATTCTACGCCACTCTCTGTAAAGAACAATGGAGATTCATAACTGTTATGATCGCCGCCTTTACTTCTTGCCATCTCCTCTCCGGCCTGGAAGAACATCATTCCCTGAGAAGTTGCGAGAACTGCAGCTGCCATCTTATTCATTTTTACAAGATTAGAATCATACTCGTAGTATTTTGGATTCTTGACTCCTTCAACCCCATTCACGGAACGCTGCAGCTTATCGTACAAGCTTAAATCATCATGTACGGATACATAAGATACCACCTGGGAAGGCTGCTTTGCCCATGGTTCATCAGCACCAAGATTTGAATTTGCCTGAATTGATCCAATTAATTTGACATCAGCTGATTTGTCACCTACCTTTTGAGCACCCTGAACAAATCCTTTGTTAAAGCCTTTTTCATCCTGCCATTGCTCGCCTTTTAACGAATCGCGCATATTATTGCTAAATGCGCCAATTCTTTCATCTAACATTACAAAAGTATTATGATTGGAATCCTTATCGACCATTTCCACACCTGCAGGCTGATTGGTAGTTCCGGCCGCCCAAGGCTCTCCATAAACCAGAATCTTTTTTCCTTCTCCGCCATCCAACTTATCTAATGCGGCTCTTAACTGATTCATTGTCTCTACATCATGACACCCCATCAGATCAAAGCGGAAACCATCAATGTGATACTCTTCCGCCCAGTACACAACTGAGTCGATCATATATTTCCGGAACATTTCTGCTTCGCTCGCTGTCTCATTTCCGCAAGCTGTTCCCGAAGCCATAAAATTCCCCCACTCATCCTGACGGAAATAATATCCGGGAACCGTACGGTTGAACCAGGATTCTTTTCCATCTCCGCCAACATGGTTAAATACCACGTCCATGACTACACCGATTTCATTATCATGAAGCGCCTGTACCATTTGCTTGAATTCGGTAATTCTTACATTGCCGTCAGACGGGTCTGTGGAAAATGATCCTTCCGGAACATTGTAGTTCCTTGGAGCATAACCCCAGTTATAGTTGCCGCTGGTCTCATCATTTACAAAATCAAAAACCGGAAGCAATTGTACATAGTTAACCCCAAGATCTTTTAAATAGTCGATTCCCGTAGAAAGTTCACCCTCGCCATTAACGGTTGTCCCTTTTTCTGTAAAGGCAAGATACTTCCCGGAATTTCCTGCTGATATTCCGGAGTTGTCAGCACTTGAAAAATCACTTATATTCACTTCCCACACAATAGCATCTGTAGGCTCATCCACCATCACATGGCTATCCTGCGCCCAACCGGACGGATCAGTGGAATCCAAATCCACCACCATTCCCCTGTCGCCATTTAGTCCGACTGCTTTTGCATAAATATCATTTGTTTCCTTCGTTGTACCGCCTGCCGTTACCGAATATGTATAATAGGTATTTTTCAAATCTCCCTCAACAGTTGTTGTCCAAACGCCATTCCAATCTTCTCCCATTCCGTCTTTTTCCATCGGAATAGTACCAAGCGACGGAGTACTTTCTTCACTGATGCTTCCCTTAGCATACTGATTAAGCACTACTTTTGAAGCGGTTGGAGCCCAAACCTTAAACGTTGTACTTGAAGACGAATATACGGCACCAAGATCGTCACCTTTATATGTGGAAACGGAATCATCTGAAATTACCGTATTCATCCAATTAGTGAGACCTTTTAAGGCTTCCAAATCATCTATTGAGTTGTACATTTTGCCGATTTCGGCATCATACCAAAATGTAACCGCCGTTCTATCGGTTGAGTTAGTTACGTTCCCCTCCAAACTCTGTGTACTTCCCGTCGTACAAGTCCACGAATAAGTCTTGCTTTCTTCTAACAGCACAGTCTTTATAAACGTGTGAAAACCGGTCTGTATCATATCGTAATCATTGTCATCAATGGAAATTTTCACTGGTTCCAATGTTACTTTACCTTTTTCGTTTATGGAATCATAGGTCTCACTGGTGAGTGAGTTTACCCAAAGAGTAATCTCTTTACTCCCTGCAGGGAAAGTCAGCGGCTTATTGCCTCCATTCAGTCCAACGTCACCATGAGCCCAGTCTCCGCAAAAAGCGATTTTATAGCCCGGATCGTCATCACCATTCAACAATTCTTTATCCTCTTCCATTGCTTCAAAAGAGAATGTCCTCTGGAAAACGCCTCCGCCTTTATATTCTAAATCGCCATCCGAATCACTTGGTTGCCAATCACCAAGATTTAAGCCAGCCAAGTTTGACACGGTTGAAAACTTACCAACCCAGGTTGCCGGGTATTTAAAACCATCGGATTTATCATATGAGGTAACTACTTTATCCTGAAATGACCAATATCTTATCCATGCCGTCCCTCTTGAACTGGCAGCTATCTCTCCTATTCTTGCCAGTTTATCATTCCGATAAATCCGATAAGTACTTTTGCCTGAAGGTATTTTCACTTCTCCTTCGAACATTCCATTGTAGTACGGACTCATCAGAGATTTTGTACCACCATTAATAGAGATTTCCAACGTTTCTCCAAATTTTACGTCTTTCAGATCAGTTTCCGGTTCGAATTCAGTTCCCGAATCATTTGATACCGGATAATTGATAACAGTAGCCAAAGTGGCTGCTTTCATCACAGAATTTAATATAGAACCTTCTTCGTCATCATAGTAAAACGTAACTGCTTTTTCCTCTGACAAGTCAAAACTGCCACTCTTACCTGCAATATTCCACGTATGCTTGCCTGTGCCCAGCTGCACGGTTCCTATAAATGTATGGAATCCAATCTGAACCATATCGTAATTTGTGCTATCAATACCCATCTGCACTGTTTCCGTTGTGGCATCATCCCCATCATTTATGGAATCATAGGTCTCACTGGTGAGTGAGTTTACCCAAAGAGTAATTGATTCGGTTCCTTCCGGAAAGTCTATATGCTTATCGGCATTAGGCACCGCGCCATGAGCCCAATCCCCGCCAAAAGCAATTTTATAATCAAGTCCTTTGCCGCTTTCCATTGCATCAAAAGTAAATGTCTTTTGGAAAACACCTCCGCCTTTATAATCTAAATTAGCATTGGTGTCATCCGGCGACCAATTTCCGAAATACAAATATTTCGTTCCATCCGCTTTTGTCAAGTCATCAAACCCGCCGGTCCAGTTTGCCGGATATAAGAATCCTTCATCATACCGTGTGACTACCTCATCAGTCAGCACCGAATACCTGATCCAGCTATCCCCGGCATCCGCTTCTTCAATGTCTCCTTCCTTAATCTTTTCCCCATCAATATAAATCTGATAAGTGTTAGCACCATTCGTTAGCGATACTTTTCCCTCATACATTCCATCCTTGTATAAGCTCATTAGATTTTTGTCTCCGTCATTGACAGAAACCTGTACCAATCTTCCTAAATCTACCTCGCTTTCTTCCGGAATTTCTTCGGTTTCACCACTTTCCGGATAGAGTGTAACCTCAACGTCCTTGGTCAGTGAATTTACCTGGATAGTAACAGATTCGCTTCCTTCTGGGAACGTCAGAGCCCTATTGCCGCCACTTCCGTCATCTATAGCGTTATCCCAGCCACCATTAAAAGTAATCTTATATGTAAGTTCTTGCTCATCTTCCATTGCATCAAAAGTAAATGTCTTTTGGAAAATGCCTCCGCCTTGATAATCTAAAGAAGCGTTTGTGTCAGTCGTACTCCAATCAAAAAAATCCAAATATTTCGTTCCATCTTTTTTTGTCAGTGTTGAAAACTTGCCGGTCCAGACTGCCGGGTATAAGAAATCTTTATTATACTGTGTGACTACTCCCTCTTCTCCTCTAAAATACCTGATCCAGATATCCTCGGCCTCCGTTCCTTCAATTTCAATTGTTCCTTCCTCAGCCTTTTCCCCATTAATATAAATTCGATACTTGTTAGTACCACTCGTTAGCGCTACTTTTCCCTCATAAAATGCAGAATAACCTTCCGCTCCCTCGTAGAACTCCATGGAAGTTCTGGCACCTTCAGTAGCAGAATCATCCTCTCCATCTTCTAAAATTACGAACTCCGCTCCTTCTGAAGCAGTCTCTTGTGTCTCAGACTCTTCTGCCGCAAGCTCTTCTTCCTCAGGCACTTCTGACACAGACTCTTTTGCCTCAGGTTCTTCTGCCTCAAGCCCTTCTGTCTCAGACCCTTCCGCCTCAGGCTCTTCTGCCTCAGACTCCTCTGCCTCAAGTTCTTCTGTCTCAAACTCTACTGCCTCAGGCTCTTCTGTCTCAAACTCTTCTGCCCCAGACTCTACCACCCCAGGCTCTACTGCCATAACATTTACGGATGGAAATATCAATCCAACCATCATTGTCAGGCATAGCATAATCGCAATTACTCTTTTTTTACGCCCCATAATATTTCATTCTCCTTTGGTTAGTTTTTGATACACTAATTATATAGACTTCATTTCTTACCCAAATATCAATTAATAAACTTGCGATAGCAAAAAATATACCTTATTCCTGCGCTTCAATTTTTTTCAATTCCGCATTCATCTTTTCTATAAACTCCGCATAATCACAATTCCCCTGAATAAATTCCGGAAAAGCTGTATTAAAGAAATCATTTAACAACTGCTCCTCCCACCTGAACTGATAATTGACAAACTGCTCCTGCGCCTGTTGAAATACAGATATATACTCATTTTCCAATTGACCGGCCCGCTCCTCGTCTACTTCAGAGATTTTCTGCCGATATGTCAAAAGCTCTATTGCCCCTTCTATTTCTTCCTCTGAGTAACTTGATATCACTGCCCAGCTTGACATCTGTTCATCGATCATCAGCATATTACCGGGGAACGACGCAAAGCCAATCTCTTTCTGCTTATCAACTCCAATATCCCCCATCATCCAGTAACCATTTGCAAGAATAGCCGCTTCCCCGTTCATAAAACGGTTCTGTGCCTGATTAAAGTTGATATCCAATGCATCATCAAAAGTATAATTATAAATTGTATCCATACAGAACAGCATGTCCATTACATACTGATTATCATATGATTCCGGAAAATACTCTTCCAGAAACGTTTGTCCGCCCTCCGTTGAACACATATATGCCGTAGAAATCAACATAGGTGACCAGTACTCCCCGCCTCCGTGTAATGCGAGCGGCGTAATTCCTGCGTCCTGCAGCCTGCCAAGGCATTCAAAAAATTCCTCCCATGTTTGAGGAAATTTTTCGATCCCTGCCTTTCGAAATAATTCCTTATTATAATACAGCCCCGCCGAAGAATATAATCCCATATTCAATGGAACCATATAGATTTTTCCATCCGATGACTTTTCCACTAACTCCTGCCACTCTTCTCTTCCTTCTAAATAAGGATACAGATTAAGATATCTTTCATTTGATACCATCAACTCATGAAAGTCCGGACTGAAAGCAGCATCCGTGATAATAATCGGCAGCCTGTCATAAACATTCAATATCTTTAATCGTTCTCTATATCCTTGCTCCGTGTCCTTAAGCCACTGTACATCGATCCTGTACTTGCCGGCATACTCCTTGTTAAATCCCTCTATCAGATCTGTATATTCTTCTTCTCCTGTTTCCGGATCAATTCGTAGCAGAATCGGAACGGCCACGATATTTTCCTCATCCTGCGTCAATACTGTCACCGTATCTTTCTTGCCGCAACCCACCGACAAAATCATAGCTACACACAATATCAGCAATAATTTTAATTTATACATCATAGTATATTCTCCCTGCCAAGTGCATCCAATGCAAATTCAATTCTGCAGATCGTCCTGTNATTTTCCACAGTATACTTCATTGTTACATCCTCTTCATACTTAAGCTTCAGTCTTCTGGCTATGTTCCCCATTCCATATCCTCCTCCTGACTTTGAAGAGTTATTTTCCCACTTCGCAGCACCGGACTGCAACAGCCTGTTCATCCGCTCTATGGTATCATGCTCCATCATATCGCCATTATTGCATACTTCAAAAACCAATTTTTCACTCTCTTCCCTTATATTGATTTCAATCCGTCCGCCTTCCGTCATATTTGCAAAACCGTGTTCGATACAGTTTTCAATCAGGGGCTGCAGAATCATTTTCGGTATGATATAAGAGTACAATTCTTCTTTACACATCACTTCAAATGTAAACAGATCACTGTTTCTCACCTGCTGGATCTTCATATAAGCGCAGGCATGCTCAAGTTCCTGTCTTACGCTAATAACATCCTTCCCGTTACTCAGCGTTACCCTCAGAAATTTCGACAGGGCATCCACCATATTCACAATCTGAGTCTGTTGGCTGATTCTTGCCATCATATAAACATTATCCAAAGTATTATATAGAAAATGTGGATTGATCTGATACATTAAAGATTCCATTTCCAGCACACGAGCCTCTTTTTCTTTCTCTTTGACTGTGCTGACCAGCTCTTTTATCTTACCAACCATGACATTATATGCATTACCGATCAAGTCAAGTTCCGTATTGGTATTAATTTCAATGACCCTGTCAAGGCTGTCCTGTCCGAAACTATCCATAATACCTGCTATCTCTTGTATTGGTTTTGAAATACTGGATGACACATTGATACTCAGCAAAAAGGCGATCAATAGTCCTATCAGCAGTACAACCAGCACGCCTCCAACCGTTTCTCTTAAAAGTTTATTNGCCACACCGCTGGGAACAAAAGTAACAACCGTAAAACCGGTGGCCGCATGATATCCCGCACATAAAATCCCTTCTGTCGTCTCAACCATGTACANCGTATCCTGACCGGCTTNGATTCTGTTCTCTGATAATATTTCATATATTGTCTCCTTTGCCCGTTCATCGACCTTTGNACCTGTNCCGCTCTTTTCAAAACATATTTCCCCGTTGTCCGATAAAATCATATAAATTTGNTCCAGACCGTTATTAGCNGGCATAATGTCTTCTATTATTTCTNTATTGACGGGAAAATAAATTTTTGCCTCATCCTGAATTTTTTCCAGACTTTGAATATTACGGCANACATACAGATTATTTCTACCTGTTCCAAAGATGTCGTCAGCCGACCACACAAAATGTAATTTTGCATAGTCGGCATCAAGTTTTTGATATAATACGCTATTTTTATATTCTTCCTCATTGATTGAAACATTTCGAATAGAATATATTTCTCCGGCACCATTGACGAAATAATACGTCATGGCGTTATTATTGTTATATGCAATCGTCTTCTCCAATTGCTCTCTTTCCACTAAGGATAGTTTTGGTTTTGAAAGAATACTCTGCACATAACTGTCAATGATAATATTTTCCGTCATATCATCCATCTTGTCATAAAAGGAATCAAATTTGATCAGTATATTCTCTGTCACGCTGATATATTGGTTCTTTATAGTTTGCTGTTCATTGCCGATCATTTTCCATATGACCACTGCAAATACCACTGCTACTACTACAATAAGCATGGAATAATATACTAAGAGTTTTTTCTGAATCCCAAAGAAATGCTGCTTCATACTAATAACCATACCCTTCTCTCAGCGCGTGAATTTATGTGTTTTTCTCTTTATAATCACTGGGCAGAATCCCCNCAATCTGTTTAAACAGTTTCGTAAAATAAGAAGCATTGGATATGCCGACTGCACAACTAATCTCCATAATGTTTGCATCCGTTGTGAGAAGCAGCTTCTTCGCCCGCTCCACCTTTTGTTTTAACAGATACTGCTTGAAAGACATATTTTTCACGGACCTAAACACCCTGCCGAAATATACCGGATTCAGATGCACCTCCTCCGCCACCCGTCCGATCGACAGCCCTTCTTCATCCAAATGTTCCTCGATAAACNCACANGCCGTATTAACATATTCATTATAAAACTGCTCTTCTCCATAGGGAATNCTGTCTTTTCTCACCTTCACCGCATAGAGAAAAATTTCATAACACATATTAAAAAGTTTTGAGGCCGAATACTTAAACAGNGAACCATAAAACTCCTGCAGCCGCGCCTTGACCTCATCATTCAGGCCATATGTTTCTTTTAGCATTATCTCCACATGAACCGCAAGCTGATGGAGAAAAATCTTATCCGTACTCTCGCTCCGTCCCAATGCAGTCAAAAACTCTATAAAAGCCTCTTTCAATAATTCCTCATCATTTTTCCGTATTGCCGAAATGATACGGCGTTCTCTTTCATACGGATAACGGTTCTCTTCTTCCTCCCGCTCTTCCACCGCGTTATATTCCAGATCCGTTTCCAGCTCGCATGCCAGCGAATACAACTGCATGCACTGGCTGTACGCCTTTTTCATTCCTTCAAATCCCACAAACGCCTTGGATATGGATGANATGATATCAAACCCTAATTCATGATGGACATTATNAACCAGCATCTTAAGATTATACAACTTGTCATGGTCTTCCAGATCTACAATAAAGATTCCGGCTCCGTCAGGGATTTTGTATGTCCACATATGATATTTTTCTTTTATTTTTTTCTCCATATAGGAAAACAGCGCAAATCGTTTTGCACTAAACTCACTATATTCCTTTATCTTATACACAATATCCACATCTACGCACAAAACAGTATAGTTATGCCTTTCCACTTCATCCTTCGTAAACGTGGCATAATTTCCCCTGATATCATCCANNGTAANCTCATCCGCCAGATAATGCTCGATCATATAGGATCCAAAACTCTCCTTATTATCCACCAGCAGTTCTTTCCACTGGTCAAAAACAGCCTGCTTTTGTTTCTCTGCAATACAATGATCATATACTTTTTTCATTGTCACAAGCATCTCATCATTAACCGGCTTAACAATATATCCAAGCGCACCCAGCGCNCAGGCTCTTTGGGCATATTCAAAATCCTTATATGCACTCAAAACAACAAACTGCGTATTCGGAGAAATGCNTTTTGCCCGCTCCATAAGCGTTATTCCNTCCATCTTCTTCATGCGGATATCTGTCAAAACGACATCGGGAATTTCCTCCTCAACCAGCTTCANAGCATCCTCACCGTTCANCGCTGTTCCNACAACGNTGAATCCNATGGAATTCCAGTCAAATGTNGTTGTCATTCCNTGAAGTATGATCTTTTCATCATCAACAATAATCAGCTTGAGCAGTTGCATTCCACATTCCTCCATACATAATTTTATCACAGACTCGGTAATATATCCTGGGTTTTCCACGTATCCTTTCTCTACATCTTAAATTTTGCAATGNCNTTCGTTAAAAACTCTGCACGTCTTGATAATCGTGTCGCTGATTCCGACAATTCTTTGACAGTATTGACCTGCTGTTTTGTTATCTCCGATACGTTGGATATACTTGCCGTCGTCTCCTCAGATATCGCCGAGATACTTGATACAGCCTCTAANGCTTCCTTTCTCTCAGATTCCATTTCTTCTACATTTTTGTCTATGGAATCTAATGTTTCAACCAAAACATTCATGCTCTGCTGTATATCAACAAATGCCTGATTTGACTCCTTTACGGCATCCATCTGTACATGTACCTTTTCATCAGCTTTCTGTACGCATTCCACTGCAATCTTTGTACTATTCACTATATCATCAACAATCAATTTTATTTCATTTGCAGAACCCAATGACTGCTCCGCCAAATGACGGATTTCTTCCGCGACAACAGCAAATCCTCTGCCCGCTGTCCCTGCTCTGGCTGCTTCAATNGAAGCATTCAACGATAATAAATTAGTCTGTTCCGCAATCTCATTGATGACATCTATAAATTCAAAGATTTCTCCTGATTTTTCCGCCATACTGTTTACGTTTTCATGTACAAGAACTGTTGATTCAGAAACTTCCTTTGCACTTTTGATNAGATTCTGCATCAAATCCATTCCTAAAGAAACTTTTTTCTCAGTCTTTTCTGCATTCCCTCTCAACATATTGACATCACCTGAAACTTTGCACATTTTTTCAGAGAGGTTTTCCATTTGTCCGAGTGTGTTCGACGCATCCCGATCTAATACTTCGGTACCACTTTTCACTTCCAAAACAGCCTGATTAGTACCTTCTGACAATTCGAAGAAAGACGTTGTGGATTCTTCAACAGTATTGGACGAAGCCAAAATCTCATCGGATGCCTGCGAAATATGCCCAATAAGTTCCTGCATCTCCGCGATCATATCGTTTATACCATCNGCCAGAAGAATAAACTCATCTTTTCCTTTCAGCTCTACTTTTGCGGAAAGCTCGCCTTGGGATATCTTCCCGGTNACCTTTAGGATTTCCCTGTTCGCCGTCTTAAACCTTCTGGCAAACACCATTTCTAATACTCCCGTAAACATGCAGGNTATGGCTACCAATATAATTGTAATGATCTTAATTGCCTGTGTCTGGGATGTCAGGTATTCTTCCGGGACAAGAGTACAGATTACAGCATTTATGTCAGGCAATCTTGAATATATAAACAGATATGTNTCATCATTAAAAGTGACATAAGATACTTCCTGCTCNGCTTCTGACTCCATTGCCTGCCGATAAAATTCCTGTTCTGTAAATATAGCAGTTTCCGCATTTTCATCATGGCTTCTTACTAATCCAATCTCATTCCCAGCTATCATCCCAACATAACTATTGCCGCTTATATTGATCTGGTCCAATATGGACTCAATCATTTTCCTATCTAAGTCCAGCATTAACACGGCATTTGCATTATAAAACTTTCTTGCCAGGCGAAACGCATACTGGCTGCTATCCGTTCCAAGGGCTTCGTCTGCTGCCGAAATATTTCCAAATAAATAATAGGAATACGCATCCTCTGATATTGTTTTACCTTCCGGCGTATCCATATATTTAGAATACANTTTTTCTTCCTCATTAGTAATCGTGGTAGTTAATGATTCAGATTCATCCGTCAGTAAATAGATATCCTTTAATACAGAGTCTGCTACTTTTGCATCTGATAATTCTTTTAGGCGCTGGCTTTTAATAACATTTTTATTTGCATTGTTATCACTTAAAAAACCGTTTAAATAATTTATCAGGTCATTATCATTCAGGTATTTGGAATATATTTTTTGTTCTTTATTGATGATATATGAGACATAATCATTCATCATCTTTATTGTTTGNCCGGCAGACTCTTCATAACTTTTAATGATTGCATCTGATGCCCGCTGGTAAGAGATTATCCCTAACATCACAATGAACACAATCGGTACCATGAATCCGANCATAAGCTTTGTTGTCANCCGCCTGCTCCACTTTAGTCCTTTGGTTTTATCAACTGTTCTCTTATTNNTTTTCACGCTTGATCTCCTACCTCTTTACAAGAAACNTACAGCTTACCGGTGAAACNGTTACACTGCCNTNNNCTTCTCCGAGGCCTTCGGTTCCGGCCTTGTTACCCGACACATGAATTTCCCAATTCCCTTCCGGAAGGAAAATCTCTTTCTCTTCCGCATCCGGATTAAAGATCATGCATAACTGCTTAGCAGATTCTCCTTCTATTCCTTCACAGTCAATCAGACAAATGACTGCCTCGCCTTTTTGAATGTCATAAAAAGTAAATCTGTCACGTATTTCTCTGATATCCCCTATCCGTAATGACGGATGATTGTTCCGAAAAGCAATTAATCCTTTGTAATAGTCCCTCATTTCGCGACAGTCTGCACTTTGTAAACAATCCCATGCAATCGCATTAATATCATCCCCNGCATCATAGCTGTTGGAATTCAACGTTCCGTCCGCATTTACTTTTCTTCGTATNAGTTCCTCTCCNGCCTGAATAAACGGAATTCCNGCCGCAGCAAATACAATTCCCGCTGCCAGNCTGTTATAGCAAAGCAGCGCCGCCCTGTCTGCTGTCGGTTCAGCNGCCTGCAGCTTGTCATATAATGTCAAATCATCGTGGCAGCTTGCATAATTCACTACCTGCTCCGGTGAAGAAGCCCAGTACGGTATTCCCATCAAGTTGCTTTTCAAACCGTCAGCTCTTCCGGTTCCGCCNTTCACATAGCCTTTTTCTCCTNTATCGGAATTCCTTCCTCTGAGTAAATTNCTGATGGTGTCATTAAAGTATGCAAAATCCGGCGTCAGATANGAGTTTTTCTGGGTTGCCATTTTGACCCCTGTTTTNGTCACATTTGTCGGCATTGCCCAGCCTTCTCCGTAAAACAGAACTTCCGGTCTTACCGCATGGACACGTTCCACGATTTCATTGATCGTCCCGATATCCAAAAGCCCGACCAGATCAAACCGAAATCCGTCTATATGATATTCCCCAGTCCAATATAAAACGTTCTGCACAATATATTCTCTAACCATGGAACGCTCGCTTGCAGTATCATTTCCGCAGATCGACCCGTTGCTGTAAACACCATCACTGTCGATCCGTGAAAAATATCCCGGAACAATATTGTTAAAGCAGAACTTCTCCGCATTGTGAACATGGTTAAACACCACATCCATGATCACGCCGATCCCTTTTTGATGAAATGCGGCAATCATTTCCTTCGCCTCACGGATTCGCGTCTCCCCATGATAAGGATCTGTTGCATAAGACCCTTCCGGAACAAAGAAGTTCTCCGGATCATACCCCCAGTTATACTCTCCCTCCTGTGACTCATCGACGCTTGCATAGTCAAAAAAGGGCAGCAAATGAATATGTGTCACTCCCAGATCCGCGATATAATCAAGCCCGGTAATGTCTCCGCTGCCGTTTACGGTTCCCTCTTCCGTCAAACCCAGAAACTTTCCTTTATTCTTTATTCCTGACTCTTTATGTACTGTCAGATCCCTGATATGCGCTTCATAAATAACCGCATCTGTTGCGTTCCGATTCTGAAAAGGGCTTTTGTCCATATCCCATCCCTTCGGATCGGTGGAAGACAGATCAACAACCATCGCACGCTCTCCGTTTACACCGACTGCTTTTGCATACGGATCGCAGGCTTCCTGTTCCTCACCATCAACCAAGACTGAATAGGTGTAAAATGTGCCGTGTAAATCACCGTCTTTTATGACCGTCCAGACTCCGTATTGATACGATCTCATTGCAATGCGCTCTATCGGTTCTTTTTCACTAATCAATCCATTTGCATATAAATTCACATATACTTCTTCTGCAGTCGGCGCCCAGACGCGGAATGTTGTTTTATCCCTCGTCCATTCCGCTCCCAGATTCCCTTCCGGATATGTATATAATGCTTCAAATTCTTCCGAAGAGTACCATGCTCCCAGTTTGCTTTTTTCGATCGTCTTCATATTTATACCCATACCTTTCTCTTAGCGTCATTTCCACGTTATTGCACAAATCCCACAATTAAAATTTCGATTTTTCAGTCTTTACAACTCTGTTATGCTCTTTACTCGATGTATACGCACATACGGCCTATCACATAAAATGTATAGACCGTATCTCTTTGCCACATTATAACTCTATTATCCTTTTGATGCCCCGCTTGCAATTCCCTCAACATAATACCTCTGCAGGCAGATGAAGAGAATAGATATCGGTATGGATACCAATACACATCCCGCCGCAAACTGTGTAAAATACTCTGTGATAAACTCACGCTCAAGCATCTTGGCCAATCCCAGNGCAACCGTATAATTATTATAGTTATCTCCCATGATTACACTGGAAAAAATGTAATCCATCCATGGTGCCAGGAAAGAGGTAAGCACCGTGTACACCGCGATCGGCTTCGACAGCGGCAGCACAATCTTGGTAAACACCTGCAGCTTCGTCGCTCCTTCCAGAAAAGCTGCTTCCTCAATCCCTTTCGGAATCGTATCAAAGAAGCCTTTTGCCACGAAAAATCCTGCACCGGAACCCCCGGAATACACAAGGATCAACGCCAACAGGGACTGACTGATTCCGATACCCTTCAAAATATAGTAAACCGCAATCATTGACATAAATCCCGGAAACATACCCAGTATCATTGCTATATTCATCATGGGTTTTCTCATNTTAAAACGCAGCCTTGACATTACAAAAGATACCGATAGCACAAAAACCGTTGATATCAGGCAGGAGCATACAGCGACCAAAAAGGTATTGCTAAACCATTTCATAAAGTAAAACTGTGTGTTCTCCGTAAGCAGCCGCACGTAATTATTCGTCGTGTACCCCTTCGGGAAGAAATAGGACGTGTAAGAACCTCTTTCTTCACGAAAGGATGCCAGAACAACCCAAAAAATCGGAAATACCCAGATAATTGACAGTATCGACAATCCTGTATATGATAAAACAACTTTTATTTTTTTCTTGATTTTCCCATATCCTGACACTTNCATCATTGAAATCCCTCCTCATTATTGTAGGACGGCGTCTGTCTATATGTAAGAAGAGAAATGACAGCCGAAATAATAAACACCAGAATACCTATAACAGATGCATAACTNTAGTCCTTACTTCCCGTGGTCAGTTTGTACAGCCATGTCACCAACAGATCCGTCTTTCCTGCCTGATAATATTCAAGNGTACTCGGACCGCCGCCGGTCAACAGGAAAATCACATTAAAGTTATTTACATTCCCGATAAACTGTGTGATCAGAGACGGTGTCATCACAAACATTATATACGGAAGTGTTATCTTCCTGAAAATTGTCGCCGCGTTCGCCCCGTCGATCTGCGCCGCCTCATACAGTTCAGTCGGTATGTTCATCAGGATACCTGTCGATATCAACATTGTNTACGGCGCACCCAGCCAAAGATTGATGACAATGACAGTCACTCTCGCCCACGTCGCATTTGTTAAAAAAGGNAGGCTTCCGTCAATTACGCCCGTATTTCTTAACAGCACATTCAATGCGCCCTCCGGCTGCAACATCGTCTTCATGACAAGTAACGAAACAAACTGCGGTACAGCAACCGAAAAAACAAACATTGTTCTCCAGAATTTCTTNCCCTTCACTATTTTGGAATTGATCCACAACGCCAAAATAATTCCGGCCAAAAAACATGTAACCGTCGCTACGACCGCCCAGATAAGCGTCCATCCAAGGATCGGCCAGAAACTCGCTCCCAACGGACTGTCACTGCGTAACAGTGTCGTAAAGTTCTGGAANCCTACCCAATCAAAAAGTTTTCCGGGAGGCTGGTGTGTGCTGTCATAGTTGGTAAAAGCCACCAGGATCATATAGATCAACGGCAGCACCGTAAATATAAATATCCCCATAACCGGCAAAAGCAGCAGTGTGATATGCGCTTTCTTATCCATCAGTATACCGATCTCATCGCGCAGCTGNGGTACTTTCTGTCCCTTCTCCACCANCTTCTGCGTATCGTATGCCGACCTNATATTCATCCGCCAGATCACTACAAAACATACGATTATGATCAAACTGATAATTCCGTAAAGCAAAAGAAGCATGGAATTATCNCCGGCTGCCATGACTTCTATACCTTTTCTCTCATCAAACACCCATCCCTGCTCCACAGTTCCGAGTGTTATAAATCCTNTGACAGCCTCTACTCCCAACGTAACCATATAAAATATAAAGCCAATTTCCAATAACAGAAAAACCAAACCTTTCACGATCTGACCGCGAAACANGTTTCCTGCCCCAAATATAATAAATGCTAATCTGGTAAAAATATCTCCATGCAGTAACGCTTGCGGATATAACGAAAAGTGTTTGCGGACTGCCTGACNAATTTTCCCCATGTTACCTCCTCCATTCATAACTATGTATATCTATGGAAAGAGGATTCTGCCCGAAGGCAGAATCCGTAATTACCAACAATCTGCTACCCTATTGTAGCTAANATGCTCTGTACCAANACATCAAGTACATCCTGCATGTTACTTTCTGAAACCGCTCCCGCGATACAATCCTGCCCGAACGCCTCCATCGGTGACCAGAAATTCGCGATCTGCGGAATGGATGACTGCACGGTNGACGCCAGCTCTGTCTGTGCTGCCAAAGTAGCAACCGCCGGACTTGCCGCCAATAAATCTTTATTTCCTACCAGGTTCTTGTTAACCGGTGTGGAATTTCTTTCTGTAAATCTTAACTCCTGAATCTTTTCACTTGTCAGATAATTTGCAAGAAGCATTGCTTCCAACGGGTACTGGGTCTGTGCGTTCACACCGTAAATGTTAAAGTTAACGATCGGACTTGGCTGTACAACAGAACCATCGCTATATGTAACTGTCGGGAATGTAGTTACTCCAAAATCCTCACCCAGAGATTCCGCAATCGCTGTTGCGTTCCATGTTCCGGTGATTGTCGCACCCAGTGTACGATCTGCAAAACCGCTTAACAGTAAGGTATCATCATAATTTCCCACTTTAGGATTCTGTGTCAGACCAAGTATATAATTACCTGCCAGAACACCGCCTTCGTTGTTAAAGGAACATTCTGTCGGATCCTGTCCATCCGGGCCGAACAGAGTGCAGCCTGCGCCAAAGAAGAATGATGCCATATACCAACCGTTATCCAAGTCCATTGCAAAGTTTGTTGCATTTCCTAAATCCTTTTCCAGCATTGTATCCAGGCTCTTTACTTCATCTTCGGTATACATGCTCTTATCATAGTACATAAAGTAAGAATTTGAAGTGCTCGGATATCCATATAAATCTGCTCCGATACAGGCTGCTGCCACTGCATTTTCAATGTTATCCGCTTCCACAGTTGCTCTGTCTGTCGTGATCCTGTACAATGTGCCTGCATCTACAAGTGATGCCAACTGGTCGGAAGCAAATTCAAATACATCAGCCGCTGCTGCCGGATCTTTCAGCACCTCGTCCTTTGCATCGGCAGAACTGATAACCGCCGTCTCAATCGTCCAGCCCGCTGCCTCCGGGTGATCCTCTTTAAACATTCCGATCGCTTCCTGCAGATAATTCTGGTCGTCCTGTGAGCCCCACAATTTAAGCACAGCATCTGTTGCATATAAAGACTCGTCCTCTGNTCCTTCCGACTGCTCTGTCTCTGTCGCCTGTGTNGTCTGTTCTGNCTGCACAGATCCTGNTCCTTCTGTGTTTGTTGTCTGCGTTGTGCTTGTTCCCTGCCCCGACTGTCCACAGCCTGTCATACTGGCTACTAAAGCGGNGGATAATAAAACACTGANTAACTTTTTCTTCATAACTTTGATTTCCTCCGTTTTTAAAAAATATTNGTTGTTTGGTTATCTTTGACAGGCTCATTATAGGTCTTTCCTCTGTCTTTCCTCTATCAACTTTTAAACTTGCNATAGCAAAAAATATACCATGTGTCAGTACACCAGCATAGAGGCACTGATCGCATCAAGCGTAATTGCTCCGCTAACGCTTTCAATCACATTAGTCCCTGCCTGCTCCCCATTTACGTACACATTCCATACCCCTGCCGGCAAATCTATTTCTACCGGATATTTATTGGGATTAAATGCGATCAATATCTTATCCGAAACTTCTCCTTCTATATCCGTACCGTCAAACATGTATGCAACAACGTTCTGAGGAAGGTCGTCTATGTATTGTATAGTCTCTGTTATCTCATCGGCNGTATTCATTCTCAGTGCTTTATGTGCTTTTCTAAACGCAATGAGCCCCTGATAATACTCTTTTACGTTCTTTATTTCCTCCTTAGATAAACCGCCCCACTTGATACTGTTCACATCATCCGGCGATTCATAGCTGTCATACACTGTCTTTCCATTCTCATCCACCTTTGTCCGCAGTAATTCATCCCCGGCATGTATGAAGCTGATTCCCTGTGAGGATAGAATAATTGCTGATGCCAGATTATTCTGCTTAATCTGTTCTTCATATGTTCCGTNTGCACAAGCCCTAACTTTATCCCATAATGTCGCGTCATCATGACAGCTCACATAATTGATAATCTGCTGCGGATTATTGCTCCACCCTGCGTCTGCCCTGATACTGCGTTTTATCTGCTCCGCATTATCCGCACCCNTAATATATCCCGCGGTATTATCATTCGCATTTCCTTTAATGCCGGAACGGATCCTGTCATCAAAATAACCGAATCCTTCCGTTTGTGCCGCACTTGTCTGTACTGCAAATTTGGTGCCATGCTTCGTTGCAATTGTGGACATATTCCAGCCTTCCCCATATAAAATAATCGAAGGATCAATTTCATGCACTCTTCTCACAATTTCATTGACGGTTTCTACATCCAAAATACCTGCCAGATCAAACCGGAATCCGTCCACATGGTACTCTTCAATCCAATATACAACAGAATCAACGATATATTTACGCACCATGCTTCTCTCAGATGCCGTATCATTGCCGCACAGAGAACCGTTTGAATATTCTCCTCTTGAATTAATGCGCGTAAAATAATCCGGTACGATCTGATTAAAGCAGTATTCTGATGCATCATATACATGGTTGTAGACCACATCCATAACAACACTCATTCCGTTATTATGCAGTGCCTGTATCATTTGCTTTGTTTCCCTGATCCTTACCTCACCATTGTAAGGGTCNGATGCNTATGCACCCTCCGGAACATTAAAGTTTTTTGTTGCATATCCCCAGTTATATGAAGGATTCTGCTCATCCACATACCCAAAATCCTGTATAGGCATTATCTGTACATGTGTTACGCCAAGGGATTTCANATAATCAATTCCCGTAACCTCATCGTCTGCATTTTTTGTTCCGGCCTCCGTAAATGCCAGATACTTTCCACGATTTTGTTCTGAGACACCCGAACTGCTGTCTATCGAAAAATCCCTTACTCCCAATTCATAGACAATGGCATCGGTTAAATCCGCTCCTTTATTCGGATTGACATCTGTTTCCCATCCTTCCGGATTTGTAGATGCCAGATCTATAACCATTGCCCTGTCACCATTGACACCTGTTGCACGTGCATAGGGATCGCAGGTTTCAACCTCTTCATGATTCACTTTTACTTTGTAAGTATAATAGACACCGTTTTGGTCTCCTTGTTTTTCTAATGTCCATACTCCTGCAGTGCTTTTTATCATTTCTGTTTCTTCTGCCTTGTCATCCGCACCGCCTGTACCATTTTCATAAAAGCATACTGATACGGAATCCGCTGTCGGAGCCCATACTTTAAATACTGTTTTTTCCCGCGTCCAATTTGCCCCTAAGTCATTACCTGTATAAGTGTATTCCNCTTCAAATTCTTCCGTAGAATAAATATTGGGCATATCGACTACATAGCTTGCGTCTTTATATACCAGACTGTAGCTTTGGATCGGCATCAGCGGCTCTTCCAGATAAATTGTGTACTGGTTTTCCTCATTTATAACAGAATCAACTGCCACTTCACCGCCTACGGTACTGCATACNTTCACTTCATTAAAACTGCTTATATTATCANATGTCTTTACTTCTATTTCATACTCACCGTCATAAACAGCCTCTATGATCTTGACCCCTTGAACGGTATCTTTNCCTTTTACAATCTCCGCCTCTTCTTCTCCCTGGGTGAGATATACGTCTATTGTTCCNCCGGNTATTTCTGATANATCTATACTCCGGTCAACGGCTACGTCTTTCTCCCACGCTTCNGTATGTATGATATATCCGACTGTTGCGACTTTATTGTCTACGGTNACATAGGAATATGCTCCTGCTTCGTCGGATTTCGTAAAAAAATAGTCTTTCCCCTCTTTGCTATCTTCCCAGATCCACAAGTTCCATTTATCATATTCATCATCGCTGCGTGAGTAGTGAAACTGCAGCGTGATTTTGNCGTCGANTACACTGCTTTTCGCANTGTGCTTCATCCATAGGCCACAGCAGATCANTACGAGAGTGGTAAANAATATCAAGCCTGTTATATATTTTTTGCTGAATATGCTTTTCATTTTCGGNCTCATATGCTCGTCTCCTTTTTTAAATTTTATATAATTGAGTTATGGACTATCTTACATAAAAATTGTTTTTTCTGTTATGAAAAAAAATACTTGTTATGTTCAGAATTAAACATTTTATATGTTAAATCAGACAAAAAAATAGAGCAAAAATCAGTCCTTTTTCGGCCCGACTTTTGCTCATAATCAACTCTTTTTACTCACCAACACCAATTGCTATATTATACAAATTAAACTGCAATCTTCATACATCCGTTCTCCTTGTCCTGCTCCATCAATATTTTCAAACTGANCCATTAGCACTACTCCCACTGAATCACTCAATTAGAATCATTTAAGATTTATCTTTTTAGTTATACAATCTTCCGTATTTTGTCAAGAGCAATTTGTTTAACATAAATAATTATAGAAGCAATATTTTGACTGTATCATTTTTTACTGTTTCCTGTATCTTGTTATCGTTCTCCAATTTTTAGGAAACCCTATTTTTTCATATAATTCCTGTTCTTCTATACTGTCATGCTTATTAAGATACTTATCAATCAATGTTTTAAGCTCTTTTATAAATTCTTTATACCACTCATCACTTAACAGATATCTTAGAGCAATCACTACTGAAAACAAATCATTTTTTCCATTTACATACTGTGTGCCCTTTTGAGGAATATTCAGCTTCATATGTATCGGCAGATCTGGAATGCTGTCGGTGGTTCTATATGTAAACAGCCTTTCTCCATGTGCACAGACATTTCGAAATTTTACCATTACTGTTAAAATAGATATCATTTGCCTTTCATTGATGCATGCATAATTTTTGCTAACCTTAATCTGAATATCCTGTGGCAAAAGNATATACATTTTTGAAATATTTCCAAATGTTAAAGCATTTGTTAATACCCACNGTGGTACATTCCCNTGTTTTCTCTTCGCATGGTTTATATAATGATAATCTGTCGGCTTTATAACATAGCCCTCAAATATTTTTATTAATCTGTTGATATCCCTTTGGTTCTTTTTCCCTACATAATTATAATTTCCTGTATCAAGATATTCCTTTTGGCTCTCACCGTTTTTCTCCGTAAAGTAATATGAAACCTGTGACTTTACTTCATTTTCCACCTTAATAAGATATCTTAAAAACAATTGTCTTAATGCTTCATCAAAATAATAAAGCTCTACAATGTCCTTAAACCTTGTTCCATCCTTATACTTTTTTGTAGTCGGATTTTTAAAAATATCTTTATATCCCCCAATTAAGGAATAATAGCCAGTCTGTCTTAATATTTTTTTAGCATAATCCGTATCATCAATCTGTAGGTTTTTCTCATTCTTCAGTTTTTCTATCTGTTGGTCATAAGTCAAAAAAAATCTTTGGCATATACTATATCTTCTCCCTTAAAGTAAAAAGAGGAGACCCCGCAGGTTCTCCCCCGGTCGCAGGCCTCACAGGTTTCTGCAACGCGATCACTGTAGTTACCTTACCCGACTTTCAACTTCCTGTCAAGTATTTTACAGTTATTTATAATATATGCAGCCTGTATTGTTTGATACATGTTTCGACTGTTTGTTAAAAAAATTTTTCTACCTTACCACACTCCTTCAGATCCCTTTTATTGAAATTTCCCGTTCTGATATCAATTCCGGCAGGAAGATACGCTATATCCTATAGAACTATTATCTTTATGGGCACCGACATGTCCTCATTCAATTCCAATACTCAACAGTCATATCTTTATTCATCAGCGTGTAATTTATAATTTTGCTCTTTTGCCCACNAGTTGCATCATTATTACTACCTCCACATGCACACTATGCCCAAACTGNTCCACAGCCCGCACTCTCTTCAACTCATACCCGCCTTCACACAGTACTTTCACATCTCTCGCCAGTGTCGCCGAGTCACAGCTCACGTACACAATCCTCTCCGGTTTCATCGCAAGCATTGTCTCCAGACACTTCTCNTCACATCCCTTNCGCGGCGGATCTACCACNATCACGTCGGGATGCCGCATCTGCTCGTCCGTTAATCCTATTTNCTTGCCGTTTCCCTCTNCCGACACANCATCCGTATTCAATTTNCCCTCATAAAATGCCGGCAGTANTTCTTCCGCCNTTCCAACGAAGAACTGCACGTTACTGATCCCATTATCNCGGGCATTCTCTCCGGCATCCGCAATCGCCTCCGGAACTACTTCCACGCCGTACACCTGCTTTGCCTTCTTCGCCATAAAGAGGGATATCGTTCCGATTCCGCAGTACAAGTCCCAGACGGTCTCTTTCCCTGTCAATCCGGCATAATCCAGTGCGAGAGCATANANNTTCTCTGTCTGCACNGGATTGACCTGATAAAANGACAGCGGAGAAATCGCAAAAGATATTCCACCCAGAGTATCATGAATCCNNTCCTGNCCCCAGAGCACTCGAATTTCCTTCCCCATAATTACGTTNGTCTTCNCGGTGTTGACGCTGACAGAGATGCTTGTCATTCTTCCTTCACCATACGGGAATCTTAGCCCTGTCAACCNCTCAACCAGCCTCTCCTCTGCCGGCAGCTTTCTCCCGTTAATCACAATACACACCATGATTTCCCCCGACTGAAATCCCGTCCGGATCAGCACATGNCGCACCAGCCCGGTGCCCTCTGCCTCACGATATGCAGTTACATGGTTNTCTCGCATATANTCTAAAACCGCCTCGAGAATGNCCTGATTCTCAGGTGCACCTAACGCGCAGTCAGTGTTTGNTATAATNTCATGTGTCCTGCCCGCATAGAAACCGGTGACAAGATTACCGTNCTTATCATATCCTACCGGATACTGCGCCTTATTNCGNTAGTGCCACGGCTCNTCCATGCCGACNATCGGTTCCGTCACAGCATCCACCAGCTCCGGCGCAAATCCGCCGATGCGNATCAGATTTCCCCGTACCTTATCCTGTTTATAAATCAACTGCCGGTCATAGCTCATAGCCTGAATCTGGCAGCCGCCGCACTGTCTGTGAAATCTGCACTTAGGTTCCACACGAAAAGAAGAAGGCGTTACCACCTTCTCTACTCTCGCATAACCATAATTCTTCTTACATTTNGTGATTCTCGCCTCCACCANATCACCGATAACCGCATCTTTTACGAAAAGCGTATATCCTTCCGCCTTGCCGATTCCTTCACCGTCATTACCGATATCCTCTATCGTGACCGTGACAATATCATTTTTCTGATACTTTCCGTAATCCATAGGTCNTCATACCTCTNTCGCTATCCTACTCTACCTTNGTCCCTCTCACATTAGACTCAAACAGCCTGTTATACCCAAGCCACCCCGTCTCATTCGTACTTTCCAGAAGTTCCGTGAAGGTCTCCATCTTCGCATCGGTATTNTCCGCAAANGTCAGCGCGACCGCCTCCACGATAGCGGGTTTCTTGGGAGACCCGAACTCATACTCCCCGTGGTGCGCCAGAATGCAATGTTTCAGTTCCCCTGCAAGCANCGCCGGGAACCCGTCTATCATCCTNATCTTTTCNCCGATCATCTCACTACCGATTACAATATGCCCGAGGAANTGTCCGTCGTCCGTATAATCATTCTGNGGGAAAAGAGACAACTCTTTCGTCTTGCCGATATCATGACAGATCGCCGCCGTCAGCAGAAGATCTCTGTTCAAAACGGCATATTGNCTGCTNAAATAATCACACAGNCTCGCCACTGCAAGCGTGTGCTGCAACAGACCGCCCACAAAACCATGGTGCACNGTCTTTGCCGCAGAGGATTGTTTGAATACCTTCACAAATGCCTCGTCNTCCACGAAAAAAGCCTGCAGCAATTTCTTCAGATAGGGATTCCCGATGCTGTCNATCAGTGCCAGCAGCTCCTTCATCATATCCTCGATCGGATATTTGCTTACNGGAAGATAATCNGCGGGATCATANTCACCCTCATTGCACTTNCGGATGCGCTTNACATTAACCTGNTTCGCTCCCTGAAAACTGGTTACATCCCCATACACTTCTATGTAATCTAATGTATCGAAATCCTCGATTCCTGCATTNTTAGGGTCCCANATTTTAGCATCCACNGTTCCTGTCTTGTCCTGCAGGATCACNTTATCATATGGTTTNCCNTTCTTCGTAACCGCGGACTGTTTATGTTTGCACAGATAGATATCAAATACCCTGTCGCCCTCTTTATAATCCTTAATATACTTCATCCTATCCTCATTTCTGCGCATGATTTTATCCTGATTCTATCGAAGCGCCTCATAATTTTACANCCTATCTCGTTCCNAATGTCACCGTTGCNNTCATCTCNCGTCCCTGCCGCATCAGCATGAAAGTCAGCGTATCCTCCGGATTGGCATTATACAGAACNGTNAGCAGNTCGTTATAAGTGTTNANCGGTGTCTCATTGATCTGCACCACCACGTCACCGCTCTGGATCCCTGCCGCCATTGCAGGAGAATCCATCTCAATCCCTTTAATATACGCACCCTGCGGGATACTCAGTTCCTCGCTTGCCTCTTTCGTCACATCAGCACCACGGATACCAAGATAAGCTCTTTCCTTATCATTGGACATCTTCTCGATTGTTCTCTTCAACTCGGATATTCCGTATGCGGTCAACAGATTTCCCATATCATTGCTTGTGTTGACATTGTCAATAATGCCGATGACCATCCCTTTCAGATTGACAAGCACTCCCGTCGCATTCCGGCTGGCATATATATCCGTTGTGATCGTCTTATATGCGGAATCGGGTTGGTCCAGCACTGTTCCCACGGAAGTCACTACACCGTAACAGACCGATCCGCTTGTCCCCATCGGACTGCCCAGCGCCATGACAGGCATACCAAGAAGATTGCTGTTATTGGAGCTGCCCAGATTCGCGATATCTATGACGTCCATCGTCTCTTCCTCTATGCTCATAAGCGGCACCGAGAGGACTGCCAACCCCGTCGTGACATCTTTCTGAACAAGTTCCGCATTGACTTTCGCCTGATCGCAGAATGTTACAATAATACTATCCACATTATTCAGCGTTCCGCCGCTGACTAAGATCAAAATAGACTTACCGTTATTCGCTACAATAATTCCCGAAGCAGAAGCCTCGTTTTCATAAATATCATTGAACCAGTCAACGTCCGACACGACTCCGGTTACAGTCACGATGGACCGTCCTGCCGTCTGTGCCAGCTCCGCCAGCTCCCCGTAAAGCGCCTGATAATCTTCCATTCCGAACTGTACCTGTGACAGCAGTTTTTCGATCTGCTCATCTTCCAGCTCCGCCTGCACGATCTCCACCTCAGGCTCTTTCTCTTCCTCCACCAGCATATCCTCAGGCTTCATCTCTTCCATCACGGTCTCTTCCGGAAACTGCACTTCCTCTGCTTCCTCTTCCGGGTACAAACGATTGCTGATAACAGGCTCAAGTACCAGAAACGTCACACATGCCACCAGACCAAAAACGACTGCCATCACTACCGTGATCACGGTTCTTCTGATCAGCTTCTTCTTGTTGACCGGCTTTTGTTTTATCGTTTCACGCAAAAAATCCGGCTGTACAGGTGGCGTATATTCTGCCTGTTCCTTGACCGCGCCCTGCTCTATGCCGCTTTGTTCTTTATCCTGCTCTTCCATCGACCTGATTCCTCTTACTCATGAACAGTAGTAACTTTTGCACTGCTCTTTCAGTATAGCTTTTTTCCGCTTTCTTGTAAAGAATTGAAGCAAAGGCGTCAATAATTAGAAACTTGCCCTTTCTTCTCAATCTGTGATATACATATATCATATTAAATCTATTATTCTATTTTATCTTATATTACCGGCGTTCCCATATCTGTCGGACATCTTAAAGAAAGGCATTTCTATGAATCGCACAAACGACACTTCTGCGCTCCTTTCATCGGTCAACACACTATACAAACATCATGTTAACTGGCACGAGGCAGTCACATGCGCTATAGAGATCGAGCTTCGCGACTACGCCAAACTGTTGCAGTTTCTAACTGAATACAAACTGGGCAAGAATTACTATCGTATCGATCTTCTTATTGTTAAGAAATTGTCCGGTCAGGTTATACCCAAAAACATTGCACGTATTTTCAAGACTTACAACCTCGTTGAATGCAAGGGCATTCATTCCTCCCTAACGGTCAATGCCTATTATAAAACTATTGGCTATGCCGGACTTCTGATTGACCAACTTAATAACACCCATCCGGAACAATATACTTCACTGGATATCAGCTTAACCTTCCTGACTTTCCACTACCCACGAAAACTAATTAATCATTTGACGGAAGAGCGGCAATTAATAGTTGAAAAAACCTCCGAAGGGATATATCATATCAGTATAGAGATGTTTGATGTACAGATTATCGTTACCAATAAATTACCGCCAGAGGAAAACCTCTATCTGCGGTGCTTGACTAATAACCTGACAGACACTGATCTCGCCAATCGACTTGTCGATGACTATGCCAGACATTGTGACAGAGATATCTACATAAAATACTTAAACCAACTGATTACAGCCAATCTTAAAACGGAAGGAGGATCACTTATGGTATGTGAAGGACTTTTAAATCTATTTGGAACAAGTTCAGAGGAGATCATTGCCAAAGCAAAGAAAGAATCCGCTGATTATTATCAACCCAGAATCGACGAACTGTCCGCTTCAATCGCACAGCTGTCTTCGCAAAATAATTATTTAAAGGAGCTTTTAAAACAACACAATATTTCCTTTGAATAGCATGAACAGATCCACGGGAAGCCTTGAACATGTGATTGTCATTGCTCTCCCGTGGATCACTGATATACTATATTCATTTGCTAATACATAAATACTTTTCCCTAATAATACTGCAAATTTACAAATCTGCTATATAGATTTATGAATATTACTACCTTTTTAGTATCGCTTTTTTCAGGTTTCTTGTATCAGATCACAGAAATAATAATTTCATAGTAATTCACCCTGCTTTATGATAAGATGATTGTGTCACCAAGCAAGACGGACTGCATAAGGAAGTATACAGACTATGAACAACAAAGTTTTACGAGTTTTAGAATACAACAAAATCATCGACCAATTAACAGACAAAGCCACCTCGGAGCAGGGCAAAAAGCTGACCCGTGCGCTTGTTCCCATGACGGATCCGGCAAAAATCGCTGCAGCACAGACGGAAACCGCAGATGCGCTGGGGCGTTTGTTTCGTAAAGGCTCAACCTCTTTTGGCGGTAACAAGGACTTAGGCATGTGCATCAAGTCTCTGGAGATCGGCAGTGTCCTCTCTATTGCAGAACTTCTGCGCATAGCATCCTTTCTGGAAAATGTGAACCGCATCAAGACTTACGGCCGGAAGGATCGGGAAGATACACCCGCCGACTCGCTGGATGAATATTTCGACATACTGGAGCCGCTCACACCGCTGGTAAATGAAATCCGCAGGTGTATCCTGTCGGAAGAAGAGATCGCAGACGATGCCAGCCCGACATTAAAACACATCCGGCGCAGCATGTCTATCACCAATGACCGGATTCACTCCCAGCTCAGCTCCATGATCAACGGTTCCTGCCGCACCTATCTGCAGGATGCCGTCGTGACTATGCGCAATAACCGTTACTGCATTCCGGTGAAATCCGAATACAAAGGGCAGGTGCCCGGCATGGTACACGACCAGTCTTCCACCGGTTCCACCTTTTTCATAGAACCGGCGGCCGTTGTCAGTCTGAACAACGAACTGCGGGAACTGGAAATCAAGGAACAGGAAGAAATCGCAGTCATTCTGGCTGACTTAAGCGCACAGACGGGTACACATACAGATACACTGGCAGGTAACCAGAAAGCCATGACCGCTCTCGACTTTATCTTTGCCAAAGCTTCTCTCGCCATGGAGCAGAATGCCACCATGCCGATTTTTAACACGGAACATCGGATCCGTATCCGACAGGGACGCCATCCTCTTCTGGATAAAAAGAAAGTTGTACCCATCGACATTTCGCTGGGTACGGACTTTGACCTTCTGGTCATTACAGGACCCAATACCGGCGGTAAGACCGTTTCCTTAAAAACAGTGGGACTGCTTACCTTAATGGGACAGGCGGGACTGCACATTCCGGCATTAGACCGCTCTGAGCTGTCCGTTTTTGAAGAGGTCTACGCTGACATCGGAGACGAGCAGAGCATTGAACAGAGTCTCAGCACCTTTTCTTCCCATATGACAAATATCGTGTCCATTCTGCAAACGGCGGATGCCGATTCGCTTTGTCTGTTTGACGAACTGGGTGCCGGCACCGATCCTACGGAGGGCGCCGCCCTCGCCATCGCGGTGCTTGACTATCTGCACAGCCGGGGAATACGAACGATGGCCACAACACATTACAGTGAGTTGAAGGTCTATGCGCTGTCTACGAGTTTCGTGGAAAATGCAAGCTGCGAATTCAGCGTGGAGACGCTGCGGCCCACCTACCGCCTGTTAATCGGTATTCCCGGTAAGAGTAACGCATTCGCCATCTCATCCAAACTGGGACTTCCGGATCACATCATCGAGGAAGCCAAGCGGCATATCACGGAGGATAAGGAAAGTTTCGAAGATCTTCTGGCAGACTTGGAGAACAGCAGGCTGACCATTGAAAAAGAACAGGCGGAAGTAGCGTCCTACAAGGAAGAGGTTCAGACATTAAAGAAGCAGTTGGAAGCCAAACAGGAGAAAATCGATCAGGCGAAAGCGCGTATTCTGCGCGAGGCAAACGAAGAAGCTCGTGAGATCCTGCAAAACGCCAAGGAACTCGCCGATGAGACGATTCGCACTTTTCAGAAGGCAGGCTCCGGGTCTTCCATCAAAGAGTTGGAGAAATCCCGCCAGAAGGTACGGGACAAGATTTCCGAGAAAAATGATAAACTGTCACTAAAAAATGACAAACCTACCCATAAGCTCCTAAAACCGAGTCAGATCAAACTGGGGGAAAGTGTGAAGATTATTTCCATGGGATTAAAAGGTACCGTCAGCTCTCTTCCGGATAAAAACGGTAAGCTCTTTGTCCAGTGCGGTATAATCCGCTCACAAGTATCCTTAGACGATCTTGTTCTCGCGGAGGAAGAAACGATCAGCACCGGCCGGATGCAGCGCAGCTCCTCCGGCAAACTTAAGATGTCCAAGTCCTACTCCGTCTCCACCGAGATCAATCTGCTGGGCAAAACGGTAGACGAGGCTTTATCGGAGCTGGACAAATATTTAGATGATGCTTATCTGGCACACCTGCCCAGCGTCCGCATCGTTCACGGCAAAGGCACCGGAGCGCTGCGAAATGCGGTACACAATTATCTGCGCAAAAATAAGATAGTAAAAAGTTACCGGCTGGGAGAGTTCGGTGAAGGTGACGCAGGTGTCACAATTGCTGAGTTTAAAGATTGATAATTGCATAGAATGGAATATTAGGGCTGTCGTGGGATTGGGAAGATAAGAGAAGTAAATATAGTGCAAAGAAGATTGAGGAACGCTTGGTATTTGGGCGTTCCTTTTTAAATTATTTACAGGAATAAATTCTATCGTATGATCTGGAAGTGGAAATTAAAATTTTTTAAAAAAACATTTGCAGGTATAATATGAAAGCTGTTTACTTTCTCGCTTAAAAATAGTATTATTTAAGCGAGAAAGTAATGAGGTGCGGCACATGAACAAAAATAAAATTTTGCAATACTTGATAGAGGAAAACAATGGATATCTGCTTTCATCTATGGTAATAGAGAAAAATATATCAAAAACATTTCTGGCAAAATATGTAAAAGAAAATGATTTAGAAAGAGTAGCAAGAGGTATATATATTACAGAGGATGTGTGGCCGGATGAATTATATATTATGCAAGTGCGAAATGCGGCAGTTATTTTTTCGGGTGAAACGGCGCTACATCTTCATGGTTTAATAGACAGGGAATATTCAGCGATTAATGTTTCTGTACCGACAGGCTATAACGCTACTCATTTAAAAACAGGTAATGTGCAGGTAAGATATGAATCAAAAAATAGCTACCAGCTTGGAGTATGTACGGTGCCTTCAACGAGTGGAAATATGGTTAGAGTTTATGATAAAGAACGGTGTATATGCGACTTGATTTCGGACAGAAGTAAAATAGAAGTACAGAATTTCCAAACTGCTATGAAAGAGTATATGTTAGGAAAAGGCAAGAAATTATCTAAGTTGATTGAATATGCAGAAAAGCTTGGAATGAGAGATGAAGTGATGAAATATGTGGAGGTATTTGGATGATCCATACATCGAAACAGTTAAAAGATAAGGTGCGGAATATTTCAAAAGGGGACAACAATATAGCAAAGAGCCTGATTAGAAGTTATATTATGGAGCGTTTCCTGGAACGAGTATCTGTGTCTGATTACTGTAACTATTTTATTCTAAAAGGAGGTATGCTTGTTGCCTCCATCATAGGTGTTGATATGAGGGCTACCATGGATATTGATGCCACAGTTAAATCCCTTCCAGTGAATGCGAACGATGCACAGAGGATTGTTTCTGAAATATGTGCTGTCCCGCTGGAAGATGGTGTTAATTTCCGCATTACTTCTGTATTAGATATTATGACTGATTTTGAATATCCCGGCGTTAGAGTGATTCTTGAAGCTACATTAGAACGAATGAGACAGGTTATCAAGATTGATATTTCAACGGATGATGTGATTACCCCATCTGCAGTAGAATATGAATATAAACTAATGTTTGAAGACAGAACAATTTCGCTTCTTACGTATAATGTGGAGACATTGCTTGCGGAAAAAATACAGACAATTTTTGCAAGGGGAATTGCCAATACCAGACTAAGAGATTTTTATGATGTATACGAAATTATGAAAATATGTGCTGCTGAGGTGGACAAAGAACTTCTTTCGAAAGCATTTCGCGCAACCTGTAAGAAGAGAGAAACCATATTCTCAAGAGAGGAAATGTTAGAAATTCTTACAATGATAGGAAAAAATGCGGGAATGGCGAATATGTGGGAACAGTTCAGGAAAAAGAACTATTTTGTGGGTGATTTAGAATGGAACGATGTGTTGAGCGATGTTTTGAATGTGATTCATACATATATAATGGATTGTTAATATGTATTTGTTAATAGGATTTGACTTTCCGCAACTAAAATCAAGCAGATTTATTTTCGCCTCCGTATAATAAATGCAGGACGGTCGGGACGAGGTTAAATAACAGATGTACGAATGGCAGAAGCAGATACAAATTATGATCGAAGAGATAGACATATGTATTAGAAGGAACGATGATGAAGCATTGTCGCTGAGCTGTCTTTCTGATAAATTAGGGTATTCTGAATGTCATACCTCAAGAAAATTCAGAGAAATCTCGGGTATGCAGTTTAGAGATTATCTGCGGTATCGAAGATTAGCTTTTGCTCTGAAAGAAATCAGAGATACTGACAATTCGATATTGGATATTGCTGTGAAGTATGGTTTTTCTTCCCATGAAGCTTTTACACGCGCATTTAAGGAAGCCTATAGCATTACCCCAAGTGAATATCGTCATAATCCAAGACCTGTCGCACTTCGTACGATCATAAAACCTTTCGACTGTTACTTATTAAGCATTGGAGGATGCGGTATGGAAAAATCTGCAACGGATGTAAAAACTTATTTTGTGACGATTCCGGCACACAAATTTTTACACATTAAAAATTATGAGAGCATTGGATACTGGGACTTTTGGCAGAAACAGAGTCTCATTCCGGGACAGGATTGTGAAACGATCTGTGGTTTACTTGACAGTATCAAGGGCAAATTGGACGATATGGGAGACGGTGAAGCGAATAGCGGAAGCGGTCAGATTATGGCATATATAAATGAGCCGACCGGCAGAATCTGCAGCTGGGGAATTCCTCTCGCAGAATGCTACGGTGTACGTCTTCCGATCGACTATAGCGGCGGTGTCCCTGCCCAAATGCTTATGGTCGATGTTCCTGAAGCGGAATATATCGTTTTTGAGCACGGACCATTTGACTTAGAGAAGGAGAACAGCAGTGTGGAAGAAAAGATCGAAGCAGCCATGAAAACATTTGACTATGCTGCCGCCGGTTATTGTCTTGATACCACTCCTGGCAGAGTGTTTTACTTTTATCATGATCCGAAACGGTTTTGGAAATATGTCAGACCGGTGCGGAAGATATAGCGCTGACAATCTCATGATACTATAGGGCTCAATTTTATAAATGCATTATGAAAGCAAAACGATCTGCGTTTCAGCTCTTAAAAAAACAGCTGTATGCTATATTATACCCATAAAAGGAACAACCGCCCACAAGGTGGGTTGAACTAATGTATAGAGTAGAAAATCCACCCCGCTACCGGTCAAAGTTTTGGGGTGGTTTTTCTATGTATGGCTACTTACAAGCAGTAAAATATAGCGATAGAACTGTTGGAGTTGACGTTTGGACATCCCAGCGCATATAATTTTATATATACCGCAGAATTTCCTATACAAAATCGAGCTACGCTCGATTGCGAGATTTGCTTCGCAAACTCGTGCAAGAATAAGCAATGTCTCATAAAAATAAAGAAAGGGAACATGATGTTTTGCTTCTGCAAATATCATACAGGGTAAATATGGTAAACAAACAGAAAATTTTAATTGTAGACGACGACAACAATATCGCAGAATTAATCTCCCTTTATCTGACGAAAGAGTGTTTCGAGACGATGATTGTCAACGACGGAGAATCGGCACTCACCGCAGTGGACAGCTTCGAGCCGAATCTGATGCTTCTCGACTTGATGCTTCCCGGCATCGACGGTTATCAGGTCTGCCGTGAGATTCGTTCCAAATCCACGCTGCCCATCATTATGCTGTCCGCCAAAGGCGAAGTCTTTGATAAAGTGCTCGGTCTGGAGCTGGGTGCAGACGATTACATGGAGAAGCCTTTTGACTCCAAAGAGCTTGTTGCCAGAGTCAAAGCCGTTCTGCGCCGGTACAAGCCTGCCGCTGCGGAACCGAAAGCTTCCGACATAAAGAGCGTGGAATATCCCGATCTTGTCATTAACCAGACAAACTATTCCGTTGTCTATATGGGTAAAACAATCGAGATGCCGCCCAAAGAACTGGAGCTGTTATATTTTCTGGCTTCCTCGCCGAATCACGTATTTACGAGAGAACAGCTCTTGGATCAGATCTGGGGTTATGAGTATATCGGTGACACGCGTACCGTAGACGTACATATTAAGCGTCTCCGCGAGAAGATCAATGACCATGAAAGATGGCGTATCGCCACAATCTGGGGTATTGGCTACAAATTTGAATCCAGATAGGAAAAGTAAATTCCTTCGGAATTAACTTTGCGAGATTTGCTTCGCAAACTCGAAAGAACGGGAAACACTATATGAGGAAAACATTATATCTCAAATTTATACTTGCCTACATCATTTTTGGTTGGTTTGGTTTCGTAGTTGTGGCAACCTTTGTCTCCAATATGACTATGGATCATCTGAAAAAACAGCAGGCAGACTCTCTCTACCGAGAGGCAACACTGATCGCCAACACCTATGCAAGCGGACTGTATAATAATGAAGTATCTCTTGAAGTCGTGAAATCACAGTTGGACGCATTGGATACCTACCTAAACGCTACGCTGTGGATCATCAATCCATCCGGCCGTCTGATCTTAGACTCTTCCGCTCCTCTGGATGTGGAAAATGAGATCATGATCGAAAACTTTGATCCCACCGTTACGGCAGGCTCCTACTATACAATCGGCAACTTTTTTAATACCTTCGACGAAGACATGCTGAGTGTGTTCGCGCCCATCACCTCCGACTATAAAGTCAAAGGATATGTAGTGATTCACAGTTCCATATCAGGTATTCTTAAAGAGGCCGATAACTTGCTTACGATCTCCTATATCATGCTGGTCATTTTGTTTCTGTTATCACTTATTATCCTGATCTTCTTCACGGAAATCGTCTACATTCCGCTTCGCAAGATCACGGAAGCAACGGAGCAGTATGCCAGCGGTAACATGCATTATGAATTCAGTGTAGAAAGCGAAGATGAGATGGGCTATCTGGCAGCAACGCTGTCCTATATGGCCAGTGAAATCGCCCGCTCCGAGGACGACCAAAAGAAATTCGTTGCCAATGTTTCCCACGACTTCCGTTCCCCACTGACTTCCATCAAGGGATATCTGGAAGCGATGATAGACGGCACAATTCCACCGGAAATGCACGAGAAATATCTTACGATCCTTTTAAACGAAACAGAACGTCTGCGGAAACTGACCAACAGCCTTCTGACACTTAATAATCTTAATACAAGAGGGATCATGTTGAATAAGGTTGATTTCGATATTAACAGGACGATCCGCAACGTAGCGGCTTCTTTCGAAGGCACATGCCGTGCCAAGACGATAGCTATCGAACTGGTACTGACAGGCGACGAGATGTATGTGGTAGCCGATGTGGATAAGATTCAGCAGGTGCTCTACAACCTGTTAGATAACGCCATCAAGTTCAGCCATCACGATTCCGTGATCAAGATAGAAACAACAGAGAAACACAACAAGGTATTCGTCAGCGTCAAGGATTCCGGCATCGGTATCCCGAAGGACGATCTGAAGCTGATCTGGGACAGATTCTATAAATCCGATCTCTCCCGCGGTAAAGATAAAAAGGGCACCGGTCTGGGATTGTCCATCACGAAAGAGATCATCCGCTCCCACGAAGAAAATATCAACGTAATCAGCACCGAGGGCGTAGGAACCGAGTTTATTTTCTCCTTGTCTAAATCAGACGTGGAGGACGATGACTGATCATTCGTTTTTCCAGTGCAGGCGGTGCAACTCTCCTGCCTTTAGCATACCGTCAAACTGATTCTGGCGAAGCGCTTCATACAGCACGATCGCCACAGAATTAGACAAGTTTAGAGACCTGATCTGCTCCAACATAGGAATGCGGATACAGGTCTCTTCATTTTCTACCAGAATTTCCTCCGGGATGCCGCCGCTCTCCTTACCGAACATAATATAGTCATCCGGCGCAAATGCGACATCTGTATAAACACGCTTCGCTTTCGTGGTAGCCATCCAGATCTTGGCATCGGGGTGCTTTTCCCGAAATTCCTGATAATTCATGTATCTGGTAACATCCAAATGCTCCCAATAATCCATACCGGACCGTTTGATCGATTTCTCATCCAAGCGGAAACCCAGCGGCTCGATCAAGTGAAGGCTCGTACCTGTGGCAACACAGGTACGGCCGATATTGCCGGTATTAGCCGGGATTTCGGGCTGATGCAGTATAATATGCATGATATTCTCTCCATCTGCAGCTTTAACTAAAATTGCCACGCAGGCATATGAATGCCCTCTTGCAGTTAATCTATCAAATATCTATTTCGACTCGTTTCGCAGTCTCTGTACAAAATCTGCCAGTTTCCCAATGGCCAACTTGAGATTATCCAGCGAGTACGCATAGGATATCCGCAGATACCCCTCCCCACAGTCACCGAATGCCGTGCCGGGTACTACGGCAACTTTCTCTTCCGTCAGAAATCTGTTGGCAAATTCTTCGCTTGTCATGCCGAATTCCTTAATACACGGGAACACATAGAAAGCACCGAAGGGCTCGAAGCATTCCAGCTTCATCTCACGGAAGGCATTCATCAGATAGCGCCTTCTCTGGTTATAAGCCGTACGCATTTCCTGCACATCGCCATCTCCGTTTCGGAGCGCTTCCACTGCGGCATACTGGCTTGTGGTGGGCGCACACATGATCGCAAACTGATGAAGCTTCACCATCTGCTCGATAATCTCCCTCGGCCCGCAGGCATAACCCAGTCTCCACCCGGTCATGGCGAATGCCTTGGAGAATCCGTTGATCAGAATCGTTCTCTCCCGCATACCTTCAATCTCTATAATGGATACATGTTTCTCTTTATAAGTCAGCTCCGCATAAATCTCGTCAGACATGACAAGTATGTCATGTTTTCGGATCACCTCTGCAATGGCTTCCAAATCCTCCCGCTCCATAATGGCACCGGTGGGATTGTTCGGGAAGGGAAGTACCAACATCTTCGTCTTATCGGTGATGGCACTTTCCAATTCCTGTGCCGTCAGGCGGAATTCATTCTCCGCTTTCAATTCAATAATGACCGGCACGGCACCCGCCATAATCGCGCATGGCTCATAGGACACGAAGCTGGGCTGCGGAATCAGTACCTCGTCACCGGGATTGACAACCGCACGCAGGCCGATATCGATCGCCTCGGAGCCTCCCACGGTAACCAGAACCTCGTGCGTCGGGTCATATGTAACACCTTGTTTTCTCTTGGTATAATGACAGATCTCTTCTTTCAATTCCTTCAGTCCTGCATTGGAAGTGTAGAAAGTACGCCCTTTTTCCAGCGAATAGATGCCTTCATCTCTGATATGCCACGGGGTGTCAAAATCCGGTTCACCTACTCCGAGGGAGATCGCATCGTCCATCTCGCTCACAATGTCAAAAAATTTTCGGATACCGGAAGGTTTCAATGCTACTGCTTTATCTGATAACATATTTCTCACGGTGTCACCTTCTCTCTTGTATCTTCATACTTCCTAGCCAATATTGTGCCATGATCCTTATATTTTTTTAATATAAAATGGGTCGCCGTGCTCAAGACGGATTCCAGCGTCGATAACTTGTCAGACACAAAGCCCGAGATTTCTTTTAAGGATTTGCCTTCTAATGTAACCAGCAAATCATAACCGCCGGAAATAAGATACACGGAAGTTACCTCCGGATATTTATAGATCCGCTCGGCAATATTGTCAAAGCCCTGTCCGCGCTGCGGTGTCACCCGTACCTCGATCAATGCGGAAACTTTCTCGATGGAGGTCTTCTCCCAGTCAATCATCGTATGGTAGCCGCAGATAATACCCTCTGCTTCCAATGCTGCCAACTCATTGACTACATCAATCTCCTCTACGCCTAATATAACTGCCAGCTCTTTTAAATCAATGCGGCTGTTCCTCTCCACGATCGCTAATAATTCTTCTCTCATTTTGACCATATCCTCCTTATATTCCCATTATTAATCTACCATATAGATTTGATCCTCTTTCGGTTTATCCAGATAGCGTTTTTCCTCTTCGTTAAAGATCACGCGGTCATTTCCATCCGTCGTTCTTCCCACGACCACTGCCGGAATACCCTCTCCGGCCAGGGCCGACACAAGTGCCGTGCCGTCCTTTGCCGTCATGATCAGGCTCCCACCCGATAACAGCTCGTAGGGATTCAAACCGTAAAATTCACATATCTCTATCGTTTCCTGCTTCACCGGTATCCTCTTCAAATCTATTTCCAGTCCAACGCCTGCCCGCTGCGCCATCTCCCACAAGGCACCGAATATACCGCCTCGGGATACATCGTGCATTCCGCAAACGCCGGACTTCACGGCGGTGGCGGCCTCCGGTATGATGGACAGATATTTGTCAAAGGCGGCCGCTTCCTCGATCATGCGCGCCGGATATCTCGCGCACAGTTCTTCCCCATGTTCCTTTGCCAGCCGTATCGTTCCTTCCAGACCGATCCATTTACTCACCACAATATCCTGACCGGGGCCGACTCCCGGCAACAGATTCGCCTGCGAAGTATGCCGTTTTCCCACTCCGGTCACTACCATGACCGGCCGACGCACGACCGGAGTCACCTCCGTATGTCCGCCGATGATCTCTGTGCCGCACACACTGCAGACGGTTTCGGCCCTCTCCATCAGTTTCTGCAAGTCGCACTCCGCAGTCTCTTCCGGCAACAGAATCGCAACCAGCACGCCAATCGGCTCTGCACCTGACACGGCCACATTATTAAGCGCCATGGAGATGGCGTAGGTACCAAGATCCTCGACCGGGGCCGACACGGGCGTAGTCGTAAGCACCGTCTCATACTCTTCCCGCAACGATAAAACGGCGCAGTCTGTCCCTACATCTGCGCCATTTATCACTTCTTCTCTATGTGTTTTGATCTTTTTCAATACGGAACGTTTCAACACGCTCTCCGATATTTTTCCTCTTCTCATGACTCTGTGCCTAACATTTGATTGTGATGGGTCTGGTCTACTCTGCCGGTGGTGCCTCCTGTGCTGCTGCGTCTGCCGCCGCCTGAGCCGCTGCCGCATCCGCTGCGGCCTTATATGCACCCGCCACTGCTTTCACTTCATCTATACTGTTAGTTGCTACCGCAGCCATGATGGCATTACGCGCCCCTTCATCAGGTGAAGCAACACCAACCGTCGCACTTCTGGGCGCTTTCATATAGGAGCTGCTGTTGACCTGCTCCCTGCTGACCTCAACACCGTTCTCACGCACTACTTTCCATAACTGCGCCTTATATCCTATGTGCGCCGACTGCACAGAGCAATATCCTACAGGCAGAGATTCATTTGTATAGATAACCTCCGTATCCGGTACGGTACGCTCCAGAACGACACTTTCGTAGATGACTTCACGATTGCTGTCTCTCGTCTCCACACCATAGATCGTAAAAGTGATCTGTTTGTCCGGCGTAGTAACACCTTCTATATAAATAGGATAGTCCAAGTTGTTTTTAAATTTAAAATCCTTACCGGAAGATTCTGCAATCGCAGCATCCGCAGAAGGGTCCACATAAGTAACGATCATAGAGTGATTGTAACGCTCCGTCACTTCCAGTTCCGACAACAAAACAGCATTATACAGCGTCGTGGACACCTGACAGATTCCTCCGCCAAGACTGTCTACCACCTGTCCGTTCAAATAAGAGCCGGCCATATAATATCCATTTGCCTCGGTAAAAGGAGACACTGCCTCATAAGCGGAAAACTCATCGCCCGGATACATAGTCGTACCGTTGATCAGATTGCAGCCATTGGCTACATTTGCACTTCTCGATCCACCGGAAGTAGAATAACTGGTCGTAAAAGTTCCGAGTACATCTCTGACCTTTGCAAGATCCTCAGCATTCCCCTTAGGCTCTTCCACGGTAATCACTAAGTCGATCGCGCAGCTTGTACCGTCCCAATCGTTTGTGAGATAATCATATACCGTATCCACAGATGCCGCGGTATCCACCATGACACCGGACTGACCCTCGGTAATATCGAACCCCTCTTCCGTCTTAGTCAGTGTCGCATTGACTGCTTCCCTGTTATACTGTGTAGCATTCTCTTCGATTAATGTCCTGATTTTATTTTTATCAAAATCAAATTTTACATGATATACTTTATTCTGATATTCCAAATCCTTCAATTCTTTATAGCATCGCAGGATATCACCGTCCCGGCCGAAATTCGCCGCTTCCTTAAGGATTGCTTCGTTACCCCATTTAAGCCCCAGCTCAGAAGCCGTCGTAACGATGGTGCCGCCTTCGACTGCATTCATCGTGATCTGGGCCTCACCGAAAGAATCCACATATGTCTCTATCTGATCTTCCGCTTCCTGCAGCGTCATACCGGACAGACTCATGTCATCCACATAAATTCCTGATTCAAATTTATCTTCCCGGGCATTGACCGGCAGCGTAGAAACCGTCATCGCTGCTATCATCAACAGACCCGCCATGGACAGTCTTTTCATGAAATAACCATACCTTTCTCACATGTAAAATTGCTCAAACATAAAATTAGTGGTATAATTTATACCGCAGAAAAAATCATCGGAATAATCATTGCCAACACGACAATTATAATGATGATCGAAGATATAATCTTCCTTTGTTTTCTGTTAAACATAGATGAATCCTCCCCACTTTCTGAAAGGATATTATATATGAATTTTATAATTAATGCAAGCGTTCTCATACTTTCCGCCGCAATCTTCTTCTACCTCAAATCCCATAAAAAATCCGACTCTTCTTCGCGGGAAGCCTTCTGGGAAAGAGAGATTGCGGCTAACAGTACAAGACGTAAGCCGCTGGATGATCTTGACTACATTACAATTCCCATAGAAGAGTTCCCGATGTCGCTTCTTGAGGATGTCCCGAAGGTAGACGACTATAAACAGATTATTGTCTCTTTGAGCGAACTGCCTATCGTCAATTTCACCGGTCTTACCAACACGGAACTCAAACTGCGCTACGGCGCTCCCAATCTCGATCTTCTGATCCGTTACGATCAGAACTATACCCTGCTGGTTCGCACGTTACAACAGTGGGCACAGCTTCTCTATGATTCAGGATACATCGAGGAAGCTTGTCACATGCTGGAGTTCTCTGTCTCCACAGGCACTGACGTAAGCTCCACATACCGCCTGCTCTGTCAGATCTACCATGAACAGCACGCTACGGAAAAAATCCACAATCTGTACCCGATTGCCGAAACCTTAAACTCCGCCATGCAGAAGACTATCGTCCGTATTCTGCAAGAATCCGATCAATCTTCCTGCTAGCCTCGCTGCGGGTAAGCTTTTCAATATCATAATCTATTATCAGTTTATGCCTGTCTATCAATTTATATAACTGTTCTTTCTGCGATTTCGTGGCCGGCGTGTCCCGTTTCACATTATGCCGCAGTTTTTTCGGCAGAAACAGGCTTTTATCTCCTTCTGCTGCTTCTATATCATAAAATAGCTCTGTCAGCTTCCGGTACAACTCTACGGTAGCCTGGGCATCACAAAGCGCCCTGTGCGCACTGTGGCTGATGCCGTAATATTCGCACAGATAACCGAGACTGCGGCTTTCCAGATCCGGCAGATATTTGCGGGCAATCTTAAGCGTATCAATACCGTCTTTCTCAAAGGACAGCTTCTGTCCCACTGCCGCCCTTTTGATAAAAGAATAATCAAATGTCACACTGTGCCCCAGCAGCACACGATCGCCTATCACCTCAAGCAGCTTCGGCAGCACCTGATCGATCGTCGGTGCCGATATCAGCTGCTCGTCATGTATTCCTGTTAGTTCAATGATTCGTTCGTCCAGTTGTCTGTCCGGATTCACGAATGTTTCCCACTTTTCTACGATTACATGATTCTCGACTCTGACCGCACCGATCTCAATGATCTTATCTGTCTTGGGGTTCAGTCCTGTCGTCTCCAAATCAATACATACATATGAACCTGTCGGTTTCTCTCCCATTGTGAATCCTCCCTGTTATAGAGCAGTATATCACATTCTGCGGGTGAAAAATGCCCTTTGTATTCTATTTTAGTGTAACTTAATTATCCGCGCCTTAATGCCTCTATATTTAAGACACTGCATATTCGTCAATATATTGTACTATTATCGTAATTCCGTACAACATATTGTGTTTATTTTTCTCTTATACCACTTTTCTTACAGTCTTTATCCCAAAATATTCTGTACAGAATATCCTTATTAAAAATTGGAATTTTTTCCCCGATGAAATCGCCTAAAATAACAAAAAGGATACTCGCATGAAAACAAGAATCAAAGAATTACGATTGGAAAAAAAATTATCACAACAGACGCTCGCAAACTATCTGGGTGTCAATCAGACCACATTGAGCAAACTGGAATGCGGGTTATCTACTCCCGATGCCATGCTTGTGGTCAGTGTATCACGTTTTTTTCAGGTCTCTACGGATTATGTTCTGTATCTTTCTGAGGAACGTCTGAGTGCAGATTTGTTATTGGCAGATAACATGCATTTTCTTAAGAAGTATCAACATATGATCTCCATGTTCCAAAAATTGACTCCGCGCCAACAGAAAGACTTCTATAACCTTTTTTGCAGCATACTGGATGTTAACGAGAACCTTTGAAAAATATGCTAATAAATGTCGTATGTAATTTGCGCAAACACATGCCCAGCTACATCTGTCGGCTTTATACATAATAGCATCGCATTTCTAACAGAATGACAGATCATCCCTATAAACCGAAACACCACCTTACTCTGTCATTTCTGATCTTCACACTGCTGTTTTGCAGGCGTGTCTAAAAGGCGGAATCTAACGATTCCGCCTCATTTCTTTCTGTTTCCCTATCTGTTCAGGCTCTGCACAAACCGGTCAAATGCTGCCTGGCCTTCCTCTGTCCTCTTATAAACACCGGCATCCTCCAGCACCTGCATAAACACGTTACCGATCTCCTTATGCAGAATATCCATTATGTTATCCTTGGTGACATCCTGATACTTAGGCAGAAACTCTTCTACCCAGTCAGCATGCTTCTCAAGCACTTCATCTTTACGAATGTCTGCACCGGAAACAATTGCCTCTGCCAGACGCTCCATCTCATCCTTTAATCTGGCCGGCAGTACCGCTAATCCCATTACTTCGATCAGTCCGATATTCTCTTTTTTGATATGATGCAGGTTTGCATGCGGATGATATACGCCGAGCGGATGCTCCTGTGTGGTAATATTGTTGCGCAGCACCAGATCCAACTCGTATTGATCGCCTCTCTTTCTGGCAATCGGCGTAATGGTATTATGAGGTTCTCCATCCGTCTCAGCGTAGATGAACACCGCTTCATCCGTATAACCTCTCCACGCTGCCAGAATCACATCTGCTAAAGCAATCAGCCTGTCTGTATCCTGTGACGCAATACGAATTACCGACATCGGCCAGTTTACGATTCCGGCTTTTACGTCTTCGAAACCTTTCACGGTAAAAGTTCTCTCTACATCGGCTCTGGCCATAGCAAACTCATAATGTCCGCCCTGGAAATGATCATGGCTCAAAATCGAGCCTCCCACGATCGGCAGATCAGCATTGGATCCCACGAAATAGTGCGGAAACTGTTTTACAAAGTCAAACAATTTACAAAACGTATCGTGTTCGATCTTCATCGGAATATGCTTCGAGTTAAACACAATACAGTGCTCATTATAGTACACGTAGGGAGAATACTGGAACCCCCATTTGCTTCCGTTAATCGTTACCGGAATGATCCTGTGATTCTGCCTTGCGGGATGATTCACACGGCCTGCATATCCCTCATTCTCGATACAGAGCAGACATTTCGGATAACCGCTCTGCTTCGCATTCTTGGCTGCGGCAATCGCTTTAGGGTCTTTCTCCGGCTTGGACAAATTGATCGTGATATCCAGATCTCCGTACTTCGTCGAAGCTATCCACTTCTGATCCTTCTTGATACGGTATCTTCTGATATAATCTGTGTCCTGACTCAATTTATAGAAATAATCCGTGGCTTCCTTGGGATCATTCTTATACTTCGCTTCAAAAACAGAGATCACCTCACTGGGTCTGGGCACCAGCATACTCATGATCTTCGTGTCAAACAAATCACGGTACACGATACTGTTCTCCGTCATAATACCCTGCTCATACGCATAATCCATCATAGATCCAAGGACACCTTCCAGTTCCTCTTCACTCATTGTGACAGTGGTGTCATCTTCTTCCAGCTCATCCAGCCGAAACAGCTCCAGCAATCTGTTGGTCGTATAAATTTTATCCGCTTCCGTAATTAAACCGGTCTGTAATCCGTATTGTACCAGTTTCTTAATATTCTGTTGAATCATAGTATCTCCTTCCCGTCAATTTGTCTTTCTATCATCTGCAACACTTCCGGTTTTTCTTCACAATGCACCCGGACGCATGTCATTCATGTTAATAAAATGTCGAATCATAGTCTGCTCGGTCCGTCACCGATCTCTACCACATAGAAATCCGCTGTCTTACCCACACGCTCCTGATATGCCGCACCGACTTTCTCCCTGAAAGCATCCACCGCTTCATCGCGCACGATACTGACTGTACAGCCACCGAATCCGCCGCCTGTAATGCGGGAACCGATCACACCGTCAATCTTCCACGCTTCTTCCACTAATACATCGATCTCCTCGCAGGAAACCACATAATCATCTCTTAACGATACATGCGAAGCATTCATCAACTCACCGAACAGTTTCAGGTCATTCTTCTTGAGCGCTTCCACCGCACGAATCGTTCTCTGATTCTCATACACCGCATGTTTCGCTCTTCTGACACGAACCTCGTCCTTGATGGCCGATTTGTTAGCTTCAAACTGCTCCTCGGTGAGATCGCCCAGCCCCTTGATATCAATCACGGCCTGTAACTCCTCCAGCGCTTTCTCGCATTCACTTCTTCTCTCGTTGTACGCTGAATTGACAAGCGAATGCTTGACGTTACTGTTGGTTACCACGATCTTCGCACCATCCAGAACAAGGGGTGCATACTCGTAAGACAGATCTGCCGTATCCAGAAAAATTGCATTGTCTTTCTTGCCCATGGCAGATGCAAACTGATCCATAATACCACAGTTCATACCGTTAAAATTATTTTCGGAATACTGACCGATCTTCGCCAGATCAATATTCGTCACCTCAAATCCGTACAGATCCTTCAGAACATAACCGGTAAGAACTTCCAGTGAAGCCGAGGAGGATAATCCCGAACCGTTCGGGATATTGCCGTTAAGTACCATGTCCAGACCACAGTCCATCTCCATGCCTCTGCCCGCAAAAGCCCACATAACACCCTTCGGATAGTTAGTCCATCCCGCCTTGTCAGAGGGATTTAAATCTTCCAGACTGCTCTCGATTATACCCAGCTCTTCAAAATTCATAGAGTAGAAATTCAACTTTTTGTCCGCTCTCTTTCTGACTGCAGCATATGTGCCGATAGTCAGTGCACACGGGAAAACATGTCCTCCGTTATAATCCGTGTGCTCACCGATCAGGTTCACACGTCCCGGTGCAAAATACACATTCACACCCTGCGTATCCCCATACAGTTCCTCAAATTTCTTTAATACTGTTTCCTTCATGCCCATTCTCCTTCTCTCTTTTTTTTTCTAAGCGCTCCCAAGCGCCGATTCTTCTCTGTCCGCCCCGACGCCGTCTTTCGAATCGTCCTTAGCTTTTTGTTATAAATCCCATATGCGCTTTTCTTTTATTCCGGGTCATATGCGCACACGGTTGTTCTCCCTTGTTTATATGCTTTAATGATATAAAATATCGAGCCGTTTTAAAATATCTGTTTGTTAAATAAATCTGTCAAAATGTTATATGAGCTACTATTCCGTCGGCACCATACTTTTGCCTCATGGTGCCGGTGACAACGTATCGTTCAGGCTGTTGATCTGATTGATGAAATCCTCTACCTGTTTTAAATATTCTTTATTACGGCGTGTTCCGCCTTCCTGCATCTGCCTGCGGTAACCCGTAGGCGACATCTTCTTCATCTGTTTAAATGCCTTAGTAAATACAAGCGGATCGTGATACCCGCAGGAAAGCGCAATACTCTCGATCGGCAGCTCCGTAACTGACAACAGCTGCGCCGCCCTTGTGATGCGGAATGTCGTCAGAAACTGCTGCGGCGACATACCCATGGAATTTCTGAAAAGCGTATACAGATAACTTCTGTTGATGCAGACATAATCTGCCACATCGGTCACCTTAATCGGATTATAATAATTGCTCTGTATGAAAGAAACCGCCTTGCGCACATATGTGTTAGCCCGATCTTCTTCATTCTTTTCTTCCGGTCTGGTCCCCTCGGCTATGATTGACAAAAAAATGCCAAGCTGCCCGTTACGGCGCAGATCATTGGAAAGCCCGAAAGTATTATGCTCCATCATATCTTTAACAATCCGATAAATTTCTTCCGACGCATCCGATCTGAAAACGGGCTGTCTGACAGACAGCCCGATATGATTGATATATTCCTCAGCCAATGTACCGCTGAAACCGACCCAGACATACGTCCACGGATCATGCTCGTCCGCCTGATAAAAGGCCAGCTCGTCCGGTGTAATCAGAAAACCGCAGCCTGCTTCCAGTGGGTACTCTTTTCCGCCGATGGCAAATCTGCCCTTACCGCTCAATATATAATGTACCAGATAATGTGGTTTTAATGCCGGACCAAAGCTGTGCAGTCCCTCCGTTTTGGAAAGACCACAACAGTTCACATACAGACTGCCTGTCTGCTCTCCGGCAAATTCCAGTTTATATGCTTTTTCCATATATTAATCTGCCGCCTCCCGCAGTTACCGATTATGCATGGTTTATCGCTATCTGTATTATAACATTAAATATATATTCTTTCCATGTCTTTATACATGGTGCCACGACAATAAGAAATGCCGGATCATTTATTTATCCGGCATTTCCTGTATCCGCCTGTTTGGCATTGTTCCTATATATTTTCACATCTCCCAGAAGCTGCTCCCACGCTTCCTCATGCTCCACATAATAGAGCGGGCACATCTTGCCGCCACAGTCATAATGGCGCAGGATATCCTCCGTGGACAGATCATATTTATCGATCAGCCATGCCAGAGTACGTACCAGTGTATCATACGTCTCCCACGTAAATGAACCGTCCTCCGACAGATAGCAGCACTCTATAGATATGGAATCCTCATTCCTCGTCATGACCGCATATGCCTGCTCGTCCAAAGGAATGCACTGAATCAGCTCACCCTCATAACCAATGATCAGGTGCGCGCTCGCCGAGCGTTCCTGCGTCAGCGCCAGATTTGCAAAATAGCTCCTGTTCTGTGCCGCTGACGTCCCGGGATTTGCCGTGTAGTGTACAAAAATATTTTTTACCTTCTTAAGCTCAGTTCCCGGTCTAGAGAAGTCATTGACTTCCAGAAGATCCTCTATGATTTCCGGCGGTGCAATCCCTTTGTCAATATCCGTTATTTTCTCCGACATTTTCTGTAAAGCGCTTTTGCCGCTGTGGCTGCGTGTGGACCGGTAGATTTCCCCTGTCATGAAATAAATCATAATCAGACATGTCATGGCAATCAGTACCGACACTGTTCGAATGATGTATGCCTTCCTTTTTCTTGCCCTGCGCCTTTTGATCGACTGCACCGGACGCGCGCTGCCCATATAGGCGCTTCTCGTGTTGATCCGGTCTTCCGCCCGGGTTCCCTGATATCGTCTGATATCCTGTACCTGTAATTCACGCTGCGGGCTTCGCTGCCTTGTCTGACCACTGCCCTGTTCCCGTCGCCACTCATACGTCTGTAGGCTCCTGCCTGTGCGGCCTGCATAATTCCGGTTGCCTCTTCCGCTTTCTGCCCGGCTCCTGCTGCCCGCATAACCGCTGCGGCTCCTGCCGTTGTTGTTTCTTCGGCTCCTGCTTCTGTAACTCTCCTGTTCCCCATCTGCGTCCAGTTCCCACAATTCCAGTTCTACATCCTGATACCGGACACCCTGCTGTCTGTTTCTCTGTGCCTGTCCCACTCGTCTTCCCCTCTTTTGTGTATCACCTGTGTGTACTATTGTATCTAGTACACTCCCCTTTCTATATTAGAGTTCACAAGTTAAGAAAAAGTTTCATAAATCTTAATTTTTTATGAAAAAAACTGAGCTTCGCGGGATTTCGAATATTGTTTCGCAAACTCGTAATATGCCAAGACCTCTACTATGACAGATAATCGGCAACACGGGAATATAAATCATCCAGCCACCGGGCATAGCTTTCATCACTGTCCGCCGCTTCATCCGACCATAATGTCCCCACTGCCTCCTCTATTTCCATTCTGTTATAAGTCAGTCTTCCTGTCGACACCGGCTTTACAGCCTCATCGGTATCTTTTTCTCCGGATATTGTCTCCGATTCATACCGCTCCAGAATAAAATTACATTCATCCAGGTTCTTAATCGTTGCAAAGAGCATTGCCGCATTAAAAAACAAAAGATCCGCATCCGTATCCGTCATATACATATTTTCATTTTCTGACGGAAACTCATACCGAATATCAAGAGATAAAGCAGTTTCCGGTTCTGTTTCCAGTGTGTGAAGCGTAATGTCCTTATAGGTCAACCCATCTGTCTGCGGCAGCGCATTTACAAGTGCGCTCGTTTTAGACGCATCCCCCAGATACTCTGTTCTTTTTTTGGCCAATGCAGCACATATCTCGGTGCGAAATCTCTGACCGGCAGTAACCACGATCCCTTGCTCCGCCGCCGTCTCCAGCTCGGTGTTGATATATTCCATCTCATTTAGGTACTTTTCTTTTATGCCGGAATAATCCGCCTTCACATAGACGTAGCATTTCTGTGGGAAACCACCGGCAGTCCCGCTCACTGTTACGATCTGCTCGTTGGGAAGATAGTCTCTTGATTCTTCTGTTGCAATTTGTTCATTCGGCAGGTAATCTCTCGATTCTTCTGCGGGAATCGCTGTACTGCTGCCGTCATCATCTATCACATAAGTCGTATCATCATTGACATCCGTACCCGGCATGCCGTTCACAGAATCCGGCTCATATGTGTAAAAAATATCTTCATGTTCCAGTATGCCATATGCCTGTTCCCCCGCCGGCGTATATTGGTGCATCGTTACAGACTCCGAATCGGAAAGCCTCTCCGTTGTTATGATCTGTTCATTGGGCAGATAATCTCTTGATTCCCCGGCTGTGATCTGTTCATTCGGCAAATAATCTCTCGATTCCTCGGCTGTAATCTGTTCATTCGGCAAATAATCTCTTGATTCTTCTGCAGGAGTCGCTGTACTGCTGCCGTCATCATCTATCACATAGGTCGTATCGTCATTGATATCCGTGCCCGGTACGCCATCCGCCGGTTCGTAAACATGCGTTGTCCATCCCTCAGCCGTATAGGAATGCCCGGAATATATGTGTGATTTCAGGTAAGGATTCAAACCATAATTCCCCACCGGAACGATCCTGCTGCCGCTGTCTGTCAATGTAACAGCCTCCTCATAAGAAAGCTCACGGAACCTGCCCGCCTCTTTGCCGGATGCGGCCTGATAAATAATCAGGTCATTCCCCTCCCCATCCGTGTCATAACCGCTGATCCCGGCGATCGTCTCCGGCAGGCTGATCTGCATATCTCCCACAACGAGAGTGATTTCTCCCTCCCATGTGTGCCCGGCAAACAAAGGCTGCTTCGTAAATGCTGCCACCGATATTATCATGATCAGGGTAAGCACCGCCACTACAGCCGCCCCCAAAACTCTGGGCTTCTCAGCAATAAATCTGATCCGTTCCTTCACGCTCTTACCGCTCCCTTTCATCGTTGTCGCCGTGCATGCAATATCAGACAGCTTATTTTTACCGTTAATAATAGACAGCAGTGTCTCCCCGTAAGGAATTCGCTCCTCCTCTCCCAGAATCAGAAGCGCCGCTTCATCACAGGCAAGCTCGCAATCCCGCTTGGATAGCACCGCAGCCACCCACACAAGCGGATTCATCCAATAAACAGACAGCAATATGGTGCGGAGAATAGACCAGAAACTATCCCCGTGCTTTCTATGACACATCTCATGAGTCACCACATGCCGGAGTTTGTTCTGATCCTCTGTAATATCCGGCGTCAGATAGATGGCTTCCCGCCCCGGCAGTCCGTACAAACACGAAGATGTCAGATAGTCTGTTGTATAAAACTTAATTTTCCCTGTTTTTGCAGCACGTCCATGCCCCGTTCTACCTGATAGCTTTCCGCAGCATATGCTCTCCAACTCTTCGGGAAGCACGAACTCTTTACGGTCTTTATGCAGCCTGCGGGAAAAAATAATATTCGTGATGATCATCCATAAAGCAACGATAACCATACCGCCACCCCATATCCCACGCAGAATATCCAACCAACTAGCTCCGATCCTTCCTGCTAAGAAAACACTTGTGGGGCCATCTGCCGCATAAGAAGGAATACCCATATCTTCTCCCAGCATAAACTCCGCCACCTGTCCGACAAACGGACTGTTAAACGACATGGTAAATCGTGCCGGCTGCTCCAACTGCTCCGTCACGTCACCGAATCTCTCTTCCAATGCCTCCACCAGATCCATAATGCGGAATTCCTCTAGAGAACCGATCGCCATATGAATCTGTGCCGATGACGGAACAATCAGTCGAAGTGCTACCAGAAACCACAGCGCATACTGCAGTCTGCTGCTGATCTTTCCCCTAAATATGACCCGTATCAGCATAATACAAAGTATCAAAACCGAAGATGTTATGATAATCTCTTTCATTTTCTATCCATACCCTTCCTACCGTCTGCTGCCATCCTGCCATTTGCAATGGCTTATGCAGACCTGTTTATTAACGCACTCCTTACTTCCTTCGTTTTGCCTGCTCCAAGATGTCATACAGCTCCTGTATCTCGTCCTTCGAAAGGGCTTGATCTTCCACCATGGCATTGACCATCATGCCGAGGCTGCCCCTATATACTTTCTGTAAAAAGCCGCGTGTCTCCTGCATGGACACTTCCCCCTGCGGCACGATCGGATAAAACACCTTCGCCCGTCCGTCTTTACGGTGCGCAATCGCCTCTTTTTTCTCCATACGATTGAGCATAGTGATAATAATGTGTTTATCCCAGCCCGTCTCCTCCTGCAATGCCGCCGTGAGTTCCGTGATGGTACTTCCTTCGCTCTCCCAGAGCCGATTCATGATCTTCCATTCTCCGTCCGATAAATTTACCATATGTAATATCCGTCCTTTCCTGCTGTACATACGACATGGTACCTCTGCCTACAAATTTACAACTATACAGGTGAGATTCACTCGCATGACTTGCTCAAGTATTGGTATATTTTGGTATACATTCGTTTACCTTTATGTGTCTATGATATACTTAAGGTATACGCCTGTCAACCTTTTTTTGTGTTGCAAATGAAGAATTGACAAAGGCAAGAAGGCATCAAAACAGCCGCCACTACCGGAAATAGTGACGGCCGCTGCCATAAAGCATTATGTTATTGTATTTCTTTCATTGGACATCAACCTCCTAAATTTATCCGCCATATACCACTGATTTGCACAAATTATTTTGTGATTGTATTCCTAAAGTTTTCTTAAACTATGTAGTTTTTGGAATATAATCTTTTTGCTTTCGATGTATATTCTTTTACCAGCTCGGACTTTGCTTCGGTATATCCGTCCCTGTCGTGCTCATACGGTTTCCACAAACTCAACTTCAATTTCTCATATTCCTTAGCGGCATCAGGATGTGCGATCAGATAATCACGGAAATACAATTCATCGTTATCACCGGATCTGCGCAGGTGCAGATGAAAAACCTGCTCCGCAAAACCATCTTCCGTATACCCCTTATTAAAAGACAAATGCCGGTCATTTTCTGACATACACAAATATCCTGCTTCAACCAAAATTTTTTTTAAAGTTTGAAAATCGCTGTCCTCTGTCATTTCAACAAGAATATCAATGATCGGTTTCGCCCATATCCCTTCTATTGCTGTACTCCCGATATGACTGATACGAACCACTTGATTTACCGGAAGAATTTCTTTCAGCATAGCTGCCTCCTCTGCATACCATTCACTCCAGTAGGGCTTATGCTCAGTCAGTATAATCGGAAACAACTGCCACAACTCTTCAAGGCTCATCTCTGATAATTTTTTACCCATATGTATATCTCTCCTATCACTATCATTCCCACTCCTAAATTGCTAAAGTGAGTTATCAAAAGTTAATCCCACTTCATTTTCTTCCTTTGCAGTAAACGTATTATATTTTCCACTTGTATACTCTGCAACAACCTTATTCCAAAAGTTCTGAGCAGGCAAATTGTTAGTCCACTGAGATATTTCCCATCCACCCGGGAACATATCAAAAATCTTTATGGCAACTGCCTTACCAACTCCTTTTCTTCTATATTTTTTCATTACAAAAAATTCAGCAATATTGTGTGGGTTTGATAAATTATTATGTTCACAGCAAGACCTTATTAAAACTAACCCTGCAAGTTTTCCATCCACTCTGATAAAGAAAGGATATCTACCTTCTTCATTCCAATAATCGTCAATACGCGAATATCCAAAATAGCCATATTCATTTATATCATCATCAGAAAAAACAGAAAAATCATAATTATATAATTCCATCATTTGAACAAAAACAGATTTTTGTTCAATTACTATAGGTTCTATACTTATATTCATAAATATTGAATCCCCCTGCATCTGCACATTTCAACTTAAATTCTTTCATTTTAATTTATCTCATCCTTATATTTCTCATACAATTCCTGTAGCTTATCTACATCCTCATCAGACACAGTGTTTTTCAAATACTGCTCAACTTGGGAAATCGACTCACTGTTGACACCGTCTCCCACAATATCCATCACATCAGACAGCGTATCGCTGTCGGCATATTTCTCGATAATAGCCTCCGCTTCCTTCTTATCCGATTCGTCCATGTTATTGACAATCTCTTTCGCCTTAGCGGCAGCCTGCGGATCACCCACACTCTCCAGAGCCTTTTGGAATGCCTGCTCCATGACCTGCTCTGTCACCTTCTCAGTCACTGCGGATTTGATCCCATCCGCCAGATTTCCCCGCACCAGCCCGATCAGAACGACTGCACTCACTACTATTACAAAGCTTAGGAAGATGACAATTCCCATCCCTTTCTTCTTTTTCTTTCCACGTCTACTCATAACGTCTCCTTTAATCAAAACTTACATTCTTTCTTAAAACCCATCTCGCATGACGAGTTTTCACTTAAACTTATTCATGTTAATTATACCCAAAAAGTCATTTCCTGCAATCAGTTTCTCAACCTTGCAGCATATGACTGTGCAATTAAGGAAACGGTCTGATTCGAAACCCTTATATAAATATTGTATCTGCTTTTAGAAGCAAAATAAAACAACAAACGTAACTGTTCAGAACCCTGTTCTTCACAGTTACGTAGATGCACAGAAATTATGCATTCTGCATAATTTCGCGCATGTCTGTCTCGGGTTTTCTGTGACTTCCGCTTACGCTTCACTCACAAAAAACACCTCGCGGAAGCACCTTCTGAACAGTTA
>JAAUZT010000030.1 GCA_014804485.1 Lachnospiraceae bacterium
ACAGTATATTGCTCCGTATTCCGGCTGTGCAATCGGTGAGGAGTGGATGGAGAACGGCGAGGACGTGCTGGTAGTCTATGACGACTTGAGTAAGCATGCCGCTGCATACCGTACACTCTCTTTGCTGCTTAAGAGACCGCCGGGACGTGAAGCTTACCCCGGTGACGTATTCTATCTGCACTCCAGACTGTTGGAGCGTGCGGCAAGAATGAGCGAAGAGTATGGCGGAGGTTCTCTGACAGCGCTTCCGATCATTGAGACGCAGGCGGGTGATGTATCCGCATACATTCCGACTAACGTTATCTCTATCACAGACGGACAGATCTATCTGGAGACAGAGATGTTTAATTCAGGTTTCAGACCGGCAGTTAATGCGGGACTTTCCGTATCCCGTGTAGGTGGAGCCGCTCAGATCAAGGCAATGAAGAAGATTGCGGCGCCGATCCGTACGGAGCTGGCACAGTATCGTGAGTTGGCAGCATTCTCACAGTTCGGTTCGGAGCTGGATGCTGATACGAAGGAGAAGCTGGCACAGGGTGAGAGAATCAAGGAAGTCCTGAAACAGCCGCAGTACCAGCCCATGCCGGTACAGTATCAGGTAATTATCATATTTGTGGTGACGAATAAGTATCTGCTGGATGTTCCGGTAGAAGACATCACAAGATTTGAGAAGGAGTTCTTTGAGTTCCTGGATACGAAATATCCGGATGTTCCGGGTGCGATCGCACAGGATAAAGAGATTAGCGAGGAGACAGACGGTAAGCTTCGTAAGGCCGTTGAAGAGTTCAAGGCGCAGTTTAAATAGTAGAAATAGAGAAAGAGGAAGGTGACGCTATGGCCTCAATGAGAGACATTAAAAGGCGTAAAGGCAGTATACAGAGTACTCAGCAGATTACCAAAGCCATGAAACTCGTTTCTACCGTGAAACTGCAGAGAGCGAAACAACGTGCGGAACAGTCGAAAGCATATTTTAACTGTATGTATGAGACAGTGTCTTCCATGCTGGCGAAGACCGGCAGCTTGAATCATCCTTACTTGAAAGCAGGAGAATCCGGGAAGAAGGCGGTTATTGTGATCACTTCCAACAGAGGTCTTGCGGGCGGCTATAATTCTAATATTACCAAGCTGATTACCAAGGGAGATTTTAAGAAGGAAGAACTGGAGATATATGCGATCGGCAAGAAAGGCAAGGATGCATTGCAGCGCAACGGCTATCATATCATGGAGGAAAACTCGGATATCATCGAGGAACCTTCCTATGTGGATGCCATGGGTATCAGCAAAAAGCTGCTGGAAGCTTATGCCGCGGGTGAGATCAATGAGATATATCTTGCTTACACGGGATTTAAGAATACCGTGGTGCATGTGCCGACTCTGTTAAAGCTTCTCCCCGTAGAGGCACCGGAAAACGGTGAAGCGGGTAAGGAGACAGGCAGTAAGGCAATGATGAACTTCGAGCCCGAAGATGATGAGGCGCTTGACATGATCATTCCGAAATATGTTACAAGCCTGATCTACGGTGGTTTGGTGGAAGCTGTCGCCAGTGAGAACGGTGCGAGAATGCAGGCTATGGATTCCGCGACAAGCAATGCTGAGGAAATGATAGATCACTTGTCACTGATGTACAACAGAGCACGTCAGGGATCTATTACGCAGGAATTAACAGAAATTATTGCAGGTGCAAATGCAATATCATAATTACAGTTCAGCCAGACCGCGCGGTTTTGCGAATGGCGTGAGCTGAACTGTGCAATAAATAACATGAGTGAAAGGAAAAAGAGATGGCAGAAGTAAAAACAAGTGAAAATCTTGGAAAAATCACTCAGATTATCGGTGCTGTGTTGGATATCAAGTTTTCGGCGGGTAATCTGCCGGAGATTAATGACGCGATCAAGATTCCGCTCAAGAGTGGAGATGAGCTGGTCGTAGAGGTATCACAGCATCTGGGTGATGACACCGTTAGATGTATCGCTATGGGTTCTACTGACGGACTTGTGAGAGGTATGGATGCGATTGCAACCGGCGCGCCGATCACAGTTCCTGTAGGTGAGAATACACTGGGACGTATCTTTAACGTTCTGGGCGAGCCGATTGATAATAAACCGGCACCCACTGATGTAGGTTATGAGCCGATTCATAGACCGGCTCCCGCATTTGAAGAGCAGTCCACGGCTACGGAGCTTTTGGAGACAGGTATCAAGGTCGTTGACCTGCTGTGTCCTTACCAGAAGGGCGGTAAGATCGGTCTGTTCGGCGGTGCAGGCGTAGGTAAGACAGTTTTGATTCAGGAATTGATCCGTAATATTGCGACAGAGCACAGCGGCTATTCCGTATTTACCGGTGTAGGCGAGCGTACCAGAGAGGGTAACGATCTGTACCATGAGATGGAGGAATCCGGCGTTATTGACAAGACTACCATGGTATTCGGACAGATGAATGAGCCGCCGGGAGCAAGAATGAGAGTAGGTCTGACCGGACTTACGATGGCGGAATATTTCCGTGATAAGGGTGGTAAGGATGTGCTGTTGTTTATCGACAATATCTTCCGTTTCACACAGGCGGGGTCTGAGGTGTCGGCGCTGCTTGGACGTATGCCTTCAGCGGTTGGTTATCAGCCTACTCTGCAGACGGAGATGGGTGCTTTACAGGAGCGTATCACATCTACCAAGAGTGGTTCCATCACTTCCGTACAGGCTGTATATGTGCCTGCGGATGACTTGACAGACCCGGCTCCGGCAACAACGTTCGCACATCTGGATGCGACTACGACATTGTCCCGTTCCATTGTGGAATTGGGTATCTATCCGGCGGTGGATCCGTTGGAGTCCACGTCGAGAATTCTTGATCCGAGAATCGTAGGGCAGGAGCATTACGAAGTAGCCAGAGGCGTGCAGGAGATTCTGCAGAAATATAAGGAACTGCAGGATATCATCGCGATCCTCGGTATGGATGAGCTCTCCGAGGAAGATAAGCTTGTGGTTGCCCGTGCGAGAAGAATACAGAGATTCCTGTCTCAGCCTTTCCATGTGGCGGAGCAGTTTACCGGATTGAATGGTAAGTATGTACCGATCACAGAGACAATTCGCGGCTTTAAAGAGATTCTGGAAGGTAAGCACGATGATATTCCGGAGAGTTACTTCCTGAATGCAGGCAGTATAGACGACGTACTCGCGCGCGTTAAATAGACATGAAGAAATACACTTCTAAGTCATGGCTGGAAGAATGCGTAAAGATTGCATTCTTCCGGGATTTCGAAGATATAAGGTATGTAGAAGGAACAGGTAGCGTATGGCTGATGATAATAGAAATTTTACCTTAAAAATTATTACACCGGACAGAGTTTTCTATGAGGACGAAGTGTCTATGGTGGAATTTAATACGGTAGAGGGAGAAGTCGGTATTTACAAAGATCACATTCCCATGACGATGATCGTTGCTCCGGGGATCCTGACGATTACACGGGGAGAGGAAGTGAAGGAGGCCGCATTGCATGCGGGATTTACCGAAGTTCTGCCGGATAAGGTTACAATTCTTGCCGAAATCATAGAGTGGCCATCGGAGATTGACTTAAGTCGTGCCGAGGAGGCGAAGTCGCGTGCTGAGGAGCGGCTCAAAGAGCACGATCCGGGTACGGATATGAACAGAGCGGAGCTGGCCTTAAAGCGGGCAGTGGCAAGAATAGAGACCGTGCGATAATAAATAGCACATGTAATTAAATGAGCGAGGGGCGGATGTATATAATATCCGTCTCTCGTTCTTTTTGTAATAAACTGTATGTCAGACTTCGAGTTTGTGAAGCGTAAGCGAACAAATCTCGCAATTGAGCGAAGCTCAATTTTTTGTCCGGAAAACTTCGCGATTCGCGTTACACATGAAACTGCATATGATAGAATAAAAAGACATAGAGTTGGTGCAGTATGAATCAATCCAGAATATTGCCGTTCTATATGGCCTATCCGCTTCCGCTGTATTATCAGCAGGAAGACAGTGTGACGCGGGATTTGGAATATTTACAGCAGATGTATCCGATGGAGGCGAAGAAATATCAGAAGATCATAGCAGAAACATTGGATCGTATCGATTATGAAGGCAGTATGATATACGATGAATATCCGGATAGGTGGCAGATATACAGATTGACCCAGATTATCGTAGATAAGATCAGAAAGACGCAGGAAGAGCGGCCTGAGGAGGGAGGGAACAAAGATACGGACTGGGACAGAGTCACGGAATTTGTTCAAGTACTTCTTTCCTATGAGATCTATAGGAAACGCCATTCTAACCGAAATGGGATTTTAAAATTTTAGTTGTGGTTTTATGGTAATCTGATTAAAATAGAAGCATAATGCGTCAGCATAGATGCTTTGAAATGGAGAAAAGATGGAAGAACAGCTTGAGAAACTTTTGCAGGAAACAGTGGATGAGGGGCTCTATCAGATCATTCTTAGCAATCCGAGAGATAAAAACGGAGCGTTTAAAATTAAAATAAGGCCTGTTATGGTAAAAGGCAGACTGCTTTTCCAGCAGACCACCTATGAAGGTAAGCAGGTTTTTCATGAAAATCTGGATCAGACTGCGGTGATCCGACACATAGAAGTAGTGTTGGAAAGAGATTTTAGGCAGTGCGAAGTGGCGCACCAAGGCTGTAGGGCGGTCATTCTGGTCAGCAAGAAAGGCAAGATGACGATCAGTAAGAAGAAGATCGGGAGTACGGAAAAAGAGGCAGAGGCGGGCAGGACTGTAAAACTGGCGCATAACAGGAAGAAACAGTATATTTTGCAGGAGGGCATTCCGGTTCCGTTTTTGGTTGATCTGGGTGTACAGACAAAGGAAGGAAAGATTGTCCATGCCCGCTATGATAAATTTAAGCAGATTAACCGTTTTCTGGAATTTATTGAAGATATTTTGCCAACACTCTCAAAAGAGAATACTGTGCATATCATAGATTTCGGCTGCGGGAAATCTTATCTTACTTTCGCCATGTACTATTATCTGCATGATCTGCGGAGCTATGACGTGGAGATCACGGGACTGGATCTGAAAGAAGATGTAATCGTAAACTGTAATGCCCTGAGCCAAAAATACGGATATGTTAAGCTGCATTTTATCAAGGGTGATATTGCCGAATATGAAGAGGAGAGTACGGTTGATATGGTGGTGACACTGCATGCCTGTGACACCGCCACCGACTATGCTCTCGCAAAAGCTGTCGAATGGGGCGCAAAGGTGATCCTGTCCGTACCGTGTTGTCAGCATGAGATAAACAGGCAGATTCATAATGAAGCATTGTCTCCGCTTCTTAAGTACGGTATAATCAAGGAGCGGCTTTCGGCGCTTGTCACGGATGCACTGCGTGCCAATCTGCTGGAGGCGGCCGGTTATGAGACAAATATTCTTGAATTTATTGATATGGAACATACGCCGAAAAATCTGCTGATACGGGCAGTCAGGAAATCCTGCGGTGATGGGAATAAACAGCAGAGAGTCAGACAGGAGGCCGATGAGGTGATGCGTCTTCTGCATGTTGATCCGACTCTGAACAGGCTGATTTGAGACTGGTATATATAAGTAGTCTCAAATGCGTACAGAAATGAGGACTTATATGAAAAGAGCGATCATAAAGGGAAGTTTGCTGGGAATCATCTTCGCGGCAGCGCTTATGCTGATCAGCATGGTGATGAATCAGGGCAACACCGATATGACAACTGAAATGGGGGAGGCTGTCTATCCGATCATATCTATGTCTGTGGACGGATATGATGTCAATAGCCTGCACGGTTATGCGGAAAGTATGGACAGCGCCTATCTGCGGGGAACGCTGCAGCCGGTAGGAAGCGACAGGAAGATCGATGTACACCTGGATACTTATGGAATAGATATTGCCGGGATTGCTTTTGAAGTACGCAGCCTTAACGGAGAGCGGCTGGTGGAGAGTACCGATGTAGAAGAATATGAACAGAGTGACACACGGATCGATTTCAATATTACGCTGAAAGATTTGATAGAGTATAATACGGAATATATGCTGGTATTTCTGGTTACGCCGGCAGAGAATGCGCCGATACGTTATTATACAAGGATTGTACTGGGCGATTCTCTGCATGTGCAGGAGAAACTGGATTATATCAAAGATTTTCACGAGAGGACTTTTGATAAGGACGCTGCAGCGGAATTGACGAAATATCTGGAATCTAATTCAGAGGGGGACAACAGCACTTTTCATAAAGTGACGATACACAGCAGTTTCAATCAGGTGACATGGGGAGAATTGCCGATTCATAAAATAGCGGAACCTGACATTATGATTCGTGAGCTGACAGAGCAGACGGGTTCTTTTAGCATGGAATATCTTGCTTCCATCAGGGAGGGCAGGGAGACTAAGTATTATCGGGTTGGCGAGTTTTATCGTATTCGCTATACTCCGGACCGAATGTATCTGCTGGATTATGAGCGTAAGATGGATCAGATTTTCGATGAGGAAGCTGATATCTACATCAATAACAAGATTGTGCTCGGAATTGCCGGTGATGAAGTACAGATGAACGAGAGCGATGGAGGAAATGTGTTTGCTTTTACGGTGGCAGACAAGCTCTACAGCTATAATGTAACGGATAATAAACTCATCAGGCTGTTCAGTTTCTATGGAAATACAGAGGGAATGGATGATGCCAGAAATATTTACAATCGGCACGATATACAGATCTTAGCGGTGGATGAGACGGGTAATGTGACTTTTCTGGTATACGGTTATATGAACAGAGGCCGACATGAGGGCAATGTGGGCGTAGCTGTCTATTATTACAACAGCATGACTAATACAGTGGAGGAGTTAGTCTATATTCCATACGACAGATCTTATGAATTGTTGAAAACAGATATCGGGCAATTGTCCTATGTGAATAAGTCGGGAATATACTACTTTATTCTGTCCGGAAGTGTATATGCGGTGGATTTGAAATCTCAGGAATATCAGGTGATTGTTTCCGGTTTGCGGGAGGATGGATATCATGTGTCTGAGTCTAATAAGATGCTTGTATGGCAGACGGGCACGGATCTGCATGCCTGCAATGAGCTTACGCTTATGAACTTGAATACGCAGGAACAGACTGCTATCAGTGCAGGACAGGGTGAGTATATATCAGTGCTCGGATTTATGGAAGAGGATCTGATTTACGGTTTGACGCGGCAGCGGGATGTTGCCGTAAGTAATGCCGGAATTGAGACTTATCCCATGTATTGCGTGCGGATTCAGGGAGATGACGGCAAAGTACTCAAGAGTTATCGCAAAGATGGCATATACGTAGTGGGAAGTTCTGTGGAGGAGAATCAGATCACCCTTACCAGAGTGATGTGGGACGAGGAAAGTGAAAACTATGTGCCCACGACAGATGATCAGATTATGAGTACGGAACAGGTTAAAACCGGAAGCAATACGATTGGTTATGTGGTTACCGAGAATTACGAGACGATTTGCCAGATTGAAGTTAAGAATGAGATAGATGGCCGCGGTCTGCAATATTTGTCGCCGAAGGAAGTGCTGTTTGAGGGAAACCGTGCCATTGAGATGCCGGAAGTACAGAATCGTGAACCTCTCTATTATGTATATGCCAAGAATGGTGTCGAGGGAATCTATGAAAATCCCGGAAGAGCGGTGGAGCAGGCGTATCGTCTTGCAGGATCGGTAGTGGATGATGACGGGGAATATATATGGAGGAGGGTGACGAGAAGCACCAGGAATCAGATCATGGCAATAACCGAGGATGAGATGTCGGAGACGAGAAGTTCGCTGGCGGTTTGTCTGGACACAATCCTGAAGTATGAGGGATTGTCCAGAAACACAGAGAGACTGTTAAACCGGGGGAGTTCTGTGTTCTCGATTCTGGAATCTGATCTGCAGGATTGCACGGTACTCGATCTGTCGGGGTGCAGTCTGGATGCCGTACTCTATTATGTGAATCTGGATCTGCCGGTGCTGGCATTGTTGGATGACGGTAATGCGGTGCTGATTGTTGGATTTAATGAATTAAATATTGTTGTGATGGATCCCGTCACGGGAACATTATATAAAAAGGGTATGAATGATTCTACGGAATGGCTGAAAGAAAACGGAAATCAATTTGTCACCTATGTGCGGAAGGAACAGTAAATATAGGGAGAAGAGAACAACGGGGAAAGCTTGAAGCTTTCACAAAACAGCGTATTTAGGGCAAAGGAAACCGAAGGTTGCGGGCGAATTCGATGTAAGCAACCGATATTTCCTGCTTTGGAAAGCAGAAGTTGTAGCGCAGGGAGTCTTTTTTCTATATGATTGCCTCATAGAAATTTTACGAAGAAGCGTTATGCACCAAATACAATATCGGGCGTTACGATAATGCGCCATGTTGCAGTACAAGGACAGCGCTTCGGAACGGAGGAACATATGAATCTTGAAATCGCAAGCAGACTTGTAGCGCTGCGTAAGGAGAATAATCTGTCACAGGAAGCTCTGGCGGAGAAGCTGGGGATCAGCAGGCAGGCGGTCAGTAAATGGGAAAGGGCGGAAGCCTCTCCCGATACGGACAATCTGATTGCGCTGGCGAAGTTATATCATGTCTCATTGGATGAGCTGCTGAAGATACATGAGGAGGAAGAGAACGAAGAACCGCATGATTCGGAACAGAAAGAGTCGCTAACGGAGTTTCAGACGGGCGCTGAATTCGGGGCGGATACAGAGAATCAAGCTGAGGAGAACGGGAAATATGAGCGGGGCGTGGCTGATGAAGTGGATGAGGATGTGCATGTAGGATTTGACGGTATCCATGTGAAGGACAAGGACGGGGAGGTTCATGTGAGCTGGCGCGGAATCCACGTGCATGACAAGAAAAACGATAATGAAGTACATATCGATAAGAACGGCATACGTGTCAACGGGGATGAGGCGAGAGATCACCTTTTTGTACGAGGGAAGGAGGCGGAGCTTCCGCTCGGTATCATTGCGATTGTAGTTTATATTCTGATAGGAATCTTTTTTGATCTGTGGCATCCGGGTTGGCTGATTTTCTTCATGGTGCCGATTATCAGCACGCTGATCCATGCGGTGCGGCAGCATAATCCGGATCTGTTCGCTTATCCGATGCTGGCATTACTGGTGTTTCTGTATGCCGGTTTTATGTATTCGTTGTGGCATCCGGCATGGGCGGTATTCTTAACAATACCGGTCTATTATTCTATTACAGGGTATATCAGGAGAACACGGACGAGGGATGTGGAGGAAGAGGACGGTAGAGATATACAGTAAAAATTGCTTTCGGGAGAAAATATAGCGGCCGCGCGAGCGAAGGGTTATAGCTTCGCCGTTTGCGCGGCCGTTTTATGTATTAGTTTTCTTTAAAAATAATATTCTTGTATTTCTGCAGGGAGAACAGGAGGATCATGCCAAGGATTCCGCATGAAATGACCTCACCCGCACCTACGGTCAGACAGTAGTACCCAAAACACTGCAGCACGGATAACCCTTCGATCATCAATCCGTATCCGTAGATCAGTACGAGCGGTACGATAACCGTATTGGCAATAATCGGGCAGACGGGGGCACACCATTTCCATCTTCGCAGTGCGTATGTGCCGAATGCACCGATTAAAGTTGCCAGACTGCCGAAGATGATGTCGGGCAACGCACAGCCCGTCAGGATATTGCTGAGCAGACAGCCGATAAACAGACCGGGTATAGCGGCAGGTGTGAAAAACGGCAGTATTGTGAGTGCTTCAGAGAATCGAACCTGAACGGCGTAATTGGCAAGCCCGAAAGCGTTGGCGATGAAGGTCAGCACAACGTAGATTGCGGCGATCATGGCCGCTTGAACCAAGAGTGTCAGTGACATGGGTGGGGCGATCCTTACGGGAACCGTCTCACTGTAAGATTGTTTTTTCATATGCATTTGTCTCCTTTAGTTTTGTTTTACGTCAGGAAGGTCTCGAACTGACGTGTAGATTTTGGAAAAACCTTGAATTTAAGGGCTTTTCCAAAATCTAAGTATATCAGTAAAATGGGAAAAGTCAAGCGTCGACTCAAGATTTGACTCAATTTTTGGGATAGCCAGATAAAGCCAGATAGAGCCAGATAAAAGTAAAGTTGTAGAGATGGGGATTCATCGTGCAAACTCCCTAAAATCATGTATGCAACACCGTCATATCGCCCATAGATTTTGCATAATATCCGCGTTAGTATAATGAGTGTAAGAAGGAAAAGCTACCGTCTGCAGTCACAGACGATCGAAAGGGTCTTTGCTGATGCAAAAGAACCTCTGCTGTGCTGCTACATAACAGGGGGCTTTGACAGTCTGTGTTTTTTATTGTAATATAAAAAATACAGAAGAGAGAAAAGCGCTGACATGAAGACAGATGAGGAAAGGCGGAGGTAACGGCATGAGTACTTGTTATGAAAGATGGTTTGAGAGAGAGGAAGAGTGGATCAAAAAACAGAGAAAAAGGCAGATGCAGAGGGCGGGGGTCTATTGTTTGATTCTGCCTTTTGCGTTGTCGCTTATTTCTCTTGTAAGCGGACTGTCAAGCGGGGCATCTGATTTCTGGAAGGGTATGCCGGCAAGTTTTTTGATAGGAATCGTCATGGGTCTGGTGATATGGATTGGGATCAGCCTCAGCAATCCGGTGAAGCGGTACGGAAAAAATATTAAAAAACTGCTTGAGGACCTTTCACAGACAGAACGGGAGAACATGGCAAAGCAAATGCTGGGTGAGGATCCGGATATAGAGGTGCGGGAGCTTAGCTGGAAGAGCTGGTCTGAGGGGGTCAATATAGCTCGTGTTACCAAAGATTATCTGACCTTTTCCTGTGACAAGGGTGCCTTTCAGATTGTTCAGCTTTGGAAGACGGAGCGCATCGAACTGGATGTGAGGGAAGATACTTACCGGGCCAGGGGCGGTGGGATGACAGTGCGGGTGTCGGACGAGTCATATCCTATGTCTTTCTATTACAGAGGAAATCAGACGCAGCAGAGTAATGAGGCGTATGTTTTTGGAAAGCGTGCGTGGCGTGACGAGGTACTCCGGGCGATTCGGGAACTTTCGGGAGAGGATTCTCTGTCGGATATGACGCAGCTGTAAATTTTCTTTTTTGACAGCAGAAAATTTCACAGATGACATTATGGTAAATGAAAAATATTCTATAGCGATGAAAGTATGGAGGACATTATGAAAATCATAGACAAGGAAGAAGTGCGGATAGCCGAGGAACAGACACCGGAAGGGAAGAAAAAGAAAATGCTTTCGAAGATAGGGACGATTGTGTTTTTTGTAGTCCTCTTCATTGTTTTCTATTTTTTAGACCGCAACCATGTATTTTCCGGAGAGCCTTATCCGATTCGTGTGGAGAATATCACGGTAATACCGGGAGAGACAACCGTGCAGGAGATTCTGCAGGCGGGGTATGATCTTTCGGATAGAGATCACGGAGAGTGGATGAATGACGTGGGAGGTTTCTATTATTCTGAGGTCATAGATCCGGCAGTGGAGGCAGATCCCAATTCCTATTATAATCTGATTTTGGTGAAGGAAGGGACTGCCTATGCGAGTATCACGATCTATAACAGTGAAGAGTGGAAGTCAAAATCACTGCCAGAATGTCGCGTTTCCAAAATTGAAGTAGCAGCTTTCCATAAGGGATCGGATCAGGCAACGATTCTGGATATTCCTCTTACGGAAGTGACAAAGGAAGCCATTTCAGATTATCTGGGAGCAGAGCCGGAGGTTTCGGAGACCAGGTGTGTGTGGAAGAAGGGAAAATATTCCCTGACGCTTAATTCTGATGACAGCATTTCGGGGAGAACGATTATTTCTGAGTATGTACTCAACTAGAGAGGCAGTAGGATGCCGATCATAACAACCGGTTTACAGAGAGATTGATTGGATTTAGAAGGGGGACTGAAGTCCCCCGCAGACTGTCAAAAAAGTCGGCGGATGTCGGCTTTTTTTGATATAATAAAATAGAGGTGGCAGACTATGTTGATGAAGGAAAAATCCGAGCGTAGTACTCTGGAAATGGTCAGTGTAGAAGGACTTGTTCTCTTGGAGTATGCATTCTCCGTGGGCCGTGAGAGTAATTCCCGGTGATGCAAAATGTGTGAGAACGCTAAGGAGAGGATAAATTATGCGAAATATGAAAAGATGGATCGCAGCTATGCTTACGATAGCAATGACCGTTAGTGACTGCGGGGTTATTCCTGTATTTGCAGCGGAGGATAGCGTGGCAGTTGAAAAAGCAGTTGCGGAAAATAATGCTGTTTCCGGCGAGATGTCAGCTGATAGTGAGCTATTTTCGGAAAGTGGAATAGAGGAAAGCGAAAAGGAAGGCGAAATATCTGAAAAATCGGATGAAGACCAGGACAAGGGTGCACCGGATTCCATACAGGATGAGGTTACAGATTCTGAGACAGATAAGGAAACGAAGTTACCGGCTTTACATATCGGACAGATCAAAAAAGGTGAAAAACTTCCTGATCCGAATGATTCCGAATTTGTATACGATTTACCGATTGCTTTTGATGTGGCGGACTGTCTGGTATTATTTGCCAATTACGACATCAATATGATACCCGAACAGGAAGAAAACAGTACGCTGCTTTGGAGTATTCTCCGAGGAGAAAAAGGAACGGCAGCGGGCAGCACCAATCTTATGAATGAAGAAGATGATTGGGCGAACTTTGAGGATGTGTCTGACTCGCCGTATTTTATAATGACAGAGAACGAGGACGAAGACAGCGATTACTATAAAATGATAGAGCTTGCTTCTGGGGAAGAAGCAGAGCAGGATGATTACGACTACTATATTCGGGCGGCATATTATTGGGGAACAGGAAAAGATAAGGATGAAGTTTTTTATGCGGCAGCAACAGTTCCGTTTTTGCTACAAAATGATGATACCGATATAGAGCAAGTACAGGATGATACGATAGATACAGAAGAGGCCGATACAGATAAAATAACAGGCGATACGCCAAACGCAAACGACACAGAACAGGAGGAGAACGGAGACGATGCGTTGACGGAAGACAGCGCTGCAGAGCAAGTGCCGGAAGAAATTGAGCGGGAAAATTCCGAATCAGATGAAATAACAGAAGATATTATTACGGTTTCCGAAAATGATATTGCAGATGAGGCTTCTGCGCTTTCCGAAAGCGATACGGCACAACCGGAGGCAGAAGAACATATCAGTGAGATTATATTAGATAAAACCGCTATAACCATGCAGCCGGGCGGCACAGAGCAATTGACCGCAACGACTGCTCCGGAAAATGTTCAGGCAAAGATTTCATGGGAAAGCAGCAATGAATCTGTTGCTGTCGTAAATGAAAACGGTGAGATTAAGGCAAGAACGGAAGGGATTACATATGTTATTGCGGAGTGTGAGGGTCTGACGGCTGTTGCTAAGGTGGAAGTTGCGCCTGCGGATGCCAATGATAAGCTTCTTGACTTATCCGGGGATATCTGGGTGGCCGGTTTCAAGAGAGAAAGTGAAGATTTTGTTTATACAGGGCAGAAAATCACGCAGGACATTCGCGTTTATTATAAGGATACCCTATTAACAGAAAAGACGGATTATACCCTGAGCTACAAGAATAACATTAACGCCGCTGATTATAATACTGCCAAAGCGCCAAGCATAACCATTAACCTGAAAGGGCAGTACAGCGGTAGTGTGACCTTATATTATACGATCAAGCCTTTAGATATAAATGATATTGATATCTATAATATTGACAAAAATGATGCTGCCGGAAACGGCACTGAGGTCAACCGATCGCCGGGGTATGAACAGACGGTTAATTACAGCAGGAATTTGAAGATTCCCAGTCCGGTTCTTACGTTTGGCAAGAAGAAGCTGGCGGCGAATAAAGATTTTGCCTGTGATTATACGATTCTGTCCGAAAAGCTGGCGGAGGAGTCCGGACAGTCGGCGGACTATAGAAACGGAGATTCTTATAGGCCGGGAGAGATATACAATTATACTGTAAACGGTATCGGTAATTTTACGGGGTCTTTCCGGATGCAGCTTGTCATTCTGAAAGATAAAAATCTCAATTTCAGTTCCGCGTCGGTGAAGCTTGGACAAAAACAGTATGAATATCATGGGACAGCGTTATCCAAATCGGATGTAACAATTGCTGAGCTCAAATTAGGCGGGCAGATTCTGGACGAAACTCTTTATGAGCATGAAGTCTCTGCAAATGGGATAGAAGGAGCCTATGTGACGGTGTATCCTTCGGAAGCCGGCAGGAGCGCCGGTTACCGCGGCAGTAAAAATGTGACTTTGAAGTTGGTAGGCGACCGGAGTATCGGAGATGCCGCGTTAGGAGAGCAGTGGAAAGCAAGCATACCTTTTTCTCAGAAAACGGTGAATAAGTATGGCGGAATTTTTCAGGAGAAAACAGGCGTACTGACGTATGGAGCAGGAGAAACGAAAGAAACGCTTGTTGAAGACAAAGATTATATCGTAAAATACAGCAATGCCAAGAAAGTCGGGAAGGTGACGGTTACTTTTACCGGTAAAGGCAGATATAAAGGGACGTTTAAGCAAAAATATGATATCACCCCAAATAATGATGAGAAGAATCTGACGATCGTCTGGGGAAAGAATGTAACAGATAAGGGTGAGGTCCTGGAGGTCGCTTATCAAAAAGGCGGAGCGGTGCCGGATTTTGTCATAAAAGATCAGGATAGAAATGTTTTGAATAATAAAACCGATTATACGGTAAAGGTGAAAGACAATAAAAATCCGGGCACAATTATGAGCTGTGAGATTAGCGGCAAAGGGAATTATAAAGGATATACAAAAACCGTACAGCTTCAGGTAACGACGGGCGACATCGGTTTGGCATCCATATCAATTCCGGATAAACCGTATAGTACGAAGCAAAATGCATGGAAGTCGGCCGTCACGATCAAAGATGTGAATGGTAAGAAGCTGGTTGCCGGAACGGATTATGACAAAGAGATTGCTTATCAATATACAGATAAGCGTACAGAGATTGTGCAGTCTCCCGAAGCGGGCAGCAGCATTACGGTCACCGTGCGTGGAAAAGGCTGTTACGAGGGTTCTGAGATTACCGGCAGTTATCGGATATTCGAAAATAATATCAGCAAGTTGAAGATTGTCATTGATCCGCAGGAATATACCGGAGAGGAAATAGCATTGTCATCAAGCGATATTCATGTATACGCTAACAGCACCGATGCCAAAAATAAGAGAAATGAATTAGGAAACAGCTGTTATGAAATAGTGGAATACAAGAATAATATCAAGGCTGGCACCGCGAAAGTAACATTGCGTGGAAGAGGGGATTACGGCGGAACAAAAACATATTCCTTTAAGATTCAACAGAAAGCGTACCGTATCAACCATGTGAAGAGCATAACGTTAGACAAGACCAGTCTTTCGCTGCGTCTTGCAGAAAAAGAAGTGCAGCTTACGGCAACGATTACACCGGAGGACACCTGGGAAAAGATATCGAATCCGACGATCGTATGGTCTACTTCCGACAGCAAGGTTGCGACGGTCGAGGTAACCGGGACGGATGGAACAAATAATGTCGGAAGCGCTACTGTCAATGTTCATTTCAAGAAAGAAGGAACGGTAACGATAACAGCAAACGCGCAGGACGGCAACAAGAAGGCGCAGTGTAAGATTACCATAGTAGATGTACCGATTTTTGAACAGGCGGGAGAGAACATCGAAGGAAAAGTTGGAGACACTTATCAGTTGAATGTAATATGGGAGGAATCCCAAGTGCCGGATCCCGGCAAACTCAAATGGGAGAGCAATAATGAAGACAGAGTAGCTGTAGATAAAAACGGTCTGGTCACTATGAAGAAAATAGGTGCGGCTACAATAACGCTCCGTGTGGGCAGTAGCTATGTTCAACAATGTAATGTGATCGTGAAAGGGGAAGAGGAAGAAGTCCTGCCGGAAGGAAGAGCTCTCATATATGAACAGAAGCCCGGTACGGTTGATGATGCGATAGCCATCAATGAGCTTCTGCGGAATTGGGAACGGAATCCCGGTTTGTGTGATTATCTGTATATTCCGGCAGGGGTTTATCGGATTGGCGCTACAATAAGCGATGACAATGGTTTCGGGGGTATTGTTCTGACAGATAACCAGAAATTGATCATGTCTCCCAGCGCGCTGCTTGTGGCGATCGGGAATAACAGCAGTCATTATCGTATCATATATGCGTTTGACCGCGATAATGTTACTATTTCCGGCGGTCAGATCATAGGGGATCGTGATATTCATACCGGTAAAGGCGGCGAGGCGGGTCATGGAATCCAGATTGACGGCTGCAAAAATGTCCATATCAGTGATGTGGAGATTTCCAAATGCTGGGGCGATGGCATTTATCTGGGTGCGTATTCCAGCAGTGAGAAACCATCCTGCGATGGCGTAACGATTGAGAATTGCAATCTTCATCATAACAGAAGAAGCAATCTATCCATTACGGATGCGAATAATGTTACGATAGACAACTGCCAGTTCAATTATGCAAGCGGAACCGATCCGCAGTATGGCATTGATATTGAGCACAACTATCGCACCACGGAGCATGTTAAAATAACCAATTCAACTTTTAAGGGAAATGCCAAGGCAAGCATGGGAATCATAAAGGGTGCAAACGATATCAGGCTTGAGAATTGTATTTTGGACGGTGCGTTTTATAATATGGCCGGGAAAAATGTAGTGCTTAAAAACACGACAATTAAGGGAGAAATTGTTGATGCGACAGGCGGTATAAAACGCGAATAGTAATCAAATCAAAAAAGGCCGGAACTTTAACGATGAAAACGTTAAAGTTTCGGCCTTTTTGAGCGGTATGGTTTTGGACAAAATGAGGGATTATTCCAATTCCCCTGCATTATATCTTGCCACAATCGACTGAATACGCTCCACTGGGTTCAGCAGATCGCTGATGGAGGTGTCGTGGTTTAAGGTGTCAATGATATAGGCGATATATTTGCTCATATCGCAGTCGATATACCATTCTCTGGAAAGCAGTTCCGGCGGCTGGTAGATCAGGTTCGTGGTCAGAACGCGGCAGATCGTGCCATCGGCATATGCCGCATCGAAACGCTCCAATCCTGCCGTAAAGAGGCCGAAGGTGGAGAATACGAAGATTCTGTTCGCCTTGCGTTCTTTTAAGGCAGATGCGACTTCCAGAACACTCTCTCCGGAGGAGATCATGTCATCTATAATGATCATATCCTTATTTTCCACACTGGAACCTAAGAATTCGTGTGCCACAATGGGGTTTCTGCCGCCTACGATCCGGGTGTAATCTCTTCTCTTGTAGAACATACCCATATCCAGACCAAGCACGTTGGCGATGTAGATTGCCCGGCTCATACCGCCCTCGTCCGGACTGATTACCATCATGTGGTCACTGTCTATCGTTAAGTCACTCACATGGTTCAACAGACCTTTGACAAACTGATAAGCGGGCTGTACGGTCTCGAAGCCGTGCAGCGGAATGGCATTCTGCACGCGGGGATCGTGGGCGTCGAAAGTGATGATGTTATCNACNCCCATGCTTACCATTTCCTGCAGTGCAAGCGCGCAGTCCAGAGATTCCCTGGCAGTTCTCTTATGCTGTCTGCTCTCGTAAAGGAAAGGCATGATGACTGTGATACGCCGTGCCTTACCGCCCACGGCAGCAATGATACGCTTCAGATCCTGATAATGGTCATCGGGTGACATATGATTTTCATGACCACAGAGCGAGTAGGTCAAGCTGTAGTTGGCCACATCCACTAAGAGATAGAGGTCGGAGCCGCGTACGGACTGTTTGATCACGCCTTTTGCCTCTCCCGAGCCGAAGCGCGGTACATCGGCTTTGAGAATATAGGAATCTCTCTGGTAACCGGAGAAGGCAAGAGAATCTTTATGCTCGCTCTCGCGCTCTGTTCTCCACTTTACGAGATAGTAGTCAACCATTTCGCCTAAAGGTCTGCAGCCCTCCAGCGGAATAATTCCGAGGGATCCTACGGGAATGGTCTCCAGATTTCTTTTTTCCTCACGTCTGGTCATGAAAAATCCTCACTTTCTGTTCATCAATCGTTTCTTGTACATTCGGATATCCTGCCCGGTCAGTTTACAGATTTCATAGTGACTGGTTATCCGGGAAAAGATACGGTCGGAGTACCGGTTTCTTAATTCCTCCAATGACAGATTTGTGGAGATCACGGTNGCTTTTTTTCCCATATGCCGTTCGTTCAAAAGCGAAAAAAGCTGGGAAGTCACGAACTGATTAGTCAGCTCGGTGCCTAAATCATCAACGATAAGAAGATCACATTGATATAAGTCCGCATAAGTTTCCCGCAGTTCATCCCTATTCTTATAATCAAAGGAATTCTTCGATAGTAAATCAAAAAGACCGGTCGCACTGAAATAGATGACGGAATGTCCGCTCTCAATCAGTTCTTTAGCAACACAGCCGGAAAGAAATGATTTTCCCGTACCCACTGTACCATAAAAAAACAGATTATGGTAGTCAGAATTGAAATTTTTTATAAAATTACGGCAGGTGTTTACTGCGTTTCTGAAACGTGACAGATCCTCGCCGCCGTAGTATTCATAAGAAAGTGAATCAAAGTTCTCTGTCCGGAGCATCTCGCGGATATTGGACTGCTCGTAGAGAAGAGTGATCATAGCCTGCTTAAAACAGTGGCATTTCTGNCCGTCTGCATATCCGGTATCTTTACAGTCCGGACATTCATAGACCGGTTCCAGATAATCGGGAGCCAGTCCGGCATCCTCCAGAAGCTGCGCTTTGCGTCCGGACAATTCCGCAAGAGAATCACGCAGATCTTCCATAGCATCGGGATCACCGTTAAGCAGCTTTTTGCCTTGTGANACAGAGACGCTGGCCACGGCCTCTTCCAGCTCGCGATANGCGGGAATATGATCATAGACATATGCCAGTCTTTGTTCCGCATCGCGGCGGCTTTTAAACTGTTTCATCTCATATTGATGAAGAATCATATCGTATTGGGCATTCGTCAGCGACACGATGGTACTCCTTTAGGTTGGCAGGAAATTATCGGTAGATAAGCGTAAGCAAACAAATCTCGCAATCGAACGCAGCTCGCAATCGAACGCAGCTCGCAATCGAGCGCAACTCGCAATCGAACGCAGCTCGCAATCGAGCGCAGCTCGATTTTTTAATTGCTTAACAATTCCTGCTCTAAAACGTCGAAATCATAGTTGTTCTGTTTAAATTGATTAAATTTATTNGTGGAAGCGGATCTGGACGGCTTCGTCTTGCGATAATGATCATCCAGCAGCTGAATATCGCTCTTGTGATGTACGCCGGCCTGATACCAATTGGTNAATATGCTGTCGGCGTATTCCAAACGATGCTTGTCCGTGGCAAGTACGGTACGTTCACAGGCGGTATAGATGACATCGGCCGTGAAACCGTATTCCTTGATCCAGCGCGTGATATAGGAAGCCTCCGTGTGAGTCGGCGTACCGTTCTTACCGAGTGCTTTCATGATATCATAGACAATTTTGTCGTATTTGCCTGCTAACCGTGACGCCTGTTTGGGTGTCGTTATGCCCTGCTGCGCCCAACTGATTGCCACTTTCTCTATGTATCTGAGATCTTTCTTGTCACGGTCCACACAATATTGGATCAGATAGTCGATCAGATCTTCGGAAAATCCCAGCTTGTCCGAGATAAAAAGGATCGTGCGGACTTCCGCCGGGCTGAGNGTNTTCTTCAAATACTGTTCCGTGACAAAGAGGAGTCTGGAAGTTGCCTCGTCAGATTTAAATGCTTTCAGTTCATCCAGAGTATAATTAGGTTTTACGTAAGCGTCTTCGTCCGCTTCCTCTTCCGTATTTAACTTGGAAGAGATTGGTACGACGGAGGCAAGCGGAGCTGCCGCTGCGGCAGATACCGACGGAACAGGTGCAATGGCCGGAGCGTAAGCGGNCTGAGCGAAATCCATCAGATGTATACCGGTAACGGTCTTATTGTCATCATATTCCAATGTCAAAAGCCGTTTCTTCTCCCAATATTTCAGAGCGCGCATAACATCTTTTTCAGTGTAATTAAACATGTCTGCAATACCGGATATACTGGTAGAAAGTCTGGCGCTCATCATGCGAATCAGATACAGGTAGATCTTAAGCTGCGCATCGTTTGCGTCCTCCATGTATTCATCGATAAAACGGTTGGAAATAACCGTAGAATCGGCGTAGTTATCCTGATATATTGTTACATGACTCATTTCAACACCACCTCTGTTCCGCAAGGGAACTCATTGTGCCCCTATATAGCACATGCTGAATTATAGCATAGCGGTTTTTAAAATGAAATAGGCAAACTGCCATAATCAAAACAGGGAACAAGGGTTCATTAAATGTGGATAATGTGGATAGTATACGGAAGTACTGTTAAATACAAGGAAAGTTATACATAAAAATATCCACAGAAAAGCGGCGGATATTTCGACTGTTTTCTGTGGATATTGTGAATAATTATTTTGGCAGCAGGTTTTCGCCGATTTTTACGACATCACCTGCCCCCATAGTTATCAACAAATCGTCCTTTGTGCAATTTTTCAGAAGAAAATTTTCTATCTCTTCAAAAGAAGGAAAGTAATNACACCTATGACCTGACTTCTCGATCTCCTGCTGCAGTGTCTGAGAACTGATTCCCAGAGTATCCTTCTCTCTGGCNGCATAGATGTCGGCNAGTACGATCTCATCGGACAGTGACANNGCAGCGGCGAAGTCTTTTAAAAATGTTTTAGTCCTCGTGTAAGTATGAGGCTGGAAGACGCACCAGATAGTGCGGTGGGGATAATTCTTAGCGGCAAGAAGGGTTGCACGGATCTCCGTCGGGTGGTGGGCGTAGTCGTCGATAATGGTACAGCCGTTTACCTTACCCTTGTATTCGAAGCGTCTGTCCGTGCCGCCGTAATGGAGCAGTGCCTTCGCGGTCACCTCATCGGATATTCCGAGAAGATCGGCAAGAGCGATAGCCGCTATGGCATTATAGACGTTGTGCTCTCCGGGAACTTTTAAAGAAAACACTTCTTCTTTGCCGTTTCGGCGCATAAGATGAAAAGAAGGACAACCCGATGTGTCATACGTGATGTCTTTCGGATAATAGTCGTAATCGGTGCTTGAACCGTAGGTGATAACTCTGCAGGCAAGATCGGACGTGAGNTCTTCNCAGTGCGCTATATCACCGCTTATAATCAGCGTGCCGTCGGCCGGCAGAAGGCGGGCAAATTTGTGAAAAGATCTGCGGATATCGTCAATGTCCTTAAAGAAGTCCAGATGGTCTTCTTCTATATTAAGTATAATGCTGATTTTGGGATAGAAACTTAAGAAACTGTTAGTATACTCACAGGCTTCCGTGACAAAAAGGTCAGANGAACCGACGCGGATGTTGCCGCCGATCGGTTTGTAGATACCGCCGATGGACAGGGTGGGATCATCATCGTTTTCCAAAAGNATCTGAGAGATCATGGAGGTAGTGGTGGTCTTACCGTGTGTGCCGCTTACGGCNATGGGTATTTTATAATTTTGCATCATCTGTCCCAGAAGCTGCGCTCTGGTAAGCAGCGGAATGTGCAGGCTGTCTGCGGCGACCATTTCCGGATTATCCGCTTTGATGGCGCTGGTATAGACGNCCACATCGATATCCNGTGTAAGATTCTCCGNGCGCTGACCATAATATATGGCGGCACCCTGCTCTTCCAGCCGGTGGGTGAGCGGAGACGGGGTTCTGTCGGAGCCGGATATACGGAATCCTTCGGAAAGTAGGATCTCGGCGAGTCCGCTCATGCTGATGCCGCCGATCCCGATAAAATATATATGAATTGGGTCTTTAAAGTTAATCTGATACATGGAAATCTCCCTATATTTCATTTTTACTAGTATTATACTCATTTCATATAAAAAAACCAATAGGAATTTGGAAAAGAAACGGANTGCCCCTTTTTTGGATACAATTTACACAATGGGATTGAGGAATTTATGTCTTATAAAAGAAGTATGTTAAAAATAAACAAATATATTGAAAAGCAAAGAAGAATATTGTATATTATTAACACACTCGGAGAAGTATTGATTGAATAAATTTGTAAATAATATTCACTTTCCCTTTGAATTGTGGTATAATTAACAAACAAAACAAAATAGGCTCTTAATTTTAATATATATATTAAAAAATTTTAGGAAACAAGAGGTGATATGATGGTAAAGAAGGAAATGATTGCCATGCTGCTTGCTGGCGGTCAGGGAAGCAGATTAGGGGTGTTTACGTCAAAGGTTGCAAAACCTGCTGTATCCTTTGGCAGTAAATATAGGATTATCGACTTTCCGCTCAGTAACTGTATTAATTCAGGTGTTGATACGGTCGGCGTGTTGACACAGTATCAGCCGCTTCGANTGAACACNCANATCGGTATCGGTATTCCGTGGGATCTCGACAGGAATATCGGCGGTGTGACGGTACTTCCGCCCTATGAGAAGAGCGCGAACAGTGAATGGTATACGGGTACTGCTAATGCGATCTATCAGAATATGGATTACATGGAGAGTTTTAATCCGGAATACGTGCTGATCTTGTCAGGTGATCATATTTATAAGATGGATTATGAGGTCATGCTTGATTTCCANAAGCAGAACGGTGCCGAAGTAACGATCGCAGTTATGCCTGTTCCGATGGAAGAGGCGAAGCGTTTCGGNATCATGATTACGGACAAGGACCGCAAGATCGTAGATTTCGAGGAGAAACCGGAGAATCCGAGAAGTAATCTTGCTTCNATGGGNATATATATCTTTAATTGGAAGACACTTAAGGAAGCACTGCTTACCAATGCGGAACAGCCGGGATTAGACTTCGGAAAACATTTGATTCCGTACTGCCATGCGAAAGGTGCACCTCTTTATGCCTATGAGTTTAACGGTTACTGGAAGGATGTAGGAACATTGAATTCTTACTGGGAAGCAAANATGGAGCTGATCGANCTNGTTCCNGAATTCAATCTNTATGANGAGTATTGGAAGATCTATACGAAAAGTGAGATTCTGCCGCCTCAGTATCTGTCTAATGACAGTGTTGTAGAGAGAAGTATCATCGGAGAAGGGTCTGAGATATACGGCAAGGTATATAATTCTGTGATCGGCTGTGGCGTTACAATAGGAGCAGGTACTGTTGTCAGAGATTCCATCATCATGAATGAGACGAANNTCTGCAGNAATTGTGAATTATATAAGNCNATTATTGCAGAGAATGTCCTGATTGAGGATAATGTCAAGCTGGGTGTCGGCGAAGAGGCTGAGAATGAGACCGATCCTCACATTTATAATCACGGTATTGTGGCTGTGGGAGAGAAGAGNGTTATCCCNCAGGNTGTTTCCGTCGGAAAGAATTCGGTTATTTTCGGCGTGACGAGTGCGGAGGACTATAAAGACGGAAATCTTCCGAGCGGAAAAACTTTAATTAAGGCAGGTGATAAATAGTGAGAGCGATTGGAATTGTCTTAGCGGGTGGTAATAATCATAGAATTAAGGAACTGACACAGAAACGTGCGGTTTGTGCGATGCCGATTGCAGGCAGTTATCGAAGCATTGACTTTGCACTNAGNAATATGTCNAATTCCCACATTAATAAGGTTGCCGTATTTACGCAGTATAATGCGGGAAGCCTGAACGAGCATTTGAGTTCATCCAAATGGTGGGATTTCGGTCGTAAGCAGGGCGGATTGTTCGTATTTACGCCTGCGGTAACAGCGGAGAGTAATGCATGGTACCGTGGTACGGCAGATGCCATTGCACAGAATCTGTCCTGGTTAAAGAACAGCCATGAGCCTTACGTGGTAATATCTTCCGGTGACTGTGTGTACAAAATGGATTATAATAAGATTCTGGAATACCACATTGATAAGAAAGCTGATATCACGGTAGTATGTAAAGACATGTCACCCGATGTCAATGTTGAGAGATTCGGCACGATCAAGATGAATGAAGAGAGCCGCATTGAGGAATTTGAAGAAAAACCGGTGGTTGCTAAGTCCAATACGATTTCATGCGGTGTCTATGTTGTCAGAAGAAGACAGTTGATCGAAATGATCGAAAAGTGTGCGGAAGAAGACAGATATGATTTCGTTAAGGACATCTTGATCCGGTATAAAAATATGAAACGAATCTACGGATATAAGATCAAGGACTACTGGAGCAATATTGCCACGGTGGAAGATTACTACAAGACGAATATGGATTTCCTTCGTCCGGAGATCAGGGATTACTTCTTCAGACAATATCCGGATATTTATTCTAAGGTAGATGATCTGCCGCCGGCAAAATACAACGTGGGAGCGAGNATCAGAAACAGTCTGATTTCCAGCGGATGTATTGTGAATGGTAAGGTTGAGGATTCCGTGATTTTTAAGAAGACGTATATCGGTAATAACTGCTATATTAAAAATTCCATCATTTTNAATGATGTGTATATTGGGGATAATACGCATATTGANAATTGTATCGTGGAAAGCAGGGGCACGATACGTGCGAATTCCTACCACAGAGGTGAGGACGGAATAGAAATTGTGGTAGAACATAATGACAGATATGTAATTTAATGGTATGATGGAAAGGCGGTTGCTATAATCGATAGAAATATTGTGTAAGAGGCATGGGCGTTATTAACTAAATGTTTATTACAAGCTACGTGGCTTGATGAGTATGACTTATGTGGAAAAGCTTGTGAAAACCGACAGATTCCTGTTCGGTATCATATGATAAGGAGGCTGAGCTTCATGAGAATTACTGATGTCCGCGTGCGTAAAATGACTCAAGACAGCAAAATGAAGGCAATCGTCTCGATTACCATAGACGATGAATTCGTGGTTCATGACATTAAAGTAATCGAAGGTGAAAAAGGTCTTTTCATTGCAATGCCAAGCAAGAAGGCTAATGATGGTGAGTATCGGGATATTGCACATCCAATCAACTCAGATACCCGCGACAGAATACAGAAGATTATTCTGGAAAGCTATGAGAAGGCGCTTTTAGAATCTGATGATGAGTAACAAATGCAGTGTGGAAAGAAGAAAAAAGGACGCGGAAGCGTCCTTTTTTACGTCTTTAGAAAACAATTCTTGTAGGAACGGAAAAATATTGATAGAATAAGAAACAGTCAATATTATTGCCGTACCTGCGGCAGCATACCAAATCAGAATCGAGGTAACTATGTACATTATCGTAGGTCTGGGTAATCCGGACAGGCAGTATCAGAACACAAGACACAATATCGGTTTTGACGTGATCGACGTCATTGCCGATAAGAATAANATTACCGTGANGGAGCGNAAGCATAAGGCGCTTATCGGNAAAGGGNTCGTGGGCGGACAGAAGGCAGTCTTAGTTAAGCCNCAGACATACATGAATTTGAGTGGTGAAAGCGTCAGGGAAGTCATAGACTTTTATAAAGCNGANGAAAAGAGCGAGCTGATTGTGATCTCNGANGATATCAGNCTGGANGTNGGGCAGATCCGCATTCGNAAAAAGGGAAGCGCCGGCGGGCATAACGGACTGAAGAATATCATTCTGCATCTTGGACATGATGAATTTCAGCGGGTCAAGATGGGCGTGGGACAGAAACCGGAAGGCTATGANTTAGTGGATTATGTATTGGGACATTTTCCCAAGGAAGAACGGGANATCATGGATGAGAGCGCTAAGCGCGCGGCGGATGCCATTGAAGTAATGATAGCCGAGGGTGCGGATGCGGCGATGAATNTNTNTAATAAAAANNTNCAGCAGNCATAAGANAATGACTTGAAAANANGATTNNGAGTTACAGNGCAAGTTATGTATAGACAGAGTTTTTTATTCNATAGGAAATTCTNATGTTATAGGGATTAGCNTGNTNAGTGGTAGAGNAATCTAAACGATANNGTGACAGAAANATTATATGGAAACAAAAATCATGGAGGTAAGATGTGAGGGCTTTACTTGCTCCCTTGGAAGAATTGGGAGAATATGAAGAAATTAANAAAATGCTTGTAAAAGACCGGGCTTCCGTGGCACTGAGCGGGTGCGTNGACTCGCAGAAGCTGCANATGATCTATGGNATCGGCGAGGAATTTCGTTATAAAATGATTGTGACTTTCAGTGATCTGCGGGCGAAAGAGTTATATGAAGATTATAAGTTTTATGACAGAAATGTCATGTTATATCCGGCCAAGGACCTGATCTTTTTTCAGGCGGATATCCACGGTAATCAGCTGACAATGGANCGAATCAGATGCCTGCGGCGGCTGATGGAGGGCAGACCNACTACGGTGATCACCACCTANGATGCCCTGATGGCGCCACAGCCGCCGATNGATGCNTGGAAAAANCATATAATACACNTGGATAAACGAAGCAGCATAGATGAGAGTGAGCTGGCGGCGCGTCTCGTGGAGCTGGGATATGAAAAGAATTATCAGGTNGAAGCGCCGGGACAGTTCAGCATTCGCGGCGGAATCGTTGATATTTTTGATCTGACAGAAGAAAATCCTTACCGAATCGAGCTNTGGGGAGAAGACGTGGAGTCCATACGCAGCTTTGATATTCTGAGTCAGCGTTCNATAGAGCAGCTGGAGTCAGTCACGATCTATCCTGCAACAGAACTAATTTTATCAGAAGATGAATTGCGGGATGGACTTAAGAAGATTCANGAAGAGTGTAAGAAACATACGGCNAAGCTGCGAAAAGAGATGAAGACTGAAGAAGCGCATCGAATCGAGACGCAGGTAAAAGAACTGGTGGAGCAGCTGCTGGAACTTGGATTGTCCAGAAATACNGTGAATTTGGAGAGCTATATACGGTATTTTTATTCGGAATTGTCAACTCTCCTTGACTGCCTGTCAGACGATGCGGAGATNNCCGGCAGGCAGGGCGCAAGNTGTGTTTTCATAGAGGAACCGCTGCGGGTTAAGGAACACGTGNCGGCGGTAGAACTGGAATTTCGGGAAAGCATGATGCATCGTNTNGAGAAGGGTTATATTCTGCCCGGNCAGATGGATATCCTCTACAGCGCGGAGAAGACGGCGGCNAGGATCACGAAAGGCAGAGTTGTGACGCTTTCNATGATGGATGGCAGGAATCCTCTTTTTAAGGCGGACAGAAAATTTGATATTCAGACNAGNAGNCTNTCTTCNTACAANAATAGTTTTGAAGCNTTGGTAAAAGATCTGGCCGGTTATAAGAAAAGNGGGTATCGNATCCTGNTGCTTTCCGGTTCCAGAACNAGNGCGANGCGCCTTGCGGAAGATCTGCGTGANCAGGAGATCAGNGCNTTTTATACGGAAGATCCTATGCGGGAGGTGCAGCCGGGCGAGGTCATGACNTACTACGGCAGGGTNCTCAAGGGATTNGAATATCCNCTTCTGAAATTTATCGTGATNTCGGAGAGTGACATCTTCGGTGCGGAGAAGAAGAAAAAGCGGAAGAAGCTTTATCAGGGACAGAAGATCAATGATTTCAATGAGTTAAAAGTGGGAGATTACGTGGTGCACGAGAGCCACGGACTGGGGATCTATCAGGGCATAGAGAAAGTGGAAGTGGATAAGATCGTCAAAGATTATATGAAGATCTCTTATCGGGACGGCGGTATTCTCTATGTGCTTGCCACAGGTCTGGATGTGATTCAGAAATATGCTTCTGCGGAGTCAGGCAGCAAACCTAAGCTNAATAAACTGGGTACGCAGGAGTGGAGTAAGACCAAATCAAAAGTGCGCACCGCGGTGGATGAGGTGGCACAGGATNTGGTAGAACTGTATGCGGTCAGNCAGCAGAGTCAGGGCTTTAAATACGGGCCGGANACTGTCTGGCAGAGGGAATTTGAGGAGATGTTTCCTTTTGAGGAGACGGAAGATCAGGTGAATGCCATCGCTGCCACNAANGANGATATGGAGAGCAGTAAGATCATGGATCGTCTGATCTGCGGNGACGTNGGATACGGCAAGACGGAAATNGCGATCAGGGCGGCATTCAAGGCCGTGCAGGAGGGAAAACAGGTAGTATATCTGGTGCCCACTACCATTCTTGCACAACAGCACTATAATACTTTTGTNCAGAGAATGAAGGAGTTTCCGGTACGGATAGATCTGNTGTCGCGTTTTCGGACAACAGCGGAACAAAAGAAGACAGTGGCGGACTTGAAGAAAGGCATGGTGGATATNGTGATCGGCACCCACCGCGTCCTGTCTGCTGATGTACAGTATAAGGATCTGGGGCTGCTGATTATCGATGAGGAACAGCGTTTCGGTGTGGCGCATAAAGAGAAGATCAAGANGATGAAGGAAAACGTGGATGTGCTGACGCTGACGGCGACACCGATTCCCAGAACGCTGCACATGAGCCTGATCGGCATTCGGGATATGAGTGTGCTGGAAGAGGCNCCCGGGGACAGACAGCCGATCCAGACTTTTGTCTGCGANTANAATGAAGAATTGGTGCGGGAAGCNATCGTCAGGGAGTTGTCNAGAGANGGNCAGGTATACTATGTCTATAACAGGGTAAATAACATTGCGGATATTTCNGCCGCGATCCAGAANCTGGTGCCCGAGGCAACCGTGGCTTTTGCACACGGNCAGATGAAGGAGAGCGAGCTGGAGCGNATNATGTATGATTTCATCGACGGAGAAATCGACGTGNTGGTATCCACTACGATCATTGAGACCGGACTGGACATNTCNAATGTAAANACGATGATCATTCATGATTCCGATCAGATGGGGCTGTCGCAGCTCTATCAGCTCAGAGGGCGCGTGGGGCGTTCCAACCGGACAGCCTATGCTTTTCTTATGTATAAAAGGGATAAAATGCTCAGGGAAGTGGCGGAGAAACGCTTGGAAGCAATCAAAGAGTTTACCGATCTGGGCAGTGGNTTTAAGATTGCCATGCGGGATCTGGAAATACGAGGCGCGGGTAATCTGCTGGGGGCAAGGCAGCATGGGCATATGCAGGCGGTCGGTTATGATCTGTACTGCAAGATGCTAAATGAAGCGGTTAAGAGCCTGAAAGGTATTTCGACGATAGAAGATTTTAATACAAGCATTGATCTGGAAGCGGATGCATACATTCCGCCTTCCTATATCGTAAATGAAGTGCAGAAACTGGATATCTACAAGCGTATTGCGGGAATTGAGAACGAGAANGAATGCGATGACATGCGGGAGGAATTGCTGGACCGNTTCGGTGAGATTCCGAAGTCGGCGGAGAATCTGCTTAGAATTGCGCTGATTCGTTCTCACGCGCATAAACTGTACATGCCGGAGGTAAAGGGTAAGGACGGTTCCATCCGTTTCCTGCTGCGGATGGATGCCCCGATNAGGGTGGAAAATATTCCGCAGCTTNTGAATGCTTATGAGGGCAGGATGTCTTTTGAGCCGAAAGGAACGCCGATGTTCAGGCTGCGCTATCGGAAATGCGGCGTGGTTGAGAAGGACGAGGAACTGTTGNTGGCACTGACGGAGGCGGCACTTTCTGATATGACAGAGCTGTTGTTGGAGTAGATGACGATTTCGGCTGTTTTATAGAAAATTTATNATGNCGNTATCGGAAATGCGGCGGAATGGAGAGTGCTATGATNTANTTNGATCATGCGGCGACNACNAANACNGCNCCGGANGTTGTGGAAGCGATGCTGCCGTATTTCACGGAATGTTACGGCAATGCGGGAAGTATATATAAGCTGGGCAATGAGAGCAGGATGGCGGTTATCCGGGCGAAGGAGACGATTGCGGGGACGCTTGGTGCGGAAGCGAATGAGATTTATTTTACATCGGGCGGAACGGAATCCGACAACTGGGCGCTTAAGGCTGTTTATGAGGCTTATCGGAACAAGGGAAGACATATTATNACGTCTAAGGTCGAACATCATGCGGTGTTACATACATGTGAATATCTGGAAAAGCAAGGGGCCGAGGTCACGTATCTGGATGTGGACGGTGANGGNTTGGNGNATGTNGANCAGCTGAAACGGGCGNTTCGACCCGACACNATTCTGATNTCGNTNATGTATGCCAACAATGAGATNGGGACNCTCCAGCCGGTCANGGAGATCGGTGAGATTGCTGCGNCNCACGGTATNCTGTTCCATACCGATGCGGTACAGGCTTACGGACAGATGCCCATTGATGTGGCAGCATGTCACATCGACNTGCTTTCCGCCAGCGGACATAAGTTCAACGGACCCAAGGGAGTGGGATTTCTTTATATTAGTAAGAAGGCCAAGATCCGCTCTTTTATGCACGGCGGGCAGCAGGAACGAGGCAGGCGCGCCGGTACCGAGAATGTACCGGGNATCGTNGGGCTGGAAGCGGCTGTGAGGCGNGNGTATTGCAGTGTGGAAGANGCGGAATGTNTCTGCAATTTAGAAGAAGAGAAGAAAGAGAGCTACGATTTTGCAGAAGAAAAGANACGGACAGAGGTATGTGATAATGATGTGNTCGAGAGAAAAGAAAAAGTGCAGATAATGAAGTGCTGTCGCAGNTTGATGGAGAAGAATGCAGAACGTGAAAGGATATTGCGGGATTACCTTATCTCTCAGATCGAAGAAAAGATCCCCGGCGCAATGCTTAACGGACACCGCACTAAGCGACTGCCGGGNAATGTGAATTTCAGTTTTACGGGAGTAGAGGGAGAGTCGGTGCTGATTATGTTAGATATGCAGGGAATCTGTGCGTCAAGCGGATCAGCATGTACTTCCGGCTCGATNGATCCGTCTCATGTACTGCTGGCGATCGGGCGGTCACCGGAGGAAGCGCGCAGTGCGATTCGGTTAACGCTTGGCGCGGAGAACACGAAGGAAGAGATGGATATTGTGGTGGGGGAGCTGGCGCGGATTGTNGGNAAGATTAGGGAGAGNCGATTATAGGGCGGCTCNCTAGGGATAAGTTCTTTCTACACCTTATAAACGAAATTACGTTTTATATAAATATATCTTGACATCTATTTTATCGCCATATATACTATTTTTATCTGAGTAATCAAAGATACGTGCGCTCGCACATTCAGGCAACTTCTGCCGCTTACTCAATACTACAAATCAATTGCGGCAGAGGTACTTAATGATANGTTCCATAATGTNATACCCCTGCCCGGAAAAAGGAGGTAACACTATGGAACATGCAGCCNTCAGAGAAGAGGGAAACTTTATGGTAATGAAAGGCGGAAAATCTTACACAATCGCAGATATTGAAGCCCTCCCNGANGANCAGCGCGCAGAACTGATCGACGGGGAATTGTTTATGATGGCAACACCCACATCAACACATCAGGAGATTCTCGTCCATCTTCTTTTTGAGATTGAAGGGTATATCAGAAAAAACAAGGGAGNATGTAAGGTATATCCCGCTCCCTATGGGGTGTATATCAAGGATGATGACCNCCACTTTGTGGAACCGGATATCTCTGTCATTTGTGATAAAGAAAAAATAGATGAAAAAGGCTGCCACGGNGCNCCTGACTGGATAATTGAGATCGTGTCGCCNANGAGCGGNCAGATGGANTATGTGCGGAAGCTTNCCCTNTATCAGACNGCNGGNGTCCGGGAATACTGGATCGTGGANCCGCAGCGNGAAACGATCACCGTGTATGANCTGNAGAATGGCAGNAAGGCTGAAGAGTATNCTTTTTCTGAGCGGATTAAGGTGGGGATTTATGGAGATTTCTATCTGAGTCTCGCAGAATGATTTTCACGGTCACTACACGACCAAAAATATAGGTGGTGAAGTGCCATGCATATCCCACCGTATTGTTGTCTGTAAGGAATTATCCAGTCAGTGCAGGGAAGACAGAGTTCAGGTTATTCTTAATGTGAATGGAAGGGAGACACAGTGGCATTAGGCTTGCAGAATTATTATCAGATAAAGTCAGAAGTAGAGTTATTTCGTACGCTTTCAGAAGCGGAAGAGAATGTGAGAGTTGGAAGAGTTGCACCGATACAGGAAACTTTTGACGATATTCGAAGTAAACTTCTGGAGATGAAAAATTAGATATAAAGTCATACGAACAACCAGAGCTGATGGACAACTTCATAATTATGTTTGGTACATTGTGCAAGATTCCCAGGAGTAAAAAAATATGGATGTAATATTTAATAGAGTCCNGATTATCGGACTCTATTTTTTGTATCCTNATACCAGAACAAAAGTTCGAGAAAAGGTAAAGGAGACAGATATTATGAAAGGATATGCAGTAGAGAGCGGTTATATGGGATATGTTGACGGAGAGTATATGTTGTTTGCCAGCGAGACAGATTATGCAGATTATGTGGAAAAATAGGTAGNGGTTCGGATTACTATCATATGATGACCGAACAGAATAGCAGGAAAATGAAGAAATATTGTTTCGGATATTGCGGTNACTAACCTATATACAGTAAAATAAAACAATGTATAGGAAATATTTGCTATAGGAAAAGAGGANNAANCATGAAGNGACATGNCANTGTTTTGGGGATAGCGGCCGCAATGATCATTGTGTTGGCGGGNTGTGGCGGACAGGANCGGCAGNATGCAGCTTCTGNCGTCATGTCAGAGAGTGCGGAGAATGTCGGAGCGCATGAAGAAGAGTCGGCAGGCAGTGAGCAGGAATCTTCCGTTGGAGAACAGNATACTGACGCAGAACAACAGACGGAAGGTGCAGAGACCGCTGNGGGACAGCANGATGAGGATATAACGGCGAACACGGATCGAGAAGATGAAAGTACAGGGAATGATATGGCGCACATAGAAGAAGACAGCCATGNAGGTGTTAATTCCGNAGCNAANAAGTTTGTGAGAAGTATGAAGATCGGCTGGAATCTTGGCAATACTTTTGATGCGCACTNGGATCAGAATAAAGGGGATGAAATGGCTTATGAATCCGATTGGTGCGGGATCGTCACGACGAAAGAGATGGTTGACGAGATCAAAGCGGCCGGTTTTCAGACGATGCGTATTCCGGTGTCATGGCATAATCATGTCACATCCGACGGCAATTACACGATCAGCGAGGCGTGGCTGAACCGTGTGCAGGAAGTGGTGGATTATGCGATTGATAATGATATGCATGTGATTATTAATATTCACCATGATAATTCTACGAGCTACATGTATCCGGCAACAGAGTATTTGGAGCAGTCTAAGGCTTACGTCACGGCAATCTGGTCACAGGTGGCGGCGAGATTTGCGGATTATGACGAGNATTTGATTATGGAAGCACTGAATGAACCCCGTCTGGTTGGCACGAGCGATGAGTGGTGGCTTGATTTGAATAAGCAGCAGTGTGTGGAGGCAGTGCAGTGTATCAATGAGTTGAACCAAGTATTTGTAGACACGGTGCGGGCATCCGGAGGCAATAATAGAGAACGCTACCTGCTGGTACCGGGTTATGCGGCATCTTTGCAGGGAGCTACCAACCAATATTTTGAATTGCCGCGNGATATTGCGGGGAATGAGAATAAGATTCTGGTGGAAGTGCACGCTTATACCCCTTATGATTTTGCACTGCGGGCACTTGGAGAAGATAAAAGTATCGATCAGTGGAGCGCGGATGATAAACTTTCGACCGCTGAGATTGATGANCTGATGGATACGCTGTATAAGAAATATGTGCAGAATGGTATTGGTGTGGTGATTGATGAGTTCGGGGCGAGAGATAAGAACGGAAATATTCAGGCGAGGACGGATTTTGCAGCCTATTATGTGGCAGCAGCGAGACAGAGAGGAATCACCTGCTGTTGGTGGGACAATAATGAATTTACCGGTGGTGGAGAAAACTTCGGTATCTTCCGGAGGCAGGTATGCAGTTTTATGTATCCGGAGCTGGTAGAAGGCATGATGAAGGGTTTGTGAGCATTTTTTGCACAGTGAGGGGCAGAAACATAATTGCTAAATCACAGGCATAGGTATATGATAGTAATTGTTGCTGCGGCCCGATGCAAGCCGCACTTATAGAGTATGTGGAGAACACAGTGATTAAGAAGATTGATTCGATAACAGTGAACTATATAGATGAGGGTGAAGGCGAAGCNATTGTGCTTCTGCATGGCTGGGGAGCGAATATTACTTTGTATGCCGGCATTATTAATGTGCTGGCACAGGGACACAGGGTGATCGCGCTTGATATGCCGGGNTTCGGTAAGACATCTGAACCGCCGGAGCCGTGGTGNGTGGACGACTATGTAGATTTCGTGATGAAATTTATTGGNTCCTTTGGTCTTGCGCGGTTCAGTGTTGTANTACACTCGTTTGGCGGAAGGGTATTCTTTAAGATGAATGCCAGAGAGAATCTGCCGTTTACCATAGAGAGAGCCGTGCTGATCGACAGTGCGGGGATTTTGCCGAAGAANAGCTTCCGGCAGAAGATAAGTNTGCGCGGCTACAAGATCGGGAGAGCCGTTATGAGTACGAAAGTTCTACATTTTCTGTATCCCGATGCGGTGGACAATATGAGACGCAAACGGGGATCGGCCGATTATAACAGTGCAACGCCGACCATGCGCGCGACGCTGGTNAAAGTGGTAAATGAGGACTTAGAGCCGCTTATGCATTTNGTCAAGTGNCCGACTCTGTTAATATGGGGAGATAAGGACACGGCAACGCCGCTGTCCGATGCCAAAAGAATGGAAGAACTGATACCGGAAGCGGGACTGGTGGTATGTGAAGGAGCGGGGCATTTTTCTTTTGCAGAGCAGGCGCCGAAGGTACATGCCGCGTTGGCAGCATTCTTTTCATCATAGAAAACGGTTAATACTGCATTTATCATTTTTTTGCAAGACCGAAAGCGAAATTTCTAATGTCGTTAANTATAGAATGATTCAGAATGAATAGGAAACTACCATGAATATTGTATTAACAGTCATATGGTTTACCACATATATAGTGGGCAACGTATGGTATGAACTTTATATTGTCCATATGTTTCAGCAGAATTCTTACAAACCGCGGGAGTATATGGAATGGATGCAGGTGCACAGCAATGTGGGAAGACTGCTGGGTAAATGTCTGTATGGAATTATATCTTTGCCACTGGTCTTGATCGGAGGCAGAGGGTGCNTGNTCGCGGCATGTGTAATGAATATAATGACTATNATAGTCAACAAGCCCCANGCNGCGAAGAANCCGCTCGTGTATACGAAGCGGGTGAAACGCATGCTTATGACTACGGCAGCCATCTATTTAATCGGTATGCTGTTAGCGCTTTTCCTTCCCATAGGCGGATACCGTATTGTTCTGACAGAGCTTGCCGCGACGGCAACCGAGGCAGTAACATACCGCATGCGCGTCTGNGCGGGGATTCTGACGGTATTGTTTATTGCGCAGCCTTTCCTGATTCTGCTGGTGAATCTGATTAATCGGCCGATAGAGCAGGGAATCGATCGGCACTATATTAACGATGCCGCTCGGATTCTGAAAGAGATGCCGGATTTGAAGATTATCGGTGTGACCGGAAGTTATGGTAAGACCAGTGTGAAATATTTTCTGAGTACTTTATTGTCCTGTCGTTACAATGTACTTCATACACCGGGCAACTATAACACGACGCTGGGTGTTGTCAGGACGATCAGGGAGCAGATGAAACCGTTCCACGAAATTTTTATCTGTGAGATGGGTGCAAGAGAGGTGGGNGATATCAAAGAGATTTGTGATCTGGTGCATCCTGATTACGGAATCATCACTTCGATCGGACCACAGCACTTACAGAGCTTTCATACGATTGAGAATATTATCGGTACGAAATTTGAATTGGCTGNTGCCGTGCCGGCGGATGGGAAGGTCTTCTTGAATTATGATAACGAGTATATCCGCGCACATAAGATCAATAAGAATGTCGTAAGCTATGGTACGATAGCAGAAGATATTAACTTTCGGGCTTACGATATAGAAGTGTCTCCGAGAGGATCTTCTTTTAAAATGAAAGACGAGAACGGAGATGAGTATGAGTTCCACACGCGGCTGGTGGGAAATCATAATGTACAGAATATTGCGGGTGCCATCGCGGTGGCTCATACGCTGGGAATTCCGATGGAGAAGCTGAAATATCCNGTGAAACAGCTGGAAAGCGTGGAGCACCGGCTGCAGCTTAAGAAGCAGGGCAATAGAATTATACTGGACGATGCTTATAATTCCAATAAGAGCGGATTCGAGGCGGCGCTTGACACGCTGGCGATGTTTAAGGAACTGCGCATTCTAATGACACCGGGCATGGTGGAGCTGGGTGAGAAGCAGTATGANGAGAATAAAGAAGTGGGTATCTATGCGGCGGATAAATGCGACTATGCAGTGTTGATCGGTAAAGAGCAGACGAAGCCGATTCAGGACGGTCTGCTGGAAGCAGGATTTGCGCAGAACAGGATGATCGTAGTGGATACTTTGCAGGAGGCATTCCAGATGGTGAATGCGATTCCGGATGAGAAACAGAAGGTAGTGTTGATCGAGAATGATCTGCCGGACAATTATGCGTAAAAGTAGTGTGAGCCCTTGACATGGAGGTAAAGATGAAAATTCGAGTAGGCGTATTCTTTGGTGGTAAAAGTGTGGAGCATGAGGTATCCGTGATCTCCGGATTACAGGCATATAATTCTTTTAACAGAGACAAATATGAACCGATCCCGATCTATATCACTAAGGATAATGAATTATACACTGGGGAAGCCATCGGGGATATTGCCAATTATAAGAATATTCCGGCATTGCTGCAGAAGAGTATAAGAGTATTTCTGATGTGCGAACAGGGGCAGGTACAGTTGATTCAGTATCCGGTGAAAAAGTTCGGCAGCTCCGTGGCGGCGCAGATCGATGTGGCGTTTCCCGTAGTGCATGGCGCTAATGTGGAAGACGGGTCATTGCAGGGATTCCTGAGGCACTATAACATTCCGTTTGTGGGATGTGATGTGGCGGCTTCTGCGGTGACTATGGACAAATATGTGATGAAGACAGTGTTGAAAGATAATGGGATTCCGGTATTGGATTGTGTTACGCTGAATGTGAAGGAGTATGAGAGCGACGAGGAAGCCGCTTACGTTAAAGTGGAAGATAAGATTGGCTATCCGGTTATTGTCAAGCCGGTTAATCTGGGGTCCAGTGTGGGAATCAAGGTGGCAAAAGACAAAGACGGTTTACGGGAAGCGCTGGAGTATGCCTTTACGTTTGGTTCCAGAGTCTTGATTGAACACGCGATCATGAATCTGCGGGAGATCAACTGTGCGGTTTTGGGCGACTATGATCAGGCGGAAGCCTCCGAGTGCGAAGAACCAATATCCAGCGATGAGATCCTGAGTTATGAAGATAAATATGTAGCCGGTTCCAAGAGCGGTTCCGAAGGTATGCGCACGGCTAAGAGAGAACTTCCCGCGAATTTGGCACCACAGAAACGGGAAGAAATTCGTCAGATGGCAGTCAAGACATTTCAGGTGTTAAATTGTAACGGCGTGTCCAGAATCGATTTTATGATTGACCGAGACACGGATCAGGTATATGTCAATGAGATCAACCCGATTCCGGGATCGCTGGCTTTCTATCTGTGGGAAGCGCTGGATAAACCATATGCGGAACTTCTGGATGATATGGTGGGACTGGCGCTTAAAAGGGAACGGGAAGAAAAGAGTACGATGACGTCCTTTGACAGTAATATTTTGCAAAATGCAAATCTGTCGGGCACAAAAGGAGTTAAGAAATAGGGGACAGACAAAGCTGAAAATAAGTATAAAACAAAAATAAAAACAGAAAGAAGCAAGAGTAAAAATCAGCCATTTAAATTCCAAATTTGCATGCATATAATTTCCTGCTTTACAAATAATAGTAAAAACATAAAAGTGAATTAAACTATTACGCGGTGAGTCAGCCGCGATTTACAGATGGAGGTTATATGATATGAAAGCAACAGGAATTGTCAGAAGAATAGATGATCTGGGACGTATCGTGATCCCGAAGGAAATCCGTCGGACATTGCGGATTCGGGAATCAGACCCGTTGGAAATATTTACCGACAGGGAGGGCGAGATCATATTAAAGAAATATTCGCCTATCGGTGAGATGGGAACATTTGCAAAGCAGTATGCGGAGAGCATGGCGCAGGTATCAGGCCATATTGCGATGATTTCCGATAGAGATCAGTTTATCGCAGTGGCGGGCGGCATGAAGAATATGCTGGGGAAATCGATCAGCCGGGAGCTGGAGGAGAAAATTAATCACAGAGAAAGCCTGGTTGCGGCGAAGGGAGACCGCAACTTTATCCAGGTCAGCAATGACCAGGATGAGTTTCATCACGAGGCAATCAGCCCGATCATCTGCGAGGGCGATGTGATCGGTTCCGTACTTCTTGTGGAAACGGACCATAAGTCCAAGATGGGCGAGGTAGAGCAGAAATTGATTCAGTCTGCGGCCGGATTCTTGGGAAGACAGATGGAACAGTAATTCTGGAGATAAGGAACACAACGTTACAGAGTACTGTTCAGAAGGTGCTTCCGCGAGGTGTTTTTTGTGAGTGAAGCGTAAGCGGAAGTCACAGAAAACCCGAGACAGACATGCGCGAAATTATGCGGAATGCATAATTTCTGTGCATCTACGTAACTGTGAAGAACAGGGTTCTGAACAGTTACGTTACAGATAGAACAGAAGAGTAACCAAAAGGCGGGACGGAGCAGATTCTGACCCGCCTTTTCATTCATAGGAAAGTGCATTAAAGTATTTTATGAAACACAAGGGTGTACTAAGCAAAGAACGTGATCAGATAAAGTAATCGATTGTGGACTCCGGTGTCAGTCGCGTCTCCTGATTAAATACGATCATGGCTTCCCGCAAGTCAACCGAACCCATCTCGTAAA
>JAAUZT010000031.1 GCA_014804485.1 Lachnospiraceae bacterium
CATACGCTTCGCAGCTCTTCCGGTAGGCGCCGCAAGATAGATATCCATGCCCTCGTCCATAAAGTAACGTATCATCACATTGATCGTAGTAGTCTTACCTGTTCCGGGACCTCCCGACAGGATAAAAAGACCGTTTTTTACACTTTCCAGGACAGCCCGCTTCTGCAGTACATCCAGACCGATGCCGAGTTCTTCCTCTATCCTGTCGATCTTCGTTCTGATCGCATTCTCTTCCGAGGGCAGGATTTCATGTTCTATAGAAATATTCAAGTCATGCAGCATCTTGGCACAGCTTAATTCCGCATAATAATAGGTCGATCCGTAGACTTTACATTCTTCTTCGCCTTCTGAGGGCCTCTTCACGACAAGTTTCTTGTCCATCGCCAGATTGCCGATCTGCGGTTCCATAACCGCTCCGTCCAGCCCCAGCAGTTCACCTGCCTTGCGCAGCAGAACACTCTGCGGCAAATAACAGTGTCCCTCTCCTCCTGCCAGCATAAGCGTATAGAGCAGTCCGCTCCTGATCCGATAATCCGAGTCCGTGTGAATACCGATTTTCGCCGCAATCTCATCCGCGATCCGAAAACCAATACCGTGAATATCTTCCGCAAGCTGATAAGGATTTTCCTTTAAAATACCGTACAACTGCGCCCCGTAGGCTTCGTAAATGCGGATTGCCAGTGTATTGGAGATTCCGTATTTCTGCAGAAATGTCATCGCCTCTCTGGCATCCCGTTTCTCATACACCGTGACGGCAATCTCCCGCGCCTTACGCTCACTGATTCCCTTGACTTCGGCCAGCCGTTCCGGCTCTTCTTCAATAATGCGATACGTGTCAGTTCCGAACCGCTTCACAATCCTTGCCGCCAGTGCCTCTCCCACGCCCTTGACAGCTCCGGAGCCCAGATATCTCTCTATACTCACCACATCCTCCGGAGGAACGATCTCATACCGTTCTATTTTAAACTGTTCACCGTAAATCGGATGGGTTGTACAACTTCCTTCGGCCTCAATCGTCTCTCCCTGATCCATTGTCTTAAAAAAACCGACGCACGTAATCTCTTCCCCGTCAGCGACAAGATTTAATACCGTATAGCCGTTATCCGGATTCCGATATATAATATGTTCTATAAATCCTTTGATCTTCTCCATCTGTCCACGATACTTTCTGTCATAGGACCGTACTACGCAACAACGGGCTGCCTTGAATAAGCAGCCCGCCCTCATTCATATTTTTTATATGCCGTAATTGCGCTTCGCCTGTTCGTACAACATATGCGCTAAAGAATTAGACTTCTGGGAAGCCGTCTGCTCGGCAATCTGTTGAATGGCCTGGTCCTTAAAGCAGTCTACCATGTTAGCGCCATAACCCTCTTCATCGTCGTCATCGCCGAAGAACTTGGTAGTCTTCTCCATCTCTTTATAGACCTGCTCCCAGAGATAAGCCTCAAACTGTTTACAGGCAGCTAAGAGCGCATCATCATCTTCGCCCTGTGCCTTCGCAGTATTCTCCAGATGACTCTGCAGATTCTCCGCCGCTATTCTGTTCGTATCCGTCATATAATCCGTATAATTTCCTAATCCTGTTAAATCCATGTTATCCATCCTTCCCTGTTATCAGCGTTTCAGATTATTCGCTGTTTCCATCATCGAATCGGAGGTTGTAATCGCCTTGGAGTTCATCTCATATGCGCGCTGTGTGATGATCATGTTTACCATCTCATTAGCTACCTGTACATTCGATCCCTCCAGATATCCCTGTACGATACGGCTCTTTGCTACGTTAGGATTCGTATCTTCATTGATTGCAGCACCGCTGGCCTCCGTCACAGCAAACAACGTATCACCGACCCTGCTCAGTCCGCCCGGATTGCTGAACTGGAATGTACCGATCGTTCTGCCGATGGGCTGCGGATTATTCTGCTCATCGGGATAGCAGATCTGTCCGTCCTCTGTCATAGAAAGTTTACTTGCAATATAGGTTCTCGGCAGCTCAATTGCACGTCCCGTAGAATCCAATACCGGAAGACCGTCTGCATTCGTCAGCATCATACCCTGATTCGCACCCAATGCCCATGTAAAATCACCGTTTCTGGTATAATAGGTAACGCCGTCTTCCCCGCGCAACGCGAAGAATCCATGACCCTCAATCGCAAAAGCAGTATCACTGTCCGAATCCAGCAGGCTGCCCTGTGTGAACAGCGAGTTGATGGATGATGTGCGGACACCCAGTCCGATCTGGGAAGATGTCGGCTTCGGATCTCCGTTCGCAGTTGTAGTCACCGCCTGCAGATTCTGATACAGGAGTGATTTAAACTGTGCTACCTGTGCCTTATAACCTACCGAGTTTACGTTTGCCAGATTATTGGCGATCGTATCCAGATTCGTCTGTTGTGCATTCATTCCGGTCGCTGCCGACCATAAACTTCTAACCATATTTGCGCCTCCTATGTTTTGCTCTGTCTTAATTTATCTGTCTTAAGCTTTATCTGACTCTGCCTAATTGACTGACTGCAGTATCCAGTGTTTCGTCGTATGTAGTAATTACCTTCTGGTTGCTGTCGTACTGTCTCTGTATCGCAATCATATTAACCATCTCTGTTACGACAGAGATATTCGCAGTCTCCAAGTATCCGGCTCTGATCTGTGCCGTGGATTCCTGTTCGAGTCTCCGCTTCGCCGCATCGTCTTCGCCGCGTGCCGCCTCTAAAGCCTGCTCGGCCTCCGCCTCTCTGTTCTGTGCAGCCTGCAGTGCCGCTTCTTTCTCATCTATATCCGCCGCATTCTGTGCTCTGGCCCGGTCTAATGCCCTCTGCGCCATCATGGTATAAGATCTGGCTCTATTATATACAGCCTCTGCATTCTTCACCTCGTCACTGTCAACAATCTGGAAGAAATTCTCACCGAAATGCTCCAACATATCATAATCTTCAAAGTCTACCACACCAATCTTAGCTACCCGGTTACCGCTCTGAAAGATTTCGCCGTATACATTGGTGCCGATTTCTGTGTCATTCGGGTCCAGTCTGATCCGGCGTCTATCCTCATCCAGAACAAAATCTCCGTCCTGTGTCACAAGATATCCCTGTGCATTCATGGTAAAATTACCGTCCCGTGTGTACTTCACCGAAGTGACATCCGCCTTGTTCGTGTATTCTATAAGAAAGAACCCTCTGTCTGTCAACGCAAAGTCAAATGTATTACCCGTCACCTTCATCGGGCCTTCCGAATAGTCCGTATAATTTTCTCCGATCTTGACACCCAGATTTAAGCCGGTTCTCTCCACCCATCTGTTCGGATTATCCACCAGTTCTTCATCCAGACGCTTACCTATCCCGAGTCCCTTGGGCAGATTCCCCGCCTCGGATAAATCTTTGATCTTATAAGCAAGCATGGTATCAAATGCCTGACTTGTGGCTCCCTCTTTCTTGTAACCGTTGGTGTCAGCATTCGCCAGATTGTTGGTCAAAACATCCATTCTGTGCTGCTCGTTAATCATTCCCGTATACGCCGTATACAATCCTTTAAGCATAAGTATCCTGCCTCTCTTACTCCTCGCGGTATCCTGCAAGGAATTCTACATATTTGCCCGTGCCGACAGCAACTGCCGTCATCGGGTCTTCCGCCGTCATCGTATTAATGCCTGTCTTCGCCGCGATCAAATCTTCCAATCCCCGCANCAGACTGCCGCCACCGGTAAGTACGATTCCTCTGTCAGCGATATCGGCCGCCAATTCCGGAGGTGTTTTCTCCAGAACACTGTGGATCGTCTCCACGATCTGCACGGTCGTCTCATGCAGCGCCTCCTCGGTCTCCTCTGAAGACACCTTAACAGTGCGCGGCAGACCGGTTACCAGATTACGGCCTCTGACATCCATATAGTCAACTTCCGGTCTCTTAAACGCCGAACCGATCTTAATCTTTAAATCCTCCGCCGTCCGCTCACCGATCAACAGATTATGTTTCTTACGCATATAACGCACGATCGCCTCGTCGAAATCATCCCCGGCGATCTTGATGGAAGCGCTGACCACCGTACCACCCAATGAAATAACGGCAATATCCGATGTTCCGCCGCCGATATCCACGATCATGTTACCGCACGGCTTAGAGATATCTATGCCGGCACCGATCGCCGCCGCAATNGGCTCTTCNATAATGGACACTTCTCTGGCNCCTGCCTGATAAGTCGCATCNTCAACCGCTTTCTTCTCTACTTCCGTAACACCGCTGGGCACGCANACGGCTATGCGGGGTTTCCGGAACGTCTTCTTACCCAGAGCTTTCTGGATAAAATANTTCATCATCTTCTCCGTCACCTGATAGTCGGAGATTACACCCTGACGCAGNGGCCTTACTGCAACAATGTTACCCGGNGTCCTTCCGAGCATCANTCTGGCATCTTCGCCGATGGCTTTGATTTTGTTTGTGTCTCTATCNAAAGCTACAACAGAGGGCTCTTTCAATACAACGCCTTTGCCTCTGATGTATACCAATATGCTGGCTGTTCCCAAATCTATCCCGATATCTGTGTACTGCATTTCCCTTCGATCCCCTTTCCCGTGGTCTCTCTATAATAATTTCCATTTGCCGTCAAACTAAACATCAATACGGTTTTGCGCCCAAAAACCTCGATTTTCCGAACATTCTTCCGTTTCTTTCAGAAAAAAGCGCAATACGCTGGATATATTATAACCTAAAGAAATGGTTTTTCAAAGGCTTTTATGATTTTTTTTGAAAAAAATGAAAAACACCAAAAGCAGAACGGTTCCTTCCGTTCTGTTTTTGGCATCCGTGCCTTACTGTATTGTTATCGGATCGTTTTCTGTTTTTCTAAACCCCAATCCAAAGGAAAAATTTTCCCGGAAAAATTTCCCGAAAAATTATTCCCNGGAAAATATTCCTACCGCTTNTTCGCTCNNTCCAGCATTTTCTTCACATAAATNCCNGTATAGGAATCGGGATTCTTNGCGATCTGCTCCGGCGTGCCGTGGGCAATGACAGTTCCGCCGCCGTCGCCGCCTTCCGGTCCCATATCTATGATGTAGTCAGCAGTTTTAATCACATCCAGATTATGCTCGATCACCACCACCGTGTTGCCGCCCTCCGCCAGTTTGTGGAGAATATCAACCAGCTTATGCACATCCGCAAAATGCAGTCCTGTAGTGGGCTCGTCCAGAATATAGATGGTCTTCCCCGTACTGCGTTTGCTGAGTTCCGTAGCCAGCTTGATACGCTGCGCCTCTCCGCCGGACAGTGTCGTGGAAGGCTGACCGAGTTTTACATAGGATAATCCCACATCATAAAGCGTCTCAATCTTGCGACGGATGGAAGGAAGATTCTCAAAGAAAGGCACTGCCTCTTCCACCGTCATATCCAAAACGTCAAATATGCTCTTGCCCTTGTACTTTANTTCCAACGTCTCTCTGTTATATCGCTTGCCACCGCATACTTCACAGGGCACATAGACATCCGGCAGGAAATGCATTTCAATCTTAATAATACCGTCACCGCCGCAGGCTTCACAGCGTCCGCCCTTCACATTGAAGCTGAAGCGCCCCTTCTTATATCCTCTTGCCTTGGCATCCTGTGTCGAAGCAAAGAGATCCCTGATCTGATCAAATACACCTGTATAAGTAGCCGGATTTGATCTGGGCGTTCTGCCGATGGGAGACTGATCAATATCAATTACCTTATCCAGTTGTTCAATTCCTTCAATCTTAGTATGTTTCCCGGGAATGCAGCGTGCCCTGTTCAGATCGCGTGCAAGATGTTTATAAAGTATCTCATTGACCAAAGAGCTCTTGCCGGAACCTGACACACCTGTCACACAAGTCATAATTCCCAATGGAAACTTTACATCTATTTTCTTCAGATTATTTTCCTCAGCGCCTTTAACAGTCAAATAGCCGGTAGGTTTTCTTCTCTGCTNCGGAACCGGAATCTGCAGCTTACCGCTCAGATACTGTCCCGTGACAGACTCCTCCACCTGCATGATCTCTTCCGCCGTGCCCTGCGCTATCACCTCACCGCCATGTGATCCCGCACCGGGTCCGATATCCACCACATGATCCGCCGCCAGCATTGTATCTTCATCATGCTCCACCACGATCAGCGTATTACCCAGATCTTTCAAATTCTTAAGCGCCGCAATCAGCTTATCGTTATCCCTTTGATGCAGACCGATGCTTGGCTCNTCCAAGATATAGCAGACGCCTACCAGCCCGGAGCCGATCTGGGTTGCCAGCCGGATTCGCTGTGCCTCACCGCCGGACAAACTTCCCGTAGCTCTGGAAAGGGACAGATATTCCAGCCCAACTTCCATCAAAAATCCCACACGGGCGCGAATCTCTTTCAAAATTCGTTTTCCGATCAATTCCTGNTGCTTCGTCAGTTTCATTTCTCCGATAAAAGCATGCAGGTTCTTAATCGATATTGAAGTGATCTCATAGATATTCTTATCGCAGACGGTCACCGCAAGAGATTCCTTTTTCAGACGCATTCCCTTACATTCTTTACATGGGGTAATGCGCATATAGCTCTCGTATTCCTGCTTGATCAGATCAGAACCTGTCTCGCGATATTTCCGTTCCATATTTTTGATCAGGCCCTCAAACGCAATCGGGTAGACTCCCTTGCCGCGCTGTCCTTCATAATGCACTTCCACTTTCCTGCCGTCNGTNCCATAGCAGATAACATCCTGTACTTTCTGTGGAAGCTGCTCATAAGGTGTGTCCATACTGAATTTATATTCTTTAGCAAGCGCCTGTAGGATTGCATTCGTAAAACTTCCCTCATCTCCGCTGGACTGCCAGCCCATAGAACAGATTGCACCTTCATGCAGGCTTAAGCNNTTATCCGGAATCATCAGATCAATATCAAATTCCATCTTATANCCNAGNCCGAAACATTCCGGACAGGCNCCGAAAGGATTATTAAANGAAAAGCTTCTCGGCTCAATCTCTCCAATGCTGATTCCGCAGTCCGGGCATGCAAAATTCTGGCTGAAATTCATGGTCTCTCCATCGATCACATCCAGCATCATCTGTCCTTCCGCCAGCGCAAAAACATTTTCTATAGAATCCGTCAGACGTCTTTCGATTCCTTCTTTTACTACAAGACGATCCACAATGATCTCTATGTTATGCTTNATATTCTTCTCCATCGGAATCTCTTCGGACAGNTCGTATAAATTNCCGTCCACGCGNACACGCACATAACCGCTCCTNTTNGCGCGNTCNAANACCTTGGCATGTTCACCCTTCCTGCCNCGCACCACAGGCGCAAGCAGCTGGATCTTCGTTCCCTCCGGCATGGTCAGAATCTGATCTACAATCTGATCTACCGTCTGTTTCCTGATCTCCCTNCCGCACTTCGGACAGTGGGGAATACCAATCCTCGCATACAGCAGTCTGAAATAGTCATAAATCTCGGTCACTGTTCCCACCGTGGAACGAGGATTNCTGTTGGTAGATTTCTGGTCGATGGAGATCGCCGGAGACAGNCCTTCTATCCTCTCGACATTCGGTTTCTCCATCTGTCCGAGGAACTGCCTCGCGTAAGATGACAGGGACTCCATGTATCTTCTCTGTCCCTCCGCGTAAATCGTGTCGAATGCAAGCGATGACTTCCCCGATCCTGACAGACCTGTAAGCACCACGAACTCATTTCGCGGAATATCCACATTCAAATTTTTCAGATTATGTTCATTTGCTCCCCTGATCTTGATATACTCCCTCGGGCGCATCTTTATCGTGTCCGCCATAGTTACCTCCATGTGTCTCTCTCTAGTTCTCTATATTTCTNTATTTTACGCTTTTTGTGGAGTGAACGCGCGGTGACGCAGGATTATACTTCCGCCTGAGCGTCTCCGTCCATATGCTCCTATCACTTATCAAAATCCCGCAGCTTCCCTTTCAGTTCCGTCATCCGGTCACGCAGCTCGGCTGCCGCCTCGAAGTTTAAATCTGCCGCCGCTTTCTTCATCTGCTTCTCCACGTCCTTGATCAGCTTCTCTAACTCCTGACGGCTCATGGATTCCGGGTCCTTCTCAAACCGCAGTTCTTCTTTCGCAATGGTCTTAGATATACTGATCAGATCACGGACTGCTTTCTGAATCGTCTGCGGCGTGATACCGTGCTCCTCATTATACCGCTGCTGTATCTCGCGTCTGCGGTTCGTCTCTGTGATGGCGGCCCGCATGGAATCCGTCATGTTGTCGGCATACATAATGACATGCCCATCTGCATTACGCGCCGCACGTCCTATGGTCTGGATCAAAGATGTTTCCGAACGCAGGAACCCTTCCTTGTCAGCGTCCAGAATAGCCACAAGAGAAATCTCGGGAATATCCAATCCCTCACGCAACAGATTAATGCCTACCAGCACGTCAAACACATCAAGCCGCATATCGCGAATGATCTCCGCGCGTTCCAGCGTATCCACATCGGAGTGCAGATACTTCACGCGAATCCCCACATCGTTCATATAACTTGTCAAGTCTTCCGCCATCCGCTTGGTGAGGGTGGTCACCAGAACTTTATGATGATTCGCCACCTCTTTATTGATCTCTGAAATCANATCGTCAATCTGNCCCTCCACCGGNCGNACATCCACTTCCGGNTCNAGNAGCCCGGTAGGTCTGATAATCTGCTCNGTCCGAAANAGTTCATGCGCCGCCTCGTATTCGGACGGCGTAGCGGATACGAAAAGCATCTGATCNATATGCTGCTCNAATTCNCCNAAATTGAGCGGNCTGTTGTCCAGCGCCGATGGCAGACGGAACCCGTAATCCACCAGCGTGTTCTTGCGGGATCTNTCNCCCGCATACATACCGCGAATCTGCGGAATCGTCATATGNGACTCATCTATAATAATGAGAAAATCCTCGTCAAAATAATCAAGCAGCGTGAAAGGCGGCTCCCCCTCCGCCATACCGTTCAGATGGCGTGAGTAATTCTCGATACCGGAACAAAAACCGGTTTCTCTGAGCATCTCAATGTCAAAATTCGTGCGCTCCGAGATACGCTGCGCCTCNAANAGCTTGTCCTCACCCTTAAAATATTTTACCCGCTCTTCCAGCTCTTTCTCAATCTCCTTACAGGCAGTCTGAATCTTCTCCTGCGCCACCACGTAATGAGAGGCCGGATAGATCATCACATGCTCCAATGTCGCATGAACCTGTCCCGTCAGCGGATCTGTCTGCGCGATCCGGTCGATCTCGTCACCGAAAAACTCAATACGGATCAAATAATCACCGCCCTGTGCCGGATAGACTTCCACCACATCGCCCCGCACTCGGAAGCAGCAGCGGTCTAAGTCCATGTCATTCCGATCATATTGCATATCAATCAGACCACGGATCACATCATCGCGATCCTTACACATGCCGGGCCGCAAGGACATGCTCATTCCCGCATATTCCTCCGGGCTTCCCAAACCATAGATACAGGAAACGCTTGCCACCACCACCACGTCCTTACGTTCCGTCAGGGAAGCCGTGGCGGACAGCCTCAGCTTGTCAATTTCATCATTAATAGAGGAATCTTTTGCGATATAAGTATCCGTGGAAGGCACATATGCTTCCGGCTGATAGTAGTCGTAGTAGGACACAAAGTACTCTACCGCATTCTCCGGAAAAAACTCCTTAAATTCACCGTAGAGCTGTCCGGCGAGGGTCTTATTGTGTGCGATCACAAGAGTCGGTTTATTCAGTGCCTGTATGATATTCGCCATGGTAAATGTCTTACCCGAACCAGTGACACCAAGCAGCGTCTGGAACTGGTTACCCTTTTTAAAACCGTCCACGAGCGCCTCGATCGCCAAGGGCTGGTCGCCGGTGGGGGCGTATTCTGAAACTAACTTAAAATGATCCATAAATACCTCCTATGGATTCAGCATAATTTCTTCATTAATTCTATTATCTCAGAAGCAGTTATGATTATATCATACCACTCTTAGTTTGTACAGCATTTTCAGAACACTTGTTCTCTTTATTTTTATACCAATCTTCATCCCTATCTACTAAATAAACATGCTCCCCATATGGTAGTTTTTGGATATTTCCATCATTATACCATATGGGGAGCATATCAATTTTTCGGTTTCACCTGATCTCATTCATCACTTTGCCAATGCTGTCATGAAATACAAGATCTGCCCTGCCTTCCATCTTCGTTTTGTTTTTATTGATAATCACAAGATACTTCCCATGATACATATGCGCAAGCTGCGCTGCACTTCCCACCTCCAATGAGGTTCCGCCAATTATCAGACAATCCGCATACCTGATGAGTGCGACGGCTTCTTCATATGCTTTTTGTGGCAGGAACTCTCCATACAAGGTTACATCAGGACGTATCATCTTGCCACACTTCGGGCAGTGCGGTATTTCCTCTGTATTTTCAAAAATAAACTCCGCCCCATATTCTATACGGCAGCTTACACAATAGCAGCGAAGTGCACTTCCATGGATCTCCCACACCTTCTTACTCCCTGCCTTCTGGTGCAGACCATCAATATTCTGAGTGATAACTCCATCCAGCATTCCCTTCAGCTCCATCTCCGCCAGTTTCTTATGCGCATCATTAGGCTGTAAAGTCCGGCAATCCAGATTTTTTCGGTAATAGGAGAAAAATATCTCCGGCCTCTTGTCAAGGCAATCATAGCTGAGCAGATATTCGGGTTTATACTTCCGAAACTTACTGTCCTTCTTATTGTATAGCCCATCCTTACTCCGAAAATCTGGTATCCCGCTCTCCGTAGAGACACCTGCTCCGCCAAGAAAAACGATATGCTTCGATTCTTCTATAATCTCATTCAACACATCTATTTTCTGCTCACCATTCAATGTACGGAAAAATTTCTCCTTTTCCCTCTGAGATAAAAACTCTGNAAGCATCATATCAAAACTCCTGTCTNGGTAGCTCTCCCGATATGTCTTACCTTCTCTAAACCTGGCTAAACTATTTCTTTATCTCTCTGCAATCTTTACCAGAAGCTTAACGATCGTCTCCATCTCATCGATGCAGACATACTCATACTTACCATGGAAATTGCCGCCGCCTGTACAGAGATTCGGACAAGGCAGTCCCATAAAAGATAATCTCGCGCCGTCCGTGCCCCCTCTGATCGGTACAACAATCGGCTCTACGCCCAGTTCTTTCATGATATTCTTCGCCCGTTCTACGACATGCATATTCTTTTCAATCACTTCCCGCATGTTATAGTAGGAATCCTTCATATCAATCTCGAAAGTTCCTTCTCCGTACTTTTTATTCAAATACTTTCCGATTCTCAGGAAATTCTCCTTTTTCTCCTCGAATTTCTCCTTGTCATGATCTCTGATAATATACTTTGCCACTGCTTCCTCCACAGTACCGTTCAGAGTATCCAAGTGATAAAAACCTTCGTAACCTTCAGTATACATGGGGTTCTCCGCTACCGGAAGCATGGACTGAAACTCCTGCGCCATCAAGATCGCATTGCGCATCTTATCCTTCGCGGTTCCCGGATGTACGCTCGTGCCATGTACGGTCACCTTTGCTCCTGCCGCATTGAAATTCTCGTATTCCAGTTCACCAAGTCTGCCGCCATCCACAGTATAGGCGAAATCCGCACCGAAAAGCTCTACATCAAAATAATCCGCGCCGGCGCCCACCTCTTCGTCCGGTGTAAAACCGACCCGTATCTTTCCGTGGGAAATCTCCGTATGCTGCAGCAGATATTCCGTCATCGCCATGATCTCCGCCGCACCCGCCTTGTCATCTCCTCCAAGCAACGTCGTTCCGTCCGTCACGATGATTCTCTTCCCTTTACAGGAAGACAATTCCGGGAAATCGGCCACTCTTGTGATAATCTTTTTCTCCTCATTCAATACAATATCTTCTCCGTCATAATCTTCTATNATCCGCGGTTTTACGCCTGCACCGGACATTGCCGGTGAGGTGTCCATATGTGCGATAAAACCGATCACCGGGGCATCTTCGCATCCTGCGGACGCCGGAATGGATGCATAAATATAACAGTGCTCCTTATCATATACGATTTCCTCCGCTCCCATTTCCTGAAGCTGTTTCTCCAGAAGAGACGCCAGATCATGCTGCTTCATCGTAGAAGGAAGAGACGTACTGTCCTCCGATGATTCCGTGTCGATAGTTATATATTTCAGAAAATTATCAATTACCTTTTCCATTTTGTTTCTATTCCTTTCATTGTAAATGATTACTGTTCATAATTAGAACAGCATCTTCAAATTCCCCACCAGCGCAATATTATACATTTTTCCGACAGATGCGCCCACGTTCTTTACCAGGTAAGCATTACATTTCTATCTTCGCCTGAAATATAAACAATNTCAAGTCCTTCACATATATCGAATGAAATACCCTTTACCGCATATATCGTCTTACGGCTGCGCTTGCCCAAAATGTGATTTTTTTCATTCTTCTCTGTCACAGAATAATTCCTGCTCAGATTACTCACTTTTATGATTTTCTTNCCATCGTCCTTCTTCTTTTCCACGGCTCAACCTCCTCCCCCTGTATACCGCTTTAACCCCTGCCGAAATACGGCCATTGCCAAACTGAACCATTCACACCACTATTTTTCCACAGATTATTTTTGACTAGCAATACATTGTTTTACTGCTGTCTCTCCACAAATTCTGTTCACCATTATGCCTGTTCCATANAATACATTTCAGCATTAAGAGTCTACCAGCGCACTATATATTGTATTTTAATGTTCATCTTGATACAATATATAGAGTGTCTAAAATATCTACATGCTAGGACACAAAATACTCCACTGCATTTTCCAGGAAAAACTCCTTAAATTCACCGTACAACTGCCCCGCAAGAGTCTTATTATGCGCTATTACCAGCGTAGGTTTCTGGAGCTGCTGTATGATATTTGCCATAGTAAAAGTCTTACCGGAACCGGTGACTCCCAGCAAAGTCTGGAATTGTCTGCCTTCCTTGAAGCCCTTCACAAGAGCCTCTATGGCCTGGGGCTGATCGCCGGTGGGTTGGTATTCACTGTGCAGTTTGAAGTCCATACGCTCAAGATCACCTCACAATTTAATGCATCTTTGCCAGCTCAAATAATTATAGTCAAACTCACGCGGATACAGCCCCGAGAAAGCAGTTTTGATTATAGCATACCAATTTAAATTTATACAGTATTTTTAGAACGTTTGTTTTTTTGCTGTAAATATCAGATATATTACAGAAAAAACAAGTTTTACTGTAGTATAATGTTTCATAATGCAACTACCGGTTGATAGTTTAGACAGTGTGATTGATAGTATGCAACCGCTGCGATTGATATACTTGAGAAAACCCGCCAGGTCGACACATCTGATCTGTCAAAAACAACAGGAGGAAATAGAATGATGAATCTGTCAAACAAAATTTATGAAATGAGAAAGGCTCACGGACTGTCTCAGGAGCAGCTCGCCGAGAAATTAGGTGTATCCCGGCAGTCTGTTTCAAAATGGGAATCTGGGGAATCCATACCCGAATTAGAACGATTAGTTGAAATAAGTAAGATTTTTAATGTTACCACCGACTATCTACTAAAAGAGAGTGAAGTAGATGAATTAACCATCCGCACCGAAATGTTAGAAAGGCAGCAACAGACACTTCTATCCGAAGCAGAGAAAACGGAACGCAGACGCTACCGCCTTTTGAGTTGTACAGTTGTTTATCTCGTTGCTTTTGCATTAACTATAATTTTTCGATTTGCTTTATTTGATACTCCTTTATCCGATTCGCTACCGGGCTTAACAGGATATCTTATAATATTCGTTGTCGCTACCGCTATTGCAATAGCCGTCGATCTACACCATAACAAACATGCGGGAGATTAACTCCCGCATTAATTGTCCTCACAATGCTATCTTCTTCTTGTCATGTACGCTGATTTCCGAACCGATCTGCACCTCGATTACCTGCAGCTTGGTGTCTGCCAGAATCGTATGCGGCACCCCGGCAGGCATCCGTATCACATCGCCCGCACCGACACTGCGCTCCACGCCATCCACGATCGTCCTGCCCCGGCCGCCGATTACCGTCCAGACTTCATCACGCAGCGCATGGCTATGATAATTCATGCCGTGCCCGGNNTTCAGNGTNACCTTGATNGTCATGCTGNCTTCNTCGATATCAATGACCTGAAAACTACCCCATGACTTTTCTGCAAACATGATCTGCTGATTGATTTCGTCTACATACGGCTTAATATAACTCGACTGATTCTTGTCTGACACAAGAATCCCTTCCGGGCTGGCTGACACGACCACATCTTTCAGANCCATGCACAGCACGGGAACATTGAGTTCATTCACCACATGCACGTTCTCGCATCGCTCGTTCAGGATCGCTTTCCCGATATGGTCGCTCTCCATCGCTTCTGTCAGCGTATTCCATGTCCCCATATCTTTCCACATGCCCGCAAAGCGCATCACTTCGATATGCTGCTCATGCTCTACTACCGCATAGTCAAAACTGATCTTCGTCAATGAATCATACTTGGCGAAAAGATCCTGATAATCTGTAAATTCAATCAATTCATGGGCNCGCCGCAACACATACTCCAGTCTGAAAGCGAATACGCCTCCGTTCCAGAGCGCGCCCTGCGCAATATATTCCTNTGCTATCTCCTCAGTCGGTTTCTCCTTGAACACGGANACTCTGCTGATATTATCCTTACTCTCCGGAATGATATATCCGTATTTAGCGCTGGGATATGTAGGTTCTATCCCCATGAGCACCAGATTGGCATTCCCGGTCTCTGCANGTTCACCCAGTTTGCGAAGCGCCTCAAANTAGTCTTCTTCCACATAAGGATCTACCGGACAGACCACCACCGCCTCCTGCTCCGATATCCCTCTCACATCATGCAGATATGCCGCCGCAAGAGCAATTGCCGGAAAAGTGTCCCTTCTGCATGGCTCCACGCTGANACCTACGTTCTCACCCAACTGATTGTGTATCGCCGACACCTGCGACTTCGATGTCGCAATAGTAATATCGGCATCTTTATCAATCGATCTGATCTGACGGTACACCCGTTGTACCATGGATTCATATNCCCCNTCTGCAATCTTNAAAATCTTAATAAANTGCTTGGAACGGGTATCATTGGAAAGCGGCCACAGACGTTTGCCCGATCCGCCCGATAACAATACGATATTCATACATCATTCCTCTATGTCTATGCTGTCAATCCGCGGTCTACGCTGTCAGCGTTCCGCTCTATTTNATCATCTGGNNNATCTCCTGNTTNGCGCGCTCCAACTGGTTATCCACGCCTCTCTCATAATACGCCTCACTGTCAAATTCACATTCAATATCGGGATCNATGCCGATTCCGTGGATATTATTTCCCTTCGGCGTATAGTANGANCTNATTGTCAGCTTCAGCGCTGTTCCGTCCGTAAGCGGCAGCACACGCTGCACAATACCTTTACCGAATGTAGTCGTGCCGATCAGTGTTCCTTTATCATAGTCTTTGATAGCTCCCGCAAGTATCTCAGATGCGCTTGCAGAATTACCGTTAATCAGCACCACCATCGGAATATCCAACTCTTTCTTACCGTCGCAGGTATATTCATCTCTCTTGCCGTATTTATCTTCCGTATATACGATCAATCCTTTCGGCAGAATCGATCTGGCGATATCCACCACTACCGGAAGACTTCCCCCCGGGTTACTGCGCAGATCCAAAATCAATCCCTTTGCTCCGGAACCTTTGACTACTGCCAGGGCCTCCGTAAACTGATCCGTTGTCACTTCGTCAAACTCTGTGATCTGAATATACCCTACTCCGTTATCATACATCTCATATTTGACGGTGGGAGATTCGATCTTGCGTCTCTCCACGTCAATCTCCAGATAATCTGCCTCTCCTTCCCGGACAACGGTCAGATGAACGGTAGTGCCTTCCTCGCCCTTTATTCTGGACACAATCTCCGACAATTCCAGTCCCTGAATCATCTCTCCGTCCACCTGATATATGATGTCATTCTCCCGCAGACCTGCTTCCTCCGCCGGAGTATCTGCAATTACGCCGTTGATCTTCGCTAATCCGGTGGCGGTATCTAACTGCAGATAAGCGCCGATTCCGTAATAGATCCCCTCTGTATCCGCCATCATATTCTTCCACTCTTCCGCAGTATAATAAACCGAATAAGGATCACCCAGAGAAGCCACCAGACCGGAATACATTCCCTCCGTCATTTCTTCGATGTCAATGTCTTCATCTTTATAATAATACTTGTCGATCACTTCCTCCAAAGCTTCCAGCTTCTCTAAAGTGTCGTCATTTACCAGACTGTTCCCTGCGCTGCCGTCTGCACTGGCCGTCTTCGCCGAGCGGCTGCCCGCCAGATGATACAGCCTCGTTCCTACATATGCACAGCTTCCCACCAACGCGGTAATGATTACACCCACCAAAAGACCCAGCAGGAATACGCCGCCGCCTTTATTGTTCTGACCTCCCGCAGGGGGATAGGGATACTGTGGCGGCANCGACGACGGCTGCTGATAATAGGGGCTGTTTGCACCCTGGTTCATGTTCCTCTGGCTGTAATCATTGTTATAGTAGTTATTGTCTCCGCTATGATTCAAATTGATCCTCTCCATATCTCATGATATTATTTTAAATAATTCCAGGGACTGACATAGCTCCCGTTTAATCGCACACTAAAATGAAGATGAGGCCCCGTGGATCGTCCCGTACTGCCTACCGCGGCAATATTCTGTCCTTTTGTAACCGCCTGCCCCTTAGATACATACAATGCGGAACAATGCATATATATGGTGTACAATCCGCTTCCATGATCGATCATAATATAATTACCCATGGAACTGCTGTACGTTGCCGCAATCACATCACCGTCATAAGCTGCCAGTATCGCCGTACCGCTGGACGCTGCCATATCTACACCGTTATGGAACTGCTGTGTTCCCAGAATCGGATGAATCCGGTTTCCGTATTCGTCCGATATTCGCTTATACCCCGGACAAGGCCACGTAAACATGCCACCGTTATAGATCCTCGCCTGCGCGTTCTCTGCCTCCAGTCTCGCCTTTTCCTCGGCTACCGCCTTCTCTAAAGCTGCAATCTCCGCATTCTCCTGCGCGATCATTTCCTCATATTCCTTAATCGCCGCTTCTTTATTGGAGATATCGCCGGATACCGATTTGATCTGTGCTTCCTTCTCCTCGATGAGTGAACTGATATTGGCTTCCTCCGCTTCCACGGCAATCTTCGCCTCATCCAGCAGTTCTTTCTCCGTCTCCAGCTCTTCCTTACATAGCTCCACCATTTCCCTGGTCTGCACATACTCCTCGAGCTTGTTCCTGTCATACCGCGACANCGCCTCGATGTAGTCGGCCTTATTCATCATATCAGCGAAACCCGCTGACGAGAACAGCATCTCCAGATAAAAAGTATCACCTTTTTCATACATAAACCGGATCCGCTTCTTCATCGCCTCGTACTGATCTTCCTGCTGCTTGATCGCTTCGTTCAGTTCCTCTGTCGTCTCCACGATCTGAGCTTCTTTTTCCGTAATCCGTGTATTATATTGCTCAATCTTCTCCTGTATGCTGCTTAATTCGCTGTCCAATTGTGTCACATAGGCCGTCAGATCGTTCTTCGACCGTTCCAGCTCCTTCTTCAGCGCCTCCACATCCGTCAGACTGGATTTCAGATTGGAAACCTCTTCCTTCGCTTTCTTAATCTGATCCTCTTTCTCCCGAATGCTCTCATTCGTGACCGCCCGTGCCGGTTCAACATATGTGAACATAATAGCAATTCCCAGAAGCACGCATACTGCTTTCTTCCAATGTCTCATAGGCATCCCTGTGCTCACCGCACNCTATACTCTCAAATGTTTCCTTACCGTAATGATACTTCCCAGAAAACCGATTCCCACACCGATTCCCAGAGAAACCGGTGTCAATACATGGAAAATCTCCTCTACCTTTAAAAAGCTGAGCAACGAAGACAACATCGAAAATCTGGTCGTGATATATTCCATCACAATATTATATAACGTATATATGATCCCCAGGGGAATCGCTGCCCCGATGAGACCGATCATCATGCCCTCGATCACGAAAGGGGATCTGACGAAGAAATCCGTAGCCCCGATATATTTCATAATATTGATCTCTTCCTTACGGACCGAGATACCGATCATAACCGTATTACTGATCAGGAAAACAGATACTGCAAACAGAATTGCTATAATGCCTACAGATACATATGCGATCAGCGCATTCACTCCCGTCAGCGTAGTCGCTACAAGCTCAGAACGGTTGACCATCCTGACACCGTCTACCGACTCTAAGTATGTTACCAATGCGGACTGCATGGACACATCACTCAGATAGACTTCGTACTGCGCGGAATTCTCCAACGGATTCTCCGTAAATCCATCCTCGTAACCTCCCAGATAGTCCGCCTTAAAAGACTCCCATGCCTCTTCAGCGGACACAAAGTCAACCCGGGACACTTCCGGACGTTTTAAAATCATCTCCCCGATCTGCTGTATCCTGCTTTCCTCCAGCCCGTCATCAAAGAATACATACACCGCAACGCCTTCCTGCGCATTCTTCACAATATGCTGGAAGTTCATGACAATCGCATAAAAAAGTCCGAACAGAAACAGACATGCGCTGATCGTCGCAATCGACGCGAGTGTAAACCACTTATTTCTGAAAAGGTTGCGGACACCTTGTCTGAGTGTGTAGAAAAAACTGTTAATCCTCATCGATGTATCCTCCCTTTTCCTCGTCGCTTATGATAACACCCCTCTTCAAAGTGACAACACGCTTCTGCATCGCATTGACGATCTCTCTGTTGTGTGTTACGACGATAACGGTGGTGCCGTTCTCATTGATCTGTTCCAACAGCTTCATGATTTCCCATGAATTTTTCGGATCAAGATTTCCCGTAGGCTCATCCGCAAGCAGCACAGTCGGCTTATTAACCAGTGCCCTCGCAAGCGCCACTCGCTGCTGCTCACCGCCGGACAATTGCTTTGGNTTCGCCTTATACTTGCCTGCAAGCCCTACGATTGCCAGAATACTCGGCACATTCTTCTTAATCTCTTTATTGGACTTCTGTATAATCCTCTGTGCAAAGGCAACATTCTCATACACATTACGATCCTTCAGAAGTCTGAAATCCTGAAACACAACTCCCAGATTTCTTCTAAATTTCGGAATCTTCCGGTGCTTGATCTTGGACAGATCATATCCCATAACGTTAATGTAACCGCTCGTGATCGTCAGCTCCCGAAGAAGCAGTTTGATCAGAGTAGATTTACCCGATCCGCTGTCCCCGACGATAAACACGAATTCCCCTCTGTTAATGTGAAGATTAACGTCCTTGAGCGCCGGTGCCCCGGTAGAATACGCCTTACAAACATTTGTCAGGGTAATGATCTCATTCTCTGCTACTGTACTTCTCTTCTTTCTCTTTACTGCCACTTGCCCACCACCTATGTAAAATTAATATTCGAAGCTCTCCATATACTTCATATACTTCACAACCATCAGCGCGATCTTAAAAGTGATCGCATCCTCAAACACGCGCAGATCCAGCCCTGTACTCTTTTGCAGCTTATCCAGACGGTATACCAGCGTATTCCTATGAATGAAGAGCTGTCTGGATGTCTCGGATACATTTAACGAATTTTCAAANAACTTGTTGATCGTCGTCAGCGTCTCCTCATCNAAATCGTCCGGACTCTTGCCATCGAAGATCTCCTTGATAAACATCTTGCACAGTGGAATAGGCAGCTGATAAATCAGCCGGCCGATTCCCAGCTCACTGTAAGCGATGACATCACGCTCTCCAAAGAAGATCTTNCCTACATCCAGCGCCATCTTCGCTTCCTTATAAGAGCGGCTTGCCTCCTTGATCTCATTAACGGTCGTCCCGTAAGCGATTCTGACATTCTTCATATTTTCCTTTTTCAAAAATGCCGCAATGCTGTCCGCCGTCTTTTCGATCTCCTTCACGCTGTCGCCCTCGGACAGNTCCTTGACCACAATCACATTATTCTCATCTACCGCAGTAATGAAATCCTTACTGTTGCTTCCGAAATAAGTGCGCATCATCTCCAGCACATTGCTATCTTTAGTATTCTCTGTCTCAATGATCAGTGCAACCCTCTTTACATCGGTCTGGATATGCAGCTTCTTCGCCCGGCTGTAGATATCCACCAGAAGCAGATTGTCTAAAAGCAGGTTCTTAATAAAATTATCCTTGTCGAACCGCTCCTTATACGCTACCAGAAGATTCTGGATCTGAAAAGCGACCATTTTACCCACCATGTATACATCCTCACCGACACCCCCCGCGATCAGAATGTATTCAAGCTGCTGCTCGTCAAATATTTTAAAATACTGATATCCCTGTATCTCCTGAGAATCAGCCGGTGATTTGGCAAATTCCGCCGCCGGTCTGCCGCACTGTTCCATCTCGTCCGCCGTCATCGCAACCGCCTTCCCGTCGATATCCATGACGCACAGTTCTACTCTGGCGATTGACTTTAATCCTTCAATCGTATTTTGTAAAATCTGATTTGATATCATAGCCCACCCCTTGTTATTCTTTTAGCAAATTATACAACGCAATAAAACGCTAAATTCATCGAAATACAACATCCAGTATCCATTTTAATCTATATTTACAAAAAAATCTACCTTTAATCATGATTTTTTTGTGTATTTTTTAATGTAAATTATACTTTTTCACGTTTTATCTGTTTAGACATTTTATACAAATATTGTAACTGTTCAGAACCCCGTTCTTCACAGTTACGAAGATGCACAGAAATTATGCATTCTGCATAATTTCGCGCATGTCTACATGTCTACATGCTACCTACAGGAAATGCAAAAAACTCTCGTCAAAATAATAATCCTGTGTTATAATCTAAATAAATATAGCACAGGATTGCTTTATGTATTTTCGGAGTCTGCTACAGCTGATTTCGAAAGAAGCGTTTCAGGAGCAGGAGGATCATTATGGATATTGCAGCATTATCTATGGCCATGGCACAGGTCAACACACAGAGCGCATACGGTGTAGCTATGTTGAGCAAATCTCTCGATCTGGCTTCCTCCACCGGCGACCAAATTGTAGGTATGATGGATGCCGCCGCTATGGAGTTATCCGTAAATCCGCATATCGGTGCCAATATTGATATTTCCGTATAGGGCTTTGACTTTTCAAAGAATTAACGGTATTAAAAATCTCAACCCTGATAAGAGGATTGAGATTTTTTATTTTCCTGCACAGCACATTCGCCGCGCATATCGTCTCGAATACTTATATAGAACGGATTGCCCTCTCCGTAATCTGAATCTTTCCTTCCTTAAGCAGATGTCCTACCGCACGTTTGAACTCGTTCTTGCTCATCTGCATCTCACGACGGATCACTTCAGGCGATGCCTTGTCCGTAAACGGGAGCGCGCCGTCGAAGCTATCGATAGCCTCCATAACCCGCTGCGCATCCTTCTCGATCTGTAAGTATGCCTTCTCCCGAATGCTCAGATTCAGCTTACCATCCTCCTTCACACCGGTAACACGCGCCTGNACCACATCCCCGATCCGTATCTCGCCGTACAGCTCTTTCTTCGGAATCAGTCCCGAATACTTATCATCCACTGCCACAAATGCNCCGAAATTATCGCTGATCTCATAGACCGTTCCGCTGACTCTGTCCTCTTTACCATATGGACTCTCCATGGACAGATAGGGATACACGTTCATAGTCGCACACAGCCTGTTACTCTTGTCAATATAAAGCGCCGCAAGGCACGTCTCTCCTGCCGCTACTTTCCGGGTCTGTTCTTTATAGGGAAGCAGCAGATCCTTCTCAAGCCCCCAGTCNAAAAACGCACCCACCGCGCTGGTCTGCGCGACCCGCAGTCTTGCCACGCCGTGCAGAGTTAGCTTCGGCATATGAGTAGTGGCAATCAGACGATCCTTAGAATCGCGATAGACAAACACCTCCACCTCATCACCCGTCCGCGCCTGCTCCGGCACCTGTTTCTTCGGAAGAAGCACCTTGTCTTCGCCGTCCATACCATCACTCAGATATATACCGAACTCCACTTTCTTTACGATCTGTAAAGTCTGGATCTCTCCCAATCGAATCATACTTGCTCCTCCATGCTCTTCCTGACACAACCACCTTCGCTCAGCTCTGTCCCGATATTTCCACAATACAATAAGGTTTCCCGTCTTCTTTGTTCAGCGATACCGTATACAGCGTACCCGCCTCATTCACCGCCGTTACGGGGCAGATCACATCATTAAGCACAGCCTGACTCTTATATTCCACGCGGAGTTGACCTACGGCAAAATCCTTCGGAATATACTCCATTGCCATGCGTACATACTGTCCATTATTGACATGATTGTTCGTGTCCAGATGATGTGCCCGCACCTTAAAAGGTTCCATCTTCTTTCCGTCCGCAGGTACATTAATCTTGCGGGGCGCATATTCCATAGGATATTTTTCTTCCAGCACATAGCCCTTTAACATCTTCTCGTTGGGTTTCGCCGGCGTCATTTTTCCCACATCCATCAGGCTCCAAATGGAATTGGCATAAGCCAGCACTTCTCCTGCCTGCGTCCTCATCTCAAAATTACGGCATCCTATAAATCCTCTGAAATCATATGGCGCCGTACCGATAACGATACGCTCACACAAATGCGGATATCTGTTGACACAGATCTGCCACGCAGATAAAAGCCACACCTGATTCAGTTCATTAAAATAATCCACTCCCAGTCCGATATCTTCCGAATGAAATGTGGANCAGTCCTGGAAATAGTCCAGAAGTGATTCAAGCGTCATATTGCCGTCCACACCCACTTCGCTGTATCGTACTCTGCTNTCAAATGTATACAATATCTTCCCTTCTTTCTATATAAGACAAAAACAACTCGGCTGATCTCTCAGCCGAGCCTATCAACTGGGCTACAAGGATTCGAACCTTGAAATGACGGAGTCAGAGTCCGTTGCCTTACCGTTTGGCGATAGCCCATCAACAATTAACGATTATATAGGATATTATTGCTTTTTGCAAGTGTTTTTATAAATTTTTTTGGAAAAACTCTCAAAAATATATTTCAGCTCTGATTTTAACAAAAGCCCCTTCTTATAAAAATCGAAAATCTATAAGAAGGGGCTTTGTTTATCACTCCATTTATGGTCTTACATCTTAGATCTCAAACATCAACTCACCATATGTAGGAATCGGCCAGATTTCCTTATCGACGATCATCTCCAGTTCATCCGCCGGTGCACGTAACTCATCCATAANCGCTCTCACCGTATCCTTGTAGAAGAANGCCTGCGCCTTCACATCTTCCATNGCAGAGGCTTCTTTCTCNGCTTTCTCGAGTTTNTGAAGAGCCGTCTGCATAGCCGTAAGCTTCTCACTCACTTCCCGTAAGATTTCCGTCTGTGTAGAAGCATCAACTCCTGCTGNCTTCACCGCATTCACGGTATCCGCCAGAGATTTGGAATACTTAACAACCGCCGGGATAATCTGCTTGCCGGCCATATCGATCATGGCAAGAGCCTCGATGTTGATAGTCTTCGCATAAGTCTCGTAGATGATCTCCTCACGGGACTCCAATTCCACTTTCGTGAAGATACCGAACTTCTCGAAGAGCTTCACTGCCTTATCGGTGGTAAGCGTACTTGCCGCCTCGATCATAGACTTGATATTCGGCAATCCTCTTCTCTCCGCTTCCGCTACCCAAGCCTCGGANTAACCGTCACCGTTGAAGATAATTCTCTGNTGNNCAGTCATATATTCCTTGATCAGATCNTGGATCGCAAGCTCCAGATTATCNGCTTTCTCCANTCTGTCNGCNGCNTCGCAGAANGCNTCCGCCACGATGGCNTTCANTGTCGTATTCGGGCTNGCAATGGANTCGGCNGAGCCCACCATACGGAACTCNAACTTATTTCCCGTAAATGCAAAAGGTGATGTTCTGTTTCTGTCCGTCGCATCCTTCTGAAAATCAGGTAATGTCTTAACNCCCGTCAGNAGCTTGCCGCCCTCTTTTACGCTGGTTGCCTCACCNGTCTCAATCAGCTGGGTAACCACATCCTCAAGCTGCTCNCCNAAGAAGATAGAGATAATCGCCGGAGGAGCCTCATTTGCACCGAGTCTGTGATCNTTACCCACATCNGAAGCCGACTGTCTGAGCAGATCTGCATGGGTATCTACCGCTTTCATGATGCAGGCCAGCACCAGAAGGAACTGNATGTTNTCNTTAGGCGTATCGCCCGGATCCAGAAGGTTCACGCCGTTATCCGTAGTGATCGACCAGTTATCATGNTTACCGGAACCGTTCACGCCTGCATAGGGCTTCTCATGCAGCAGNCATCTCATACCGTGACGAATCGCAACCCTCTTCATCGCNTCCATAACCAACTGGTTATGATCTACCGCGATATTAGCCGTCTCATAGATAGGNGCCAGCTCATGCTGTGCNGGAGCNACCTCGTTGTGCTGTGTCTTAGCNGTCACACCCAGNTTCCACAGCTCNTCGTTCAGATCNTTCATGTATGCGCCNACNCGNTCTCTGATAACNCCGAAATAGTGATCCTCCATCTCCTGNCCCTTCGGTGCCGGNGCACCGAACAGGGTACGTCCNGCAAACATCAGGTCGGTTCTNTTCATAAATAAGTCTTTATCTACCAGGAAATATTCCTGCTCCGGTCCTACGGAAGCNGTCACCTTCGTCGCTTCCGTGTTGCCGAACAGCCGCACGATACGCAGTGCCTGCTCACTGAGCGCTTCCATGGAACGNANNAGCGGTGTTTTCTTATCCAGCGCCTCACCGGTGTAAGAGCAGAACGCCGTCGGAATACACAGGATCATGCCNCANCCGGATTCTTTCANAAACGCCGGAGACGTAATATCCCAAGCNGTATATCCTCTCGCCTCAAACGTAGCACGCAGACCACCGGAAGGAAATGAAGATGCATCCGGCTCNCCCTTAATCAGCTCCTTACCGGAGAACTCCGTCAACATNCTGCCTACATCATCTGGATGTGATACGAAAGCGTCATGCTTCTCCGCCGTGATACCCGTAAGCGGCTGGAACCAGTGCGTATAGTGCGTTGCNCCGTTCTCNACCGCCCAGTCCTTCATAGCCTTAGCNACCATATTCGCTGTATTCATGGACAGCTCGCCGCCTTCATTCATAACCTTTACCACTTCTTTGTACGCATTCCTCGTCAGACGTTCCTGCATCTTGCTGAGTGTAAATACGTTCTTTGCAAAAATCTCTTCCACATTAAATACTTCACTCATTTTTTCATCTCCTCCATTCCAGCTTGNGGGTATCATTAGCTTACAGCTCTGGCTNTGCTGCGTATNAGCAGACTCGTAAGACTTCGTCTTACNNGTNNGCGTTGCTCGTCGTAAGCCTGCAGCAACCTGCTTACATGCAAGCATGACGCNTGTTGCNGCAAGCTTCCNACTCTGCTNATACGCGCAAAAAAGTGTTCCAAAAATAAGCCTTTTGGAACACCATCGTTCATGATACCACTATATCGAACCGTTTCAATCAGCGATTCTTTTTATAAGATACATTACTTTTTATGAAAATGCAAGAGGAAATTATTAAAAATTAATCACAGATATACCCTATTACTATTTTCAATAAAATATTACAGAATAAGCAATCCATAATATAAGGGATCCAAGTACACAAAGGAATGAACACGATATAATTTGTTCAGCTGTCTGTTTCACTCCCCCACATTAGCTGCCCGCAGTATGTCATACACCTGCGGGGTCTCGGAAAGCAGCACATCTATCACCTGCTTAGAATGCGGACAGGATTCCACGGGCTGTCCCTGTTCGTCATACATGGCAAGAACCTGAACTGGCACATTGGTTCCGTCGGGCTTCATAATCTCGATGGAATCGCCCACGCAGAACTTGTTGCGCTGTTCAATACGTGCACAAAGATGTGCTCCGCCTGCTCCGTCAATCCCACCGCCGGCATTTCCGAAACCACCTGGTCCGCTGTCACCGCCCGGCACCGGTCTAAGACTTCCCACAATGCCAAGATAAGTATATTCGTTCACATAGGTGTTATTGTCATAGATCTGGGTATTCTCATTCGGTTTACCGAAATAGAATCCTGTCGTAAACTGCCGGTAAGTACACTTGGAGATTTCCGCCAGATACCAGTCCATATTGGCGCGATATTTCTCCTCGGATTCCAGATAATCGTCGATAGCTTTGCGGTANGTNCGCGCCACCGTCGCCACATAGAGCGCTGTCTTCATGCGCCCTTCTATCTTAAAGCTGTCGATCCCNGCGGCGATCATTTCAGGAATATNCTCTATCATACATAAGTCCTTGGAATTAAAAATATAGGTTCCCCGTTCNTTCTCATAGACNGGCAGATACTCTCCCGGACGTGTCTCCTCCACCACGGCATACTTCCAGCGGCATGGATGNGTACANGCNCCATGNTTNGCNTCNCTNCCCGTAAANTANCTGCTCAGNAGACATCTTCCCGAATAGGAAATNCACATCGCTCCNTGNATGAAGCTCTCNATCTCCANATCATCGGAAATATGTTCTCTAATCTCCCTGATTTCCCGCAAAGATAATTCTCTGGCGGANACNACNCGCTTCGCGCCCAGCTTCTGCCAGAATTGATATGTCATATAATTGGTATTATTNGCCTGCGTGGATACATGAATATCAATTTCCGGGCAGATCTCCCGNGCCAGCATAAACATTCCGGGNTCNGCAATGATCANNGCATCGGGCNTCATNTCTTTTAACTCGCGGAAATACGCTTCGGCGCCTTCCAAGTCATANTTGTGCGCCAGAATATTCGCGGTCACATGCACCCTCACGCNATGCTCATGGGCAAAAGCAATTCCCTCNGCCATTTCCTCCGGCGTAAAGTTCTTCGCCTTGGCACGCAGTCCAAACGCTTCCCCGCCNATATANACCGCGTCCGCCCCAAATATAACCGCTGTTTTTAACACCTCCAGACTGCTCGCCGGAATTAATAACTCAGGTTTTTTCATGCTNTTTCTATCCTTTCAGGCACACGTCNCTACACTAAGTCATGNTCTCTACGACCTTAGTGCAGCTTCATGTCCTCCGNACNCTGATCGTCACCCCGTCNCCCACCGGCAGAATCACCGTCTCCAGCTCGGGATGATGCTTTAACTCATATAAATATTCTCTCATGCGGCTNTGTATGGTGCGNTTTCTCCGNGTCACCGCAAAACGCGACTCTATGATATCTCCGTCCTGCANCACATTATCCGACAGCAGGATTCCTCCCGGAGAAAGCAGTCTTAAGANATCCGGCAGGAAGTGAATATACTGCCCCTTTGCCGCATCCATGAANATCAGGTCATAAGAGCCGTCCANTTCTTTCAGAATATCCGCCGCNTCTCCTTCCANNAGCGTNATCCTGTCTTCCCTGCCGGCGCGTCTGAAATTTTCCCGCGCCACGGGAATCCTCTTCGCATAATTCTCAATCGTCGTAATATGNCAGTCCGCCGGCGCATACTCACTCATAAGTAAAGCAGAAAAACCAATGGCACAGCCCACCTCCAGAATCGACTTCGGCTTCTGCATCGCAAGCAGCAGCTTAATCAGGCTCTGCACCTGCGTGCGGATAACGGGCACATTGGTTTTCTTCGCTTCACTCTCTATTTCATTTAAGAAAGGAGTATTGCCGGTATCCAGAGAATCGATAAACGCGCTCATGCGCTCGTCTGTTATCATTGTAATACCGTCCTTCTCACACTAATACCCATGCCTTTCTATTCTTCACTCTCTTCCTCCTCATCCGGCGCAATCACGGCCAACATCTCCTGCGCTGTCATGGAGGTGCTCAAGTCATAGATCCCCGGCTTAATCTTTCCCCGGTGCTCGGACAGAAGCTCCTGAATCATGAACAGATTCGCATCACGAATCAGCCCTTTGTCCTGTAACATCTCTCCTACTTCTTTCGCGGATTCTTTATCATCTATAAAGACGCTGATCGTCCTGCCCTCTCCCACCGAGATTGGCGGTTCCGCAAATACACGATAGCCATAGTCATACGCTGCCGCCGATATGCGAAGAATATACGTAATGATAAACACAAGCGCAACTGCTTTAATAATCAGTTGGAGCGTTCCTCCTACAAGATACTTCCAATTCATAACTTTCTCCATTCCGACCGTCATTCAAAGTCGATCTCTGCCGCAAGTAATATTTCAACGTCCTGCATCATTCTGCAAAAAGCGAGCTCCGCCCTCAGGAAATCATCCACCAGCGGGTTCTCCCGGAATTTCGCATACTCCTGATCAAACGCTTCCATCCGATCAAACAGATCTTCGCTGTCCGACTCATTCTGCAGATCGAAATTCTTCTGTCGAAACTCATTGACTTTGTCATACAGTTCAGGTTGTTTCTTTACCTTTTCCCTCTGATTATAATATTCCTTATAAGTATCGGTCTCCTGAATGATTGCCGCAAACTTCTTAGCGGCCTCCATAATTTCGCTGTCTGACATGTCGTCATTCCTCCTTAAGTATGAAAAGAGAGTCTAAAGATCAGCTCTGCGCACTTGCTGCGCTGAGCGTGCACGCGCCATGCATCTTGTCTGCATGTGTGCNTCTTGTACTTGTGCCCAGCTTTTCATAAACGTTTGTGTCTGGAAAGACATGGGCACAAGTATGGATATATCACTTTCTCCACTGTACAATGACCTAAACAGCGGTCACGGTGTTACACCTCCATGATAATAGGCAGGATCATCGGCCGGCGCTTAGTCTTCTTCCACACAAATTCACTCAGCACATCCTTGATCGTAGACTTTAACCTGCCCCAATCGGTTTTGCCTTTGTCCAGGCAGCCCTGTACCGCATCATTTACCAGAAGCCGTGCCTCATCCAGAAGCTCATCGGATTCTTTGACATAGACAAATCCTCTTGACACGATATCCGGACCGGATACAAGTTGATCGCTGTAAGAATCCAGTGCCAGCACGACGATCAGGATACCATCCTCCGCCAGATGCTGTCTGTCACGCAGAACCACATTGCCCACATCACCGACACCCAGGCCGTCCACCAGAATGGCACCCACAGGCACCTTACCGGCGATCTGTGCATNCTCNTCATCCATCTCCAGCACGTCACCGGACTGTATCATAAAGATATGATCCTTCGGAATCCCCAGTTCATCCGCAATCTTCGCCTGCGCCTTCCGATGCTTATACTCCCCGTGAATGGGTACTGCATACTTCGGCTTCACCAGACTGTAGATCAGCTTGATCTCCTCCTGACAGGCATGTCCGGATACATGAACATCCTGAAAAATCACATCTGCGCCCTTCATCTGCAGCTCATTGATGACATTCGTGACCGCCTTCTCATTACCCGGTATCGGATGGGATGAGAAGATGACCGTATCGCCGGGCAGAATAGATATCTTCTTATGATTGTCACTGGCCATACGGCTAAGCGCCGCCATACTCTCTCCCTGACTTCCGGTCGTGATGATGACCGTCTTGTCATTAGGATAATTCTTTAATTGTTCTATGTCAATCAACGTGTTCTCCGGAATNTGCAGACATCCCAGCGCAGAAGCAGTATCGATGATATTAACCATGCTCCTGCCTTCCACCACAACTTTTCTGCCAAACTTGTAGGCGGAATTAATAATCTGCTGTACACGATCCACATTCGATGCAAAAGTCGCAATAATAATCCTCGTATCCTTNTGCTCCGCAAAAAGGCTGTCAAAAGTTCTGCCCACCGTNTTCTCGGAAGGTGTAAATCCAAGCCGCTCTGCGTTGGTGGAATCACACATGAGCGCCAGCACGCCCTTCTTGCCGATCTCGGCAAACCGCTGCAGATCAATGGCATCTCCGAATACCGGCGTATAATCCACTTTAAAGTCGCCGGTGTGCACCACAACACCTGCAGGCGAATAGATCGCCAGTGCCGCAGCATCCACGATACTGTGATTCGTCCTGATAAATTCTATCCGAAACTGTCCNAGATTAATGGACTGACCGAACTTCACAACTTTGCGCTTCGTCTTAGNCGTCAGATCATGCTCGGCCAGTTTATTNTCGATAATTCCCATAGTCAGCCGCGTCGCATAGATCGGCACGTTCAGTTCTTTCAGAACATAGGGCAGAGCGCCGATATGATCCTCATGCCCATGGGTGATAACAAATCCCTTTACCTTATCCGCGTGTTCTTTCAGATAAGTGATATCCGGAATCACGAGATCTATTCCCAGCATCTCATCTTCGGGAAACGACAGCCCGCAATCCACTACAATAATGCTGTCTTCATACTCAAAGGCAGTAATATTAAGCCCAATCTGCTCTAAACCGCCTAATGGGATCACTTTCAGCTTAGAAGCNGCTTTCCCCTGTTCAATTTTTTTCAAANATTTTCCTCCATTCTCTTCCCGATAAAAAGCGATGCACATCGGTCTGACCCATCGTCATTCCCTGCCATCGCCATGACCGGTACTCATTACATTAATTTCACGTCGTCTAACATATTTTCAAATACAGCCGCCACTGCATTCAGTTCCTCATCCTCTGTCACAATCTCGTATATGGCTTCCGCCTCTCCATCTGTGGAAATATCCCGAAGGATTAATGCCTCCGCGTCTCCGTCCTCGGAATCCGTCACCAGAATATAGTCGATCCCGCCCAGTCTGGTCTGCTCCAATACGTAGAATTCAACAGCTTCTTCTCCCTGCGCCGTAAAAACAATCTTTTCCACTTACTCTTTCTCCTCGTTTGCGTCATCCTGAAAATGACTTGCGCGATAATCCAGATATCCCTGCAGGATAAAAACCGCAGCAATCTTGTCCACATATTCCTTGCGATATTCCCTGCGTATTCCGGCCTCCATCATCGCCTTATCCGCCGCCACCGTGGTAAGTCTCTCGTCCCACATTGTAACGGGCAGTCCTGTTCTTCTCTCGAGCTTGTCCTTAAATTCCAAAGACAGCTCCGCCCTGTCGCCTATTGTATCGTTCATATTCTTCGGCAGACCCAGCACGATCTCAGACACCTCATACTCTACAATCAGTTCCTCGATCCGCGCAAGCGTCTGTCGTAGTTTATTTTCATCTTTCCGTCTGATAATCTCAATTCCCTGTGCAGTAATAAGCAGCGGGTCGCTGATTGCCACGCCCACTGTTTTAGACCCATAGTCCAAACCCATGATTCTCATATGTTCGCCCGCCATCATTTATGCAGAGAATTCTTAATGTATTCCACAAGCATCTCTTCCACCAGTTCATCACGCTCCACCTTCATGATCAGGCTGCGCGCGCTCTTGTGACTCGTAATATAGGTGGGATCGCCGGACATAATATAGCCCACGATCTGATTGACCGGATTGTATCCTTTCTCCGTCAGTGCCTCATACACCGTAGAAAGTACAAGTTTAACGCCCGTCTCCGGTTCCGTCTCTACCGTAAAAAATTGTGTGTTTTCTAAATCCTGCATAGTTTCACGCCCTTATCCATTGTCAGTTAATATTACCCCTATTATTACCATAATACTCTATCGCCGCACAAAATTCAATCATTTTAGAAGCATGATGTCTTCCTCCAGAAACCCTGCGATGGTTCCTCTTTGGATCTGATTCCCCAGATTTTCCGTACTGACAGCCTCCTTTGCCGCTTTTATATACTGCGGTGTATATCCGACCCAGTAGATTTTGCCGTCCTTTTCTTTCTTTTCCTCAAACAGGACTTCCGCTTCCCTGCCCAGCCAGCCTGTCCGGTAATTATGGGACATTTCCCGCTCCGCTTCTGACAGGATCATACTGCGCCTGCTCTTCTCGGCTTCGGTGAGCTGCCCGTCCATCGCTGCCGCCCGTGTTCCCTGCCGCCTGGAATATTTAAAAATATGCATCTCGTAAAAATTGACTCTGCGCACGAATGCTTCCGTTTCCCGAAATTCCTCCTGCGTCTCTCCCGGGAATCCCACGATCACGTCCGTTGTAATCGCCGGATCTCCGTAATACTTCCTGAGCGCTTCTGTTGTCCGAAAGTATTCCCCACTGGTATAGTGTCTATTCATTCTCTGCAGCACCGAATCACAGCCGCTTTGCATAGACAGGTGAAAATGCGGACATATCTTAGGCATCGCGCTGATCTGCCTCGCAAACTCTTCCGTCACGATGCGCGGTTCCAAAGAACCTAGCCGTATCCGTTTCAGTCCTTCTATGCCATGCAGCTTTGCCAGAAGCTTAAGCAGTTCCGGAGTTCCTCTGTCGACTCCGTAAGAACTGATGTGTATACCCGTCAGCACGATCTCCTGCCAGCCTGCCGCCACGATTCCCTGCACTTCGTTCAGAATGTCTTCCTCCTTGCGGCTTCTGACCCTGCCTCTGGCATAAGGAATGATACAATAAGAGCAGAACTGATTACACCCGTCCTGAATCTTAATGTAAGCTCTGGTGTGCTCTGCTGTCCGTGTCAGCGTCATTTCCTCGTATTCATCCGTATGGTTGATATCAATAATATCAGTCACAACCGTCTCACTTACTGCTCCCGTGCCTGCGTTCCCATTCTCCCGCTTGTCCAGATATTCCTCCAAAATAGAAACCAGATCCTTCTTGCGGTTGTTTCCGATTGCAAGATCAATTGCCGCATCCTGCTTTACGTTCTCCTCCGCGGTCTGCACATAACATCCCACAGCTACCACCACTGCATCCGGATTACTTTTCTTAGCGCGATGAATCATCTGCCGGCTTTTCCTGTCTGCAATATTGGTCACTGTGCACGTATTAATGATATAAATATCGGCTGCCTTATCAAATGGTACAATTTTGTACCCCTTTTCCTGTAATCTTTGTTGCATAACGTCCATTTCGTATGCATTCACCTTACATCCCAAATTATGTAATGCTACACTTTTCATAGTAATCTCCGCATTTTTTGTATTGTTTTGGCATTGACTTTTACTCGTTCAACCCTTAGTATTATAGCAACAGATATAAAAATCTAAAGGAGGTAATGCTTAAATGAAAACAGTACAGATTTCTTTAAATTCTATTGATAAGGTTAAATCTTTTGTAAACGATATTACAAAATTTGATTATGACTTCGATCTCGTATCCGGCAGATATGTTATTGACGCGAAATCTATCATGGGTATTTTCAGCTTAGACTTATCCAAGCCGATCGACTTGAATATTCATACTGAAGAAGGTACCGAGGAAGTCCTCGCTACATTAAAGCCGTATATTATGTAATCAATACCCGACGTAAGACTTAGGAGAATGCCAAAACAGGCATTCTCCTTTTTTCGAGTTTGCGAAGTAAATCTCGCAAAGTTAATTCCAAAGGAATTTACTTTTGTTATTTTCGGAGAAAATTACTTTTGTTATCTAACAATGATTACTTCATCCTCGTCCAGCGCCTTTTGCACCAATTCATTAATCTTCTCATCCAGATTATGCTCATGCTTTCTGATAATCTTCAGATTCGGCTTCGTCACCGGATGTTTCGCCACGAAGATCGTGCAGCAGTCCTCGTAGGGCTGAATCGACGTCTCATAGGTGTCGATCTTCTCAGAGATATCCACGATCTCCATCTTATCGAATCCAATCAGCGGTCTGTAAACCGGCAGCTCGCATACCTCGTTAGTAGCCATCAGGCTGTGCATCGTCTGGGAGGCCACCTGTCCAATGCTCTCTCCTGTGATCAGTCCTAAGCATTCCGTCTCTTTGGCAATATGCTCTGCTATCCGCATCATATAGCGCCGCATAATGATCGTCAGCTCATCATGAGGACATTTATCATAAATATATAACTGAATATCCGTAAAATTAATCACGTGCAGATAGATCGGCCCTGTATAAACCGCCACCTTAGCCGCCAGATCCACCACTTTCTGCTTCGCCCGCTCGCTTGTATACGGCGGCGCATGAAAATATACGGCATCGATCTTGACACCGCGCTTGGCAATCATCCAGCCTGCCACAGGAGAATCAATGCCGCCGGACAAAAGCAGCATGGCTTTGCCACCCGTGCCCACAGGCATACCTCCCGGTCCGGAAATAATTTCCGAATAAATATAGATTTTGTCACGAACCTCCACATTCAGCATAATGTCAGGCTTATGCACATCCACGCGCATCTCCGGATAGGCATCGAGAATCATGCCGCCCAGCTCCACATTCATCTCCATAGAGTTAAGCGGATAATTCTTTCTGGCACGCCTCGCCGCCACTTTAAAAGTCTTATTCCTGTCGGGATACACATGGCCGATATATTCAACCACCGTTTCACCCAGCTTCTCAAATCCCTCATCTTCCACATAGATCATCGGGCAGATTCCGGATATGCCGAACACTTTCTGTAATGCTGCAACCGTCTCGTCATAGTCAAATTCGGAAACCGCATCTACATAGATGCGTCCGTCCGTCTTGCGTACGGCAAACTCGCCGTCACATTTCTTTAAAGCGTACTTGATCTGCTGTACCAGTGCATTTTCAAACAGGTAACGGTTCTTACCCTTCACACCGATCTCCGCATATTTTATCAAAAAAGCCGTAAACATATTACTTCCTCCCCTGATATCGCCAAGTGATTCCTGCACGCGCTTATCTTCTGGAATACCGCCTGAGCGTGGGAATCAATTCATGCAATGCCTGTATAGTATACTGGATTTCCTCTGCAGTTGTAAAGACAGAAAAGCTGAAACGTATCGTGGAATCCTGCAATTCCCGTTCCACACCGATCGCCTTAAGCGTCGCCGACGTCTGCGGTTTGTTGGAAGCGCAGGCACTTCCGGCAGACACATAGATATCTCTCTCCTCCAGCGCGTGGAGCAGCACTTCGCTCCGCACACCCCGCACCGACAGGCTCACGATATGCGCCGCGCCCTCTCTGCCCGGGCAGCCGTTGACTCTCACATCATCTATATCACTTATTCCCTCTATCAACATATCCCGCAGCCCGTACATTCTATCCATATCCTGATCCAGATTCTGATAAACCATTTCCGCCGCTTTGGCCAGGCCTGCGATTCCCGGAACATTCTCTGTTCCCGAGCGCATTCCCTTCTGCTGTCCGCCGCCGTATATGATCGGATTGACTCTGGCTCCTTTTCTGATATAAAGGAAGCCGACGCCCTTCGGGCCGTGAATCTTGTGCCCGCTCACGGACAACATATCCACATGCGCCTTCGCCGGATAAATGCGAAACTTACCGAATCCCTGTACCGCATCCACGTGGAAAAGTGTCTGCGGATTCATGCGCTTGATCAATTCTCCCGCTTCCGCAATAGGCTGCACGCTCCCGATCTCATTGTTTGTATGCATAATCGATACAAGGATCGTGTCCGGTCTGATCGCACGCCCCAAATCTTCTAACGATATTTTTCCCTCATGATCTACAGGCAGATATGTCACCTGAAATCCCTGATTTTCCAGATACGCCATCGTCTGCAGTACTGCCGGATGTTCGATCCTGGTCGTGATCAGATGTCTTCCTCTTCTATGATTTGCCATCGCCGTACCGATCAGCGCAATATTATCGGACTCCGTACCGCCGGAGGTAAACAGAATCTCTTTCTCATCTGCTTTCAGCAGATCCGCCAGTGTCTTTGTCGCATCTCTTAAGTATTTCTCTGCTTCTACTCCTTTGTGGTGCATACTGGAAGGATTCCCGTAATCCTCACACATGATCTTATGCATAAGATGTGCGACTTCCTCAAAACAGACAGTTGTCGCAGAATTGTCTAAATATGCTTCCATGTTTGTCATTCCTTTATTTACTCATAATTGTAGCATAAAACAGATCGCTGCTTCATACCTTATAATATGTTGCTAAGATTCCAATTGATACATCAGCCATGACAGCACTGTCATTCCTGCTGTTTCCGTCCGAAGAATGCGTCTCCCCAGCGTAATCGGCTCTATGCCGGCCGTAACTGCCGCCTGTACCTCGCTCTCCTCAAATCCGCCCTCGGGTCCGATGAACACCGCGATACTGCTGCCTGCAGGGACTGCCTCGATCAGAGCCTTCGTGTGACCCATATCCTCCGCCAGTTCGTAAGGAATCAGACGGACATCCATATCTTTCGCATATGTAATCGCTTCTCCCATGCTCATGACATCGTGTACGGTAGGAATCACGCTGCGTTTACTCTGCTTCGCCGCCGCTTCCGCGATGCTCTGCCACCTACCTATCTTCGCTGCCGCCTTTTTATCATCCAGCTTAACCACACAGCGTTTTGCCGCCACGGGTATCACCTCATACACCCCCAGCTCCACCGCTTTCTGAATCACCAGCTCCATCTTATCCGCCTTAGGCAGTCCCTGAAAAAGATATATTTTAGACGGCAGTTCCACGCCGTCCTCCTTGATAAAACGAAGCGTGCAGATCACTTCGTCCTCCGTATATTCTTCGATTCCGCAGCGATATTCCCTGCTGTCGATCCCGTTGCTGACCGCAATCTCCTCCCCAATCTTCATGCGAAGCACGTTTTTGATATGGTTGACATCCCTGCCCGTTATCACGATTCTCTTATCCTGTATCTGGGACGGTTCTACAAAAAATCGGTACATTGATTCTTATCCTCGCTTTCCCTGTCCGCGCCGTTTTCGCAGCCGTTCGATAAATCTCAATATCAACAGAAAAACCGCCATCCCCAGCACAACACCCGCACCATCTATTAGCACATCGCTGAACCTTCCGGCACGCCCCGCTACAAACAGTTGATGCAGTTCATCGCTGCATGCATACAATACCGCCAATATTGCCGCTGCCGCCGCCTTACGCAGCCGGGAAAGCTGCCATCTACACAGCCATCCGTACAGCAATAATGCCAGTATTGCATATTCCGTCATATGCGCGCCTTTTCTCACAAAGTGCTCAATAGCGCCCGCAATCTCCCTGATCTTCTCCTCGTCTATATGCAGGTGAAAAAGCAGTCCTGTCGAGCTGACCATACGGTAGCTGAACCCTTCACTGACTACACTGGATTCTTCTTTGGTCTGCGCAGAGAAGGAGAAGATCACACACATCCATATGAGCGCCAGAAGACCTGCGACATTGCTCCATATTACTATCTTATTCTGTCGTACTGTTTTAATCATTATCTTATCCGTTCTTGCGTGCCGTAACGGAGACCCACTCACCCTGATATGTCACCTCGAGAATCTCCAGTCCTGCCGCTTCCACTGCCTCCCTGACAGTCTGCTCTTTCGTATCAATAATGCCCGACGTGATGTATATGCCGCCCCTCTTCATCTGATGGACGATAACCGGAGTGAGCGGCACCAGCACATCCGCGAGAATATTGGCAACTACGATATCATAGCACTCGTAACCTACCTGTTCCTGTACTTCCTTATCCGTGATGATATTGCCGATCATCATTCGAAAAGCCTCTTCTGCTATCCCGTTTGCATCCATATTCTGCGCCACTGCCTCTACCGCACAGGGGTCTAAGTCCGTACCGACTGCATGTTTTGCACCATACATAAGGGCAAGAATCGCCAGAATGCCGCTGCCGGTCCCTACGTCGAGAAGTTCTGTCTCAGGCGTAAGATATTTCTTGATCTGCCGGATACATAGCTGTGTCGTCTCATGCATGCCGGTGCCGAAAGCGGTTCCCGGATCGATATGCAGTATCTTCTTATTCCTGTCCTCTTCTTTTACCTCTTCCCAGGACGGAATCACCAGAAGATCGTCTATGTAAAACTGGTGGAAATATTGTTTCCAGTTATTGATCCAATCAATGTCCTCCGTCTCCGACACAGTGATACTGCCCTCCCCAATCTCCATGAAGAAACGCAACTCTTCAAGCTCCTGCCGTATCTGTGCCTCCACTGCACCTCTGTCAGTGGACATACCGTTTACTTCCAGACTGCCGTCTTCCTTCTGTTCCACGAAGAAACTGAGATAGGCGATACCGTCATCCTCCGGTCCATCCGGCAGGATATCCACAAACATCTGCTCTTTCTCAAGCGCCGTAAGAGGTATCTTATCCTCAATCTGCGCACCCTCCAGACCGATATCATAGAGCGTACTGATAATAATGTCCTCCGCTTCCGTTATTGTTTTAATCCTGAATTTCGTCCACTTCATGTTATACCTCTTTTCTGCACTTATTGCGCATTGCAACAAAGCGTATCGTCCTTTACAGACTAAATGCAGCATCCATGCCGGTTTGTCCCGGTCGGATGCCGCATATTTTTATTGTTCTTTGTCCTGACCCTCGGATTTAACCGACGGTACATCCGGTGTGATCAGGCTGTTATCGTCCGCGCCGTACTGCACGCATTCACCATATTCCTGCCAGATATTGCATACCCATGTCTTACCCTGATTAAAAATAATCTCTTCGCCGTCTTCATCATAATACTTAGCAGGCGTGAAATCTCCGTCGTATCGCATCCATTTGCCCGGAATCGCCTTGCCGTTCGTGAAGACGATCGCATCGCCCTCGCCGTGTACACCGAACGCAAGGTAATCGTGATCATCCCGGACCTCTCCGTGGCAGTACTGGAATACCACATTGCTGACCGCAAGCTGCTCATTGTTAAGCTCATCGATCTGCTTGCCCCCGTCCTGATAACGATAGTAAAGCTGATCATCCTCATGATATTCAAAATACGGATTATACGCTCCATATCCGCCGGAATTATTGCCCGTCTTACCGCCCGGATAGATAATCTGTGCGTCCTCGTTCTCCGCATAATCCGCCCGCACATTATCCGCCGCAAACAGGAAAGGCGGTACATAGGCCTCATCATAATTCCAGTCATATCCGAGACGATCCACCGCTTTAAACAGACCGTCTATCTTGAGATATCCGGTAAATTCCTGAGCGTATCCCGGACGCTTCACTCTATAGAACGCCTCGTCGGCGGGATTGTGGATACCGCTCACCGCCGCACTGACATTATAATAGTTCGGCCTGTTAATCAGTTCCTCCACATACGGCTTTGCCAATCCCCAGTTGCAGTAGATCGCTTCATAACCCATCGCCACATAAACGAAATAGTCACGGCTGCTACGCACCGGTCCGATCCGCTCCAGATCGTCAAAATCCTCAAATACAGCCATCAGTCTCGTAATACGCCCCTCTACCGGCGCCTCATATATAATACCGGCCTTCGATAATCCATACTGCGGCATCGCCGGCCTATTATTCGGAATCATGACCGCAATCGGTCTTCTGTTCGCCTGCTCTGTGCTTGTCCACTGACCGGTCAGGTAACTCTGCATCTTACCGTCTACCACTGTTCTCTCTTCGATCACAGGATAAGCCGTCGTGGGTTCGGGTTCTTCCACGACCTCCTCTTCCGGTTCTTCCTCCGGTTCCGGCTCCGGCTCCTCCACCACTTCCGGCTCCGGCAGCGGTGCAGGCTCTTCTTTCTTGCCGCAACCGCTTAAACAAGCGGTTACACATAATGTCGTCGCAATTAATAAGGCTATTTTCTTATGAATCATCTTTCCCTCGCTTCCACGTCATACGTTCTTTTGTCATATTATGCTGCACATAAATTAGTATACGGATGATAAACAATTTTATTATAACCGAAAATTGGAAGGGTGTATATATTATTATCTCGTATCCTTACGTTAATTTCATCCCTAAGGCTCTGCTTGCTATGTCTTGATGCCCACATATAATAGTATATGCCAAAGAAGTTTTTAAAAAATCACGCGCACTTTTCGAATACATCGCTTCCGCCTCACCAGACCAAAGATATGATGTGTTGGAGAATGTATCCTTTACTGTCTTACCGGTTATTCCCTCCAGAAGCAAAGCTTCTCTTCGTTGTTTCTGTGCTTTTCGCCTATTACAATTTATCTGGTTTTCCGTAATGTGTCATCTCCCACAGAAAATCTTTCTGGTCATATCATAGTCAATCGCGTCAATCAAGTCAATTATTTGACGCGATTGACGTGAAAAAATTTTTACAACGAAAAATAATTTAGTGAAAAGCGCACTCCTCATATTAATCCGAGCAAGTGCGCTTTGTTATTTAAACTATGTTTCGTTTTTTATTGCTTTCATTATTGGAATTTAATCGTCACTGTTTTTGCTTGTTTGTTACTACCATCCAGTGCCTTAAGTGTAAATGAAACTGTACCCGATGTATTTCCCACAAACTTAATATATCCCGTTCCGCCTGCTCCATCCTTTTTACGTGGTATATATACTATCGTAGGTGACGCTACTTTCGGTGAAGAAGAAGAACATGTCATATCAAAAAAGCAATCTGATGTAAATGGTATTATCATTACATATGTCACTGGATCTTGATATGGTTCTCCTACATTAATAAAAGTTGTCGCTGGTGCCAGATAAAAATCCGCTGTCCCTTGAACACCACTTCCATCTTTAGCAGTAGCACATACTGTCGCACTTGTCACGCCCCAAGATTTGAGTGTTTTATTAACATCAATCGTTCCTTGCGCAGTTTTGAATGTTTTCGGAACTGTAATCTTCCCCGATGTCGGATTAATCTTAATACCCAGACTTGCTAAAGCTGCCGCCTCATCATCGGCAAAACTCCACACAACATTCTTACCGGATACAGCGCCATTTTCCATTTCCATAGTGGCTGTAAACTGCACACTTTTACCCGGTACGACACAACCGGTCTCGCCACCCTTAGGAGCAACATTTACTCTGGTCGGCGGATTGCTGACCGTCACCGTACAAGTCGCCTTTTTCTTACTTCCGTCTGTTGCCATTAAAGTAATCGTTACCTTGCCTGTAGATTTTGCACTCGTTGTTAAGGTAATTTTACCTGTCGTCTTATTCAGTGCAACCTTGACGAGTTTAGGATTGCTGCTCGTCACATCATACGCTAACTCATTGGCTCCTTCTGAACCTTCAATCATCGCCGTCAGTTCAGCCGTTTTAGGCGCACTTGCGGTAGTACCATTTCTGAAAAGTGCCATCTTACTTACTTTTTTACCGGCAGCATCCTGCAATTCTACTTTCTTAATGCCGCCGCTGACTGTTACAGCACAAGTTGCCTTCTTGTTACTGCCATCAGTAGCCATAATTATCACATTAGCCTTACCATACATAGAACCCGTTGCCGTGATTGCTATATCAACGACACCGCCCGAACTGCTCGTTACTGCCGCCGTAACAATAGCCTCATTACTACTCGTAACAGCATACGCACCCGGATTAAAGTCAGAGGCTCCATTCGCTCCTTTAATTGTAGCTCGGATTATCTTAGTATTTGTTTTCTCTGAACTAATATACTTTGTATATAACGTTTCCTTCGTCGAATCAAGTTTTATTTCACCAATAGCCCCACTATATACTTCTATAGTCTGTGTTGCTACTACTCCCTTTCCATCTGCTGCTGTTGCTGTCACTGTATAAGTAGATCGGACAGCTTCCTTCTTGACTGTAATTTTTCCGTTTGACGGATTAATGGTTACATTCGAATCCTCAGGACTGATGCTCCATTCTACTTTACTGTTTGTAGGTTTTTTAGGAGTCAGCGCTGCCTTGAGTGTCATATTTTTTCCTGCCGCGACAGCAAAAAGGGCATCATCGGTCTTTCCTTTATCCGTTGTAATTTCAATTCCGGTAACTGCCTGTTTTACAGTAATGTTGATTGTTGCCTTCTTATTGCTGCTATCATTCGCTTTCGCTGTAATCGTAGTACTTCCGACAGCCTTCGCCGTAATTTTGCCGGTGGAATAATCTACCGTCGCAATTGCTGGCTTACTGCTCGTCCATACTACCCGTCCATTCAACGCACTGATGTCAATGTCCACCAGTTCACCTGCTTCATTCTTTTCTTTAACAGTTAAATCAGAAACCAATTCGCGACTTTCGGCGCCTGTTTTTGTAAGCCATAATTCCTTATTTGCACTCTTGGCAAATGTTATGCTTTGGAGCGCGGTGCCTGCCTTAACCACTTCAACAGTAAATTCTGCTGTTTCGTGCCCCTCATCCTGCGCCGTGGCAGTCACTTTATATGTACCTAGATCTGCTGCCGTCGCTGTGATTTTACCTTTCTTCGGATCGATTTTAATCTTCGCTGTGTCAACCGCTGTCCCATTGGCATTTGTTATCGTCCATGTAAGATTCTTATTTGTTGCATAAGCCGGTGTAATTTCTGCCGTAAGCTGAATACTCTTACCTACTTCTACTTTCGCCGGTCCTGAAATTGCAATTCCACGTATATAAGGTGAGAATTTGTAAGTAACAGATTTCACCGGTCCGATAACACCGCTCGCATTAATAGCAAATGCTTTCACGGTTCCACTTGCATTTTCCGTACAATCAATCTGCAATATCACTTTATTATCCGTAAGTTCCGTGCTGTCCACATATGTCGTATTTGCATCTGTCTCTTCATTCTTATAAACCGGATTCTTCCCATTCGTTGTATAGCACAGGCTCATACCTGCCTGCACCTTAATCGTTATTTTAACAGACTGCTTGTCATCCGACATATCAGGAGTAATCTGCGGAGCATTGGGTTTTGCTGCTGCCGTCGATAATTTAAATACTTTCGGGAGGCTTGTAATGCCTTTGCCCATGCCTGATCCCGCACTAATCGTATTTTTTTGCATAATGCTTGTTAACGCATCGACTCTGTCCTTACCAGTTTTGTCCTTAAGTTCTGGGAGATCCTTCGCTCCCGACAAAATAACCGCTGCTTCACCCGCAGCAACCGGACATGCCATAGATGTTCCTTGCAGGGAATCATAACCATCACCTAATGTCGAGTAAATATTTACACCGGGTGCCGCCAAATCTGTCGAAATACCATAATTAGAAAAATATGCTCTCTGATTATTTGTATCTGTTGCCGCAACACCTATTACATGATCATAAGAGGCCGGATACATAGCAAGCGAACCACCATCATTTCCCGTGGCCACAAATACAGTAACACCTTTTTTATAGGCCTTATTTAAAATAAGCTGAAAAGGAGAGTAAACTTGATCATTCACATAATCCCAGTCAAAATTTTTAGCCGGACCGCCCAGACTCATGTTGATGATATCCACTTTGGCCGATGTAGCACTGGTTGTATAAAGATCTGCATTATTCTCTTCACTAAGCAGATAATTAAGTGCTGCCATGATTGTGGAATCATAACCGCTCTTTTCATCATTCGCTCCAAACACTTTGGCATTATAAATCTTTGCTTTAGGTGCAACGCCTACGCCCTGACTGTTATTTGCCGTAGCAGCAATGATACCTGCAACATGTGTTCCGTGTTTATCGTCTTTATCCTCCTCGTCATATGCATTAGGCGTTCCATCACAAAAGTCTCTTCTGTCAATAATATTTGCTTCCAAATCATTATTAACATCTACACCGCTATCCACGACACCAACCTTAACATCTTCACCTAAATAACCGGCATCCCATGCATAAGGTGATCCGATCGTAGTGTGAAACCACTGATAACTGTCGCTTGTCGGATTCAGATATTCATCACCAAATCCATTCAGTTCATTCAATACCTGCTCGTATTCAGCAAGCGAAGGAATTTCTTCGCCGTCCGCTTCCGTTATATCAGAACTGCCCTCTATCATATATTCTTCTTCAATAATCTCTATATCGGAAGCCGTATCACTTACTTCTGGTACTACTTCCTCATACAGTTCATTGCGATAATCAGGCCATACCGGTGGGAGATTATTGTCCATATCCGCAGCAATTTTCAACACTTGCTTAACTGTTTTATCATCACTAACCCTCAGTGTCAAAACTCCCATATCGAAACTGATAATTTCTGCATGATATGCCTCTGCAATCATTTCTGCCGTTTCCTGATTATCGGCGAAGGTATACACACGTCTGGCAGCATATACCCCTCCTTCATCACTTTCGTCAATATTCTCGCAAAGACTTGCTAATCCTTCTTTTAACTTTTTCTGTGATGCGCTAAGTTTATACCCTGACGGCATCGCAGAAAATCCGTCCAAATCCGACTCTGTTTCTTCTGTATCTTCTTCTGCTTTTTCCGAAATTTCTTCTTCAGTCAACTCGTCATTCTCTTCTTCGGAATTATCCTCTATTTCAACTTCATCTCCATCTTCAGAGTCGCCCTCTGTTTCAGCACCATTTGCGCCTTCAGAACTGTCTCCTTCATCTTCACCGTTTTCCTCTTCAGACTCATTCTCAGTTCCAGTACCGTTCTCTTCTTCAGATTTATTCGTTTCCTGACCGGACTCAACGCTTCCATCAGAATCATTTGCTTCATCTTGATTCAAATCATCGCCTGTCTCATTATCAGTAGGAACGTCTTCAGTATTTTGATCTTCACTCAAAGACTCATCCATCGGTTGTGCTTCTTGCGCTTGCACAGTAGCCATACCGGCTACCGGCTCAATCAGCAATGCTGCCGAAAGCGCAAATGATAATATAACTTTACTTAACTTCTTTGCTTTCATTACTTTCCTCCTCTTTCTCAATATTTAAAAAGCAATTTTTATCTATTGTGTCAGCCTAATCTAAGTCGCAATTTATGAATCATACAGTTGTCGCGATTGGTTAAGATATAATGCCTGATATCCGTTTTCTACACCTCTGTCTATGACCTGCCAAGGATCTTCGTCGGTATAATAAGTTGCTACTCCACTTTGAAAAGACACAAAAGTAATCCCATATTGTTCGGCAATTGCTTTTGCCTCCTCCTCACTTTCAGTAAGCGCCATTAGCGGTTCTGTTTTTGATATATCCCCCGGTGCCAACTCAAATTCCACGACTTTAGTTTGCAGAAACGGAAACGCCGGTCCTCTACCAAAATGTACAAACATTACATACCACCCTACAAACACCAACACAATAACTGCTATGATTACTATTACAACCGTCAGCATTTTTTTCTTCATTAAATCCCCCTTTCCATACAAATGATGATTCCAGTTGTACACAGATATCATAGCACACCCGATCGCCAAATAAAAGCCATACAACAAAATATTAAGATATAATTATTTTGCAAAAAGCTCCCATCTATCTGACCGCAAAATAATACTTCACCTGTGTCCCGCTGCCGTCCATAGCCGTCAGTGTAACTACCGCAGTCCCTTTCTTGTATGCCGCAATCTCCAGCGTACCACTGACAGGAACAGACACCGATATCACTGCCGGATTTGAAGAGGATACGGCAATGGAACCCTGGATGGTACCCTGTTTTGCGTCTGTGGTCAGCTTCGCTTGATAAAGCTTTCCCTGATCAAAAATGTACTGGTACGCCGTAGACATATAATAACCCCTGCTATTATACAGATTTATGTAGGTAGCAGGATCTGCAACGGATATCGCATATTCCTTATACACACCACTGCCATCTTTCGCCGTAGCCTTAACCGTATAAGATCCGATCGTTGCTTTTGATGTAGCTGTCACCTTGCCGCCCGCCGTGATCTTCATACCGTTCGTCTTTGACAAGTTCTCATCGATCTTAGTTCCTTTTGAGTTATACAGCTCCCAAGTTACGCCCTTATTCGACACTTTACCATTCTCGGTTTCCACAACCGCCTTAAGCTGTAGGTTCTTACCTTTCGCTACATACTGACTTCTGCCCGCTTGAGGTGCAATCACGATGCCGGAGGCAGGATTATTGACGGTAGCCGTACAAGTCAGTTTTTTGCCCGATCCGTCGGTCGCCGCGATCGTGATAGTGGTTTTTCCCGCCGCCTTGCCGGTCGCTTTGATCGTCAGTGTGATTTTGGCTCCCGATTGTTTCGCGCTTACCGAAGCGATTCCGGGATTGCTGTTTGTTACCGTATAAGCGCTCAGATCCGCCCCGTCCGTTCCCTTTACCGTTGCAGATACAGTCGTCGAAGTCGTCGTTCCGCTGACCTGCTGCTTTCTGAATATAGACACTTTTTTATATGCCGTATTATCCCACGTAATACCGGTAATTTTTCCTTTCGTGACCACGACCGATTTCGATGCACTCTTTCCACTGCCGTCTGCCGCAACCGCAGAAACCGTATAGGTGCCGGCGGCGGCCTTGGCAGTTGTCGTCAATCTGCCGTTTGCCGAATTGATACTTACCCCGATCTCCTTACCGCGTTTCGCAGTCACTTCTCCGGTTGCATCCGACAGTTTCCATGTCACTTTCTTATTACTGGTATAATCAGGTGTCACTGTTGCCTTATAAGTCTGACTCGTCCCTGCCGCTACTTTAGCACTGCCCGATATTGTAATTTTGTCGGCAAGCTTCTTAATCGTTATGGTGCAAGTGGCTTTCTTACCGCTGGAATCATTTGCCAGCGCCGTAATCGTCACTTTGCCCGCTTTAAGCGGTGTCACGACACCCTTGGTATCGACCTTGGCCACTGCTGCATTGCTGCTGCTCCATTTGAAATCTGCCAACGTTGCCTTCGCACCGTCCTTGCACTTCCATTCCAGACTCTCGCCTAGATTACGGCTGCTGTCCGTAGGCTGTGTAGACAGTGTAAGCTCCACATTCTTAAGCACCGTGTTTTTGCTCTTGTCCATGAATTTAACGGTGTCGATCTTTACAGTATCGATCACGGTTATTTTATACGTCGCGCTCTTTGCACCATTATCTTTCGCCGTCACCTTGATCGTATAGTTACCGAGCTTTGCGTTCTTAGTCGCAGTGACTTTTCCGGAGGATGTAATACTTACTCCTGTCTCTTTTGCAAGTTTCGCATCGATCTTCTTATTGTCGGCCGTATACAGTTCCCAGGTCACTTTCTTGTTGGTCGCATACGCCGGCAGAATTTCCGCTTTCATCTGCACGCTCTTGCCTTTGGCAATCTGCTGCACACCTGATATGGTAATGCTGCTGACATAGGGTTTCAATGCATAGGCCGAGGATCTGACCGCACTTGCTACTCCATTCTCATTGACCGCTATGGCCTTTACGGTTGCCTTCGCCTGATTCTTGATATCAAACGGCTGCGTATACTGCACCGCACCGTTACCGACTAAACCATTCTTATATGTCGGCGTCTTACCATTGGTTGTATAATAAACGGTTACTTCACCCTGTGCCTTAATCGTCACTTTCACGGTCTGTGCCGCCGCTTTATTATCCGGTGCAAAGGAAACCGTCGGAGTTGCGGGCTTCGTGACCGCTGTACTCAGTTTCAATGCTTTAGGCAGAATCGTAATGCCCGCTCCCATTCCGGACCCGGCCTTAATCGCATTCGCCTTCATAGTGCTCTCTAAGGCATTCACTCTTGCCTTACCTGTCTTACTACGCACACTCGCATTGCCGGATAAGATGACTGCCGCTTCACCTGCTGCAACAGGACAGGCCATGGACGTACCGCTCATGCGCGTATAGTTACTGCCGTCTTTGCTTGTAGACCAGATGAATACACCCGGCGCGCTTAAATCCACTTTGTTACCGTAATTAGAGAAGTATGCCCGCTCATTGCCCGCATCCGTAGCCGCTACGCTGATCACATGATCATAGCAGGAAGGATAGGTATAGTTTGCCCCGCCGTCATTACCCGATGCGGCGAAGAGCGCGATCCCCTGCTCATAAGCCTGATTAACCGTCTGCTGGAATGCGCCGTTATATCCGAGTCCTCCCAGGCTCATATTGATGATATCCACGTTCTTTGCCTGCGCTGCCTTGATTGCTTTGATAATATCATCGTCCGTTCCTGTACCATTAGGCAGCACATTGCCGCTGTACAATGTTACACCAGGCGCCACGCCTACTCCCAGCTTACCGTTTGCTTTCGCACCGATTATACCGGCTACATGCGTGCCGTGTCCATGGCTGTCACTGGTGCCGGGACCGTATATGCTCGTAGCCGACACGTCCGTATGGTTTGCCACGCCGGTATCCAGAACCGCAACCTTGATTCCTTGACCTGTGTAGCCTGCCGCCCATGCATAGGACGAACCAATGATCGTGTGATGATACTGATAATGAGAATCCGCGGAATTCAAATAGGGATCACTGTAAGCCAAAGCTTCCATATAAGAAGGTTCCGTCTGATCTGCGCCGTCAATTCCGTCCGCCGCGCCTTCCATTTCATATTCTTCCGTAGCTATTTCTATAAAATCATCCTGTTGCGCTGTATCTTCCTGCGCACCATCCTGTCCGAAATAAGTATCCTGCTCACTGTCTGCCGACACATCCTCCGGGATCACGTACGGGAGATCAGACTCATCTGCCGTAATCTCTTCGTATGCATAGCGGTAGTAATTCGGCCACACTGCCGGCAGATTAATTTCCTCATTGGCTGCTACCCGCATCGCTTTACTGACCGTGTCCTGTCTGCCCAGCTCCAGCGTCAAAACGCCATATTCAAACGCCACGATCCGGGCGTGATATGCAGCGGCAATCTGCTCTGCTTCCTCCTGTGTCTCGGCAAAAGTAATGACCTGCCCATCTACATAATCAACGCCTTCCTCAAAGGCACTGATCTCATCCAGATGAGAAGCCAGATCCCGCTTGCTCTCCATCTGTTCTGAGGTAAGCCGGTAATTCGAGGGCATCTGCGCAAATCCTTCCAGCCGCTCGTCTTCATCCGTATCGGTCTCTTCATCCTCTGTCTCTTCCGTACCCTCGACATCTTCTTCGTCGTCCGCTGTATTATCTTCTCCCTCTGAATCCTCTTCCGGCTCCTCAGCATCTTCCGCATCGTTTTCTATTCCATCGCCATCAGCAGATTCTTCATCTTCACCGCTCTCGTCCGGATGATCGGAGTCTGCTCCTGCACCTTCTTCTTTATTGCTGGAACCCGATCCCGTACCATCGCCATCCGTGTTACCGTAATCCGTTGTCCCATTATCTTCTTCTGCGTTGCCGGAACCTGTATCTGTGCCATCCGATTCTGTATTTGCGGAATCCTGCCCAGTAGCATTCTCCTCCGTATTGCCGGAATCTGCTGCCGTACCGTCTTCTTCCGAACTTGCGGAATCCTCCCCTGTGCGCTCTCCGTCTCCGGCATCATCACCGCCAGTTTCTGTCTGCAACGCAGATACGGGATTCTCACTCGCCTCCACGGTCATCACCGCCCCAGCCGGTTCCACCGCCAGAAGCGCTGCCAAAATCAAGGATAATACTGCTCTGTTTTTTCTTCGGTTTTTTCTCATATTATTTTCCCTCTTAATGCCAACCACGGCAGACAAAAAAAGAATTTGCCTTGCAAAATTATGAGTAATTCCTCTGAGATGTTTCACATCTCGGAAGACCGGTCGCGAACTTTGAAATGTATATATATCATAGCACATCAAACTTTTAAAAGAAACCGAAAAAATTTCCAGAAAAAAACACACTCCCATTCACCGAGAGTGTGTCCTTCATTCGAATCACTGTATTTTTGTGTTACTTTCTGAATTTTTTCTTGCCCTTGTTAACAGGCTCTTCCGTATTGCCGGAAGATATATTCTTCGCCGCATTCAGCGTATCGCCCGTCTGCTCGTCAAACTTCTTCAATAGTTCCCTCGCCTCGTGAGACATCTTATCCGGTACCTGTACCACCAACGTGACATAGTGATCGCCACGAATGTTCTTGTTGCGCAGGGACGGAACGCCTTTGCCTTTGAGACGCACCTTTGTATCCGTCTGCGTGCCCGCTTTAACATCGTAAATCACTTTGCCGTCCACTGTATCTATAACAATCTCCCCGCCCAGCGCTGCAATTGCAAAAGACATGGGTACGGTAGAATATATGTTTTCATCCTGTCTCTGGAAAATCGGATGTCTGGCCACCACAACCTCTACCAGCAGATCCCCTCTGGGACCGCCGTTAGTACCCGGCTCACCCTTGTCACGGATACGAACGCACTGTCCGTTATCGATACCCGCCGGAATAGACACTTGTATTTTCTTCTTATTGGCAATATACCCCGTTCCTCTACAGTCAGGGCATTTATCCTTGATCACCTTACCGGTTCCGTGGCAGTCCGGACAAGTCTGGACATTTCTGACAGTTCCGAAGAAAGACTGTTGCGTGAAAACTACCTGCCCCTTGCCACCACACTTCGTACATGTCTCGGGACTGGTGCCGGGTTTTGCTCCTGTTCCATGGCACGCGGTACATTCATCCTTAAGCTGCAGCTCAAGCTCCTTGTCTACGCCAAAAACCGCTTCTTCAAAGGAAATGCGGACAGTAGTGCGGATATTGGCGCCCTTCATAGGTCCGTTGCTCCTGCCGCTGCGTCGCCCGCCTCCGAAAATATCTCCGAAGATATCTCCGAAAATATCTCCGAAATCGGCACTGTTAAAATCAAAGCCGCCGAATCCGCCGGGGCCGCCCGCACCATCGAAAGCAGCATGACCATATTGGTCATACTGCCGTCTCTTTTCAGGATCACTCAAGATTGCATAAGCTTCGGAGGCCTCTTTAAATTTCTTCTCAGCTTCTGCATCGCCGGGATTCATATCAGGATGATACTTCTTAGCAAGAACTCTGTATGCTTTTTTGATTGCGGCATCATCGGCATTCTTATCTATGCCGAGCACCTCATAATAATCTCGTTTCTGTTCTGCCATACTTATAATCCTCCAAGCCTATCCTTGCTCTTAGACCTCTCTGTAGTCCCCGTCTACCACATCGTCTGCCGCACCGGACTGTGCGCTCTCGTCTGCTGCGCCGCCCATATTGCCCATATCGGGGCCGCCCTGTGCCTGCTGCATATTCTCATACATTTTTGTGAACAACGCCTGCGCGGAATTTGTCAGCTTCTCTTTCGCCGCTTTCAGTTCGTCGATCTGACTGTCAGACATCTCCTGATCTTTTGTCTTCTCTAAGATATCCTTTACTGCCTGTAAATCCGCTTCCACACCGGCCTTCTCGGATGCGTCAAGCTTATCGCCCACTTCGGAGAGTGCCTTCTCTGTCTGGAATACAAAGGAATCAGCCTCGTTTCTTGTATCGATCGCTTCTTTTCTCTTCTTATCCTGTGCCTCGTACTCTGCAGCTTCCTTCACTGCTCTGTCAATCTCGTCATCGGACATATTGGAACCTGCCGTGATCGTAATATGCTGCTCTTTACCTGTGCCAAGATCTTTCGCGGACACATTAACAATACCGTTAGCATCGATATCGAAAGTAACTTCAATCTGCGGAACACCGCGCATTGCCGGCGGGATACCATCCAGTCTGAACTGTCCAAGGGACTTATTATCCTTTGCGAACTGTCTCTCACCCTGTACGACATTGATATCCACTGCCGTCTGGTTATCCGCCGCGGTAGAGAATACCTGACTCTTCTTGGTCGGAATGGTTGTATTTCTCTCGATCAGTCTGGTCGCTACGCCGCCCATCGTCTCGATAGATAATGACAGGGGGGTAACATCCAGCAGTAGGATCTCGCCTGCACCGGCATCGCCTGCCAGTTTACCGCCCTGAATGGAAGCGCCCAGCGCTACACACTCGTCAGGGTTTAAGGACTTACTGGGATCTTTGCCTGTCAACTGTTTTACTTTATCCTGTACCGCAGGAATACGTGTGGAACCGCCTACCAATAATACCTGACCGAGATCGGAATTGGTCAGACCGGCATCCTTCATGGCATTCTGCACCGGAATTGCCGTCTTTTCTACTAAATCATGCGTCAGTTCATCAAACTTCGCTCTGGTAAGATTCATATCAAAATGCTTCGGTCCCTCAGCCGTCGCTGTAATGAACGGAAGGTTGATATTCGTTGTGGTTGCGGAAGAGAGTTCTTTCTTCGCTTTCTCAGCCGCTTCTTTTAATCTCTGGAGCGCCATCTTATCATTGGATAAGTCCACGCCTTCCTGCGCCTTGAACTCAGCCAGCATCCAGTCGATTACCTTCTGATCGAAATCATCACCGCCCAGATGTGTATCGCCGTTAGTGGAAAGTACTTCGATGACGCCGTCACCGATCTCGATAATGGATACATCAAAGGTACCGCCGCCCAGATCGTATACCATGATCTTCTGCTCTTTCTCATTGTCCAGACCGTAAGCAAGGGCTGCCGCCGTAGGCTCGTTGATGATACGCTTTACATCCAGACCGGCGATCTTACCCGCATCCTTGGTTGCCTGTCTCTGCGCGTCATTGAAATATGCCGGAACGGTAATAACTGCTTCCGTCACGTTCTCTCCCAGATAGCTCTCTGCATCAGCTTTTAATTTCTGCAGGATCATAGCGGAAATCTGCTGTGGAGAATACTTCTTCTCATCAATTGTACGTCCTCTGTCCGTACCCATGTCTCTCTTGATAGAGGCAATTGTCTTGTCGGCATTGGTTACCGCCTGACGCTTCGCCGGCTCACCTACAAGCCGCTCTCCCGTCTTGGTAAATGCTACGACTGAAGGTGTTGTTCTTGCACCTTCCGTATTGGCGATAACAGTGGGTTTACCACCTTCCATAACTGCCACGCAGCTGTTTGTTGTTCCTAAGTCGATTCCGATAATTTTACTCATAATTTCTTCCTCCTGTTATGATATATATTTCTAACTCACTACCGCCACCATGCTGTGCCTTACCACACTGTCACGATAGGTATATCCCTTTTGTAACTCCTGTGCAACCACGCCGGATTCGTACTCTTCGCTCTCCACCTGCATCACTGCATTGTGGAAATCGGGATTGAACTCTTCTCCGACTGCCGGAATAGGTTTCACATCCATATTTTCAAGCTCTGTCATAAGCTGCTTATAGATCATTTCCATACCCTGCGCGAAACCGCCGTCTTTTTCATTCTCCGGCACGGCCGCCAGCCCTCTCTCGAAGTTATCCACCACCGGCAGGATCTTCTCGATCACGCTCTTCGCGCCGGTCTCGAACATAGCCGTCTTCTCTTTCTCGGTCCGCTTCCGGAAGTTCTCGAACTCTGCCATCTGGCGTTTGACCCTGTCTTCCAGCTCTTCGATCTTCTCCTTCAGCGCCTCCTGTTTTTTATCCGCCTTTTCTTTCTTTTTCTTCTCTTTCTTATTATCGTCCTTAGATTCCGCCTTAGCCGGTTCAGCCGCTTCCGTAGTGCCGCTGTCCGCTGCCTCTTTGTTTTCCCCGGTCTCAGGAGCTGCCTCTTCGGCCATGTTTTCTTCCTGTAACTTATCTTTCTCCTCTGCCACGCCTCTCATTCCTTTCTGTTATGCCGAACTTGCACATTGCCCAGCCTTTGGTCTAAGCCACGCTCTGCTGTCGGTTCGCATCATACTTATTTTCTATATAAATCATCTAACTGATGTTTTAACAGTTTCAGATTCTTAACTACTTTCTCATAGTCCATTCTCTTGGGTCCGATGATACCTATTGTCCCCTTCATTCCTTCGTCCAGTTCATATGTGGCCGTCACGATACTGCAGTCCTTCATGCCCTGCACCGGTGTCTCATTGCCGATATAGACTTGTATGCCGGTATTATTCTCATCCGCCAGATTTCCCTGCACTAGCTCGCTTAGAAGCTGTTTTTCCTCGAAGGTAGTGATCAGTTCGCTGGCCCGCTCATGGTCTGACAGTTCCGGATACTTAAAAAAGTTCTTCGTGCCGCTTGTATAGATCTCCAAATCTTCATCCGCCTTGATTGCCTCGGCAACCGCATCAATCACATCTGCCACAATCTCACTGTGTATTCCCGCCTGCTGCTTCATTGCTGATATCATTCCCAAATTGATCTCATCCAATGACAACCCGTTCAAATGCGTGTTCAGAAGAATGTTCAGTTTCAAAAGCGTCTCATCACTAAGTTCTTTCTCCACTGTGAGCATAGTGTTCTTGATCACATTGCCTTCCACCACGATAACTGCCAGAATCTGGTTGATATCCACGCGGGATAACTGAATGAATTTTAATTTATTGCGATGGTACTGCGGTGCGGAAACCATCGCCGCATATTCCGTATTGGCCGCAAGCATTTTTGCCGCCTGTTTCAGGAGATGGTCCATCTTATCTTCTTTCTCAAGAAGATTCTCCCGTAGCTCTTCCACTTCCCGCTCTTTCTCTTCCATCATCTTATCCACATACAGGCGATAACCCTGATCGGACGGAATACGTCCCGCGGAAGTGTGCGGCTGCAGAATGTAACCAAGTTCTTCCAGATCCGCCATCTCATTACGAATGGTTGCCGAACTCAAGTTCAGATCGGTATACTTGGAGATCGTTCTGCTCCCTACCGGCTCTCCGGTCTCTAAGTAGTTGCGAATGATGGCTTGCAATATTTTGTATTTTCTTTCGTCTAACTGCATACCATTTCTCCCGTTGTTAGCACTCAACCAGATAGAGTGCTAACATCTTCTAGTAGTAAGTTATCACTTAAGATTTTTATTGTCAACATTTCCCTAAAAAAAAATTATAAAAAAAATATAAAAAATTGAGCTTCTCGGGGTCGCGGGATTTGCTTCACAAACTCGAAAAAGCGAAGAAATTTCCATAAAAAAGCAGCCGATTCAAGATTTCCTCAAATCGACCGCTTCTGTATCCTTTTAATAATAGTCTATGTATATTAGATGCCGAAGTTACCTGTCACATCTCCGTTGATTACGTAGTAAACTACGTTCTCTTCCGGTTTCACATACAATTCAACCGTTTTGAAATCGCCAGCCTTCTGGTTCAGATCGTATTTCCATACGTCCTTGGCAATCTTAACCAGATCTTCTGTTGTGTAAGATTTACCTGCAAACTGCAAATTGAATGTTGCTTTAACCGCCTCTTTCTTCGCGGTTGTCTTCTTCTCAGCTGCCGTCTTCTTAGCAGGTGCTTTCTTTGCTGTTGTCTTTCTGGTAGTTGTCTTCTTCGCCGTCTTCTTAGTCTCTGCTGCAGGTGTTGCCGTAGTTGTCTTTACTTCTTCTGTCTTTGTATCTGCAGATTGTGCTGCTACTGCCTTCGCTACCGGTTTCGCAATTGCTGTTTTCTTTGTTTCTGCCATAAGTCTTCTCCTTCCACACCGTCCGATTCCCTCGGACACCAAATGTTATAATTACTCTTTTTCATAAGTCCCTAGTCCACACTCTTTTGGACTCTATGGGGATTTTAACGCAATACCGATGTACTGTCAATCAACAATCTGTAACAAATACTTGCCCTTTTCTTTTGGTATTTTATACGAAATGACCCAAAAAAAGCCAAAATAACGCCCTTTTATGCCATTTCCTACCGCTATCCTGCCAGTGCGAAATATAACAACACCGCCGCCCCAAGCACAATACGGTACCATCCAAACACTTTGAAATCATGCTTCTTAATATACCCCATCAGGAAGCGGATCACGATCACCGATACGATAAAAGCTACCGCCATGCCTACTAACAGAATCACTGCTTCCTCACCCGTAAAGTTGAATCCGAACTTCACTATCTTAAGAAGACTTGCACCCAGCATAACCGGAATTGCCAGGAAAAAAGTAAACTCTGCCGCCACGGTTCTGGATACACCGATCATAAGGGCGCCGACTATTGTTGCGCCGGATCGGGATGTCCCCGGAAATACCGCCGCCAGAAGCTGAAATACACCGATCATAAGGGCCGTCTGATAAGTAATCTGATTCAGTTCCCTAATCTTAGGCTTCATATTTCTGTTGCGATTCTCTATCACGATAAACGCAATACCAAAAACGATCAGAGCAATCGACACGCACCAAGGATTATAAAACAGCGCATCCAGCACGTCATCAAATGCCAGCCCTATCACCGCCGCCGGAATACACGCCACCAGAATCTTAAACCACAACACGAAAATATCCTTCTGTATCACCGGCTTCTCATGAAACCGGAACGGAAATATTTTATTCCAGAATAAAATCACTACTGCAAGAATCGCACCGAGCTGTATCACCACCAAAAACATCTCCCAGAATTCCGGTGAGACATCAAGCGTCACAAACTCATTGAGCAGAATCATGTGCCCTGTGCTGCTGATCGGCAGCCATTCCGTAATTCCCTCCACAATACCGAACAAAATTGCTTTCAGGATTTCGATTATGTTTATCATGTATCTTTCCACGCCTTTCTAAAATAATCAGTACTCACTCTTAACAAATTTCCTGAATGCTTCCAGCGAGCGCTCCACCTTCTCCGTATCAATACAGTACGCAAGACGAACATATCCGTCCGCGCCGAACGTATTGCCGGGCACGATGACCAGATCATACTTCTTCGCCTTCTCACAAAAAGCGACTGCGTCTTCCTCCAAAGCCTTGGGGAACATATAGAAAGTTCCGCCGGGCTTTACGCATTCAAATCCCAGACCGGTAAGCTCCCGATACAGAATATTCATATTCGTCTCATAGACCGACAGATCGGATGTCAGATCAAGCACTTCCGCCACTGCAAGCTGTATGATGGACGGTGGACAGTTATGCCCCGTACCTCTGGAAATCTGGCTGCATATCGTACTGATCAGCTCTGCATCCGTACATTCCGGGTTCACCGCCACGTACCCGATTCGTTCTCCCGGCAAAGACAAGGATTTCGAAAAAGAATAGCATGACAGTGTATTTGCATAGAATTTCGACGGATAAGGCGCTTCCACCCCTGCAAAAACAATCTCTCTGTAAGGCTCATCGGAAATCAGGAAGATATCATGCCCATATTTTTTCTCTTTCTCCGTCATAATTGCTGCCAGTTTACGAAGTGTCTCCGAAGAGTATGCCACGCCGGAAGGATTATTGGGCGTATTGATCAGAACCGCCGCAACCTTCTCCGTCAACATCTCTTCAAATGCCTCGAAATTGATCTGGAAGCTGTCCGTGTCTGCGGGAATCACTTTAAGCTTTGCACCTGTCAGATTGATATAGGGACCATATTCAGGAAAATACGGCGCAAATGTGATGATCTCGTCACCGGGTTCGCTCACACACCGCACAGCATGGGCGATAGCGCCCGCTGCTCCGGTGGTCATAAAAATGTGGTTACCTGTATAATTCATGCCAAACCGCTTATTCAAAGATTCCGCCACCTTATCCCGCACGGCCGGAATGCCAAGGCTCTGGCTGTAGCCATGGAGTTCCATGGGATTTCTGTTTTGCAACAGATCGATCATTGTGTCTGTGAACTTCTGCGGCGCAGGCACGGAAGGGTTCCCCAGACTGTAATCAAACACATTCTCATACCCGATCTCTGCACCCCTCGCAGTGGCGAACTCCGACAACTGCCTGATCACCGATTTGCCCTGAAGCATGTCTTTATATTTTTGTACGATCATATTCTCTAACCTGCCTTTTTATTCTATTCTTTCTTTCATGATAACATAAATATAAAATTCAGACAAAAAATATTTTTAATATGAAGAGAATCGTGGTACAATATCCACTGTCGGCATCCGGACAAACTCCTGTCGCCGATATATTTTCTGGTATGGGAATCAATGAAGAAGGGATATGCTATGAGTATCACAGTCGTATTACAGCAGATGGTTATGATCTTTATATTAATCGCTATCGGCATATTATTATATAAGAAAGAAATGCTGTCAGAAGTGACTGCCAAACAAATATCAGGCATTATTGTCAATGTGACGAATCCGGCGCTGCTGATCTGCTCTGCTTTTCAGGATGGTCCTAAAGTATCTCTTAAAGAACTTGGCTTCGCGTTAGGGATCTATCTGATCGTGTATACTGTACTGATCGTTGTGAGTTTTCTGATTCCGCGCATCCTGCGTGTGCCCGGCATGTATCACTATGCTTATCAGATGCTCACGATCTTCGGCAACGTGGGATTCATCGGTATTCCGCTCGCCTCTGCCGTGCTTGGAACACAGTCCTTGATCTTCGTATCAATTTATAATCTGATTTTTAATATTCTGATCTATACCTTCGGAATTTCGGTGCTGCACAGAGCAGAAGAAAGGCAGATGCAGATTTCTGCATCGAAAAGTACGCAGTCACCTGATCTGCCGCGGAAAAGCAATCTGTCTCAGGATGCAGCCGCACATAACGCACCTTCCCGATGGAAGAAGCTGATTAATGCCGGAACCATCTCCGCCGCAGCCACTATCATTTTCTATCTGGGCGATTTCCATGTACCGGTCATCGTATCCTCTACCCTGACTTATATGGGACAGGCTACCACGCTGCTGTCCATGCTGGTTCTGGGTGTTTCTGTCGCGCAGATGGCTCCTAAAGATATTTTTTCCCATCCGAAACTGTATGGGTTTACACTGCTGCGCCAGATTTTAGTGCCCATAGGCTGCATTGTTCTGTTCCGGCCGCTTATTCAAAATCCTCTGATCTTAAATACCATGGCGCTCATGCTCGCCGTGCCCGCCGCCAACATGCCGCTAATGCTCTCCAAGCAGCTTCATGTGGAGACGGATACGATCTCGCAGGGTATCATCCTGACCACAATTTTAAGTCTTGGAACGATTCCGGTGGTGAGCTTTTTCCTATAGCATAACAAAAATAACTTTGCGAGATTTGCTCCGCAAACTCGGATCACACAATCTGTACTTTCATCATATTGGTTGTGCCGGAGAATCCGATCGGCACGCCTGATGTAATGACCGTCAGATCTCCTTTTTCCAACAGTTTCATCTTCTCAGCGGAATGGATCGCCCTGTCAAAAAGATCGAAAACTTCCTTTTCTTCTTTAATCAATATCGGTATCACTCCCCAGGTTAATGACAACTGCCTGCACACCTTCTCCGTGGTGGTACAGCTTATGATATCACTTGTCGGACGATATCTTGAAATCATCCGCGCCGACGTGCCGGATTTAGTCACCGTCACAATTGCCTTGGCATTCAGATCCAGAGCGGTTGTACATGTAGCGTGGCAAATGGCATCCGTAACATCCGGATTAACCTCCCGTTCATTCTGGAAGAAACGCTTACGGTAATCCACATCTTGCTCCGTGCGCTCTGCGATACGCACCATGGTTCTCACCGCCTCCACGGGATATGCACCTGCCGCCGTCTCTCCGGAGAGCATAATGGCACTGGTACCGTCGTATACCGCATTGGCTATATCAGTCGTCTCTGCTCTGGTAGGGCGCGGGTTCTTGATCATAGATTCTAACATCTGCGTGGCAGTAATCACCTGCTTACCGCTACGGTAAACTTTATTAATGATCTTTTTCTGGATCACGGGCACTTCCTCGTAAGGAATTTCTACGCCCATGTCACCTCTTGCCACCATAATGCCGTCAGACACCTCTATGATATCATCGACGTTAGTAACGCCCTGCGCGTTCTCTATCTTGGCAATGATCCTGATATCCTCACCGCCGTTCTTCTCAAGCAGCTTTCGAAGCTGCAGAATGTCTTCTTTCTTTTGTACAAAAGATGCCGCAATAAAATCCACATCCTGCTCTATACCAAAGAGAATATCTTCTCTGTCTTTATCGCTGATATACGGCATGGAAAGATCCACGTCCGGTACGTTGACTCCCTTGTGGTTCGACACTACACCACCGTTAATGACGCGGCAGACAATATTATTCTTATCGACCTTTTCCACTGTCATCTCAATCAGACCATCGTCGATCAGCACCCGCATTCCCTCTTCCAAATCCTCATAGAGGCGGTTGTAGGTCACGCTTACGATATCCTTCGTCCCCTCCACTTCATCGGCGGTTAGTGTAAACAGCTGACCTTCTTCCAGCGTCACTTTACCTTCTTTAAAATCCTTAACCCGCACTTCCGGACCTTTCGTATCCAACAGGAGCGCCACCGGCTTTCCTACTTCCCTGCGAAGCTTTTTGACCATGTCCATCCTCTTCTTATGGTCTTCATAAGTTCCGTGGGAAAAGTTGCATCTGGCAACGTTCATCCCCTCTAACATCATCTGTCTGAGTACATCCTCATTGTCTGTTGCCGGGCCGAGGGTACATACGATCTTTGTTTTTCTCATAGTGGGCTGTTCCTCCTTGTGATGTTTTTCGTTAAGCCAAAATCCCCGCATCGGACTGACGCGGCATATAACCGTTATATTCCTATTTTATACTGAAATGTAATATCTTAAACCGATGTTTTCTTCCCGCATTTCGGTTCCATATAACGTATTACAGCCACGCACGCTCCTGCCGATGTTAATATTTCAATCATACCATAATATGGCAATACGTATCAATTGATTGCGGGATCTTAGCAAAATATTAGTCCAGTGTAATGTTACAGCCCACACTTATTAATATGAGATGGTCTTTTTCATAATATCAAATTTCACAGTCACACTGCCGCCATAATTTGGTGCAACGCCGGTAATCATTACACTTCCCTTATTCTTACCGGATGCAGTATTCGCTCCATATGAAAGGGAATAATCCTGACCTTCCCTAAGCGTTTTTCCGTCATAAGACACCGTCACTTCCGGCGTAACCTGACTCCCCGTGTATAGCGCTTCGCCAATATCTACCTTCAGATTTGCCTTTGTCAGTTTTATCGCATAAATCGGCAACGGGACGATAATCGGTCGATCCGAATCCAGCTTGTATGAAGCTCCCTCGACCTTGGTAATGACCGCCACCGGCACGCCGTCTTCCGCCGTCAGATCGCCGTCTTGCATCAAATTGCCGCCCGCCGCAGCCTGCTCCTGCAGCTTCTGTATATATCTTTCATAATCCGCCTGCGTATTATTCCGATATGCAATTTCATAATCCGTACCCGCACGAAGCGCTGTTTTACCGTCTGTCAGCTTCACCGCAGGCTTATAGGCATAATCTTCCGCCTTATTTTCCTGGTATGCAACCGGTGTCGTTTTGATCTGNATACTATCCGCCCTGAGATCAGTCCTGATAATATCGAACNTAAGACTGAANTCGCCGGCATAGTTACCNTTACCTTTCACGGTCANTGTCGGCGNCTTCTCGGCAGAAGCACTTGCTACCGCTTTGTTATTCGNATACTTGAGCGTGTAATCTTTACCGTTNCGCANCGTAAATCCCTCTTGGTTCGTAAGGNTGATCTCGTCTACNGGCTTCACACCTGCCTTGCAATAGTTAAAGACCATATTCTGCATCGTTTCCGAACGATTTACCTGCGCAATATCAGCCGCTGTGATCTTGAAAGTTTTCTTAAAGCTGCCGCTGTATCCCGCATTCACAGCACCCTTAAAAGTCATCGTGGCTGTACCCTTATTGATATTCTTGCTGTAGCTTATTGTGTAGTCCGTTCCGTACCGCAGCGACGATGCCTCATCTCCCGTGCCGTATGTCAGTTTAACTCCGTTCTGTGTAATCGCCCTGCCCGTATATACTTTACTCTCTATGTCTTCCACAAGAACCGTCTTAGCCGTAAACGCTCTTCCCTGGATATTAAAAGTCGCTGTTTTACTTCCGGCATACTCTCCCATTCCCGTAATGATCAGCTCCGCTTTGCCGACTCTGTCATGGTTGCGATAGCTCACCATATAATCCCGACCGGGTTTGAGGAAAGTTTTTCCGTATTTTACACTAAAGGTATCCGCAGAATCTGTCTCNGCAGGTTNCANTTGTACCGGTTNCCCTGNAAAGGTAATATTCTTCAGATTCTTACCGATCGTGATCGTTGNATTCTTGATCAGGTGCGTCTTATCCGCNACATGGANTTCCCTGCAAATACTTCCCTCATAATTGCCTACACCCTCTACGGTCAGCAGAAACTCACCACTATAACCTGACGGAACGGCCTCTCCCAGTTCTAAGCCCTTCTGCAGACTCCTTCCTGACTGATCNCGTGCATTTTCTACCGTCAGACTCACCGTAAANTCGGTACCCTTTTTCATTCCTTTGACATACTTAATGGATGTAAAGGGCTTCTGTACTTTCTTNGCCGTCACCAGCTGATCTGAAACCTTCAACACGATTCCATCAGCCGTCTGACTACCGCCGTCACCGATCGAAGTCCTGAGGATATTAAAATTGANTTTGANCGTATCCTTGTTTCCGTCCTTGATCCGATCCGTATAATTACCCTTACCGATAATTTCCACATAGGGAAGGTCCTTGTTAAAATATGTGCCTTCACCNTTCCCCTGCTTCCGTACACCACCCTTGTTGGCATTCACGTTATTGTAATATNTGATCTGATAGTCCCTGCCCGACTTTAAAAGTGTATCACCNTCGTATACACTTANCACAGGCTTATATGCTTTACCGGTATAATATACATCGGCGATCTCCTGAAATGTAAATTCACCGCCCACACTTCCGCCGAGCCACTTCGCATACAGAGTCATATCCGACTGTACAATATCCGTGTCAAAATTCCATGCTTTCGTACATGCTGCGTCCTGATACCAGCCGTCGAAACGGTATCCTGCCTCCNACGGATCTGTCGGTCTGTTGAGCGTACTACCGACCTTGACATCNATCTGATCNTCCGGAGCCNTTCCATGCCCCTGCACATCAAACCTCACGGTACAGGAAACATATTCNCTGGCTACAGTCAGTCTGCCGTTCACATAGGATATGGTATAATTCGCCCCTGCATCCGCGCCATAGGGTACAATCTCATAACGCCCCGCCACCGCACTGTTTACNATACCACAAGAGAAGGACGGCATAACAATCAGCGAGTCGCCGGTCATCAGACCATTAATCTCATACTCATACTCATTGCCCGCCGGAATCCGCTCATCAATCAGAATTGCCTTATCCTTCGCCTTAATCTCCAATNGNGCNGGCATGATTTCAAATGTCCTGCTGATACTACCGCGATAATAATTGATTCCTTNCACAAACACCGTCGCAGTACCGGTGTTTTTGTTATTCTGATANGTTAATGTATAATCCTGTTCCTCCACCAGTACGGCATTCGGGGTTGACACCACCACCTTCGGTTCCTGATTCACCCCGCTATATGTATAGGTATTGCTTTTAAAGGTAACCTCCGTACCAGATCCCAATTCCATCTGTGCAGTTACCTGTATTTTCAGATCCGTCAGTTCCTGGAATAACGCCTTGTCATACGGAGTAAATACTGCACCATAGATATGAATGCCTACTTTGTCAATAATCTGCGTATTGTCCTGCCATGTATAAGTTCCATAGGCATTTTCAGGCAGCGGAATCTCGCTGAGCGCCCAGCCGCAGTCCGCGGTCAATTCCGGTTCCGCTATGATCAAGGTGTCAAAAGATNCCGCATAGCCACCACAGGTAACCGTCACTGTACAGATCCCGGGCTTTGTTGAATCAAATCCGCTTACCATACCGGCTTTCATATTCTCGGTAACAGTTTTTGTACCTGACATATATGTCACTTTTCCACCCGTAACATCNAGCTTCTGACCAACTTTATAAGTTGTCTTATCTGGCCGCTGAATCCGAATCGGGCTCTCATCCATGCCATAGACTGTAATTTCCGTAGCCGCAGACTTAATACCTCCTCTGAAAGTGATCGTAGTAGTTCCTTTTGCCAAAGCTGTCACCATACCGNCGCNATCCACNNACGCAACGNTNTGATCAGAAGANTACCATCTTCCGCCNGCCTGATAAGGTCCNCTGTANNTTTTGGCATTCCCATAATAATCATTGTATGTTGCCGTAATGTTCAGCGGAATCTTATACGAATCTCCTTCCCTGATAAAGCCGGCCATGCCCTTATCAAATTTCAAATCCTTTACCGAACCACCGGCTACCTCCAGATACTGTATACAATTTCCCTTCGTATCATTCTTACGCTCATCCATAGACGTACTGCGGCTAAATTCCTGCGCCACACTGTACCAGCCGCCGGTTGAAAGTCGAAAAGNTCCCAGTCCGACATAGGTATATTCCGGATTGATGATACTCGTGTAATGTCCCACCTGNCCTCCCGACTGGTTTACCCAGTTACTCTTCTCATCATACCACTGCTCAATGCCTNNCATNAGCCCCNCTGAATTCCATGCCANATTTTCCGCCNNNGACTTTACACCATTGTTGGTGACTACAGTAAAACAACTGCTCTCGTTGAGCCTTGTATGGGAATTATTAACAGATGCCTCGGCCGCTCTGATTCTGGCAATCGCTTCCAGATCCGNCGACCACTTGAGNGGCACATAATCATTCATGGTCAGCGGNCTTCCTGTCCGCGGATTCNTGACTCCCTGCTTACATGCTTCCTGCCGGATTTCATTCAACCGTTTCAAAATCTTATCGGCGGTTTCCGTGTAATACGCACCCGAAAATCCCATNACAACATTGCCATCTGCCGGTGACATATCCACTTCCGGCAGNCCTGTATCCGAAATCTCACTCCACTTCGCATAGAGCGTTATGTTTCCNNTACTTCCTTTTGCGATCTGTGTCGNTCTGACCGTATATGCCGAATCCTTGTACCAGCCTTCAAACCGGTAGCCATCTCTGGTCGCGTTCTGTAAAATAATCGTGTCCGTCTCCGATGTATAGGTGGACGGGTTATAGACACTGTTCGTACCNCCGCTTAAAACGTATGTGATCGTATAGATCTGAGGCGCTTCGAATNCGGCATTGCAATATTCTTTCAGATTAGACAGTACTTCATCCACTGCAATATATGACACGGTCATATACTGCAAACGGTTATCTGCATCAATATAACAGATGACGGGCCATGCANTCGCTTCGATTCCGCATGCCTGCGCATACGCCCACATACTGCCGGAGTTGGTATTGTTAATATCATAGGAAAAAGTAATCTCCTCACATCCATATTGCTGTTGAAACGCTATAACTTCCTCTTTTGTTCCCGAGTTTGTCTCCATTGCATAGATATCTATGCCTGCAAATTGATCGATCTTATTGCTTATTCCCCGAATAGTATTCCGGCAATTGCCACATGTATTGCTGTAGAAAATCAAAAGCTTCGGTCTTCCATTCGCTGCAGAACTGATCTTCACATCATCCACTGTAGTGTATTGGTATGACAGATTATTGAGAGCGAGTGCTCCCTTTACCTGTACAGTACATTCCGCTTTCTTACCCCCTGCCGTGGCTGCAACGGTACAGCTGCCGACTGAAACTGCACGCACCCTGCCATTATCCACCGTTGCTACTGTTTCATCGTCACTTATCCATGTTACGGCAGAATCTGCGGCATACGTAGGATAAACTGTCGCAGACAGCTCGGCCTCTTCTCCTTCTGCCAGTTCCAGTGTGTAGGCGCTCAGTTCGACACGCTGCACCGGAACATCAACAGGAGCGATACCCTCCATAGTGATATCGACTGTCAATACTTCTTCTTTTCCCGTTTCATTCGGGTCTTTGTGCAAAGCATACAACACCTTGCCCTGACAGTAAGCGCTGCCGTATATATAACCTGTAGATGTATCAGCCGTAAACTCTTCGCGTTTACCCGTACCATCCATGGCAATGCTGTAGATGGATGAGCTATCATTATAGTATAAACGGTCGCCTATCTGGAAAAGTCCGGAAAAGCTACCTCCCCAGCTACCGCCTCCACCCCAGACCGGCCATGTGCCGATACTCACCACTGTCGTTCCCTGATTCGTAATCTGAGAAAGATTGGTCTTATTAATACTACCCTTAGAAGACACGTAATAGCAGTCATCCCCTGCCAGCACTAATGGCGAGTCACAATTTGTCCAAAAAGCATTATCATAACGCGTGTCAGTAGCCTGATAATCAACCACCTCGCCGCCGCTTGTCACATACCAATCATAATGTTGATGATTGGCATCCTGAAAAACTGCATCACTGCAGAACATATAGGTATGCACCGATTGGCCGATCTTATCCCATACAGGATCATCCCATGTAACGTCTACCTGATAATACTTACCATCCAATACGATCATATTCCATGCATGATTCATGGAATTACTGGTGACCATATAACAGTCGATTCCCACCTGATTCAACAGATATTTGTAGGTAAGCGCATATCCCTGACATACCGCGGTGCGATTCACCAGTGTACCGTACGCATTATATGAATCGGGCAGGATTGTATGGTTAAGATAATTCTGATAATCATACTCACAATTAACAGTAAGATAATCATGTAAAACAACTGCCTTCTCCAGGTCACTCATCTGATCGTTCACACGCGACAGCGCCGTAGCAACGATTTGCTGAAAAGCGGCATCGTCATAAGTGTCATCATATGTAAGTACAATAGCAGTGATAATCGTTTCATTATACCCATATCTAAATCCACCTTCAACAAAATATAGATCCGGATGTTCGTTCAGCACGCTGCTTAACAGACTTCTTAACATCGCTATTCCGGAAGAATCATAAGGTATATTGTAAGCCGAAAGATCAATCATCGTATTGCGCGCCAACATCTGCTGATAAAGATATTGTTCCGCACCCTCGCTATACGTTGACTCTGAATAAACAGAAAGATTACCCCGCTTCGACGGCGCGCCTCCAAACTGATAGACCCCTTGCATTTCATCCTCTGTCATTCTTTCCTGTAATGCCGGTTCCACAAGATCATTATCTGAAATTCCAGTAGCATAGAGCTCTTCCGTATCAGACTCTTCGATCCCGTCTTCCCCATCTTCACTCGCCGCATCATCACCCTCTGTCGGGGTCACCTCATCAGACGGTTCCTGTGCAGCCGTATCCGAAATATCCTCTCCGTCAGACGGCTCCTGTGCAGCCGTATCTGAAATATCCTCTCCATCAGACGATTGCCCCGTCTCCTCATCTGAGGGATTTTGCTTATTTGTATCTTCATTTGCAACGTTATCACTCTGGGAAGGTTCTTCCACCTCCCCTGCTTCATTCCCGCCCAGATCCTCTGTGACCGTATTATCTGTACTTGATGAGCTTTCTCCGGATTCCTGCTTCGAGCCGCCGTTCTCATTCTCCTGCGCAGCTGCCGTAATCTCTTCCGCATAGACAGCATTCATCGGAAGCTGTGCAGACGAAATCACCAGCACCGCCGTCAAAATGCCCGCTAACATTCGTTTTCCTGACAGCACTCGCTTTCTTGATACCATTTTCCTACCCCTCTCGTCAATCGTTTGTATTGCAGTGTTCTCCCACTTCGTCTCTGCCCTTGTAAGCAGAGACTTTCTCAAATCCCGGCCTTTGTCGTATTCTTACTTAGCGTCCCTTATTCTATTCTTATAGTAAATCCTTCATATATTCCCACCGGAATATCAGTTCCAAAAGAATACTCCTCCACCGATTCTTTATCAAAAAAGTAAGCCGTAACCCGCTGCTTAGCAGGATCAACGATCCAGTATTCTCTTGCACCGGCAGTTCGATATTTAAATAGCTTTGTAAAATAGTCCATAGCCTTGCTGCCCGGTGAAACGATTTCAATTATCCAATCCGGAGCGCCGTTACATCCCCGCTCTGTGATCTTATTTTTCTCGCAAACAACAGATATATCCGGTTCCACATAGTTTTTATCGCTTTTATCTAAAAAAACTGCAAAAGGAGCGGGAAACACTTCACATTCTCCTTCATGCCTTTGAATATAATTACCGATTTCCCTGTCAAAAAAATGGACCAATCTTTGATGATCCGTATTTGACGGAGCCATATAATAAATTTTTCCATCAACCAGTTCTGCACGTTCACCGTCCGGCAATGAATAAATATCTTCGATCGTATATACTTCTTCTTTTTTCAATGGTTCCATAAAATTACATGCCTTCTAAATTGTATTATATACGATTCAATTATAAATTACCACTTAGAAACCCGATTGTACCCGACACCGTCCCGTCCCATAATGACTATGGACTCGGCTTTTACTGTACCGACAGTCTGGAAATGGCAAAAGAACGGGGTGTAGGCAAAGATCAGGACGGCTATGCCAACTGTTACGAACTGGACTGCGACGATCTCCTATCGCCAGCTCAGCAATGCCATGCATCTAGGCAAGTTAGGACAACAGTTTGTCCTCAAAAGCAAGACGGCATTTGAACATATTCGGTTCATTGGCAGTGAAATTGCCGAGAGCAGCGAGTGGTACGCAAAGAAAATGCTTAGGGACAGAACCGCCCGTCGGGAATATTTCAGTGTGGAACGTAACCGCCGTCAACGGGAGGATTTATATATTACGCAAATCATGGATGAGGAGATGATGCCCAATGATCCACGCCTATGATAAAATTTATCTTGATAAAGCCCGCATTGCCCTGGGGCGTATGCTGGACTTTGCAGTGTATGATCTGCAATATGATATCGAAAAATTTTTTAATCTATTCATTCATTCCGGCGTTTCAGCCCGATTTGAGATTGGAGAATTCTGGACAGGCTGGGCGCTGGCATATTATCAGTGGGAAACCTCCATGCGCTTTGTCGAAATCGTGCAATATGTGCCAATCAAGGAGATTCTCGCGCTTTATTCGCCCTATCATGAAATGGATATTCGCCAGTTTGTGGATAAGATGAACGCACTATATACGGCAGCCAAACCGGAAACCAATCTCAAACTCCTGCGGCAAAAAGCCGGACTTTGTCAGCGCGAGCTTGCGGAACTGTCCGGCGTTCCGATTCGCACAATCCAGCAGTATGAGCAACGGCAGAAGAACATCAATAAAGCGCAGGCAGAATATCTTGTGATGTTTTCAAGAGTTCTGTGCTGTGAGGTTGAGGATCTGATGGAAAAAGTTGGGGATCGAGCTTCATTGCTCTGATCCCAAAATCCCCCACATCTCATATGCTTTATGGTATAAATTCTCGATTTTATCCAGATTCTGCTCATACAATTCAACATTCTCCGGTGTATTCTCCAAAAGCTTCATGTTCTGATCAAGCATCATACTCTTAGCGACATGATGTGATGAATACTCATCAACCTGCACCGGAACGAAAATATCCAGCCTAACTTCATAATTGCTGATTCCTTGCGGCCATATTATGATATCTGCCGTTGTTTCATGGCTGTTACTGCTTGTTTCAGAAATACCCAGATTACCTGTAAAAGACAAAAAGGCTGGCTTACATACGCTGTATGTATATGGTTCTTTCCAGAGAGTTGTAGCTGATGCGCCTGTGACGCCACCAAGTTTCTTACAAAAAGGAGTATACCGCAAATCCGCATTCATCCCCCATATAAAAACATACATACAAGCCATAACCCCGAGGATGATCAAAACCCGTTTCGTTTTGCTGTTCCACATAAATATGCTCCTTGTTTCCTGCTGTCCGATACAATGTGATAAATATACTATAGCACAACTTTTATGCTATTTCTATTGTGCGAAACCCCAACCGCTTATACTTCTCAACATGTGTTACCAGAATGACCGTTCTTCCCATCTTATGAAATGCCTGCAACAGCTCCATTACCTTATCCGCATTGCCCGGGTCCAGCGATCCTGTAGGTTCATCCGCCAATATAATAGAACATTTCTTAATCATAAGTCTTGCAAGCGCTACCCGTTGCTGCTCTCCTCCCGACAACTTAAACACCTGTTTATCTACCACATCTGACAGACCTACACCTTCCAGCGCCTGCTCCACTGTATACTCGGATCGAGTCTGTTTCTTTACCATATTCAGGTTCTCCCGTACCGTTTTTGCCTCGATCAATGCAAAATTCTGGAAAAGAAACCCCACCTCATTTCTTAAATACTCTCTCTGGTTTTTCCTCTGAAAAATATCCTTATGATTAACCAGAATTTCCCCCTGATCAATCTTCTCCAAGGAACCGATCATGTTGAGAAGTGTCGTTTTCCCGCATCCGCTTTCTCCCCAGAATACTACAAACTCACCGTCCTCAATAACCAAATTCAAATCCGAAAACAGTTGTTTCTCGTCAAATCTCTTATACAAATGCCTGATCTCTATCATCATAAAAACCCGCCTTTCAATGTTCTCTGGATACTATCTTGCTCTATATGAAGAAATCTTCCGAACATGACTGCCGTTTCTATGAGCATTAAAATCACTACAACGGCACACATAAGACCGGCATGCTCAAGTCCAAGTATCTTATAACATATCCATGCTCCGACAATACCTGCCACACTCGACGTTATTGTCATGATAAACTGCCTTCCGATCCGTTCTATGACAGAATAGCCCAGTATTTTCTTCATTATGATCTCCAGACGGTTTGTCTCAAACTCAAGCCTAATGATAGCCGCACTCAAACACAACTCCACTGCACACTGAAACAGCAGCAGGACTATATTCATAATCACTCCTCTTTTAACATTTTGTAATTCATGCTCGAAAGTAAGCCATACATTTTCCTGCAAATATTGGCACTCATGCTCCTCGCAGAAACGGTCAAGTTCCTCCACATCCGGCTTCATCATAACCTTACCGAAATTAAGTTCAAACAAAATACGTCCTTCTTCAATCGGTCTTGCATCTTCAATACAGTTATTATAGATAATAACAGGACAGTATGATCTGACATATCCTCTATATACATCATAATTAATGATACGGGGATGATCGCTGTAATAAATTACTGCAACATCGTTCTCCTCTAAATTCGCAAAAGAAGCTGACGCATCCAGCAAAATCTCCATCGCATCATCGGTCACTTCTTCTCGTTCCGGAATCAGCACACATGCCTTACATTTGCTGATTTTATCTGCTACGGATGGCAAGCTCTCACACAAATAGTCTTTCATGTTTGCATTTATACAGATCGCAAGTTTATCCTGATCTTTCCAGTCGTAAGATCCGTTTCCGCAAATAAACTGCATATCAAACATCGTAAAATAGTTCCTGTAAAACCATGTCTCCATGTACCCTGAACTATTTATCAAATATAAATAAGAGTATGCTTTACGCGCCTCATAAAACTCCCTTTGCTTTTCCAAATCTATATATTTGGTGCTTAGAGCAATCGTTGTTGCCGCGGAAACAGACAATGCAAGGGTTAATAATGTTTTCAACATATAACTTACATTCAGAAGTTTCCGTGACATTCTCACGCCCGAAAATCCCAGCTTGAGATCACAACGAAGCAGCGAGGCATAAATTATAGTATCTCCCAAAATAATAACAGCCAACGCAATAATCTCATAATTCCATAGAAACAGGCAATGATATATCCGATACAAAATCAATGATGTTGCAAAAAAACAGAGGCAGTACCACAATATATCTATAAGAGCATGAAGCAGGACGATTCTTTCTATGGATTCACCCAGCGATAACCGCACCACAATCTCTTTTCTGATCTGTATGGTTTTATAATAAGTCTGTATCCAGATCAAAATCCCTACCACAAGCCAAATCCAGATCAGGCGCTTCAATGCCTCCTGCATACTATCTCTTTCTTTGGGACGCGGTAGACTGCCGCCGTAGGTATCAACCAGTTCTGCTTTATATGCAGTGGCGTTTTCAGTGCACCCCAAAATATAATATTGTTCCGGTTCTTTTTGCATCCGTTCTCCGGACAATTCCTCCACGGTGTGAAACACTACATCCGACTCACCGGAGAAAAGACTGCCGTAATGCCCCTCCGACAATTGATACTCCCGAGCAAACATTTCCTCGGCAGCGGGAGTGCAATATACGTCGATTCGTGTGTAATAATCTCCCTCAATGTATTTATCTATGTAGATTACTTCTAATTCATACTTTTCTGCGGAATCAAAGATCTGTTCTTTCATCTGTTCCACGCCGATCCCGTCCTGCACATAGAAAGATGTCTGCCAGAAATCTTCAAAATCGTATAAGAAAATCTGAAAAAGATCACACCCAATCAGCAATGCCGCCGCAATCAGCAAACCGCTGAATATATATCTGACAGATTTCATTTTTTCTCCTCAGTTAGTCTCAAAATTCCTACATATCATACGCCATATTGTATTGGAAGATCAAACAACCCTGCTTAATCTTATCACAATATAAGCATAAAATCTCTTTTCTTATGAATTCCTAAAGCAACTACTTTCTCACAATCTTATAACTATTAATCCTCGGTGCCTCGAAATTCAGCAGCTCAATCCGCCGCAGCTTCTCCTGCTCGATATACGGCGCCGCCAGACTTTCCGGCACGAAACTGATTCCCTCAAACGTAATCAGATACGGGATCAGCTTCGTACTGTTGTCAATCTCAAATCCGAACTGGTAATGCGGCGGAAAAAGCTCTCTGATAAAGACTCCCACTTCCTGCAGGGCAAAGTTACAGTACAGATAATTAGAATGAAGCAGCTCTTCTTTCGTAATGCCGTCTTGGTATGTCGTATTCCCGTATCCCGTGACGAGTACCAGCTCATCCGTTGCAAACACATCACACCGAAACCCCGCATGATAGAACGGCAGATAAGAGTACGCCACATCCAGCAGATTATCCTGTATCGCCTGCAGCAGATCATTGGAATGCCCGATGGTGATCTTCACGGCATGCTCGGGGTGTGTCTCCATATATTCTCTGATCATCGGAAAGAGATAGCACTCATAGATCGTATTCGTCGTCCCGATCCGATAGGTATCCTGATATTTCTTAAGGGAATTAACTTCCTGAATCCCCGCAGTCTGTAGCTCCAGAATTCTTTTCGCATAGAAAAGAAAAGCTTCTCCCTCCTTGCTAAGAGTCACTTTTCTCTTATTTCTGTCAAAAAGTTGTTTCCCAATTTCCCGTTCCAGCTCCGCGATCCGGTTCGTCACCGTGGACTGCGCTATGAACAGCGCGTCAGCGGTCTTGGTAAAGTTCCGGTACTCTGCTAGTGCGATGAAAGTCTGTAATGATTGCGTGTCCATATGCGGGCTCCCTTCGTAATATCTGCAAGTATTATTTATGAATCGAATTAGTGATATCCGATTAATCACATTTGCAGATAGTATATCATGCAGATATACTTGATTCAAGCAAAAGCAAATAAATCAGTAAACCACTAAGGAGGAAACCATGCACACATTTTCAATCACTTTACGGCAAGTACCATACAGTCATCCTGATTTTCTTCGGCTATGTAACGAACTGGATCAGTTCCTCAACCTGGCGATCGGCGGAGAGGATAAACGGGAGAAATATAAGAAATACAATCACTTAGACACCATGGACTATGTGATCATTGCTTATGATGGACAGCACGCCGCGGGCTGTGCGGCGCTGCGGAAGTATTCAGATACCGAAATTGAAATCAAGCGGGTTTTCGTGCAGGAACCCTATCGCGGACAGAATATCGGCGGTCAGCTGCTGGCACACTTAATCGAACGCGCACAGGAATCAGGTTATAAACGTATGCTGTTAGAGACCGGTGCGTTTCTGGCTGCCTCCGTCCGCCTGTATCGACGTTACGGCTTCGAACAGATCAGTAACTACGGTGACTACAAGGATATGCCGGAATCACTTTGTATGGGACGGGATATCAGCTTATAAATCAGCAGCCTTTAATTGCTTTCCTTCGCCGCCGCATGTTCCCGATCAGCATGAACAAAACACACACACTCCCGCATACCCCGCCAATCACCGCCGCGTATGTCCCGAATCCCGCCAGATCATGATGATACATCCTTTTCACAAAAGGCAGCGCCAGCACAACCAGAAGATACCAAAATGCCGGTACAGTCAGATTCCTGTGCTGCATCGTGCGTGCAGATACTTCCACGGAGAGCGCTTCGACAGCTTTCCCACCCTCCCGCTGAATCCGCTCGAAAATGCGTTGGTGAATCGACAACGCAAGCAGATAAATCACGCACAATGATATAAAATATGTTATGGTTCCGATCAGCGTATGCAGTCTGTCGGGTGTCAGCCACCCGACCATAAGCTGTTTTCTTTCCAAAACAACAGGCAGGTAGATGGACGCAACGATCCGTATCCCGTTGACCAAAATCGTGGATACATAAGCAAACACCAGACTAAATCCAAGCCATGCCCACTGTTTTTTCGGACCGCGTGCGGATTCATTTTTACCGAATGAAAAAACCAGCATCAGAAACGTGATCAGCATGAAGCGGCACCCCGCGCAGGAAGGCGCGATCACAAACTGCCATAGATGATTGACATACCCCTGATGGGGAAGGTATTCAAAAGGAATACCGCCAAGGATACTGACCCACCATGCGGTGGGTGTCAATATCCAGGTAAGAGCGTCACTGTCGCTTGTCCTGCAGAAATAACACATCACGAGAGTAATAACAGTTGCTGCCATGAGAAGTATCCGATTCTGATATATTCTGTCGTACATTATATTTTTTCCCATTCTCATTTCATTCCCTATCTGCATACACATTTCATTTACGCATAAACCTGTTTCAAGTACGTGTCATCGCACTATTTAACCGCCTCTTCACCGGCGCCGATAATAGCAGCAGCACCAGCAACATTCCGATAAACATGACATCGCCCGGTTCCGATCCGATCCGATAACCGATCGCCAGATTAGACACCTCCAACGGCAACGGAAGCGGCTGGTCCACATCCGTGCTGTCACCCTCGGGATTCCGAACGGTATCCAACACCGCGATAAAGGATGTATAAGGCGTAATCATATGGTGGTCTAATCCGATCTGTGTCACTTCTGCCCGTACCTTCGGATCATCGTCGCTTCTGCCGTAATCAGTCAGCCGCTCCACTCTCTTGCGCGCCCACAGATATCCTACTGCATCGTTCTGACCGTTTTTTGCCTCCGACACATCTATGCTCTGTGAGTATTGTCCCTCACCGGTCATGCCGCTGATCCGAATCGTTCCAGTCGCTTCACCTCTCCATTTGCCCAGCAGGACAATGGGCTTCTGCGCATACAGTGTCGGCAGCACGGTGGGTTCGAAATCATAAGTATCCATTCCTTCAAAAACTACCCTGATATCCGTCAGTACCGGTGACTGTATGTATGTGCGGAACTTTTCCGCTACCTCGGATGCCTCTTTTTCATCAGTCACGATAAAAGGCTCTCCCTGTCCGATCGATGCGATTCCTTCGATCAGATAGCGGTTTACGGCGGAGCCAATGCCGAAGGAAAAGAAATCCGCTTTATCCATATTGTCATTAATCATATCAAATACTTCCGACTCTCCGTATATGTATCCGTCACTTATGATAACGATGTTGCGGGACGTATCCTCTGTCGCCGGTATCTGCAGCGCATCTTCCAGTGCGGAAGCCAGTTCGGTACCGCCCGCTCCCTTCTGCGCGTTAATCAGACGGAGCGCCTTATTAACATTTTCCTCCGTGGCCGGAACCGAACTGTCTGACATCTGCAAAGAATCCCCGGAAAATAAGATTAGGTTAAAGGTATCGCTCTCCCGCAGGCCGGATACCAGATTATTAATCAGCTTCTTAGCCGTATTCAGTGGAAATCCCGACATGGAGCCGGAGACATCTAGTACGAAAATATATTCTCTGGGCGGAATCTCCTCCACTTCATAGCGTTCCGGCGGCTGTATCATTAACATGAAATAATTCTCATTTTCTCCCTGACTGGTGATAAGTCCCGTGTTGATCTCTTCTCCGGTCAGCCTATAGTCCAATATAAAATCCCGATTGCCGGCATAATTCGACGGATCCGCCAGACTGACATGGGCTGTCGTATTCCCTTCCCAGTCGATCTTGACGTCATGTGAGCTGCTCGAAAGCGACGAGATCGGCACACCGGAGGCAACCGTCACATTGATATGGTATTGATCTGCGGGCGCAGTCCCCTCCGGCAGATACGCTGTGCCTGTCCATTCCTCGCGGTTTCCCGTATCGTCCAGCACGGGACCCACATACCGCGGACCCACCACTGTCGGATAGACAAACTGATAAGTTCCGTCTGTGGGCGTAATCAGCTCCGTATAGTGCAGCTCGATCCGCACCTCATCGCCGGGCATAATATTGGCAACGTCCATCGTGAACACATTTGCTCTCTGCTCTGACAGCATGGAGGCGCTTTTGCCTTCGCTCTTAGCCGTTTCAAATTCCTGCTTCGCCTCTTCCTTTTCCTTAATGACCGCCTTCACGATCTGGTTCCCGATCTGCATCTGCATACCATGTATCGTGACCTTAGTCGATGCCGGGAAAATGTATCTGGCGTTAATCGGCTTCGTCCCTTGGTTGGCATATGTCTGCACTACATAAGTGTCCGCGATGATTCCCTCTATCGTTGTGTTCACATCCGTACTTTTTAACGGCAGGCAGTCCACTCCCGTCTCTTCGCTTTCCACATAGAAATAAGGGGAAAGCGTTCTGTCTTCATTGGTTTCCTCTTCCGCATGTACTGTGGGCGCATAACCTATAAGCAATACCAGTACAGCCAAAAAGCTTAATAATTTTCTGTGTTTTTTCATACTGCACATCCTTCCTTCTCGCGTCTTTTGATCATCTTAAATCTGACGGTACGTGTAATCTCTACGTCTATGCTACCGTGTGAAAGCATCAATCCTGCATCAGATTTGCAACATAAAAGCATAATCTTTGCATCAAAACTCCATCAAATTTGTATCAAAATTGCATCATCATGGAAGAATGTGCCGCTTTTCTTTCTTATAGAGCTGTCTTGGTCAGCTCCGCCAGATATCTGTCATACTGCTCTCCGTCCTCTTCGACCCGCTCCCCTTTCCGAAATCCCAGCTTCCGGCACAGCGCCGCCGACTTCTCATTTCCCTCCATTACAAGTGCCTGCACCTGTGTAAAACTCAATTCTATCTTCGCATAATCGAGAATCGCCCTGCACACCTCATAGGCGTATCCCTGTCCCTGCCAGGGCACTCCGATCACGAATCCCAGCTCCGGCAGGTCAAATCCCTCACGCCAGCTTATGCCTGCCCGGCCGATCACCGTACCCTCTTTCGTAAGCACCGTCCACATGCCATACCCATAGAATCCGTACATTTTCTCCCTATACTCCGCGACATAGGCCAGTTCTTCTTCCCGATCCTCATACAAATCTTCCATATATCTGGTAATCTCAGGTTCCGCATATATATTGTAGAAACTGTCCACATCCGCCTCCGTAGTCTCGCGGATTATGCACCGCTTCGTCCTGAGAATCTCCCACGGCAGTCCCGCAAGCCGCCTATACGCCAGATCAACCGTCTCATAATCAACCTCTTCAATCTGCTCAATCACATACAGCGCTCCCGTAAAATCCGCGTTCTGATTATTCTCATGCCGGTATGGCAGCACATATCTTCCCCGCTGCCTCATAAGACGATACGTCTCCTCCGAATCTGTGATGTACAAGTGCTCCTCTGTACCGTCTTCTACACCGCCATATACTTCATCCATCCATCCCGCTCCACGGCATTTTGCCCCGTTACATTCTGTACTGTTACATGCCGTAGTGTTCTCTTCTGCTTCAATATCCAGCACCACACTCTGTCTCTGCCCAATAACGATCTCCACCCCATGTTCCCGCAAATCATCCGGCAGTATACTTTCCCCGCACAGCACTTTTTGCTGCATAATATCTTCCTCGATCAGTAAAATCACTTTTTTCAGCATCATTTATTCTTTCTCCGTAAAAATTAATCCCCATGCCCTCTTGCATTATCCATCTTATACTATATATAATATTACCATATCAAAATTTCAGAAACGAGAAAATTGCGCCAAAGACAGCGCGGAAATGAGGAAACTATGTCACAAAACCCAATCGTTACTTTTACAATGGAAAACGGAGATGTCATCAAAGCGGAGCTTTATCCCGATATTGCGCCGATCTCCGTCAACAACTATATCAGCTTAATTAATAAGAATTTCTATGACGGACTGATCTTTCACAGAGTCATTAAAGGCTTCATGATTCAGGGCGGCGATCCCGAAGGCACCGGCATGGGCGGTCCCGATTATTCGATTCGCGGAGAATTTGCACAGAACGGCTTCCCCAACGACCTGAAGCACACCGAAGGCGTGCTCTCCATGGCAAGAAGTATGCATCCAGATTCTGCCGGAAGCCAGTTCTTCATCATGCACAAGACAAGCCCTCATCTGGACGGCGCTTATGCGGCATTCGGAAAGGTGATAGAAGGTATGGAGAATATCAATAAGATAGCCGAGACAGCTACTGATTACAACGACCGTCCTTTAGAAGATCAGCGGATTAAAACGGTTACGGTTGATACTTTCGGCGTAGAGTATCCGGAACCGGAGAAGCTCTAAGCCGTTTCGGGGAAAAGTATCATTCGGTACTGTTCAGTACGACTTTTATAAAATTTGTTGTCAAAATTGTTGTCAATTTTTATCTTGAAGAACAGCGTCAGACACTCCCTTGAAGATATTAAATTACAATGTTGTTTGCATGACCCATTATCTCCTGAATTACCTTGATGTTCGTTTCATTTTCGCAAAACGTATGGCGAAAAACGTGGTAACTGAAATGAAGGATGATAATGGGTTCTCTATTTTCTTCCTGAGCTTTTTGATCTTGGGATCAGCACACTCACAATACCTCCGCAAGCACCACACTCACACATAAGAGTCCAATACAGATCAACAGCACATCCATCTTCTGCGGCGTACGTTTCGTGCGTATGGAACCCGGATTACGAGGATTCAGATAAATAGGGTAATCGCTTCCCTCCTTGTACTTTTTCAAAAGTTTCCGTCTGCTGTACACTTCGCCTGTTGTATTTTGATAAGAATAATTATCGTAGCGGTATGCAAAAATCGGATCATAATAAGTCCACCCATATCTGCCGCCTCTGCAAGCCCTCACACCCATGTAGATGGCCGTTATCTGCTGCAGGCTCTGTACCCATTGCATGTTAAATATACAGGCGAACCGGTATTTCCTTAGGCATCTATCAGCCTGGCTCCTAATGCCTATAAATACTTTTTCACCTGTTCCTCATCAATCTGATACTGCTCACAGATTCTCGTGACGATCTCCTGTTCCGATATGCTCAGGCTCCTCAGGATGCTTACCGTTCCACCCAACGTCTTTTCATGTTCTTTCCGTAACTCTGTAATTGTCCGGTTCCGCTCATCGAGCTCCTCCTTCTGCGCATCTATCGTATCCTGCATCTCATCAATCATATACTGCACTGTATTTCTGTCAAGCTCGTACAGCTCCTTCGAGAACATCTCCATCACCCTTTCTACATTCCGGCAGATCTCATAGCCTTCCTCATATATTTCACGGAACTCAGGATATGCTTCCATCAACCCTATAATAGTTTCCGGCTCATCGCTTGAAAATAGGGACAGCCATGCATCCCTTTTATCTTTTATGTCTTTATTGTGCTTGCTTTTCCGAAAGATGTCAAGCGGAATGAACAGGTATTTCTGCAGAAACTCCATTTGTAATCCTGTATCAGATTTTTGTTCGAAAAAGTGATAATATATATCAGGATATTCATAGAACTCTGTCGGACTTTTCTCAAACAAAACTATTGTATAAACACTCTTGATATCGCGGTAACTGAACTTCTTTTTCTTCTCTCCTCTCACCCGCTTATACTGGCGCAGAAGCAAGTCTGCCGAATAACAGGCACACCTTTGCCCCGGAAACAGATAGCCGATTTTCTGCATTTCAACATTAGCTATGCTTCCATCCTCCAA
>JAAUZT010000032.1 GCA_014804485.1 Lachnospiraceae bacterium
CGTAAACTTTCTGACAAGACTTGCATCAAGATTTGCTGCGATCCGAATCCCACTCCTGCGGCTCATCCGCCACCTCATCATCATACTCCTGATTCGAGCCGTAGCTTACTCCGGCGTGCTTATTCGCCTCAATAATACTCTTAGCAAGCAGCCTCGGATCACCCAGACTGTCCATCACTTCCTTCTCGCTTCTTCCCTTGCGAATCTCCGAATCAATATAATCCTGATAATACCGCACATTCTCCGCCACCTGGCTACTGGAAATACCTGCAGCAAGCGCACGCTGTAATCTTTCAATAAATTCCGTTTTTTCCATATTCTTTCTCTATACTTTCTTCGATTATCTATCTTTGTAACTGTTCAGACCCCTGTTCTTCACAGTTACTAAGTCCCCTCTGAACAGTTACTTATATTTTATCCATCCCCGCGCCTTGATCCAGCCTGCCCAGATAGCTGTCGGGGTTCTTCTTCATCTTGGCCAACATCCAAAGCGCCTGCAATACCATCTCTTCCTTATTGCAACAGACCGTATTCTTCCCCGAATCTCCATGCAGATTATACTGCCCTATCTGCCACACATACAGATCCGTCAGCGAATATCCCCGGACCTTCATCAAATCACCGGGCACATGGTGTTCCAGATAATAGACAAACTCATCATATACTTCCCTGTCACTTAACATCTCCTGCCAAAGTTTATCGCACCACTCCACACTCTTACCGGCATAATCGCATAGCCGTACGAGACTGTCATATACCCTCATCGTGGCGTTTTTGTATACTATATTTGACATTATACTTATAATCCTCAATTCTGTCCGTGAAATGGTATTTGTCACATTCCGCGGTGGTAATCCGCGGTACTTACTGCCATCGCGTATATCTTAACACAATATTTTCCAATTTACTATGTAATATATCTTAAATTTTTACTATAAAAAGTATTCCTAATGTTTGTCCTTAATCAATACCCATCCGGGCGTCCGTCTTATTTTAACCCGCTAACAGAAAAAGAGCGCACCAAATCGGCACGCTCTCTTTCTATAAGCTATCTCCCCAATACAACATAGCCTATTACCAGATTACTCCTTCACACCACCGAGTGCAACACCCGCGATGATGTACTTAGACAGAAGGAAATATACAACGAAGATCGGCATGATCGTTACCACCAGACCTACATAAATGATACCGTGGTCGGAACGGAAACGCTCACCTCTCATCTGCTGCACGAACATCGGCAGAGTAAACTTCGCCTGACTCGTAAGCAGCATGGAAGGCGTATAGAAGTTATTCCATGATCCGATGAACGCGAAGATACACTGTGTCGCTACTGCCGGTTTCATCAGCGGCATTGCAATCGTATTAAATGTTCTGAACTCTCCCGATCCGTCAATTCTTGCGGAATCCAGAATCTCAAGCGGCAGTGCACTGATCATATACTGTCTCATAAAGAATACTGTAGAGGGCGCTGCAATCGCCGGAATGATCAAAGGCATATAATTGTTACCCCAGCCGATCTGGTATATAAACCGGAAGAAACCGATGGAAGAAACCTGCACCGGAATCATCATGATCGCCATGATGAACGCCCATGCAAAATTAGCTCCTCTGAATTTATAAGCGGTAACTCCGTATGCCGTCATCGTCGAGAAGTATACAGCCAAAACTGTGGAGCCTCCTGCGATAATCAGACTGTTGGTCATATATCTCCACAGAGGTACACTCTGGCTCGCCTGATAGAGCAGCTTCTGCCAGTTCTCCATCAGATAGTGGGACGGGATCAGAGTAAAACTGGACTGAATATCCACACTGGTTCTGGTCGCATTCACGATCATGATCCAGAACGGGATCAAACTCAAAATACACAGGAAGACACAGACCGCATTACGAATGATCTGCTGTATCATAATACTGGCATGTAAGCCGCCGTCTTTTTCTTTATTCATGATCAGTTTGCCCCCTTTCTTGCTTTCTGTGCCGCTTTAATGGCTTTCTTCTCCCTGATCTCATCCTTATCCCTCATGATATAGAACAGTGCAAGGGAGAAGAACAGGGTTACAACGAACAGTACCAGAGAGACCGCCGAAGCCTTACCCATCTGTCTCGCCCCAGTGAAGGCAAGTTCTCTTATGTACATCGTCATAGTTCTGGTGGTATAATCCGGATCACCATATCCGCTAGTCGTCAACAGCTTCGGGATATCATACATCTGCAGTCCGCCGATTGCGGAGTTTACCAGTGAGAACAGCATGATCGGACGAAGCAGAGGCAGGGTTACACTCTTAAATATCTGCCAGCTTGACGCGCCGTCCACTCTGGCTGCCTCAAACAGCGACGGGCTGATACCCAGCACACCCGCTGTCAGAACGATCATCGTATTGCCGTACCACATCCAGAAATTGATAAAGGAGATAATACTCCTTGTTGCCCATTTCGTAGCCAGAAATTGATAGGGTACATCCCAGATACCGCTGTTTACAAAGAACTGGTTGATCGGTCCGTTCGGGTAATCGAACAGTTTGTAGAACAGTACGGAGATCGTAGCCGCCGTGATGATGTTAGGCATAAATACAAGGATCTTATATGCACCCTGCGCTTTGATCTTTACTCTCGTATCCGTAAACCATACTGCCAGAAGCAACGCCAACAGAATCTGCGGCAAGAAGTTCATCAGCCACATGATCAGGGTAGCGCCCAATGCACGGAAAGTATAAGTATCAAACAGCGATCCATCGCTGCCCACAAAGATCGTCGAAAAGTTCTGAAGACCGTTAAAGGTAGGACCCACTTCCACGTTCCACATCGTATCCGTATAATTCTCACAGAAAGCCAGACCCAATGTATAGATTAAGGGCCATAACTGGAATATTGCGAATACAATAAAAAACGGAGCAATGAAGTAATATCCATAGCGGCCGTATTCCACTGTCTTATGCTTATTGCTCTTACTCTTTGCCATTTCTCCACATCCTTCTTTTTAAATTTTCCTGCCTCTGACCGCGCCACAGGCATTTGACAATTCTCTGTCTGCCGGAGCACTCTCAAAAAACTGTGCCGCGGTCTTTTCTTCTTAAAATTACTTTTAAATATCTGTACCGGCCCGAAGAGCCGGTACAGACTTTAGTATATTACTTATTCTGTTTTGACTGTCAATAATTACTCGAATGTCAGTGAAGGATAAGCTTCTGCTACTGCTGCCTTGAAGTCTGCGATAGCTGTCTCTTTATCCTTGTTGCCAAGAGAGTACTCTGTAATCTGTGTTCCAAGGAGATCGTTAACCTTCTGGTCATATGCGCTCATGAAGGATACATCTACATTGTCCGCCAGAGGGGAGAATACTGCGATGAAGTCCTGACCGCCTAAGAAGTCGTATGCGCCTGCACCCTGATCAGACAGAGTCTGCATAGCCGTCTTGTTGTTTACATAGTCCAGAGTCTCGGAAGACATCGTTGTCATGATCTCTGTATCACAGCAAAGACTCTTCATGATCTGTCCAGCCAGCTCTTTATCGGAACATCCTGCTGTTGCACCTAACCATGTACCACCCCAGTAGTAAGGCATCGGGCCCTGGCACATGTTCCAAAGACCATAAGTACCTTCGCCTACAGCAGAGCCGCCGCAGTTAGCCTTGATCGTCCAGTGTAAGAACCATGTACATCCGAAGTAACCGAATACAGCGTCTGTGGAAGGACCAGCGTTCCACTCGTCAGTCCATGTGGTTGTCTTCTGTGTCAAGTCTTCCTGCTCCAGAGTCTTACACATATCCATGTACTGCTCCATGATCGGATCCATACGGAATACGCCGCTGTCGTCTACCCAAGGATTCTCCATGTTGGATCTGAATACCTCTGCGATATCACCGTTAGAAGAAAGGATTCTTGTAGCATCGCCGGATTTCTCCTTAATCTCATGAGCCGTAGCTACGAAATCATCCCATGTGCTGATCTTAGCCTGCATCTCCTCAGGGCTTGTTACACCGAGAAGGCTCTCAGCAAGGTCAGTTCTGTACATAAATGCACCGGGACATGCCTGCCATGAAAGACCCTTTATGCTGCCGTTTCTCTTATCGGTAGCAACCGTGATTGTGTAAGGATACATCTCGCCAAGGTCGCTCTCAGAAAGACCAAGATCAGTAATCGGTAATGTCTGATCGGAATTGGTATACTTCATGATGTAAGCTGCCTCGAAAGCGATGATGTCAGGATAGTCCTCTGCATCGGGAGCCTGTAACAGCTGGTCGATTCTCTCCTGATAGATACCGGAGTCACCAACGTTTACATACTCTACTCTGTCTTCCATACCCGGATTAGCTGCGAATACATACGCAAGTCTCTCCTGTAACTCTGTGTTCCAAGAATAGATATAGAACTTGTCGCCGGAAGCAGCGGGTGCTGCATCATCAGCGGGTGCTGCGTCCTCTGCCGGAGCTGCGTCCTCTGCCGGTGCAGCGTCTGCAGCGGGTGCTGCGTTGTCAGTTGCAGGTGTGGAAGCGGCTCCGCCGTCATTTCCACCACAGCCTGAAAGCACACTTGCGATCATGGCTGTTGAAAGAATTACACTAAGTAACTTTTTCTTCATGAATAATTTCCTCCCTTTGAGAATATTTTGATATTGCTATCAAGTTACTTCTGCATTTATTTTATTATCAGTAGAAACTGATATAAATGCCTCATCTTAGCCTGGCTACCGAATTACCTTCATACACTTCTCCCTCCACGACAATCTGTTCAATCAACGTCGTTTTCGGATGCTCGATCAGGCTGATGACTTTCTCGGCTGCTCTCCTGCCGAGCTGTGTCGTGTCCTGTTTCAGTGTTGTCAGCTTCGGTTCTATATGTCTTGCGATCCTGATTCCATCGAATCCCACTACTGAAATATCATCCGGGATGCGCAATCCCCGTTCCTTAATCACATTAATGCCGCCATAGCAGGCAAAATCATCGGGGTAAAATATACATGTGGGCGGCTTCTTCAGAGCCAGAAGCTCTGCCGTCGCCACACCGGATGTCTTAGTGTCTCTGTACGCAGAGGCTTTTATGTACTCATCCGGAATCTTTAATCCCAGATCTTCCGCCGTCTTGTAGAAGGAAGCCAGCCTTCTCTGAGTAATCGCAGATGTGGAATTAGCGCCATGGATATAAGCGATTCTGCGGTGTCCTTTATCGTATACATACTGTACAAGTTCCCGCATTCCCTTCACGTTATCCGACACCACCGCACACACATTATTAAATATGTGGTCAATCGTAACAGTGGGAATACTGCTGTTCACCAGTTCAAGCACTTCCGGATCATAGAAGTTGACGCATACGAGAACCACGCCATCAAAACCTCTGTACCTGCAATGCTCCAGATAGGACATTCTATTGGGTCTTGTTCTGCACCCGTTGACAAAAGTAATGTCATATCCCTTCTCCTCTGCCGCGCTTTTCAGACTGTCCAGGACACCCGCAAAAAAATCATGCGTCAGACCGCTGTGGTCGTCCTCCTCGAATAGCACTCCCAGATTGTGCGTACGGTTCGTCTTAAGCGCCTTCGCCGCCGAGTTGGGAAAGTACCCCATCTGTTTTGCTACCTGCCTGACGCGGTTCTTAGTCTCCGCGCCGATGTCAGCGTGATCGTTCAGTGCCTTGCTTACAGTTGCCACGGAAACTCCACACGCGACCGAAATATCTTTCATCGATACCATAACTGTAAGCTCCTGTCTTCTCTTACATCTACGGCTCCTTCACGGTTCTCATCTTAATATCCTGTATCTACTGCTCTACTCTTATGCCCTAGACTTTGATTTCGATAATTCCATGAAACAAGCCTTTTATATCTTAATCGTTTTCGTAATTACAGTCTATATCACTTTTGACAGTTTTGCAAGAGAAACTTTAATTTTTTTGTACAGTTTTTATATTTTTGTATAATTTACACAGTTTCGAAACCTGTTTTTTAACACCTTCTTACAAATTTATTCACATTCTGTTTACATTTGCCCCGAAAGCCTATTAAACGTTTTCGTCGATTACGCTGAATACTTCCTTTTTCTTCCTTCCGATGGTACGATTATGATTGCAATTCCTTTCTGTATTATGTATAATTGCATCATCATTTATATTTTGTATATTTTCCGTGCACTTCATTTTTTTATCTTTTAACGGTGCACGGGCACAATATACAGCTTCACATTTATCTTAATCGTTTTCTGTATTTCGCTTCACATGTTTCATATATCAACAAAACATCAACAGAAAAGGAGAAAATCACTATGAAATTTGGCTATTTCGATGACGCCAACCGCGAATACGTCATCACAACCCCTAAGACCCCTTTACCGTGGATCAACTATTTAGGATGCAATGAATTCTTCAGTCTGATCTCCAACACCTGCGGCGGCTATACCTTCTATAAAGATGCCAAGCTGCTTCGCATGACCCGTTACCGTTACAATGATGTACCGAATGACATCAACGGTAAATACTTCTATATTAAAGACGGCAATACCGTATGGAATCCGGGCTGGAAACCTACCCAGACAGAACTTGACAGTTACGAGTGCCGCCACGGCATCGGCTATAGCCGTTTTACCGGTAAGAAGAATGATGTGGAAGCCTCCGTGCTCACCTTCGTTCCCATGGACGACAACTGCGAGATCAGTCAGGTAAAGCTGACTAATACAGGCAGCGCTTCCAAGTCAGTATCCCTTTTCTCATATGTAGAGTGGTGTCTGTGGAACGCGGATGATGATTCCCGAAACTTCCAGCGTAACTTAAGCACCGGCGAGGTAGAGGTGATTGGCTCCACCATTTATCATAAGACAGAATACAGAGAGCGCAGAAATCATTATGCGGTATATTCCGTCAACACACCTGTAGACGGTTTTGATACAAGCCGCGATGCTTTCCTCGGTGCATACCGCGGCGCTGCCAATCCGGAAGTTGTGGAGAACGGCAAAGCTACGAATTCGATCGCACGGGGCTGGTCTCCTATCGCGTCACACCAGATTAACGTGACACTCGCTCCCGGCGAATCCAAGTCCTATGTCTTTGTCTTAGGATATATAGAGAATCCGGAAGATGATAAGTGGGAGTCCCACAATGTTATTAATAAGAAACCTGCCAATGCTATGCTGGCAAAATACCAGTCCGATGCCGACGTGGACAAGGCTTTTGCCGCTCTGAACGCATACTGGGGCGACCTTTTATCCAAATACAGCGTGAAATCTTCCAATGATAAAGTTGACCGTATGGTCAATATCTGGAATCAGTATCAATGTATGGTAACCTTCAACATGTCCCGTTCCGCTTCCTATTATGAATCCGGTATCGGACGCGGCATGGGCTTTAGAGATTCCTGTCAGGATCTCTTAGGTTTCGTACATCTGATCCCCGACCGTGCAAGACAGAGAATCATAGATATCGCTTCCACACAGTTCGAAGACGGCAGCGCATATCACCAGTACCAGCCTTTGACGAAGAAAGGTAACTCCGACATCGGCAGCGGCTTCAATGATGATCCCTTATGGCTGATCGCCGGCACATCCGCCTATGTTCGTGAGAGCGGCGATACGTCCATCCTTACTGAGATGGTTCCGTTTGACAACGACATTAACGCGGCAAAACCGCTGATGAATCACTTGAAACGCTCCTTTGATTACATCGTAAATCACAAGGGTCCTCATAACTTACCGCTGATCGGACGTGCAGACTGGAACGACTGTCTGAACTTAAACTGTTTCTCCGAGCATCCCGGCGAGTCCTTCCAGACTTTCGGACCTTCCGAGGGACCTGTTGCGGAATCCGTATTTATTGCCGGCATGTTTGTAAAATACGGCGAAGAATATGCACAGTTATGCGAGCTGATGGGCGACCGGGCGGAAGCTGATTATGCCCGCACAGAAGTAAAGAAAATGTATGATGCCGTGTTAAAAGACGGCTGGGATGGCGACTGGTTCGTACGCGCATACGATGCTTACGGCAAGAAGATCGGTTCCAAAGAATGTGACGAAGGACAGATCTACATTGAGTCAAACGGTTTCTGCCCGCTTGCCGGCATCGGCGTCGAAGAAGGCCTTGCCGAGAAAGCGCTTGATTCCGTAAAAGAAAAACTGGATACCGAATACGGCGTTATGATCTTACAGCCCGCATACACCAGATATCATCTGGAGCTGGGAGAGATTTCTTCCTATCCGCCGGGATATAAAGAGAATGCCGGTATCTTCTGCCACAACAATCCTTGGGTTTCCATCGCGGAGACCGTAATCGGACGTGGCGACAGAGCTTTCGAGATCTACCGCAAGACCTGTCCCGCTTATGTGGAGGAGTTCAGCGAAATCCACAAGACAGAACCTTATGTATATTCCCAGATGGTAGCCGGCGCAGACGCTCAGATTCCGGGCGAAGCAAAGAACAGCTGGCTGACCGGTACGGCTGCATGGACTTTCGTCAATGTATCACAGCACATTCTGGGCGTATATCCCACGCATAAGGGACTCAGCATCAATCCCTGCGTACCAAAGGGCTTCGGTGATTTCGAACTGACCAGAAAATTCCGTGAGGGCACTTACAACATTAAGGTAGTAAATCCTGACAACGTAGAGAAAGGTGTGAAGTCCATCACGGTGGACGGACAGACTCTGGAAGGCTGTGTTGTTCCTTATGAAAAAGGAATGACGAGTTATGATGTTGTTGTGACTATGGGTTAAGACTAAGTGACGCCCGAGTGGATAGGCAATTCTCCGTCGGCTCGCTTTCTCTCCTTGAGAATTTTCTATCTGTAAAGGCTGGTTATTGACCAGAATATCAAATCCGCATACATGATATTGTATGCGGATTTTTTTGTTGGCACAAGTTTTGCAAAAGGGCTTGTTTTTGTGTTTGAGATGTGACAAAATATGATTTGCAAACTCTAACCACAGGTTATAGTTTTATATCATTATATATAGCAGGAGCACTACAACAATGAGTCAGTACATGTCCATCGGAAAAGTTTCAAAGCAGAAAAATGTCAGCATCAAATCCCTTCGATACTATGATCAGATCGGCATCCTGAAACCGGCATTTGTCAACACGGAGACCAACTACCGGTATTATACACAGGATCAGCTCTATCTGCTGGATGCCATCACAGTCTGTATCAAGCTGGGAATTCCGTTAAAAGATCTGAATCATTATGTGGACCACAACTCCATCAATCTGCAGAAACTCCTGTATGACGGCAAGATTCTCGCCGAGCAGAAGATTATGGACATACATAACTGTCTGGGCACCTTGCAGGCGACACTCCAGAATATGGGCAGTTCCGTCACCGGTATGGCTAAGATTCCCGAAAGCAAAAGCGGTATCCTGCTGCCGGACGGATTCTACCACAGCAGGGTGGAACAACGCACGCTGCTCACGGTCCCCCTCGACGAGATGGACACCCCCAAGTACTACGGCCAGCATATTCTGCGGCTGTTTGTCACCGCACAGCAGCAAGGTCTCGCGGCTTCTTATCCGTCCGGTGTCCTGCATGAATATACGAACGGTAGCTATCGCCGCCACATGTTCCTGACACTCTCCGGCAGTGCGGAAGAACAGAACGGAATCCGCTCATTGTCCGCCGGCAGCTATGCCTGCCGCAGAATCTCTACTCATATGTCAGACTTTGATTCTGTAAAAGCGGAAATGAAGGAAGTGCTAAAGGGCGATGATTTCTGTATCATAGAGACCGATACCTTGTCCGATGAGAATAAGAAAGACGGATATCCTTTTGAGCTGGAATATTGCATAGCGCAGGCTTAATCCCGCTTCAACTGATACAATATCTCTTCAAAGCATACGCCGTCGGGTTTCGGAACTGCCTGTTCCTCCGTGCGCAGTATGCATTTCTTGACGAATCCCGATGCCTTGCGGACAGATTTGTGGAAAGGCACACCGTTCACACCGTCCGCCGCGATAACGGAAGAAAATACATCTCCTGTGCCGGAACGCTCCGTGCCCACCTTATGGGTACGAATGATCTGCGGTTCCGCTCCCCGCTCATATACATAATTGGCAATAAATCCGCCCTGCGGGATTCCCGTAATCACCACTCTGTCCGGTCCCATAGCCGCGATCTGCTCCGCCATGGTGTGTAACTCTTTCTTGCGCCACACACCATCCCGATACGGCATATCCGCCAATCTGCATGCCTCTGTCAGATTCGGCGTCGTAATATGTGCCTGTCCGATCAATTCCCGCATCTGAATGCATAACTCTTCTGTATAGGTAGAGTATAGTCTTCCATGATCGCCCATAACAGGGTCCACGATCACCATGGTACCCTCCTGCGAGAAATCACGGATAAATCTCTTCACCACCGCGATCTGTTCCACGGAGCCTAAGAATCCGGTCGTGATACCGTCAAACCGAAGTCCCAGCTTCCTCCAGTTCCCGATATACTCTTCCATCCGGTCTGTGTAATTGTCCATGTAATAATTGGGGTATCCCATATGATTCGACAGAATCGCCGTAGGGACCGGGCAACACTGCACGCCCATATATGATATGATCGGGAGAGCCACCGTAACGGCGCATCTCCCGAATCCTGATATATCGTTTATTACCGCTATTTTTTTCTGCACTTGATTTTTCCCCTGTCATGTGTTCTTCTCATACTAATAGCCATGCTTTTCTCACAGCCTGCGAATTTGTAAGCCAAGACGCTAACAGCGTCGGCACAAATTTGCGATTGAAAAATCTCTGATTTTTCAATCTATTCTACCACAAACACTTTATAAGGGCAACGCGGTACTAACTTAAGCTTCCTCGTCCTCTTTCTTCTCCGCCTGCTCTACCGGCGTATTCTTCACATTGTCGATCTCCTGCAGCGCGTCACGTGACTGCCTTACTTCCGTAATCTTGCGCAGAATGGCATTGATATCCTCCGGAGAAAACATATCCAGACATTTCATAAGACTGTCCAAATCGTTTAAATCAATTTTGACATTACCCACGGAGGTAGACACCTGAATCCAGTCAGGATTGGAACTGCCGCCGATGGTAATCGTGTTGCCGAACATCGCATCTTTCGTCACCTGCACTCTGACGCCCTTGTGAATCACCTCCATCGTAACCGGTTCCCCCGCTGTCGGTTCACCCATCCGCTTTAGGATGACCGCAACCGAATCCGTAGCGCCGCACGACTCTCCGGAAGCCTTAAGTTCCTCCGCCTGCTTTAACCGCGCTGCAAAACAAGTATCTCCCGCACCATCGCCTTCCAGCCCCATCTTCTGCCGTCTCGCCACCGCCTCAGTGTATTTCTTGATCTCCTGCGCAGTGTTCGCGTTAGTTGCCATGGTTGGCGCATAAAATGTGTTGAATGGATTATTATTGATCATATTCTTCTCCCCTTTTCTCGGTTAAAATAGTATGTGCTGTCACGCTTTCATACTGTCCGCCGTTTCCAATGCAAACTGCTCGATCCTATGCTGCGTATGTTCCTGCACCTTGTCTGTATCCACATGATAGGCTTCCAGTCTGCCGTCCTCGTACTTCGCTTCCACATAGACCTGCCGGCCCTCCATTTTGCCCTTCAGCGTATAGCCCTCTGTCACCGCAATCTCTATGTTATCGCTCTCTTCATAGCTCATATGTCTTACCTCCGCAGTCTGCACAGCCTCCCGGTTCATCAGCTCGTTGACGCGGATTCTCGCCGCCTTTCCGGCCATACCGACATTCGCCCTCTCCTCGTTTCCATTTGCCCTTAACCCTGTCACGGATTCCCTGATACTTTTTCCTGCCGCATCGGATTCAACCATCTCTTTTACGGGCTTTTCAAGTTCCGAAGATACATTTTCCTGCTCCTGGCTCTTGAGGTTCTGCATCAGACTCTCCTGAAATCCTTTTGCCCCTTTCTGCTTCCCCTTATGCGAATAGCCCTGTATGCCTTCTTTGCCGTTTGTTCCAATCTCCTGTATGCTCATAAGCTCTACGGCCTCCCTTCCGTAAGAATCTTCTTCACTTCTTCCCTGCCGCGTCTCAGCCTTGTCTTGATGGTTCCTTCCTTCTCGTTCAAGACCCCCGCGATCTCCTGTATGGAATAATCCTCATAATAGAAAAGATAGATCGGATTCCGATAATGTACCGGTAATTGCAGCACTGCTTCCAGCGTCCTGTCGTCCTTAATCTGATAGGGCAGCCAGACGCTCCTCGTCTCCGCGGTCAATGACTCGTCAAGTGCCACCGTCCTGCGGTGCCAACTGCTCTTTAAGATATCCATGCAGATATGAATAGTGGTCCGTATCAGCCACGCTTTCTCATGTTCCCTGTTCAGGATCGGCTTCTCATCCTTCATATAACGCAGGAATGCTTCCTGTACCACATCCTCGGCATCCGCCCGATTCTTCATATTGGAAAAAGCGATCCGATACAGCATTGTCTGATATTCCTCTACCAGATCGTCCCATCTTAGCTCTTTCTCAAACTTATGCTCCATCACGTCATAATTCCTTATTGATTCGTAACTGTTCAGAACCCTGTTCTTCACAGTTACATTAATTCCGTGTATTCTTCTGTCTCTTTTATTTCATTATGGACATCTTATCACATCTCTATCAGTAATACGAATAAAGGGCGGAAAAAGTTTCACTTTCTGAAAATTTTTCCGCCGCTGTCTGGCACCGCTATTTAATTGCAAGATACCCCTTTTTATCAAAATGAATTATCCGAAGTCTCTCTTCTTAGTCACCGCCGTACACAGCATAGNNGCCGCCGCAAACAATACAAACGCTGCCGCCAGGCTGCACCAGCCGATTAACATCAAATGACCGCCTATATACTCCATAAGAGCAGCTGTCACTTCCGGATCATCCTGTGCTCCTTCGATCAGCCCTATCGATCCGAAGAAAAACACGAATCCCGGTATCATTCTAATCAGACTCAGAATATTCGGACTCTGCTGCTCCCCGAACAGATAGAGAATCACATATTCCAAAGCCATAAATACCATGCTCACNGCAAAAGCAATCATGCAAAAAGGTATTTCCGCCTCTATCACGGCGCCGCTTATCATTTTGTCAAAATACATTCCCACACAGCCAACCAGCGCAGCCACCATCATNTAAGAAAGCCCGTATAAGAATCTGCCTGATATCCGATCCCGCGTCGTGGCCGGGAGCAGTAGCAGGAACCCCGTCTCCTGCCGCTGACACGAGCCAAACGGTATCGTGCTGAATATAAGCGCCATAAACAGCGCATAACAGAAAAAAATAACCAACGGCANCGGACTGTCCGAACTCTGCCGCAGCATAAACAGAAGNACCACCGGTATCACCAGCAGTATCCACANAATCTGCTGCTTCGTCTTGATGAAATCTATCTTCGCAAACTGTATTGCCCTCATTTCTTTACGCTCCTTTCTTCCNTCACTCCATATTNTTGATATAGTGCACCACGATCTCATCGATTGTCGGCTTCTCAAAATGAAATTCACTCGTCAGAAGGTCGGCTCTCTCNCTCGGCAGAATNGCCTCAAANCCGTATGCGTTGTCGATGATCCCGATCAGNTCTTTCTGAAGCTGCGTCGATANCGCACGTCTCTCNCCNTTAACCAGCAGATAATTTTCCAGCAGCTCGTCTTTTGCATCATATAATACCTTCNTTCCGTCGTGGATAAAAAATATATAGTCCGCAATCTGCTCTAAGTCGCTTAANATATGNGTGGAAAAAATTACNCTTCGCTCGCCGTCTGCNATATACTCCTGCAGCAGCTTAAGCACATCCACCCTTACGACAGGATCAAGCCCGTTCGTCGCCTCATCCAACACCAGAAGCTTCGTGTCCCTTGCCAGCACCGACGCGAACATCAGCTTCACTTTCATNCCCCGTGAGAAATCCTTGACCTTCATCTTCTCCGACAGCTTCCACCCGCGCAGCAGCTCATCAAATTTACTTACCGAAAAAGTCGGATATAAATTCTTCAGGATNCCTCTGATATTGCGNACNGTAAAATTAGNNGGATAATAGAANTCATCNCCGATATANCCGATNCTCTCCTTATAGCGGATNGCATCGCTTATNCANGTGATNCCATCCACATAGATCTCCCCNTCCGAACATTTACACAGGTTCGTAATCAGATTTAACGTCGTACTCTTCCCCGCGCCGTTCTGTCCCACATAACCCATGATATAGCCTTTCGGCAGGACGAAATCTATATTTTCCAAACTGAAATTCTTGTAATGCTTCGATACGTTACGCACCTCTAACAGTTCCATATTCTTCCTCATTCCCTTCCGTATGCTGCATGTGNCTGATATANCTCTTCCCGCGGCTGCCGATTGATTGGCNGTTACCGCTTATCNTGCATCTCATGCAGCAGATTCTGAAATATTTTCTCCAGTTCTTCCTCCGGCATCCCCATCACCCGTGCCGTNTCGATGGCAGTCGTCAGCCCATCCTCGATCCGCAGCAGATACTGTTCCTGTAACATACTGTTATCCTTGGANAGCACCACACTTCCCTTGCCCTGCATGGTGGCAATGAACCCCTCCGCCTCCAGATCACTGTAGGCTCTGGTCGTGGTGATTACNCTGACNCCGATCTCCTTCGCAAGCTGCCTGATGGACGGCAGTGTGCTTCCCTCCGGAATCTGCCCGTTTAATATCTGTTCCTTCAACTGCTCCCTGATCTGCGCATAAATGGGCAGTTCGGACTGATTAGATATAATGATCCTCATTGGTTAACCTCCTCGCAGCGCGCTGTCGTCACACCACGCCACGGCTTAAAGTATATACTGTTTATATATCATTATATACAGTATGTGCAATTTGTCAACACCAAAACAGCATTTATTTCAGCCAGACCCAAAAGCCAAAAAAGAGAAAAAAAACGGGAACGCTTCTTATAAGCATTCCCGTTTTTTGAATCTACCGTGCGTTAGAGGATTCGAACCCCCGACCTTTTGGTCCGTAGCCAAACGCTCTATCCAGCTGAGCTAAACGCACATNTGTTGCTGTCTGATGTACTTCCGCAACAAAAGAAATTATATATAGTTTTAGAGGAAATGTCAAGGGGTTACGCAGATTTTTGTAACAGCNGGTTACCTCAATGTAACAACAAGCGTCAAGATCAAAAACAGCAGGCAGTAGACGATCATNCCCGCATTGCCGATCACCGTCTTAAATCTGCTTCCTTTTTCAATAGTAATGTCTCCCGCCTCCAGCTTCATCTTCGGACGNTTTACGAGGAAGAGAACNCCGCCCGCCAAGGCAATTCCGTAAACGCACAATGCATAAAGCGCAAAAATAATCAGTCCCATCGGTGTCTGCATATCGACATTCTGTAACAGAAGGCCGCCCAGCACGCTTCCGATAAAGTTTATNACCATATGCAGCCCGATCGTATATTTGAGCTGCCCCGTCTTCAAATAAATAAATGCNAAGAAACTGCCGAGAAAAAAGGCATAGAAAAACTGATTAAGATTGCCGTGGAACAGTCCGAACATCAGTCCCGATACCACAACAGCCGTTCCCTGCCCGTATTTCGCTACTCTGTCGCAGATCAGCTTCCGGAACATGAACTCCTCGCAAACCGGCGCCAACAGCACAATATAGATGGCCGTGATCCAGATATTACCGCCGTTTACTACGGACATTAACGGATTAACCACTTCATTTCCTTTCAGCATAGCGATTCCCAGCGTAATGAAAACACCTATCAGATTACCCAGGATCATGAGTCCGTACGACATCATAAATGCCAAAATAAGCTGTCCAAGNGTCATCTTATGCTTCTCAATNGTCCGTTTCTCCTTGCTTCTCAGAATCAGGAATGCCAGCGGATAGCCCAGCACATACAGNGGAACCATCGTNGNNGCAAGNATAATATCCATATTTTCTGCCCAATCNGGATTGATNNNCNCCACGATATACTGTCCGNCNGNCTGAATCGCCAAGATCAGCACNGCNCTGCANGCCATGCGAAATCCCAATCCNGAAAAATCTTTTCTATACATTTTCGTATCCATACTTTATCTTACTCCAATCTTATTTTATCTGTTGGTAACTGTTCAGAACCCTGTTCTTCACAGTTACGAAGATGCACAGAAATTATGCNTCCTGCATAATTTCGCGCATGTCTACCTCGGGTTTTCTGTGACTTCCGCTTACGCTTCACTCACAAAAAACACCTCGCGTAAGCANCTTCTGAACAGTTACATCTGTTGTTACATNGCCTGTTNATTATATGACACATTNCTGTTCCGNACAAGCTGNGAATTCTTGCATCATTCTTGCACCCGNCTCNCGATACNGAAACNNTGNNTCAGACTGCNCCGANCGTATGNNGCNTTCCNAATAGTTGCTTGNANCGCNNCTTATCCGTCTNACTGCACCATCCGNACGGCATAAACCCTGCCTAAGTATTGTGATAATTCAGTCAACTCNCTTTTCAGCGGGTCCATGCAGACATAATCCTTATTTTCCGTGCCTACGATCAGCACATAATGNAAATTGCCGACNCCGTTTACTCNCACNCGCACNATCGGNTAGTGGCCCGCAGCAAGACANTGATCGATCTCCTGCTGCGACACACCCTGATANACATGTGTGGAATANCCGTCGATCCTNTCAACNGCCGCCCACTGAATATTTCCCTCGCCGTCATACACACNATNTTCTGTAAATATCCGATTTAATTNCCCCGGCGTCACTTCATCCCGGCTCTCCATGCTNATCGCNGACGCGATACAGGACACCAGGCAGCCGGAGGACTTCATGGTAAATGACGAGTCCCCCAGCGCATCNCCTGCCCACCGCTCATCGTCCTGCCTATAGGCAGNCTACATCNTGAGNNGNCCGCNNTGTCTGATCTGCCCGTATCACCACNCTGCCACGAAGNCGAAATCCCAGCAGCGCAATTACCACAGCTAATATCCCCGCCGTCGATATAAGTAATCTGATTACAATTNNTTTCTTCTTNTTCATTCGTTCTTTNTACNCTCCNGAAACCAGTTTACTACATATATGTGGCCGGAGAAACATCTATCAGTATCTTTTGTTAATTTGTAAGCACCTTCTGAACAGGTACGTCAATTTTTCATATTACGNCCTAACACTCTCATCTTGAAATCACGAATCTTCGCGGCATATTTACCGGTCATAATCGCNCCGACCGAAACCATTGCAAAAGGAATTCCCAGTGTTACACCTTGTGCATATCCGTAAATAAATGTAGGTTCCTCCGGTTCATTAAANAATAGAATAAAGAAAAANATAAATGATACGACNCCGGCTATGAACAGCCAATGCATTATTTTTGTCATTTTCCGTTTTTCTTCATTGCTGTAGTCTGCTACTTTTAATACAGTTTCTTCTAATTCCTGATTCATTTTCTCGCTCTTCCTTTCTCCATCGATCAGCTCCCGCAAGTCAACATCATAATAGTCCGCCATTTCAATCAGAATATCCAGATCCGGCATATTGCTGCCCGTCTCCCAACGGGAAACCGTTCTGCGTGAAACGCCAAACTTTTCAGCCAACTGCTCTTGCGTAATGTTTTTTTCATTCCGAAGTTCTTTAAAGAATGCTCCAATTTTTTGNTGGTTCATTGTTCTGTGTTCTCCTTTCGCTATGAGCTTANCATTGGACTGNTTACAAAAACAGGACACANAGCGAGCAATGCCCTGTTTTTTTGGAATAGACATGGNGTGTCTACCNGATTNCTATACTAAGACNATTATACTATTATATGGTTGTTNCCGAAACAGTAAGTGATTCGTCTTTCNCCAGATATTTTTACACNGNCATAGATAAANTCAATAATCCGGAATTTAGCACCCTAAAGTTTACATTCGACACTTTCAAATTGGTTCACATTTTTTGNTTAAAGAATTATAATAAGGNTATACNAACAAAACGAAANCGAAATATCTCTTGNTATTTTCAAACTGANNGTTAACAACATAAATATCTCTTAAAGANAAACAAAAAAGGAGNAATAGANAATGGAAAAACNNACTTCAGAATCANNAAAGATCATGAATGAGCGTTTCGGGANGGACAATATCATAGCACTGGCAACCGTAGATGCCGACGTGCCGTATGTGCGATATGTAAATGCTTTTTATGAAGANGGNGNATTTTATNTAATTACTTATGCACTTTCCAATAAAATGAATCAGATANCAAAAAATCCTACCGTAGCAATTGCCGGTGATTGGTTTACTGCGCATGGAAAAGGAATCAATCTCGGTTATTTCGGCAAACCTGAGAATAAAGATATAGCCGAAAAACTNAAAAAAGCATTCCATACTTGGATTGANAACGGTCATAATAATTTTGATGACGAAAACACCTGTATCCTTTGCATACAGCTTACAGATGGTGTTCTTTTTTCCCACGGNACAAGATATGATATCGACTTTACAAACGACTGATTGAGGGTGCGCATGCTATTACGCGCTCCTTCCTCACATCAGGCATTCCCCCCACTGAGACCTGTTTTCTCTGCAAGCTGCGGTTTCGTAGCTTCCCTTTCCTTACGCAGAATACGCCTTAGCACCTTTAGGTTTTCATCTTTAATCNGATTCCCTGCCACCCGGACACCCCTCTTCCTGAAAATACTGCTTCACCTGCAGCAGATTCTGCAATACGACAATACTCTTCTCCTTCATCTCATCGTCCGCCGGTAAAATATCCGGTACCATGATCGGCATCATGCCGGCACTGTAGGCTGAACGGATACCATTATAGGAATCTTCAATCGCATATGCACACTCCGGCAAAANCCCCATCTTTTCACAGGTCAACAGATAAATATCGGGTTCCGGCTTGCTTCTCTTTAGTTGGTCACCGCCCATAACGACCTGAAAATAATCATATAATCCTGTCATACGCAATTCCTCCTCCACAATCGCCAATCTCGTAGACGAGGCAAGTCCGANNGGTATCTTCTCCGCCTGCAGATATTGCAGAAGTTCCCTGACGCCTATTTTAACCGGCATGCCCTTCGTTCGGACGTATTCTCTGAACAATTCGTCAGCTTCTTTTCTGTATTTATCATACGCAAAAGATTCTCCATAATAGGCGTAAATAATTTCTCTGGTCTTTACACTGTTCGTCCCGGTGCAGTCAATGCAGACCTCTCTGATATTTGGAATCTGATACTTCTCTCCCACTTTCTCCCAACAATCCAGAATCAGCCGTTCGCTGTCAAAAATAATTCCATCCATATCGAAAATAACTGCTTTGTTCTGTATAGCCATGATATTTTNTCTCCTTTCGTATGACCCGATCCATGTCTTAAAATAATACTTCAAAATGTATGTACCGGCTCTTTCTTTCAAATCCATTTGTTAAGTTTATTGTATAAAGTATTGATTTTAATGCGTTCAACTTAATAAATGATATTTATTAAATGTACTTTATTAAATATATCAAAAAAATCCACCCCGTCAATNCGGCAAGTCGGATACAATCATATTACATCTTCCACAACACATCATAGTAATAGGCGATATAAAAAATAGNTTAACCCCAGTTAACCCTTAACAACCTNTAAAAGAAAAACAGCTCAATCCCAGTGTTTNCAAGGAATTGAGCTACCTAAAAAATTATGCCGGCGACCGGAATCGAACCGGTACGGGNGGTTAGNCCCGCAGGATTTTAAGTCCTGTGCGTCTGCCAGTTCCGCCACGCCGGCAGATTATAAGAAGAACAAATTCTTCTCTAATCAATGGGGCCTATAGGGCTCGAACCTATGACCCTCTGCTTGTAAGGCAGATGCTCTCCCAGCTGAGCTAAGACCCCTTATTTAAAACAATAAATATAAATTACAAAGATACGGCTGTCATTGCAACCGTTTCTTAAACGACCCGGATGGGACTCGAACCCACGACCTCCGCCGTGACAGGGCGGCGCTCTAACCAACTGAG
>JAAUZT010000033.1:0-31232 GCA_014804485.1 Lachnospiraceae bacterium
ATGTCTTCAGGGCAGGGTGAAATTCCCGATCGGCGGTTATAGTCCGCGGGCGCGAAAGCGCGGGGTTTGGTGAAATTCCAAAACCGACGGTATAGTCCGGATTAAAGAAGGTGTATTGAGATTGTCAGAATAAGTCTGACTTTTGAATTTTGCACTCTTTTTGTCAAACAGCTCTGTTGGCATTTACAATACACCTTAATTTTAACACCTGAAAGGCATTCAGATACTTTCAAGTGTTAATTTTTTTGAAGGAGGTATTCAAATGAATATCAGTAGAACAAAGAAACTCGTAACAATAGGCATGCTATGTGCGCTTGCGTATGTGGCGGTGGTCGTCGGGCGCGTCCCTCTCGTACTCTTTCTAAAGTATGATCCCAAAGACGTTATCATAGTGATTGGCGGATTGATATTTGGCCCACTTACCTCATTTGCTATAGCAGTAATCGTCTCCGTAGTGGAAATGTTCACGATCAGCGGAACGGGAATTTGGGGTTGTATTATGAATATTATATCAAGCTGCTCCTTTGCATGCACTGCCGCATTTATTTACAAAAAGAGGCATAAACTGTCCGGCGCCATACTTGCGCTTTTATGCGGTCTGAGCTGCCAGGTTGCAGTAATGATGCTTTGGAACTATTTGATTGCTCCCATCTATATGGGTTATCCGAAAGAAGCAATTGTAGGATTACTTCTTCCGGCATTTTTACCGTTTAATCTGATCAAAGGCGGATTGAATGCGGCCATAACAATGCTTTTATACAAACCGGTTGTTACTGCTTTGCGCCGCTCAAATTTGATTGAAACGGAACATAATTCGGAGAAAATGCGGATAAATATCGGAGTTTTATTGGTATCGCTGTTAATGATCATAACTTGTGTGTTATTGATACTTTCTTTTAATAATGTGATTTGACGTATCTGTCTCTGTTACCCATGCGTATTCAAGCATTTAACCTATTAAGGAGTGACCATGGCGCAAACTCAAAAAAGTCGGCAATTGCCGACTTTTTTGGCGGTCTGTGGCTTACAGCCTGTAAGCCAATTTATTCAGACAACTGCATGCAATAGAAAAAAAAATATTCACAATTCATTTTCCTGTATGAAAACGGTTCTCCCAATGTGCATATCTTTATGGCAATATACTGCATATGCTTATAGCATATATAGTACACCATTATTTATGATACACTTTCTCTTGATGTATACAAATACGTGATATGCTCTATGAAAAAAACATGTTATTATGTTTTTCGAAAGGAGCAAAAATATGATTAACATTGATAACAAAGAAATCGGCACTTTTGTCTCAGGTCTGATAGAAAAGAATTACGAATCTGCAAGAAAATTTTGCATAGAATATCTCAAGATCGGTAATGCAGAAGAGCCTGACGAAGCTACCATACAAAACATGGCAAACCGTTTATCCCAAATCAAAAAAGGCACAAAAGCAATCCAGATTTATGATCTGCCAATTTTTTCTGAACTGCTCGATGTTTCCTTTGAGCAAATACTGAGTGCCGGAAAATGCGGTAATCCTAAAAACAGCCGATTGACTAATTATACCGTTGCCCAATCGCATAATAAAAAAGATTGGACTGCCTACATCGAAAAAGCTGATAAACCGATTCTAAATCCCGATGAATATGGAAAAACGGTGTTGGAGTATGCCATAGAGTTTAGGAATTACGACTTTTTGAAATTTCTGATGGACAAAAACTATATCTGGTTTGACAGTCGAAAAGATAAAGACTATTACATGACCTTCGGTGCCGGAACCAGTATCCAGCGTATTAAATTTGAAGAACACTCTGATGGTGTTTTTATACGTCAGCCCGAAATGAACGATTTGCAATTTAAACTTGCAACAGAAGAACAGTTAAGGATGCACATTATTTCCCTTGCGGCAGATCACAACGATTTAAAAACATTGAATAAACTGAGAGCACGGGAGATGCCAGAGTTATATTATACAGCACATTATATACTTTGTACGCCTCCTGATTTCAATGTTCATTACGACAAAGCTATAGTAAGCCATATTGCCAAATCCAGCAATAAAGTGTTGAATTACTTTACTGACCCGTTTGAGGTTCGAGATCAACTCCGATATAAGGACAATAACAAACACAAATTTACGTTTGTGTTTCCATACATTTCCCAGTTACTGGACATGCTTATCGAAAATAACAGTCCTTTTCTGGAAACAGCATTAAAAAAGGCTATAGTACATAATGAAGCAACACTGGAAAAGCTAAGCTTGCTGATAAAACAATCTATTGATAATGGTTGTTATTATGGCGATAGTTGGAAAAATGATGTCGAATTTTTTGATAACGGAAACATCGTCAGTTTTCACGGCCGCTTTACTGTTCCCGGTATCATTACGAATATAGCCAATGTGACAAAGGAATCCAAAGATGCCCAAGTAAACGTACTTATTGAACAATTAAACAAATCCTACAATAAGGTCCGCAATATCAGAGCGGAGGGCATGACATGAAAAAATATCTGCTTACAGTATCGTTCCTATTAATTTTTTCATTGTGCGGGTGTTCAAGGCTTGTTCCCACCATGCTTACGGATAATGACGTAACGACACTAATACCTGCTCCCATTCCCTTGGCTGGCACTGATATTGAGACATTGAAAAGTTGGTCTTTCCAGTTTAATGAGGGGACAAATGATTATAGTGTGTTCTTTGCCTTGCTCGATAAAGATGATGAGTATATATCCGGTGATGTTGATATTGACATCCGAATAGTAAATGATAACAACGAGGAAGTTTATAAAGGAACGAAATCCGTTTCCAAAAAAGATTTCAGTTATTATACAAGTCAGGCCGCCGGAGAACAATATCTTGCAAACGTCAGGATTCCCGCATCGGAAATTGCTTCCGGAACATCTGCAAACGGAACAGTGTTTATGACCATTTATAAAGCTGATCTTGTCGATTTTGGCGAGGTCAGCTGCAGTGCATTGTATTGCCTTCCGATTGCCGATGTGCAAGTGACTTTCGACTCATTTCCGCTTGATTTAAAAGTCAAGGGATTTGACGGAACTACGGAATCGATCATACAGATAAATGACGTGTCTTATATATTTGAAAAAGATTACCTGCCTCAATTAAAAATTATAATCTCCGGTGAGAAAATATACGGAAACAGCAATTCCGTTTACGATATCATCAGTTATAAATTGTATGACAGCGAAGGCTATATGGTAAATACGAATAATATTTATCTTAATTCGCTCAGTCAGGGTGATAAGTTCAAAAATGATTCCACCATGATTTATGATGTTATCCCCGGTGAATCATATACTTTAAAGTTGGTCGAATATGAGTGGGCAGGTTACTGAGCTGTAGAGAGAAAATCTCTACGGCTCATTCAAACTGATACAGTCCACTCTTCTCCAAATCCCGATACTCATGCTTCTCATAGTACCCGATCAATGTCTCCGTCTCGTCACGAAGCGCAACCATGTAAACATCCTTGTTTTCTTTCTCATTACGATATGTATAGATAATATTATGGTTTGTGCTCTCCCCGAACCATGCCACGACCTTTTTGATCATCTCATTGGACTGCGCATTATGGCAGTCTAAAAGACTCTGCCCCACCAGTGCCGCTCCGCCGCGTTTCGCATACCGCTCTACCGCCGCAGGATTCATATAGATAATCTCATGTTCCAGATTGCAGATCACCACCGCACATCTGTCCTGATCTACAATACTCTTAAAATATGGTGCTAAATCCATTGTGTTCTCCATGAAACTGTCTCCTTTTCTATGCTTGTTGTCATTTATAGACACACGTCATCTGCAAGCCACCCAAACATTCATATGGACTATGTATGAACTGCGCACATGAACAATATTCGAGATAATATTTTACCATAGATCTAGGCAATATGCAAAGAGACAGGATATTGACCATATAAGTCAACATCCTGTCTCTTTTAAATAATCCTTCATTTCTACGCAGATACAAATCCCGCATATGAAAAATCTATTTTCCCAACCACTTTTGTTTCTTTTCATACCCACGCCACAACCTAGCTCAGAGGGGAGTTAATATCTTAAGGAGCCCCTCAAAAAGCGTTGGCACTTGACGAGGTATTTCACGAGTCTAGTGTCCACTACGCTTTTTGCGGAGCGAAAGCGCGGCTCCGTAGATATTAACTCCCCTCTGATCGACCGTTTTAGTCAATATGTAAAAAAATAACTTTTTCCTACACTAAATACACAACAATTGAAACAACCGTAGCAGTCAATCCGACACAGGCCTCATAGGGAATCAACTTCATTCTTTCCTTTATACTCATTCCAGCCGCCCCACCAGTCGCATGGAAAAACGAACCATGCGGAAGAGAGTCAATCACAGTCGCGCCTGCATGAATCATCGCGCCTGCCGATAATGCCGGTATTCCGGCTTCCAACAGTGTTCCCGCAAATGTCTGTGCACCGATAGTTGCACCTGCCGTAGTAGACGCTGTCGCACCTGCCATCAGGATTCCTGCGATCGGAGCCAGAATAAACGCCGGCATATTCATCACTTCCAACAGAGAGATCACATCATACTGCAATGCCGATGCCTTGATGATCCCTGCAATTGTTCCGGTTCCGATCAGCAAGATAGAAACGCCTGTCACTTTGCCAAGACCAAATTCCGCATACTCCTTAAATTTATGTATGTTTTTGCAAGCAAGGGCACAGACAAGTCCTCCCAGCGGAAGTGCAATCAAAGGATCGATCACAATTGAAAATAACGGGCGCAGCGAGAGAAGCAGAACCACTACCAGAGGACCTGCAACTGCCTGTATAAAAGAGGGAAGTTCTTTATTATCCCTGTTCTCCAGATCCTGCTCTCCAACCAGGGCTCCCTGCTTTTTTGATAATACCGTAGCAAGGAGAATGGCTACAACAAGCGCGAATACCGCCGGAATCACATTTGCCAACATCAAAGAAGTCAAATCTACCCCAAATGCCTCTGAAACAGCAATCGTATTTGGATTCGGAGAAATAATGTTTCCCGCCTTGCCGCCGCCGATCATTGCCAACAGCAAAGAAGGCTTATTGTACCCAGCCTTTTTCCCGATCGCCAGGGCAATGGGCGCAACCGTGATAACAGATATATCGATAAAAACGCCGACCGCACAAATAATCATGGTCGCAAGAGCAACCGCTATAATTGCACGCTTTTCTCCGAGTTTCTGCACGATCACTTCAGCAATTTTTTCCGCCGCACCGGTTTTGATCAGCGTCCCTGCCAGAATGCCGGAAGTCATGATCCTCAAGACGGAGGAAATCATGCTCTGTGAACCGCTGACCATGGTATCTACTGTCAGCACAAGATTTCCGCTTCCGACGATACCGCCGACCAAGGCACCTAGAATTAAGCTGTAAGCAGGCTGCACTTTTTTAATAATCAGGAAAATGGCCACCGCCATTCCGCATAACGCACCGATTGTTGTAAAATCATAATTCATCGCTCATCTTCTCCTTTCTTTGTCCGGATATTTATCAGCCGGAATACCTGCTCTGCCGTATCCGAAAGATTTGCTTTTGCATTCTCCGGTTTCATCGCCTCATCCAGTGTGACAATACTCCGCAAAATGGGGAAGAATGCGTCAATTCCGTTTTTATTACATTCAGTCGCCTCTTTTGTAACGCTTCCCGCAAATGCAATAACCGGAATCTGATGTTTCCCTGCAAGTCTTGCCACGCCCACGGGAGCCTTGCCCATAGCCGTCTGCCCATCCAGCCGTCCCTCTCCTGTCACCACGATATCAGCGTTTTCCATGTACTGTTCAAGCCTTGTCTCTTCCAGAATAATTTTAATACCGGATTCCAGCACCGCATTGGTAAAGGTAAGGAAGGCAAAGCCCATTCCCCCTGCCGCACCGGTTCCCGCCTGCTTAGGCGCTGCCTTCGGATACTTTTCTCTGGCCAGTGACGCATAATAAGCCAGCCATTTGTCCATCTGCATAATCATGGATGGCGTCGCGCCTTTCTGGGGACCATAAACCGCACTGCACCCCGTCTCTCCGCAAAGAACATTTGTCACATCACATGCCACCCGAAATTCACATTCCGCCAGTTCCGGAATTACATATGTATCTGTGATCTTTTCAAGCCGTTCCAGCCCTTTCGCCCCAAACGGCACCTGATTTCCCTCTTTGTCCAAGAATCCAAACCCTAATGCCTGCAGCATCCCCACACCGCCGTCATTAGTAGCGCTGCCGCCAATCCCGATAATAAATCGGCGACACCCCTTTGCAATCGCATCTTTAATCACCTCTCCGACCCCATAAGTCGTTGTATGCAGCGGATTCCGTTTTTCCTCCGGAACTAAAGTAATTCCCGCCGCGCCGGACATTTCAATCACAGCCGTTTTCGTATCTTCAATGATTCCATACCCACAGTTTACCGGTGTTCCCAGCGGTCCTGTTACCTGAACTTCATGCATCTTACCGTTCATCCCGCATACGAGCGCGTCCACAGTTCCTTCTCCACCGTCCGCCAGCGGCCTTATGACCACTTCCGCCTGCGGATCTGCCCGATGAATTCCCTCTGCAATCGCCTGCCCTGCTTCCATAGAGCTTAGACTGCCCTTCAACGAATCAATTGCGATTACTGCCTTCATTATGTTTTCCCCCATTCTTTTTTATATTCCCATACAGCGAGCCGACAGATACGCTTATTGAAATGCTAAAACATCCCTTATATATTCTGACGACTGCTGCGAGGGTCGATATCCCGTAACCTGCTGACAGGTATTTTCTTGATGAGTATAGTATATAATAATTCATATCCGAAATATATGTTCTGTGGAATAATTATATTTCATTTTATAACATAATATTGTTCTGTAGAACATATTCTGTTAAAATAAAAAAAGGGTGTTTGTCGCTGACTTTGGGCTAAATCCCGTAAACGGATCGGCAATCTGTAAGACATTGTATTGTATGGTATGGTATGGCATTGCTTTACAAATTCATAACACACGAGACAAATTTAATTCCGAATGATTTTCAGGGGGATAAATATGATACGCATAATTGATGAAGCTCTGGCTTTTCAAGTAGTGAATACTGTCAAAGATGTCTGTGGACAGGATATTAATTTTATTAATAAGTCCGGCATTATTTTTGCCAGCACGAATCCGAAAAGAATCGGCGTTTTCCACGAGATCGGGCATAAGGCTGCTCTAACTGGAACTATGATAGAGGTCAGCTCCGACGACAGCTTTGACGGAACAAAAAAGGGAATTAACCTGCCGGTCTATCACAATCACGAGCTATTAGCCGTGATCGGCATCTCAGGGGAACCCGATCTTGTCAGAAAGTATGCCCATCTCGCGGAACGCATTACAAACTTACTGATTCGTGAACGGGAACTTGGCATGACCAGCCGGAATCAGGCTGATAAAAAGCATTTTGTGATTGATTCGCTGATACGGAAAACCAACATCAATATGAATTATCTCCATTCCTGCCTGCAGGAGTTTCATATAGACTCTAAGACAGACAAGAGGCTCATACTGATCAAAGCAGACACCCGGAACCAGCCGGTAAATCAGTCACTTCTGGAGCAGAAAATCAATCACATATTCCAAATGCTCTCACTCAGCCTTTACACCTTTTATTACCCAAATGAATATCTGGCTGTTATAGACGCGGAAATGTTTGAGAAGAACGCTTATATGCTGAATCGATTTGCTGTAGATCATCAAAATGTGCTGAAAATTGCCGTAGGGAAATCCTGTTCCATATACCAGCTGGCAGATTCCCACGCCTCGGCGCTTACAACATTAAAACATATTTCTGTCAATACGGAAGGGTTTCTTTTATTTGATGACCTGACGTTGGAAATCATTTTCTCCGGATTGAATGAGACAGAGAAAGAAGAATTTTTGTCAAAAACCATCTCGTCCCTGTCAGAAGATGATCTTCGGCTTGTGCAGGCATATTTTGATGAAAATATGTCTCTGGCCAATACCGGAAGGCGCTTATTCTTACATAAAAATACGTTGCAGTATAAGCTGAACCATATTTATCGGAAATGCGGGCTGAATCCACGGTGCTTTAAAGACGCGGTACTGCTATACTTGGCAGTGAAACTGGTGCCTGAAGAGAGGAATACACAGTAGACGGGTCTACCTCTTTTTATCACTATCCACTTACATTTGCATTCGTGAAAAAGAAAAACCCTGCAATTGCCGGAACAGTCGCAAGGTTTTTTCACTTTTCCTTTTTTTACTGCACATACATATTCGTATATCCCATCAGGCTCTCGTCCACCTCTCTGGCGCACTCCCGTCCCTGACGGATTGCCTTAACCACAAGAGACTGCCCTGTATGCATATCGCCCGCGGTAAACACTTTGTCCACGCTGGTGGCAAACTTCCCGCTGTCTGTCTTCACATTCGTCCTGCCGTCCAGTTCCACCTTGAAAGCATCAGTGACATATTTCTGGCTTCCCAGAAATCCTGCCGCAATCAGTACGATCTGTGCATCCAGCACCTTCTCGCTGCCCGTCACCTCTTTCATGTTCATGCGCCCGGTCTTTTCGTCTTTTTCCCATGTCAGTGAGACGACCTTAACAGCTTTCAGATTGCCGCTTTTATCTTTAATAAACTCTTTAACCGTAGACTCATAAATACGCGGATCATGCCCGAAGACTGCGATTGCCTCCTCCTGACCGTAGTCGGTCTTGCATACTTTCGGCCACTGCGGCCACGGGTTATTGTCGGCGCGCTTGTCAGGAGCCTTGGGCATCATCTCAATCTGCGTGACGGATTTCGCACCATGTCGGATCGCCGTACCCACACAGTCATTACCGGTGTCGCCGCCGCCGATGATCACCACGTCCTTGCCCTTGGTGTCCACATACTGTTTATCCTGAAAATCAGAATCCAACAGACTCTTCGTATTTCTGGTCAAAAAATCTACTGCAAAGTAAATCCCCTTGGCATCCCTGCCGGGCGCGGTAATGTCTCTTGGCTGGGAAGAACCGCAGCAGAGCACGACACGGTCATATTCTTTCAAAAGTTTCTCAGCCTTCATGTCCTTACCGACATCCGTTCCCGTCACAAAAGTGACTCCTTCCGCTTCCATCACCTTGATCTTCCGGTCAATGATATGCTTCTCCAGCTTCATATTCGGAATACCGTATATTAATAATCCGCCTATCCTGTCCGAACGCTCAAATACAGTCACCGAGTGTCCTCTCTTATTAAGCTGATCCGCCACGGCAAGCCCCGAAGGCCCGCTGCCCACTACCGCTACCTTCTTGCCCGTCCTCACCTTGGGCGGCTGCGGCGCCGCATAACCTTTCTCATAAGCATTCTCAATAATAGCGTACTCATTCTCCTTCGTGGAAACAGGATCATCGTTCAATCCGCAGGTACAAGCCGCCTCACACAACGCCGGACACACCCTGGATGTAAATTCCGGGAAATTATTAGTCTTATGCAGGCGCAGATAAGCCTGCTCCCAATTCCCCGTATACACCAGATCATTCCACTCCGGCACCAGATTGTGCAGAGGACATCCCGAAGTCATCCCGCAAAGCGTCACACCCGACTGACAGAACGGCACCCCGCAGTCCATACACCGCGCTCCCTGTAACTGCTGTTCCTCCATACTCAAATGTTCATGAAATTCATTAAAATTCTTAATGCGCTGTTTCGGACTCACATCCTTAGAAACCCTGCGCTCATAATCCAAAAACCCTGTCGGTTTTCCCATGGTATTCTCCTCCTGTCTATCACACTTTCCTATTACATTTCTGAGTTTCAAAAGATGTTCTGATGAATTTCCGGAAGCAGAGGGAACAAAATGTTCTCTTATGACCTGCGTAGGAAAATGAGATTTTCTTAATATTCCGCTCAAAAGTTCAGCAATTTCGGGACACGGATGTCCCGGAAAGCCCGTAACGAGCCTGGATGGCGAGTAAAGGGCGGTTGCGTCCGCCTGTCTCAACCCTACCGGAATATTTTAGAAAATCCTTTTGACAAAGCCGGGCATAAGAGAACATTTTGTTCCCTCAGCCCCTCAACTTTATCAAAATCATCTTTTGAATCTCACCTTCAATTACTTCTTCGCCGCATAAAACGCCTCAATCTGCGCCTGCTCCGCACTAAGCCCCTTCTCTTCCATCTGCACGATCAATTTCAGCATTCTCTCATAATCATGCGGAATGATCTTCTTAAACTTCGGCAGATACTCTCCGAAATTGTCCAGAATCTCCTTTCCCTTGACGGAATTCGTATAAGCCACATGCTCCTTAATCATCTCTTTTAACTCAAGCACATCATATTTGGAAGTAATCTCATAAGAAGAAACCATTTCCTTATTCGTTTTCGTATACAAATCATTGTTCTCATCCAGCACATAGGCAATACCGCCGCTCATACCCGCCGCAAAGTTCTTACCCACGGTGCCCAGCACTGCCACTCGCCCGCCGGTCATATACTCACAGCCGTGATCACCCACGCCCTCTACTACCGCAAGGGCCCCGGAATTACGCACGCAGAAACGCTCGCCTGCCACACCGTTAATGAACGCCTTGCCGGATGTTGCTCCATAGAGCGCCACGTTACCGATGATAATATTCTCGTCCTGCTTAAATTTCGATCCTTTCGGCGGATAGACGATGAGCTTACCGCCGGAAAGTCCCTTACCGAAATAATCGTTGGAGTCGCCAACCAGCTCTAACGTCAGTCCCTTCGGTATGAACGCACCGAAGCTCTGTCCTCCGGAACCGTTACATAAGATCCGGTAAGTATCCTCTTCTAACTGATCTCCGAATCTTCGGGTGATCTCGGAACCGAAAATCGTTCCGAAGGTACGATCGGTATTGGACACATCCACCTCAAGGCTTCTCTTCTGCCCTGTCTCCAGCGCTTTGGAAAGCTGCTTTAACAATACTTTCTCATCCAGTGTCTTCTCCAGTTCGAAATCATACACCTGCTTCGGATCGAAGATACATTTCTCCTTGCTCCCCTCATAGGGATTGCTCAGGATCAAGCTCAAATCCACCTGCTTCTGACGATCCGTCAGATGATCCTTGATCTTCAAAAGTTCCGTTCTGCCCACCAGCTCATCCACCGTGCGGACACCCAGTTTCGCCATATATTCCCGCAGTTCCTGCGCGATAAATCTCATGAAATTCTCCACATACTCCGGTTTGCCCGTAAATCGTTTACGAAGCTCCGGATTCTGTGTTGCCACACCCACGGGACAGGTATCTAAGTTACATACTCTCATCATGACGCAGCCCATGGTTACAAGCGGTGCCGTCGCAAAACCGAACTCCTCCGCTCCGAGGATCGCCGCAATAGCCACGTCACGGCCGCTCATCAGCTTACCGTCTGTCTCAATGCGAACCTTGTTGCGCAGACCATTCTGGATTAATGTCTGATGTGTCTCCGCCAGACCAAGCTCCCACGGAAGTCCCGCATTGTGAATCGAATTGCGGGGTGCCGCGCCCGTACCGCCGTCATAGCCGGACACGAGGATCACCTGCGCTCCCGCCTTGGCCACACCGGCCGCAACCGTTCCCACACCTGCCTCGGACACAAGCTTCACGGAAATACGCGCTCTCGTATTCGCATTCTTCAAATCATATATAAGCTGCGCCAAATCCTCAATCGAATAAATATCATGGTGCGGCGGCGGAGAGATCAGGCCTACACCGGGCGTGGAATGCCTCGTCTTGGCAATCCACGGATACACCTTGCCGCCAGGCAGATGACCGCCCTCGCCGGGTTTTGCTCCCTGTGCCATCTTGATCTGTATTTCCTGTGCGCTGTTTAAATATTTACTGGTCACACCGAACCGTCCCGATGCCACCTGTTTGATAGCGGAGCAGCGATTTAATCCGTCCGCTCCCACGGTCAGTCTGTCGTCATCCTCACCGCCTTCTCCGGAGTTGGATTTGCCGTGCAGCCTGTTCATGGCAATGGCCATCGTCTCATGGGCTTCCTTGGAGATGGAACCATAGGACATAGCGCCTGTCTTAAATCTTGTGACAATCGTGTCAACTGCCTCCACTTCCTCTATCGGCACGGGTTTCTTCGCATAATTGAAGTCCATCAGACCTCTCAGATTCTTAATGCTCTCTTCATTATTGACCGCTGCCGTATATTGTTTGAAGATTTCGTAATCTCCCCGTCTTGTTGACTCCTGTAATAAATGAATCGTCTCAGGATTATATAAATGCTCATCTGCACCGCTGCGCATCTGGTGATGTCCGGGGTTATCCAGCGTCAGATCCGTGGATAGACCGAGTGGGTCAAAAGCCATGGAGTGGAGCGTATCCGCCTCTTTCTCGATATCTTTTAAGGTAATCCCGCCCACGCGGCACACAGTGTTCGTAAAGTACTTGTTGATCACATCCTTGTCTATACCGATGGCCTCGAAGATCTTGGAGCCCTGATAAGACTGAATCGTAGAGATACCCATCTTGGAGGCAATCTTCACAATGCCGTGCAGGACTGCATCATTATAGTCATTCACCGCCGCATAGTAATCTTTATCCAGCATATGATTGTCGATGAGTTCTTTGATACTCTCCTGTGCCAGATAAGGGTTGATCGCCGAAGCACCGAATCCCAGAAGCGTCGCGAAATGATGCACCTCGCGGGGTTCCGCGGACTCTAAGATGATATCCACGCTTGTTCTTTTCTTCGTGCTTACCAAATGCTGCTGCAGGGCTGACACTGCCAGCAGGGAGGGAATCGCCACTCTGTTCTCATCCACACCGCGGTCGGACAAAATCAATATATTAACGCCATCCCGGTAAGCTCTGTCTACTTCCACAAACAGTCTGTCGATCGCCTTCTCCAGACTGGTATTCTTATAGTAAGTGATCGGCACCACTTCCACTTTAAACCCGTCAGACTTCATATTCTTGATCTTGAGCAGATCCGTGTTCGTCAGGATCGGGTTATGCACTTTTAACATATTACAGTTCTCCGGCACTTCCTCTAACAGATTGCCGTCCCTGCCCAGATAGACCGTTGTGGAAGTCACCACTTCCTCACGGATGGCATCGATAGGCGGATTGGTCACCTGCGCGAATAACTGTTTAAAATAGTGGAACAACGGATGGTGTGCTCTGGACAGCACCGGAATCGGCGTATCCACACCCATGGCCGCGATCGCCTCTGCACCGTTTCTCGCCATCGGCAGAATGCTGGTCTTCAGCTCCTCGTAAGTGTAACCGAAAGCCTTCTGCATACGCTGCCTCTCTTCGTCGGTATATTCCGGCACACGCTGATTCGGGATCTTCAACTCCTTAAGCGCTACCAGCTTACTGTCCAGCCATTCACCGTAAGGACGGGCCGATGCATAATGCTCCTTTAACTCATCATCGTCAATGACTCTGCCCTGCAGGGTGTCTACCAGAAGCATTTTGCCCGGATGCAGTCTCTCCTTCTCCACGATCTTAGAAGGATCGATGTCCAGTACGCCTACCTCTGAGGACAGAATCAGGGTGTCATCGTCTGTGATCATATATCGCGACGGACGTAGACCGTTCCGGTCAAGTACCGCACCCATAATATCTCCGTCGGAGAAGAGAATGGANGCCGGGCCGTCCCAAGGCTCCATCATGGTCGCATAATATTGGTAGAAATCCTTTTTCTTCTGCGTCATGGTCTTGTTGTTCTCCCANGGCTCNGGAATCGTGATCATGACAGCAAGCGGCAGCGGCATGCCGCTCATCACAAGNAANTCCAGCGTATTNTCGANCATNGCGGAATCGGANCCGGAAGCATTGATGGCCGGCAGGATCTTGTGCATCTGCCCCTGCAANTGCTCGGACTCCATATTCTCNTCGCGGGCCTGCATCTTATCGGCATTNCCGCGGATCGTATTGATNTCTCCGTTATGTACNATAAACCNGTTCGGATGGGCACGCTCCCAGCTCGGATTCGTGTTGGTGGAGAATCGTGAGTGCACGATGGCAATCGCCGACTCATAATCCTGATCCTGCAGATCGGAGAAAAAGGTGCGAAGCTGNCCCACCAGAAACATTCCCTTGTANACGATCGTCCTGCTGGANAGACTGACCACATAAGTCACNTCCGTNGACTGNTCNAANGTTCTCCGTAATATGTATAGTTTTCTATCGAANTCAAGCCCCTTAGACACATTCGCCGGTTTCCTGATAAAAGCCTGCATAATACATGGCATACACTCTACCGCCTTATGCCCTAACACGGCGGGCACAGTCGGCACCGTACGCCAGCCCAGAAACTGTAAGCCCTCTTTCTCTGCGATAATCTCAAACATCTTCTTCGCCTGATTGCGCTGCAACTCATCCTGCGGGAAGAAAAACATACCCACACCGTACTCCCGCTCGCCGCCAAGCGCAATTCCCAGCTCCTTCGTTACTTTCACCATAAACTTATGCGGCATCTGGGTCAGAATCCCGACGCCGTCACCAGTCTTGCCCTCTGCATCCTTGCCGGCTCTGTGCTCTAAGTTTTCCACGATCTTAAGCGCATTCTCGACAATGACACGGCTCCTTCGTCCTTTAATGTTCACGCAGGCGCCGATTCCGCAGTTATCATGTTCAAATTCCATGCGGTGAAGAGGCGCTTCCGGAACGGTTGTCTTCACATCAAACATACNTTACCTCCCTGTCNAAGCAAAAGTTGNGTGCTTCTTTCNATGTATNCCTTGGTTGTATTTCATGCTATANGCACAAAAAGAGGTCGCAAAGGAAACACATTGCGCTCCTTTGCGACCTGCACGTCTACTATACAACAGTTTTCGGCGATTGTAAACAAAGACTTTTTGCNAAATTGTCAGANAATTAGTCAATTAGCATACCAAACCACATATTGTCAGATTATTCAAGTTCAAACCGCATGCTCACCGGATCATGNTCCGAATACTCATACCCGCAATCCATATTCCGATATTCATGGACAATCACGTTATCTGAGATGATAAACCCGTCCAGCGTAACCGTATAGGTCTCCCCTTCCTTATATGGACTATCAGCGCTTCTGCAGGATTCATGCGCAATATCCTCCGATGTTTCGGCGTAGTCGAGCGCCATACAGAAGCCTTCGGGAATCTTCTCCCGCGGAAACAGATATGCCCATTCCGGCGCATTCTCCGTAGCTTCCTCCTTCACGTTATGATTGTAATCGCCGCCGCAAATCACATAGTTTCCCGCCTGATAATCCGCCGCCATATCTTCAAACAGCATGGAAAGCTGCCCTTCCCTGATTTCATCGTTGCTGCCGTATGCCGACAGATGCACGTTATAGAGACACAGGAATTTACCGTTCTCCGTCGGAATCCGTGAAATCGAATAACATCTGTCCAAATCTACAAATTTGCTGAGCGACTCCGATATCGGAAAGCTCCGCCTCATCGTCTCCGTAATCTCGCCTCTCGCATAAGTCACCATCCCGGCTATATTCGCACCGTGCGGCTGCCATGGCGGATAGAACAGGAACGGAGAATCGTAGTTTTGGGCAAAATCATAATAATACCCCTTGATAAACTGATTCAAAACCTCCAATTCATCTATATGGTAGCTTCTCGTACCGTCCCGGTCAACTTCCTGCACCAGTATAAAATCCGGATCCATATCGCTGATCATCGTCCCCATTGCAGAGACATTCGCCAGAACGCTTTCCTCATCCCTGCCCCATGAATATTTCCCACCGTCCATGAAGAAACTATAATCCTTCGTGTAAGCGCCGAACCCGATATTGTATGTCATAATCAGATACTCTTCGCCCGACCTGACCTGAAATTCCCGGTCAAAATCTTCTTCCTCCCCGCTTTCATTGACTTCAAGAGTCAAATAATCCGGTAAGCGGTCATACGCAATCAATACATAGGCGCAGTACCCGCCAATCAGTAATATGAGAACCGCCAATACTAATAATACAATCTTTATGCTTTTCTTACCCTTTTTCAAAATCCTAATCCTCCTCCGGCGGGTCCGTCTCTTCCATCGTCTCGCCCGCATTCATTTCCGACCAATCATGTCCCGCTTTCCCCGATTATATCCGGATTTCCATACCGCAGTGCAGCTGTATAAGCCGTTCACCCAGAACCGGTTTCATCAGCTCTATCGCTTTTTGACCCGTACAATGCCCTGTATAAAAGACAGTATTTGTTTTCCCAAGCTCCTCTGCCGTCTGCAGGATCACCGACTTTTCCTCTTCCGTATAATCACTTTTCTTCATCATATGGAATCCGCTGATTACGATATCCGGNGCGCCTCCGTATATTTCCCGATACCGGTCCAGAATATTTAGTATGCCGTTATGTGCACAGCCGGAAATCAATGCTTTCCGAATCCCTTGTATCACAAGGCACTGCTCATGCCCGAACTCATCCTGCCTGTTCTCCCCGTCTACCCGCATCGACAGCCCGATATTGCTCTGCGGCCAGAACTTCCTGCCTGTGATACCTGTAAAAAGGGATATCTCCCCGTCAATCTCAAGGTCGCCGGACAACTTTTCCACCCGCGGCATCCGGCCGATCGCTTTATCAATTCCGATATAACGCTCATCATGATAATAGTCGAAAANCGCGCTTTGCTGCATATAGACGACCGCCTCATGATTCCTATCCCGNAAAGACANCAGNCCNCCGGAATGGTCGTAATGTCCGTGGCTTAGCACGACGATGTCTATATCCGATAACTCCACGCCTAACCGTCCGGCATTTTCCCATGTCTTATCGCTCGCTCCCGTGTCCATGAGAATCCTGTGCTTNTCAGTTTCTATATAAAGACTCAGACCGTGCTCATACTCACACTGCGGGTTGCCGCAAGTGTCTTCCATCAATACTTTGATATACATTTTCTCCTCTTTTCCGGGAAAAAGCCAAACGGTCAACCCTTCTTTCGGATTGACCGCTGTAACAATTCTGTCTTCCGCTTTCCTGTCTTCATCTTTTTAATGCATAATCCGGTTCGTCTCAATGATACATAAATTATAAAATGCCCGAAATTGCATGTCAATACACGAAATGTTTTGCTCTGCGGCGGTAGAATTAGTGCTATAATCAATGACAGGAGTAGCGTACAAAAAATTTTACATTCAGATTTACGGAGGTACATTATGACGGGCGGACTTTCACTGGGTATCATGTTCGTGTTTTTTATTATCATCATGTGGCAGATTTATGCAGTTAAACTTGACGTTCGTGTCAGATATTTGCTGATAGGCATCGTCATTGCGCTGAATGTCTGTCTGGTCCTGTTCTCCGAACTTAGAAAAAACAGCAAACTTTTACTTATCTTTTGGTTTGTGGTGAGCGGCGCNTTCCTACTGGCAAACCGTTTTCCCAAAAGAAAAGCAACCNGGAACAATATCCTCCTCCGAAGGAACACGATCTCTCTGCCGGAAGATTATCTGTTCACAGTAGGCGTNAGCATGCTGGGGATAGAGTTTTGGTTCCTGACGATCATTCAGGAANTCTTGTCTTCTCGATAATAACAANGCAAANNGCAGAACCGGCAAGCAGAGCAGCACAGCCTGGCACCGTGAAAAGCCTCCCATGCAGAGCCNCACTCTGGGCGATCGAGTACACCATAAGATTCGCTGTGGCATGAAACAGGCATGGGATGGCAAANCTGTGCATCCGCTCATACAAGTATGCCATCAGGATGCCCATGCACCCGCCGTACAATGCCTGCACCGGATTACCATGATAGATTCCGAACAATACGCCGGAGGCGACGACTGCTGCCGCATGCGGGAAATAACGCCTCATACGGTTAAAGATCAACCCGCGGAATACGATCTCCTCCGTAATCGGAGAAATTAATCCGAACAGAAGCATACCCGCACCGAGCATGACACTATACTGCTGTCTGGCCACATCCTGATAGCTTGCGGAGGATTCGACTATTCCGGTCAATGCAAGTAACACATTGAGTCCCAGAGACGATGCCGCGGCAAGCACGATCGTGAGAACTATCTGCACTGCCGTTATGCCGTACTTTCCGCTTCCTGCACGTTTCTCTGCGCCGCTCGTATTATCTGTCGTCATGCTGCTCCCATATACGGATTGTTTATGTTCCTTCAACTCACGCNGCAGCAGCGGAAGTAACGGCAGAACGCCGATCAGCATAGACAGTCCACTGACCAGACTGGTCACCGTTCCCGCATACTTCATCATCCCGGCCTGATACTCCTCCCCGAGTCCTCCCGCAATTGCNCGGTATAAAGATGCGAGCAGATTGAACACCACAATATAGAGACCGAAAAAAAGTAGGAAAGGGCAGAAGATTTCCCACATTCTATTTAACCAATGATTGTTATGGTCGCTATTCATATACAGCATTCTTTCCTTCCTATTTTTTCAATCATATGTACAGAATCCCAAGCTGCCTGACGATCAGAACCGTAGCAACAGGCGGTCTTNCCGTGATCAACNCTATCTTCGCACTCTGCATTAAAACCGTTCTGGCCGCCTTGATATCCTCTTTCGCCTGCACAGGTACAGCATTTGCGTCAGTATCATACCATTCTCGGAAACCTTATTTCCTAAACCTTTACCCCACTGTTTCGTCTTTATTATACTGAAAAAGCCGGTTGTACTCAACCGGCTTTTTGTATTTTTACACCATAGGAAATTACCCGGATTGCCACGAGTTTGCGAAGCGTAAGCAAGCAAATCTCGCAATCGAGCTCTGCTCGATTTTTTACCAATGCGAAAACATAATCCCCGCAAGCGGTGACAACACGATCATAATCACTGAAAATGTGAACGATTCTATGGAAATCAACGTCGCCCGCTGCTCGGACGGAAAACTATCCTGAAGAATCGTATTCGTTCTCACCTGAAGGGCATCATCACTGAGTGCAGCGATAAACCCGCCGATCGTCATGACGATATACATCCCGGAATGCTCGATTAAGACTCCAGTAAACACCAGAAANACCGTCACCATGAACACNCTCCGGTAGCGTACTTTCTTAAACCAAANTATCGCTTTAGCACCGAGTATGCCTCCCATCTCCATGAAAAACAGGNAAAAACCAAGCGCCCAGTTCGGCATCCCCGCCTCCGGCAGCTTCGCCTGCAGGAAAAACAGCAGTAAAATGTCAACCGCACCGACCAGNGAATTGCANAACATCAATAAGATTGCCTTCTTCGCGCTTTTCAGAAAGGAAATACTTTCNGCAAAACACGTGATAAGTTCCCTTCTGATCGAAGCGATCATGTTTTCCTGACAATTGCCCCGCTCCTCCCCTATGCGCACTTCCTGCAATGTCATGAGAAGACCTATCTGCACAATGCACATACAAACGTCCGTGCTGTACGCCAGTTTATGCCCGATCAAAAGTGCGAAACCGGCACACAAGGTCGAGACTCCGCTGCAAAGGCGGTAGATGATCAATTGATTGGAAGCATACTTTTCGTAATACCCCTCATGCGCCACCGTTTTCAGAGAATCGTATGCAAGCGCATCTCCCGATCCCGATGAAAAGTTATAACTGAGCGCCTGAAATGCGATCGATGTACATACCATAAACAGATTGCAGGAAAATATCATAATGATATTCCCGATCATCCGCATGATACTGCTGACCAACAGCATATTTTTTCTTCCGAATACATCGGCAAGAACACCTGACGGAATCTCGAAGANCAGGCTGATAATATGGAAAACAGTCTCCGCCAGACCGATCTCCACCAAGCTATAGCCTCTCGCCGCAAGAATTGCCACCCATGCGCCTGTCATGGACAGATTNCCCAACACTGAGGATGCATANAATTTCGATATTTGNTTTTTAATATTTAACATAAAAAAACCTCCTTAACAAATTGAAATACGTTCAATTATGAGCTTCGCTCAATTATGAACTGCGCTNTGTCAGCGCGTCTTCCATATCGTTAAGGAGATAATGTACCTATTTTATTTTGTAAGATTTACTGCAACACGACCGNTATCCTACTGATATACCGGCTATNTNCCCGACNGCATTGCCGGCCGCTCNGTTCCTATANAAATCTTCCTAAAAAAAGGCGCACTATCCCCGTTAAGGAGNAAAATNNAACCTTTTTNNANTTGNAGATTTNTCATTTTCCAGANCATGTTTTANCCTCTTACCTAGTATGATTCACTTTAATTAACCNTANNTGTTCANNTGNCTATNTTCTNNANNCTGTNNGAAGCATNNANNCNNTNAACAGCNNATNATTANNNTTATCTGTTCNCAATACTAGCATGTAANTTTGCATTTTGCAACTAATTTCTAAANTCCCTCTCATCCATGCACTCGAATCCGATCTGATCATCTNTGGCGACCGTAATCGTGATATTCNTTGTACTGTACTTCTTCGCNAGTTCATTNAGCTTNNCTATAATATCGCTCTTATNCATCTTGANAAGNTCTTCGATATCTGTCTGTTCCCAGAANTCTTCTATGCCGTCTANCATGCCGCCGACCGCACGGTCTCTTTCACCGACCGTCACCTTCTCCTTGTCACTGACATGATAGCTNAACGAGTANTACATCTGGCACCAAGTAAGCTGCGGNGCCTCGTCCCCCGGATTTTTCGTCAGGGAGTCTCCGATACTGACATCCTCCGCTTCCTCTTCTGTCTTTCCTCTATATAGGCTTCTGACCACCATTGCGTTTTCTGTTCCGGACAGCCTCACCGTGCGGGTAACAAACTCCTTATCCTCTTCCGACAAGTTCACCCGGAAATCATCCCAGATTCTATCACATTCAATTCTGTCGTAACTGTCGGAGTGCTCATTCCCCCACGCAAGCAGCTCTCTGTTGAAATCTGCCAGCGACATCTTCCCGTAATCAGACTTTTTCAAGGAAAGCATAAGGTCGTAGTCCTCATTCGTACCGGGCAGAAATTCCCTGACTTCCTCACTGACATCATGCCACCCGTCCGTTGACTGCCTGCGCTTTAAGTTCCATTCTTCCTGCTCTTTTCCGGTCGCCGCCCGAAGTCCGGTCAGATTTCCATCTTCATCATAGACCGCGTACACCTCTATGCTGTCCTCTGCGTATATATTCTCACCGATTCCGGAATGTTCCGTGATCCATATGCCGCGATTCTCATCCATGAGTCCCCGCACTTCCTTACCCTTGAAGTACATTTTACCCTCATCCGCCTGTACGTCATATTCACAGGTAAGCCCGAAGGATATATATGGCTTAAGTACCTCCTCCCACTGTTCTGCCCGGTCATTCTGATACTCCGCCTCCAAAGCCCGCTCTTCTTCCTGCTGCCTCTGATATTCCGCTTCCAAAGCCCGTACTTCTTCCTGCTGCCTCTGATATTCTGTTTCCCAGTCCCAGCCTTCTTCCGGCGTATCGCTGCCATCTGTGCGATAAGACCCAAGCGGCCGGTATACCCACTCCACATCGACCCGAATATCCTCTGTACTGAGGGCCTCTGTCAATTCGCTGATCAGGCTGTCTATTACTCCCAGCATCAGTTCCTCGTCCGCCAATTCCTCTGTCATACAACTTGACAGAAAGTTCGCTATCCGATCCGCCAGTTCCAGACGAATATCAACATAGTCTCCCACTGTCAGGCTGTCAGCGTCTAAGATCGTCACCGTCATCACATATTCCAGAATTGCCATGTCATATGTTACATTTTGCTGTCGCGGTGAATCGATCCCGCTTACCGAAACGGCTCCGCTAAAATCCCGTTCCTGCCATTTGTCACCGGTCAACGGGTCCAGAACATTGAACAGGAACGCTGCCCTGTCGTCAGTATCACACTTCTCATAAAATTCTTCGCTTTGAGAAAAGCGCTCTAATAAGTCTCTGTATTCCGGCGTGTCAGTCAGCGCCCATACTTTATCCTGAAATTCCGACACGGTCATATCCTCGTATCCGTCGAACCTAAGAGCCATGAGTTTGTCGTATTCTTCCTGTGTAAAGTCGATATCGAAAACCTCCGTCCCGGTAGCCCGCTCCGTTTCTGTTCCGGTATCATTTTTCAGTATCGTGTCATTATTGACCGTTCCAGTTAATGAAATCGGTTGATCAGCATTTCCTGCTGACGATGTGGCAAACGCAGTGGTTACGCCTACTATCAGACCTGCCGCAAAAATAATCGCGCCCAGCGAAATCTTCTTAATCTTCATAATTGCACGCACCCTTTCTTCTATCGCATTCTGACTGAAATTATTGCATAGCGGCATAAGCCCGCTTCTCTTAGCTTCCATATTGATCAGCATGTTCGCATAAGCGGATCTGTCATCAACACCGCACCTACGTACGACACTCTCGTCACAGGCAAGCTCGATATCCCGATTGAAAAGTATATACATCACCCACACAAGGGGATTAAACCAGTGTATACTGAGTGCGGTAACGACAGCCAATTTCAACACACTGTCGGCATAACGGATATGCATATACTCATGCCAGAGTACATATTCCAACTGCTCTGTTTTCTCCCACTCGATCCCCTTGGGCAACAGGATGACAGGATGTATAACTCCATAAGTCAACGGTGTGTCGATTCTGTCAGACACTCTCACAGTAACGAAAGGCCGGATTCCCCGTGAAGTCCTGCGACTCTGCCATGCCGAAAAGAACTTTTTCCTCCGCGACGTCCGCCTTTGCTCCACCCATGCTTCCACAAATGCATTGTGCACTGGCAGCGACATTGCGAACTCGATCCGGCAGCGCACGTAGGTGACGATAAAGAATACGGCGCACAATACTGTACCCACAGCCCAGATAATCATTGCGGTCATGCTGCTCATTGTATTAACTACTTTAGTCATTACCATTGATATAACACTGACGCTCATTTCGGATTGTACTAAGTCCGTATTGATATCTACATTGATACCTACATTAGTATCCGGAGTGACTGCCGGTTTTGCTTCTCCGACGTTATTTTGTATCTTTAAAGTCTGTGCATGCAGTCCGTTTCCTGTCGTCTCTGACTGCTGTACTGATGTTTCTCGACTCGTTGTTTCTAACTGTTGCGCTGATGTATCCCGATCAGTCGGCGACGTTGTTTCTGCATAATTTTCTCCTGCCGTCCGCCCTGTCTCCAAATCTTCCCAAGCTGTGGAATCAATTTTCACATCAACTCCAAGAAGAGAATATACGCTGAAATCAGACGTAATATCAAACGGAATGAGCAGTCTGGTCAGTACAACACACCACAATACGATAAACGTCCTCTTAGGCAGCCTGTTGACCGCTACGGTCCGTATCAACACCACAGCTAAGATCATAATTGCTCCATATAAGCTCATTTGCAGTAATCCCATAATTTATCCTCATTTCTGTCATCTTCGCGCTTGCCGTCAGGTTACCTTTCGCCGCCGATAATGTATGCGGCAAATCCACACTTTTTATTCCAGTTCTCCGACGATCTGCCGAAGCTTCTCAATCTGCTCGGCGGACAATTTCTTTCTGCCAAGCAAAGCCGCAAACAGCCTGTCAGCAGAACCGTCATAGACTTTATTGATCAGCTCGTTAGTCTCCGACTCCTGCACTTCCTCCTTCGCTATGAGCGCATGACACATAAAATTCGGTTCCGAACGCTCGATCGCGCCTTTCTTGATGCAGCGCTTGATTAGTGTATACGTCGTATTCTTATTCCATCCCAGCTCTCCGGTCAACCGCTCTGCAATGTGTTTCGCCGGAACATCGCCCTCATTCCAGAGGACTCCCATAACCTTTAATTCAGAATCAAATAATTTAGTGGTTTCCTGATCCATCTTGTATTCCTGCCTTTCTCATATCCTGTGTTAAGCCAATTTTTAGTCAGTATGTCTCGTAATATTTCTTTCCAAAGTGTATAAGACTGCAGTAGTCTGCTTGCTAATCACAGACTACTACAGTCTTATCGCGATGTCAATACTCAATTTTTGAAAAGTATTCCACTTTTCCTTTATCGCATAAGCACCTTCCCGAGTTCTTCCACTGTCTCCACGATCACATCGGCTCCCGCCGCTTCCAATTCTCCCTGCGCGGCATAGCCGTATGCCACACCGACAGAATCTATATGATACGCTTTGGCACCCTCGATATCAAACTTCCTGTCACCTACCATGACAACATCCCGTCTCTGCTCCGCGCCGTGCAGAAGCTGCCGTAAAGCCTCCTCCACAACTTCTTCCTTCTTCACCCGCGTTCCGTCCAGCTCACTCCCCACAATCACCTCGAAATACGCATGAATCCCGAAATGCTCCAAAATCTGCATCACAAATACAGTGGGCTTGCTGGATGCCACCGCCAGATGTCGTCCCGACTCTTGCAGTTTCTTTAACATCTGCGGTATCCCCGGATAGATTTCATTCTCGAATAAACCGATCGTAGAAAACCGCTCTCTGTAGTACGCAATCGCCTGCTGTATCTTTTCCTCATCAAATCCGTAAAACTCCCGGAAGCTGTCCGACAGCGGAGGTCCGATAAACGGTTCCAGCCTGTCTCTGTCAGGCTCCTCGATCCCAAATTTCCTGAGGGCATGCTGCACACAGCTTGTAATACCCAGTTTCGGGTCTGTCAAAGTCCCGTCTAAATCAAATAGTATGTACTTATACATTTTTGTTTTCCTTTCTCATTTCATGCAAACAGCTTCCGGTGATATACATCGAAAGCTGTTTATCATTACATCTGTTCTAATATTTCTTCGTTTGCTTTTCTGATATTTTCTCGCAAATTACGATTTTTCTCATCACTTTCGCTGAGTTTCTCAGCCGAAATCATACAATCATCGCTCCCGTCTATCTGCGGGAGGGGGAATGAAATCACACCTAAATCATCCAATGTAAAATGCTGTATCTTCTTTGCTTCCATAACATTCTCCTATTTGTAGAATAATCCCACCTCGCTGCACCTGACTAAAAAGGCCAGTGCTGCCTTATATCTTTCCGCTGTTGAACCCTCTACATCATATTCATCAACACATTCTTTAATCAACTTTACAGCAGCCTCTCTGTCAAACTCTCTATCCTTACAAATATAGTGAACTACTCCCTGATTAGAAACTACCACAAGCATCTTTACTCTAGTATAAATCAATAAGAACTGTAAATCAACCAACGAAAATGTTTTAGTCGAAGGATGATTATGTATTAATATTACTGAAGTTCTTTTACCGGAATATAGTAAATGAAATGACCTTGTATCCGAGCAGACATCAACAGCAGTTTCTCCGCCAAAAGCTATTCCATATTCCTCTAAAAGATTTTCTGCATCTAAATCACATGTAATTGCCACTTCATTACTATTATTTTCCCGACTTGCTATAAGCAAAACCTCTTTTGTAAGTTGTTGCATCATTTTATTTTGCTCTGACGTAAGACCTTTATACATGACAAATGGTACCTTCTTAATCGCAATATCTGTAATCTAGAAATAAAACAGTATTCGGAACAAAAGTCAATCTTTTCCGCATAAACTCCCGCATAAAAGAAGACAGGCGCACATTCTATAGCCCTTTCAAAACCTCCACCAGCTCGCGCCAGTCATGAATGTGCAGATAGTCAAAATCAACCTCGATCCCGTCATTTTGATGCGCAAAGGGATTAGAATCACCCAGCGTATCACCCTCATACAATACCGGATACATACCGGCTTCATGGGCTCCCATCACATCATTTGCTATGCTGTCGCCGCAGTACCAGACCTCCTCTGCTGGGAGTCCCGCTTTTCTGAGCGCAGTATCGAACAACATCTTGTCCGGCTTTCTGATGACATATTCGCTGGATGCCATGATAAATTCAAATCTGTTATTCGGGAGAAGTCTGTTGACTCTATTAGTCAGTGCATATCCCGACCATCCGATATTGCTGATGACCGCCGTGCGTATGCCACTTTCATTCAGATAATCCAACATCTGCTCCGCATAGGGCATCACCGCGCCCTCGGATGCTGCATTCCACTCGATTTCTTCAAGTTCCTCATAGGAAATGCTAAATGAAATCCCCAGATACTCGTAGATCAGCCGCATAAACTGCCATTCATGAATCTCTATGCCGCTGTTTCTCTGCTCGTTAAACCGGCTAAACAGTTTCTGCACTTCTTCATAAATCTGCTCTGCCGTAAGATTTTGCGGATTTTCCACAATATACGGATAGGCCGCTTCCTCACACCGCAGCGCACTAAATCTTGGCTCATAGAGCAACGTATGTCCATAGTCAAAAATGATCATTTCCGGTTTTGTCATGTGTTTTGGTCCTCCCTTACCACTATTTTGCCAACAACCCGTATTGTTGTCAAGAAAGTGAATTTCTGGTTTCATTTTTTATATCATTTTTGATTGCATTTTTGAAGAAAACAAGCTATAATCCTTCATATAACTTAAAAATATTACATTTTGTAATATTTTTGCAAATTGCGTATATCCTATTACCAAAAGGATGGTGATAAAATGGAAAATATGTTCTATTTATTAAATATGAGCGTCACCGGCATCAAAAATATCAAGGAGGAAGTACGTCTGAATTTTTATAAAAAAACTGTTGATAAGAATTTTGATCCGGAAAAATATAGAATTAAAGCTATTTATGGCGAAAACGGCTCCGGCAAATCCGCTCTGATTACTGCCGTCAAAATCCTACAGGATTTAATTGTTCAGGATAACTATTTAAATGAATCAAAAACACAGTTGTTTTTAGATGAAATTATTAATAAAAAGACGCACACTTTCCGCCTGTGCTGCGAATATCTTCTAAAAAAAGACGATGATAAGTTAATCTATAAGTATTCGGTTCATATAGGCAAAGGAAAAAACGGCTCATATGAAATTCAATCTGAAAGTTTGCAAGTAAAAAACGGCAATTATGTAAACAATAATTTTACAACTGTTTTTGAATGTAAAAATGGTGAACTTCTATCTGTTGACTGCACCGAAGACGAAAGAGAGTCCCTCAATAAAAAAACCATTAATCTATTGTCTTCCCGTTCGTTTATATACTTATACATTATCAATGTAGAGACCGATACCATACTCGAAAAAGATTCTGTTTCCAAAAAACTATGGATTCATCTACTTTTATTTTGTTTTTTTATTCTGTCCATAACAGTATATCTTGGAGAAGAAGACCAGCATGAACTGTTCTTTTTACAGAAAAGAATAAAAGAAAGCGGATTAGGTCAACAGACATTAATAGACGAACTTTTAAAGCAGGACGACAGCCAAAACTACTTTTCCAATGTCAATGACAAGCTGATTACAAAAGAACATTTTGAAAAATATAAGGAAAAAGTAAACCGCCTGACTCAATTTATCAAAATCTTCAAGACCGACCTAGTATCCATCGACATCGATGCCAAAGAAAACGGCGAGTACTATGTATGCGAGTTAAATCTCAACTATGGCGACTATGTCATCAATAAGGAATTTGAAAGTACGGGAATTAAAAAACTGTTCAGGTTATTTGACTGCTTCGAGTCTGCAAGCAATGGCGGCATTGTTTTTGTTGATGAAATGGATTCCAATCTAAACGATGTGTATCTGTGCAAATTAATTGAATATTTCATGTATTACGGCAAAGGACAACTCTGTTTTACAACGCATAATCTGGACCCCATGAGTATTTTGAAAGAAAATCGGAATTCCATAGATTTCTTGTCAAGTGATAATCATTTAGTAACATGGACGGCGCGGGGAAATGCAACGCCAGAGAATTGTTACCGAAACGGGATGATCGAAGACTCTCCGTTTAACGTCGAAGCCTCTGACTTCGTAGGAATTTTGGGGGAGTGATATTATGGCGATTCAATTAATATTGTGCATGGAGACAACCAAGAGGGCCGCTACAGACGATATTTATATTACCGATACGATACGCCACGTGTATCAACTGAACAATCAAATTAAAATCAGTCGAATATATATGGGTACCAAGACCNAATACAACTCCAAAGATGTCCTGCGGGAAATGAAGGAAAAAATTGACACTTACACATTCGGAGATACTAAAGTAATTTATTGCATCGATACCGATGACTATGAGAAAAACATCGAACACGCCAATGAATTACATGATATTTGTCGATTCTGTGAGCAGAATGATTATGATTTAGTATGGTTTTGCCACANTGTTGAAGATGTTTTCCTGGGCAAAGAAATTTCAGATTCCCAAAAAGTATCGGAAGCCAAAGCCTTTAGAAACAAAGCTCGGATAAAGGAAATTCGTCTGGAGCAATTATCCGGTAATATCAAAAGAGTACATACAAGCAATCTATTGAATATACTGGACAAATACCTATCAAGAAAAGCAACATAATAAAACGGTGCGAAGTATATCTCCTGATCTACCCGCACCGTTCTTTTTTTAATTTATCTGCTATCCTAATCCCGCCTACGCCGTCATAAACATCCCGTAAGCATTCAATGCCTGCTGCATCTGGTAANTAACGTTACTGCCGGTATCCGTCATNTCGGCTGCNCCCTGACCCGCTGCCNCTTCGGTCGTCTTTACCGACTGTGCTGCCGCCTGATCAAACTGTGCTACCACTGCCCCGGAAGACTGAGCCTGCTTAGTCTCATCCTCTGCCGCCTGCGTCTCCTGCATCGGCTTCATAACCCTTGCCGCATTATTCTGTCCACGNTGCATCTGCATCGCAAGCATACTCTGAAAATCAAGTGTCTGCCCCTTCTTAAGCGGATTGACATTCTTGCTTTCATCAGTAAGCTCACTGTAATCAATCTTCTTATCCAGCACATTGTCAGATATCTTAGACAATTTATTCATGCTGGCCGAACTTAACATATTCGTATTATACACATAAGACTGAGCGCCATACGCGCTTAATGCTCCGATCGTCATATCATATTCCCTCTTTCCGACATCTGAAACCGAACTCTACTTTCTGCACTTATTTTAGTACTTCTCCCCAAATTATACAACCCCATTTTTTAAAAATCTCCGAAGCCCTTCCACTCCCNTCACTTAATCTCCTTCGCCACCACATCCAGCGCCTCCGCCTCCTGCTTCAGCGCCTTAGCCGTCCGGTATATCCTCGACACGATCCAGATATCCGACAGCCCGTCATAGATCAGGAACAACCCGATCAGCATAACTACCGTATCCAGTGCCTCAAAAGGCCGGCAAATCAANAGCACGCCGAATCCTATCGTAAGCACCCCCAAGATCAGCGCCACCCACCATTTGTCATACTTATCCTTGTACAGTGAGACCGCCTGCTGCAGATCATTGATTCCGTGCAGCACGATCACGATGCCGACAATGATCGGAATAATTGCCAACACCTTATCCGGCTTAATCAGAATCCAGATACCTACCACTGCCAGTACGATGCCTGTAATCAGACTCATCTGCGCATACATACTGCCGTCTTTGTTCGTGAAATACACCGCCAGCCGCACGCCGCCGCCGATTAGCANCACGGCACCGATCGCAATACATACGATCTGCATGGACAGATCCGGCCACACTACCAGCACAATACCCAGCACGACACACAGTATGGCGGAAATCACGATATTTGTCTTTAGTCTCTTCAATAAGTTACCCATACCTATCCCCTCCCGTCTTTAGATACTCTTACTTTTTGCTATCTGTACTAAGAAATCATCAAGATTCCTAAACGATCATCATCTTACCTCATTGACGCCGCTGACCTTGGCTCCTCTTTCCACTATGCATTCCATCTCTCTTGCCAATGCCCCTGCNCGCTGTCGGCTCCACAACAGATACACCGCCTTATAGCAGCCGTATCCCAGTGCAGCCCCCAGACAGTTCAGCATGATATCGTCCACGTCAAAAGCCCCGAAGGCGCTGAATAACTGAAACATCTCAATACCCAGCACAAATACGAAAGCATTCAGCATAACTGCCGGAAAGCTTCGCACNTCCTCGGACACAAACGGAATCAGAAACCCAAGCGGCACAAAAACCAGTATATTGCCTGCCAGATTTTCTACGCTGTTCAGTTTATGGGCATATACNATATACATTTTAATTGTTTTAAACGGCGTAAAGTTAGCCGTACCCAGTCCTTCCAATATAACGCTTCTCTGCCATGTATCAGCTATCGCTCGAAGCTGCTCTATCGGGTACTTGAAAATAATGACCTTGATCACAAACAAAATGTAGACAGCAAAAAAGAATTTCATCCAAACCTTCCACGGGTTTCCTTTTTGCATCACGCATTCTCCTTATCAAATTTAATCTCCCACGGATTCTCCTGCCCTTCCATATACCGCTTACAGCTCATAAGAGAGTCCTTAACNACNGTCTCTACATAATTTTTCGTATANAANGCCATNTGATGGGANACCGTCACATTCGGAAAACTTCTTAAAAGAGCAAGTTCCCTATTCTTTAATATATCCGACTTGTGGTCATAATAGTATAAACCAAACTCATTTTCTACAACATCTAATCCCGCTGCACCGATCTTGCCATTCTCGATGGCCTCAATAAAAGCCTCGGAATCAATCAGCGCTCCTCTCGCCGTGTTGACGATCACCACGCCGTCCTTCATCTGCGCNATCGTATCTGCACAGATCAGATGATGATTCTCCTCGGTAAGCGGCGTATGCAGCGTGATTACATCCGCTTCTTTCCAGATCCGCTCAAGCGGCACATACTCGGCATACTGCCTGATTTCTTCTTTTTCATAAAGATCATACGCCAGAATACGGCAGCCGAAGCCTGACAGACTCTGTACCACCGTAGCGCCGATCCTGCCCGTGCCGATGACTCCTACGGTCAAATCTTTTAATTCTCTGCCGTTTAATCCTGNCANCGTATANTCCTGCAATGCGGTTCTTCCCAGAATAGCGCCCATCTTACGGATAGACATGAGAATCAGCATAACCGTATAATCCGCCACGCCGTGGGGCCCGTAAGGCGCATTGCCCACTTTAATCCCGCACGCCTTCGCCGCTTCCAGATCGATATGATCGTAACCGATGGTTCTGGTCGTAATGTACTCCACGCCGTTCTCACGAAAAGCGCGCATCAATTCCGCGTCGATCTTAGACGTAATCACATCCACACAACGNCTGCCCCGACATAACGACACATTATCCTTCGTCGGCGCATCCGCACACANCACAAGCTCTANTCCCAATTCCTTAGCATATTCGGTAAAAAGCTCCTTCTCATCAAAAGCCCTGCAATTATAAACCGTAACCTGCATATCCGNTCCTTCTTTCCNATGTTATTCGTNCTTCCTTACAATGCCGTTTTTTCAACCATCTCCAATACCCAGCGCAGATGGAAGTTAATTTCTTAAGGAGCCCCTTANAANANG
>JAAUZT010000033.1:31239-67905 GCA_014804485.1 Lachnospiraceae bacterium
CTTAGCGANNTTAACTTNNGTCNGCGCTTAACGANNNNTTTCACGAGNTTAGNGTCNGNTNCGCTNTNNANGGAGCGAAAGCGCGGCTCCGTAGATATTAACTTCCATCTGCGCGNCCNNTTTAGATNNNCTACNAACANCCNGCATCNCCGCCNCCACCTTTCCTATTTATGATCTTCTTAATGATCGCCGGCTCCTCCAGCCTAATCCGCGCGGCATCTGCCAATTCACGATCCTGCTCCTCGGCGGACTGCATTTCCTCCTGGTAAGTCGTCTCCACTTCTCTCTCATATTCTTCGACAATCGCCGTGTCCTCCGGGCGAATCCTGCGAAATTTATTAAATCCCGCCACCAGAATCTCTATACTCTGCTTCGTNGTGTCAAATACACCCTCCTCATACANATTGATAACGATAATTCCGATCGGCACCGCAAAAATCATGCCAACCACTCCTGCCACCTTGTATCCTATGAAAAGAAGAAANAAGGTCGGAATCGCATCCATGCCCATGGAATCTCCCACGATCTTGGGCTGAATCATCTGACGGACAAGCTGCCCCACGCACCAGATAATGAGCAGTCCCACCGCCATCTTATAATTTTTATTCAGTATCTCGATAACCGCCCACGGAATCATGACCGTGCCCGTCCCAAACACCGGCAGGAAATCCANAAATGCAATTCCCAGCCCTACCAGAAGTGCATAGCGCACATGCAGTGTCAGAAGCCCGATCACCAGCANCACATACACCCAGCACTCGATCTTAAACTGCGCCTTGAAATAACCGCCCACCGCATTGCTCAGACTCCTGCGGACCAGATTACAACGATACCTGATGGAATCCGGAACGTATTTCCTCACCATATCCGACATATAACTCTTATCCGCTACGAAAAAGTATGCTGACAGGATACACATTATCACGCCCAGAAATATATCCGGCAGCTGCTTCGCTACGTTTCCCACCGCCTGAAAGGTAGGTGTTCCGGCACCTTCCATAAAACTTCCGAAATATTCTCCCATCTCGGTGCCTATATTATCCAGCGTATTCTGCATGTCTGCCGGTAATCTGTCATACACACCCTGCAGATTCCTGCCTACCTCATAAAACTCTGCCATGATGCCCTCCCACATCGCAGGCAGTTCATTGACAAAATTAATGCCCTCGCGCACCAGCGTTGAACCGATCCCATAGACTAACAGGATCACCCCTGCAAGCACCGCAACGATTACAATCACCGAAGCGCCCTTACGTCTTACTTTGAGCCTCTCCTCAAAAAATCTGACCACGGGAGAAGCAATCAGCGCAATGATCCAGCCGATGATAAACGGCATGAAGAAGAGAATNCACCTCGGCANCAGAAAAATGCATAAAAGTAAAGCGACCAATGCAGTCAACAAATTTAATATGACTTTAAAATATGTCTTGAATGATTGCTTCATACTTGCNCCTCNATGTCTTTCCTGACACANATTCCCATGAAAAGTACNGTGCAAGTACATGATGCACACTACGCTCTCATGCAGACAAGCTGCATGTGCAGCATGGCGCGGCACGCTCAGCGCAGCAAGTGCGCAGAGCTGATTTTTAGACTTTCTTTTCATACCTCTTCCTCACACAATATCCCGTCCAGCAATTCATAGATNTCCTCCCTGCCTTGTTTTGACAGGGACGAATACGGTATGACAGTTGTGTCATCTACTACGTCAAGTGTGTCAGTTATCAGTTTAACCTGTTTTGCGATCTGGCTCCTCTTGATCTTATCCAGTTTNGTCGCNATAATGATCGGCTTATAGCCTCTNTCCAGTATCCAGTTATACATGATCCNGTCATTCTCCGACGGTNCATGTCTGATATCNATCAGCAGAAATACNGCCCGNATCTGCCTTGACTGATGCAGATAATCCTCGATCATCTTGCCCCACTGTGCNTTCACCTGNTCATTCGCAGTGGCATAACCGTATCCCGGCANATCTACGAAATACATCTGATCATTAATATTATAATANTTNATGGTCTGGGTCTTGCCCGGCTGGGAACTGGTNCGNGCCAGAGACTTACGATTCATAAGNCCGTTGATCAGNGAGGATTTNCCCACATTGCTCTTNCCNGCNAANGCGATCTCCGGCAGTTTNTTCTCCGGCAGTTTACTCGTNATNCCGCACACCGTCTCCAAATTCACATTCTTGATAACCATAACGCTCCTCNTTTCCACAGGCGCTTTANNCTATATGGANAATNCNNNNTTTNCNGNATTCNCNTCACACNCTGANCAGCGCATATTCCGCNACCTGTTCCATATGACTCACCATATGTATCGTAAGCCCATCCGTAATCTCNTGATCCAGTTCCGCGATATCCTTGGCGTTTTCCTCCGGTACCAGAACTGTTTTGACNCCCGCNGTCTTGGCNGCNAGNATCTTNTCNTTCAATCCGCCGATCGGAAGCACCCTGCCCCNCAGAGTGACTTCACCGGTCATCGCTATGTCCGCNTGCACNGGAATCCCTGTCACCGCCGACAGTATCGCCGTGGCTAAAGTGATCCCNGCNGACGGTCCGTCCTTNGGCACGGCGCCTTCCGGAATATGGATATGAAAGTCNTTCNCGGTATACATTTCCTCCGNAANNTGATACCGTTCACTGACGGANCNCACNTAACTCATGGCAATCCTTGCGGATTCTTTCATCACATCCCCAATTTGACCAGTTAGGTCAATCTCTCCGTCACCCGGCATAATATTGACTTCTATCTGCAACGTATCACCGCCCACGCTGGTCCAGGCAAGTCCGCGCACAATACCGACCTCATCCTTGTCGTTAACCTTGTCCTGCATGTATTTCGGTTTACCGAGATACTGCTCCAGATCATCAGAGGTAATATTGACTTCCGCCCCACTGCCAGTCTGCGACTCCGCAGCCTGCATTTCTTCCAGTATATGCTTTGCCACTTTACGGCATACCTTGCCGATCTGACGCTCCAGTCCGCGCACGCCCGCTTCTCGCGTGTATAAACGTATCATATCACGCAATGCATCATCCGTAAACTTAAGTTTTTCCGCCTCGATGCCATTCTTCTTAAGCTGTTTCTCCACCAGATGCTCTCTGGCAATATGGAATTTCTCGTTTGCCGTATAACTATTTACCTCGATAATCTCCATACGGTCCAGAAGCGGCTTCGGAATCGAGTCCACGGCATTGGCCGTGGCAATAAACAATACTTCCGACAAATCCATCGGTATTTCCACATAATGATCACGAAACGCACCGTTCTGCTCTCCGTCCAGCACCTCCAACAGCGCCGATGCCGGATCTCCCTTGTAATCATTGCTCACCTTGTCTATCTCATCTAACAATAGCAGCGGATTCTTGACTCCGGCCTGCCTGACAGCGTTCGTGATCCTGCCCGGCATGGCTCCCACATAGGTTTTGCGGTGTCCTCTGATCTCCGCCTCATCGCGGATGCCGCCCAGGCAGATCCGCACATATTTCTTCTCAAGCGCTTCCGCCACACTTTTCGCCACGGATGTCTTACCCGTTCCCGGAGGTCCCACCAGACAGATGATCGGACTTTGCCCTTTGCCTGTCAGAACCCGCACCGCCAGATATTCCAGAATACGCTCCTTCACCTTGTTAAGACCGTAGTGCTGCGCATTCAGAATCTCCTCGGCACGCACCAGATCTTCACTGTCCTTCGATGCCTTATCCCACGGCAGCTCTAACAACGTCTCGATATAAGCCCGCTCCACCGCGGCCTCCGAATGGCTTCCCGCCACATTCTTATAACGCGCGATCTCCTTGCGGAGCTTCTCTTTGATCTCCTCCGAAGCCTCCAGCTCCTCCACGTTTTTCTCAAACTGCTCCAAATCGGAGTCAACGGTGTTCTCGCCCAGTTCCTCTTTAATATACTGTAACTGCTCCCGCAGAATATAATCTCTCTGATTCTTATCTATCCGGCCTCTGATCTTCTTAGACAGATCATTCCTGATATGAACGATCTCCACTTCCCGCATCAGGATCCCCGTCAGTACCTCGAAACGCTCCTTGACCGACAGCGCCTCTAGAATCTTCTGCTTATCCGCTACCGTAAGAGGCATGTTGATCGTAATGCTGTCAAGCAGTCTGCCCAGCGGCATCTCCTCCTCGATCTGATCCGCCACTGCCTTGCCCACTTTGGGAAAACATGTGTAATATGCCGAAAAAGTTTCTTTGACCGTTCTGGTCATTGCTTCTTCCTCAACAGAAGACACATCTGTCATATCATCGTTTTCGTATGACATTTCCGCCATAATATAGTCATAATCCCTCGTAAACCGATATAATACCGCTCTCGATTTTCCTTCCACCAGCACACGCAGCGTATGTTCCGGCAGTTTAGTCACCTGCCTGATGACCACAACGGTCCCCACATCATAGACATCCTCGAATGCCGGCTCTTCCTCGCCCGCATTCTTCTGTGTCACTACTAACAGTTTCTGGTCTGAGAGCATCGCCTGTTCTACCGCGGCGATCGACTTGTCTCTGTTTAAGTCAAAGTGTATCACCATGCCCGGAAGAATCGTCAGCCCGCGCAGCGCCACGGCCGGAAGCGTATTCTGCGCAGGTATAGCCGCATACCCGGCTGCTTCCGCACTATTTTGTTCCTTATTAATTTGTATTTTTCTGTTTAAAAAACTCATCTTTTTATCCCTATATTTTTCCTGCTGTCACGCAGTATGGTTTCCGACTGCAGTCCTTGTCCTATGAGTCCAGAACGGGACAGCCATACATGAGCAAACTCGCGGCTGTCCCGTTATAAATTCATATTACTATTCTGCCTGCAGCAGTCTGTTGCGATAGGTAATGCGCGGTTTCTCTTTGCCGTCCACCGCTTCCTTCGTCAGTACGCACTCCGCTATATTATCATCTGACGGAATCTCATACATGACATCCATCATCACACTCTCCATAATGGAACGAAGCCCTCTGGCACCGGTCTTACGCTCGTATGCAAGCTTAGCAATTTCCTCAATCGCCTCTTCTTCCACACTCAGTTTGACCTCATCGAACTCAAACAGCTTCTGGTACTGCTTGATCAATGCGTTCTTCGGCTCCCTTAAAATGCGGATCAATGCCTCCTGATCCAATCCCTCCAGAGTGACGGTAATCGGCACACGCCCGATAAATTCAGGAATCAGACCGAATTTCATCAGATCCTGCGGTGCCACTTCCTTGAGCACTGCCCCGATATCTTTGCTGCTCTTCTCCATAATCTGCGCGTTAAAACCGATGGAATTGCGATCCAAACGCTCTTCCACGATCTTCTCCAGCCCATCGAAGGCTCCGCCGCAGATAAAAAGAATATTGGAGGTATCGATCTGAATCAGTTCCTGATGCGGATGTTTCCTGCCGCCCTGCGGAGGAACACTTGCCACCGTACCCTCTATGATCTTAAGGAGCGCCTGCTGTACACCTTCACCGGATACGTCTCTGGTTATCGACACGTTCTCGCTCTTCTTCGTAATTTTATCAATTTCGTCAATATAAATGATACCGTATTGTGCCCTCTCGATATCGTAATCTGCCGCCTGTATCAGCTTAAGCAGGATATTTTCCACATCTTCGCCCACATAACCCGCCTCAGTCAGCGTGGTAGCGTCGGCGATCGCAAACGGTACATTAATAATCTTTGCCAATGTCTGCGCCAGATAAGTTTTACCGGAACCCGTAGGACCAACCATAATAATGTTGCTCTTCTGCAGTTCCACGCCGTCCTCATCCTCCTGCGGAGCCATAACACGTTTGTAATGATTGTATACGGAGACCGCCAGAACTTTCTTGGCTTCCTCCTGCCCGATTACATAATCATCAAGGAATTTCTTGATCTCCACCGGTTTTAAGAGATTAATCTCCATCTCCTCCACATCCGGCTCTTCTTCGTATTCTTCCTCAATAATATCTGCGCAGATATCTACACATTCGTCACAGATATAGACACCCGCGGGACCGGCAATCAGTTTCCGCACCTGATCCTGCGTTTTGTTGCAAAAAGAACACCTCACCCTGTCATCAGAATTCTTTCCTGCCATTTTAATGTTCCATGCCTTTCTTTTCTATATAATAACCTCTCACTCGAAGAATCGCCCTAGCGATTCTTCAGTAGATGACATAGATATTCTTAGGCGGCGTCTTTTGACGCCTTAGAATATCTTCATCTACATGGCACTGGCATGATTGGTAATAATACGGTCAATCAGACCATATGCGAGTGCTTCCTCGGCAGACTTCCAGTTATCTCTCTCCGTGTCCGCCATGATCACTTCAAAGTCCTGTCCGGTATTCTCCGCCATAATCCTTGCCATCTTCTCTTTCGTTGCAAGAATATGCTTCGCCGTGATCTCGATCTCGGTTGCCTGTCCCTGTGCTCCGCCGGCAGGCTGATGGATCATGATCTCCGCATTGGGAAGTGCCATTCTCTTACCCTTCGCACCGCCCGCCAACAGAAACGCGCCCATGCTGGCCGCCATACCGATACATACGGTAGACACATCACATTTGATAAAATTCATTGTGTCATAAATTGCCATTCCCGCGGTAATTACGCCGCCCGGGCTGTTGATATACAGATGAATGTCTTTCTCCGGATCCTCGGACTCCAGAAACAACATCTGCGCCACAATCACGCTGGCGGAAGCATCATTTACTTCCTCACCAAGAAAAATAATTCTCTCTTTTAACAATCTTGAATAAATGTCGTAGGAGCGTTCTCCCTTGGAAGTCTGCTCAATGACATAAGGTATTAATGCCATGCTAATTCCTCCGTTTCTATTTCAAGTATACCCTGATTGCCCCTCATAATAAAACCTATTATTTCTCTTTCGCATTCTTCGCTACGAATTCGGCTGCTTTTCTGACTGCCAGATCCTGCATAATGTTCTTCTTTTCTCTCTCACCCATAAGCTCTTTTACCTTGGATACTTCCATCTGATACACCTCAGCCATGGTTTCGAGTTCCTTCTCGTAGTCTTCTTCTGTCGCCTCGATCTTCTCAGCCACCGCAATTGCTTCCAGTACCAGACGGGACTTGATGCGCTCTAATGCCTGGGGTTTCACCTGCTCTACCATCTTCTGATAGTTAGTGCCCGTAAACTGGAAATACTGTTCCATGGAAAGACCCTGCATAGTGATCCTCTGTGCGAACTCGTCCACCATCTGTCTCTGCTGCGTCTCTAACATAGCATCGGGGATCTCCATCTCGGCAACTTCCACCGCCGCCTTGATCGCCGCATCCTCTCTGGCATCCTTAGCATCCTTTTCCTTCTTCTCGGTCAGATTCTTCTTCACATCATCACGATACTCCGCGAGTGTCTCAAACTCAGATACCTCGCTTGCAAACTCGTCGTCCAGCTCAGGCAGCTCTTTCTCCTTGATCTCCTTGACCGTACATTTGAATACCGCTGCTTTGCCCTTTAAATCTTGCGCCTGGTAATCTTCGGGGAAGGTAACATTCACTTCCACTTCCTTGCCGATCTCAGCGCCGACAAGCTGCTCCTCGAATCCGGGAATAAACGCACCGGAACCGATCGTCAGCGGATAGTTCTCTCCCTTGCCGCCCTCGAAAGGCACGCCGTCCACGAAACCTTCAAAGTCTAACGTCGTCATATCTCCGTCCTTCACAGGTCTGTCCTCAACAGTAATATTTCTCGCATTATTCTCGCGTTCTCTGTTGATCTCTGCGTCCACCTCTTCCTCGGTGACTTCCGCATCGATCTTATCAATCTTGAGTCCTTTATACTTGCCGAGCTTAACTTCCGGCTTCAATGCAACTGTGGCAGTAAACACGAAAGGCTTGCCCGCCTCGATCTGCGTCACTTCAATCTTCGGGGAAGACACAATATCCTCCTCGCACTCTGACAGCGCCTTATCGTATGCATCCGGAATCAGCTCATTTGCCGCATCTTCATAGAACACTTCCTTACCGTACATCTTCTCTACCATCTGGCGGGGCACTTTACCTTTTCTGAAACCGGGGATGCTGATCTGCTTCTTCTGCTTCTGATATGCTTTCTCAATCGCCTTCTCCAGTTCCTCCGCGCCGACTTCAATGGTAAGCTTCGCCATGTTCTTTTCTAATTTTTCCACCTGTAAACTCATTGTATGGGTTCCTCCTTCAACTACATCTGTAACATGTATAATCACGCTTATTTTCTCGTACCAAAGCCCTGATTCCGTTTCCAGTCACAGTCATCTAAGCATTATATCACATACTCGCACAAAAAACAACCCGCCTGAATTTTCAGACGGGTCATTCTTTTAGCTGTTCTTAGCTTATTTCATCTGCTCTTCCTGGCTCTTGATCATTCTACGAACCATCTCACCGCCGATAGAACCGGCCTCTTTAGATGTCAGGTCACCATTGTAACCCTCTTTCAGGTTTACACCTAACTCAGATGCAACCTCAGTCTTGAAACGATCCATTGCTGCCTTAGCTTCAGGAACTTCTACTCTATTCGTCTTGTTGCTTGCCATTTCTTTCACCTCCGAAATACATTTGAATGATTTCATTTGCATGATTTCATTCTGTTATCTATATTATTGAGATAAGCGCTGTCGTTTTGCGCTTATCCCAGAGGAGGTGCCTGTTGTAGAAACTTATTTCTGCATTCCGGCAATCCGTAATCGGATCCTATCGTCTGTGAAAGCGCTCACTTTATCGCTTATCTTGATGTTAGTATGTTCGGATAAAATGAAAATATTATGGTAAGTTTTGCCACTGTTATTAAATATATTTAAGCGTAAATCCCTATAAATCGTATACGATCGTCTCCGCCATCTTCTGTGCCGCTTCCTTGCCCTGCAGCTTCTCTAAAATCGCCAGCCCGAACGGAATCGCCGCGCCCATGCCGCGTCCTGTGATAATATTGCCGTCAGTTACCGCAGGCTGCTGCAATACCTGCGCGCCTTCCAGATGACTTTCAAAAGTGGGATAGGAACAAGCTGTCTTTCCCTTAAGGATTCCTCTGTGGCCTAAGATACTCGGCGCCGCGCAGATCGCCGCCACCAGTTTACCCTGTGCTGCAAACGCATCCACCTGCTCCATCAACACTTCGCACGCCTCCAGATTCTTCGTTCCCGGCATGCCGCCCGGCAGCACGATCACGTCAAGTTCTTCATAATCTACTTCTCTCGCCAGCATCTCCATCTCTACCATGATGCCATGCGAACCTTCCACATGCCGCTGATCCATGACAGACACCATCAAAGTCTCAATCCCTGCTCTGCGCAGGATATCCACAACTGTCAGCGCCTCAATCTCTTCAAACCCTGTTCCGAAAAAAACTGCCCCTTTACTCATAACCGCCTCCGTTCCTGAACATTATCCATTCAATCTTTACCGTAACTGTTCAGAGCCCTGTTCTTCACAGTTACGCGGAAGCACCTTCTGAACAGTTACTTTTTACCTATTATTATATCCGGTTAAAATGATATACTAAATTCTATCATATGCAAATTTTCAAATCAATCATTTATTATGACTTTTACCCTGATCCACAGACTTTTACCGGACTATCCTGCTTCATAACATAGACTGCATCCTTCATTTTTTATTAATCCAAATACACCCTTACACGGTAATAAAAATATGTTCTCTTTTTCTTTTCTTTCAAAATACCGAGCAGCTGTTTCCCCTCATATCCGGCTTCCTTAACGTCCGCCTCATCCGCGCTCTTTCCTCCATATATAATAGCCTCATACTTTTCTATGAATGCCGGCTGCTTCTTTGAAAGACCTAACTGTACTGCGGCACGTCCCCCGAATTCCTGTAAAGTTTCCGAATCTTGTCTGCGCAGACCAAGCCATGCCAGAATCCGCAGATTGTTCCGGACTACCATATCGAATCTGCCTGCCGGGTTCATTTTTTGATAGCGTTTCTTTCTGATACCCCTCTCAAACACGACAAATAACGGACCTGCTGCCGCAAACGTCAATACGGCATATACCGCTATTATCAAATATTTGGCGACAATACCATCTCCCTGCAGCGCATTCTCTTCCTCTATCCCTTCCGCTCCACCGGAAAAAGCAAGCGCATCATCCGCCGCCGCACCGTATTCCGTGTCATAGTCTCCTCCCACGGCAAACGAAGGTTCATACTTCCATCCCGTTTCCCACGAAGTATATCGCAGACCGCCGTATCCCGGCGTCGGTTCAAACGGAATCCATCCCACGCCGTTTATATAAACTTCCGGCCACGCATGCGCCATATCACTGTAGACCACCGTTTCGCTGCCCTGTTCTACCGGGACGCAGAATCCCTGCACATATCTGGACGGCAGCCCTTCAGCTCTCGCAAGAAGTGCAAACGCTGTCGCAAAATGGGTGCAATACCCTTTCCGGTTCTCCAATAAGAAATAATCCAGAAAGCTGCCTGCATCGTTCACGGTATCCGGCAGTTTCCCGGGAGATTCCGCATAAGTATACGCGGCCAGCTCCGCCTCTATCATTCGCAGCTTCTCGATATCGTTATGTGCTGTTTTCGTTATTTCGTCTACATACGCCCTTGCTTCATCGGACAAAACCACATCCTGCGCATAAACATCATTCACCTGCCGGATGTAGGAACTGACATCTTCTGCCGTTATGTTGATTCCGGTCTTGTCGGCGCGCGACTGCAGGATCGATTTCATAACGGCATCCTCTTTAATATCCTCACCCTGCATCGATAGCAGAAAATCCTCGAACACTTCGGAGCCGGCGTTTAATTGATAAAAAACCGCATCATACTCCGTACTGTACCCTCTCCGTTTCGTATCACGATGACGGGAATCAGCAAAGAAGAGGCTGCCGTCTGCCGGAATAAAATTCAGGTCTTTATTTCCCTCCATAATTCTCTGCGTCTTTAAAGGCACAAATACATAAGAGGAATTAAAATACTGATACCTGACATGCAGCGTTGTCAAAGACATACAATCGTGCAGATATTTTCCCTCGAATAACTCGGCGGCATAACGGGTCTGTATCGTGTCTAAAAAAACTTCATATTCCGTATTGCTGTCTCTCCGGTACCACTGCCTTCCATCGAAAGCATCATAGGCTCTCCCTGCCAGATATACATTCCCCATCAGGTTCTTATCTCCCTGTATGACCATAACAGCGCGGTGATCATCCTCCAGATTATCCCCAATCCTTCCGTCATCCGGAAAACCGCTGAGTACCGTATCGAAGTTTTCCGTCCTGCCGCGCACAATATTCTGCGTCAACACTGTAAAAGATTCCTTTACCTGCGAAAAGGCGTTTCTGGCAAACTGCCATTTAAATGGTTTCTCGGGAGAAGGCAGCCACAACATAGCAAGCATATAGACCGCCATAAACGGCATAAGCCAGAACATATACATCTTCCTGTCCTTCTTTTGTTCCTTATCCCACCACCACTCTATCCATTCCCCTCCGGCCACCATAATATATACCAGAGCGCAGACTACGCCTGCATGGGATACCGGGGTTTCAGTCAACAGGCAGTAAACCAGAACGCACACAAGCATACACATCACTGCGGTTTTAAGCAATAAATACTTTTCCAGAATCCATTGCAGGATATAACAGCAGCCCGCGGCAACGATTACCTGCATCACTTCGTAGCCTGCCACCCATGCAGGCTCCCACATATCCGCCCCGGTTAGCCACCCGGCATAAGACCGTATAAAAAGAAAACAATTCCTGATACCGCAAGTCATACCTATAATAATAACCAACGCCAAAATGCAGAAAACGCGCCCTTTTTTCGTCATTCTCTGCATTACAAGCATTGCGGCAAGCACCGCAAAAGCAATCAGAAAATGTATCACTCTAACTTCCCCGATTCCTATCGATTTCCCTACGCCCATAAGCAGGATGCATACAAGAAAGGCCGCCTGCTCGAACTGATAAATATCCTGTGCCCTGATCCGCAGTATACGCTCCCTCATAAGACTCCCTCCAGCTCCCCTTCTATGGGAATGGCAACGATCCTTCGGCGCAGGCTGCTCAGCTCCATATACTCCTGCACATCTTCTTCCGTAACAAGATAAACCACCACGATCACACCTCCGGTGGACAGTTCCTCCGTCATCCGGGCGACACCCTCATCCCACCTGTGCAAGATGACAAAAACAACTCTGCTGTTCCGGATTCCCCCTCGTACCATGGCTTCTCCCAAAGTCCTCCCAACTTCTTCCTCCTTGTCAAAAACCATTTCCGAACTCTTCAAATAAAATTCTTCAAAATCCCCGAGGCTGTCCACATGGCTATTCCGCACACCCCTCTGTCCGTAATATGCCGTAAAAGTAATATTTCTCCCGGCAAAGAAAAGCCCCAGCGCAATCAATATCTCCAGCATTCTGTTCTCCAGCGGCAGATATGCCCTCTCATCCTCATTGTAACGCTTCGTATCGAATATAACGGAAATACCCTGTTTCTGCTCCCCGATACGGGTTCTTACTTTCAGCTTGTGCTCCTGTGCCGTAGCTTTCCAGTGAATAAAGCGCAAAGCATCGCCCTGCACGTATTCCCTGACCGGAACATCCGGCTCTGTCTGTAATTTCTGCGCATCGTTTTGTAAATGCGCTGTCATGTCCGTAATGCTGCGCAGTTCTTCCACATGCACGATTCTGGGTTTGACTAAAGCCTTGATCGGGGACGCAGGCGTGTAAGAGAGCTGAAAAAGACGCAAAAAATCGGTAATGACGATTTTCTTAATCCCCACTTCATACTCTCCCCGATATTTACAGATGAGCTTGGTTCTATAGGTAAGTTTATCCCCCGGAAGCAGTTCGTACTCAATACCGTCCGGTATCTGTTCCACATAGGAAAAAGAAGAAAACAATCTGACACTGACACTGGAAAAAGCAAAGAAATCATCATTCTGCAAGACAAAATAATATGGAACGGCATTGCCGCATACCATACTTCTGTTTTCCACTTCCTGATAGATTCTGAACCTCCAATAGACAAAAAATAAATAGACCCATGATATAACCGGCAGTATCGTCACCCCGAAAAAGAAACCGTAACTGACAGCACCGCCGTAGAAACTGATCGCCGCCAACGAAAGAACCCACAACCCGAGCAGCATCCACCTGCGAATTTTCATCCTGCCACACTTCCCCCTAAACCGGAATCTTCACCTTCAATATAATACTCTTTAAAATAGAGGCTGCGTCTTCCTTGCGTATTCTGGCGTCCGAAGAAAGCACCAGTCTGTGCAAAAGCACATGCATTGCCACATCTTTGACATCATCCGGCTTTACGAAATCCCTGCCCTTCATGAATGCCTTCCCCTGCGAGGCACGCATAAGCGTCAGCATGGCACGCGTACTTGCCCCGAGGACAAAGCGCTCTTCCTTTCTGGTCAGTTCAATCATATCTTCTATATAATCGAGAATCGGTCTGCCGACCGTGATATTCTTAATCGCTTCTTTCATGTGCAGGATGTCTTGCGCCGTACATACCGCTTCGGCATTCTCCGGCGCTTTCCCATTAAGAACCTGCGCCGCCAGCTCGATCTCCTGTTCTCTATCCGGATATCCGATGGAAAGCCGCATCATAAAACGATCCATCTGCGCTTCCGGCAAAGGATATGTCCCTAAGAATTCCACCGGGTTCTGCGTGGCGATTACCATAAACGGCTTCGGCAGCACATGGACGATACCGTCCACCGTCACCTGTTCTTCCGCCATAGCCTCCAGAAGGCTTGCCTGCGTTTTGGGCGAAGTTCTGTTGATTTCGTCCGCCAGCAGAATCTGGTTCATTACCACACCTTCCCGATATTCAAATTCGCCCGTTTTCATATTATATACCGATACGCCGGAAATATCTCCAGGCAGCGTATCCGGTGTAAACTGGATTCTGCCGAAGCTGCAGTCAATACTCTTCGCAAGCAGGGCTGCAAGCGTTGTCTTCCCCACGCCCGGAACATCTTCCAGCAATACATGTCCACCTGCCAGCAGACAGACTAACAGGTTCTCTACGACCTCTTCTTTGCCGATGAAGAACGTGTTGATGTTATCTTTTAGTTTTGTTATGGTTTCATAGTCGTTCATGCTTGTGCTCCGTTTTCAGGACAATGGTTTGCAATCAATGGTTTTTGAGATATGCCGGTCGCACCGGGCATTGATTATTTCAACACTTTATGTTAGTTTACCATACTGGTTTTGTTTCAACAAGAATAGCGCTGATTTGTTTTGCGCAATTTATTCTGTGCAACCAATTCTTTGAAATCTATTTTTTGAAATTGATTCTTTGAAATCTATTCTTTGCAACGGGTCAATTGATGTTGCTTTTTATACGTTGATTAAGACAGACGCGCAGAGGGAAGTTAATATCTACGAAGCCGCGCTCTCGCTCCGTAAAAAGCGTAGCAAATGCTAAACTCGTGAGTTGCTTCGCAACTCAAGACCTCGTTAAGCACTGACGCTTTTTAAGGGGCTTCTTAAGATATTAACTTCCCTCTGCGCTAGGTAATGACTATATATACTGTGCACTTACTATAACTATATATACTGTATCTACCGGGTAGTGGCTATATCTATAAAAGGTTCTCAAGCTGAAAATAAGTTCAATGCACAGCACCGGATAGTATGTAGTTGTCATAAGGACCGTTGGAAAACGCCGGCACTTAGCGAGGTTTAAAGTTGCGAAGCAACTTTCGAGCTTAGTACCGTTGCGTTTGGAACCGAGCGGAAGCGCGTCCTTAGGACAACTACATACTGTCCGGCGCGTCCGTCTTAGCCAACCCACATTATTTTGTTGCAAAATCTTCTATGACGATTTATCATACATTTTTGTATCATAAGAAATAAACAACACTTTACATCAACACATATCCTCTTTATAATATAGATATATAATACAGCAAACAACTTTACATCTATGAAGGAGAGTGAAAGGAACCACCATGGAAATCGAACGCAAATTCACAGTCAAAAAACTCCCTGAGAATCTAAGTCAATATCCCTGCCACATCATTGAGCAGGCCTATTTAAACACTGACCCTGTTGTCAGAATCCGCAGACAGGACGATGACTACTATCTGACTTATAAAGGCAAAGGCCTGATGGCACGGGAAGAGTACAATCTCCCACTCAATGAGCCTTCCTATTATCATCTTCGTGAAAAAGCCGACGGAAATGTGATCTCTAAGAAACGGTATGTCATACCGATTGATAATCCGACATTTGTGTCAGATTGCGTAGAAAACATTGACCAGATTAGTCTATGTGTAGAATTGGACATTTTTGAGGCACCCTTCGCCCCTTTGGTGATCGCCGAGGTAGAATTCCCCTCGGAAGAAACCGCGAATGCATTTCTTCCTCTTGACTGGTTCGCTCAAGACGTAACAAACGATCCGTCTTACCATAATTCTAACTTAAGCCGGCGGATGTTCTGATTCCGAAGCACGGCATTCCCCAGCTCAATGCCGTCGTATCCCGCCACGGAGATATCCCCGGGAATACGCATGCCCGATCACCAATGAGTCGGTTTCCGCTTTTCCCGTAACCGTAAATCCCCGCCTATTACATTCCCACATACGAACGCTGACAGTCCCACTAGAAGACTGCCAGCGCTATATTTAATCTATTTGCTTGCTCTGCCGTACAACTTCGTCATATCCAGAATGCGCTCCGCCAGCTCATCCGTAAACTGCCCCGGCAGCATTCTCCACTTCCAGTTAATGCCCAGCGTGGACGGAATATTGATTCTCGCCTCAGCTCCCAGCCCCAGATAGTCCTGCATCGGAATGATACAGGTATCGGACACGCTCGCCATTGCCGCTCTGATGAACTCCCATTGAATATCTTTATTGGAACGTATATTCAAATATTTCTTTGCAAAAGCCTTATCCCTGCGATTCAGCTGTCCGTACCAGCCAAGCGTCGTGTCATTGTCATGAGTTCCCGTATAAACAATGCTGTTCGCCGTATAATTTTGGGGCAGATAATCGCTCTCTTCCCTTGAATCAAAAGCAAACTGCAAAATCTTCATGCCCGGATAACCGGTCTTTTTCACCAGTTTAATGACTGATTTGGTCAAAAACCCAAGATCCTCTGCAATTACGGCCTTTTCGCCCAGCTTTGCTTTCATTGTCTTAAAGATTTCATAACCCGGCCCCTTCTCCCAATGTCCGAACTCCGCCGTTTCATCGCCGAAAGGAATCGAGTAATACTCGTCAAACCCGCGGAAATGATCGATACGCACCACATCATAGAGTTCATAACAGTAAGCGATGCGCTTCATCCACCATGCATAACCTGTCTCCTTATGATAATCCCAACGGTACAGTGGATTTCCCCACAACTGCCCCGTAGCCGAAAAGGAATCCGGCGGACAGCCCGCCACAGCAATCGGAGTCAGCGTATCATCCAGTTGGAATAACTCCGGATTCGCCCATGTATCCGCGCTGTCGAAAGCTACATAGATCGGAATGTCTCCGATAATCTGTATGTTCTTGCTGTTCGCATATTCTTTTAATGCAAACCACTGCTTTGCGAACAAATACTGCTGGAACTGATAGAATACCACTTCCTCGGCATATTTCTCTCGATAAGACTTCATCGCCGCACTCTTACGCAGCTTGATATCCTCGTCCCACTCGCTCCAGCTTCTCCCGTCAAAGGAGTTTTTTACTGCCATATAGAGCGCGTAATCGTCCAGCCAGTAGCTGTTATCCTGCACATATTTCTGAAAATCCGCCTCTTTCTCAATATGGCTGTTGCGAAAAGCGGTCTTAAGCACATTGAATCTGGAAAGATATATTTTCTCATAATCAATATATTCGTCATTATCGCCGAAATCACACTGATCACAGTCCGCTTCAGTCAGATATCCGTCCTCAATCAATGTCTCCAGATCAATATAGTAAGGATTTCCCGCAAAAGTCGAAAAAGACTGGTAAGGTGAATCCCCATATCCTGTCGGTCCAAGCGGCAGAATCTGCCAGTAAGACTGTCCTGCTTTCTCTAATAAATCGATAAAAGTATATGCCTGTTTAGAAAAAGTGCCGATCCCGTACTTCGACGGAATGGAAGATACAGGCAGTAATATCCCGCTTTTTCTCATGGTTTAAAATCCTTTCGTGCATTTAGTTTACATAATACATAATTTCTGTACCAATATACGGTAACTACTTTTTATTTTACACTTTCCCTTGCAATCTATCAAGAAAATATTATTCAATGAAAAACATCGACAAACACCAAAAAACCTTTACCGCTTTTACCCCAGCACTTCCCGAAGCGTTTTCTTAAACTGTTCAAATACGATGGGTTTGGCGACATGCGCATTCATTCCGGAATCCATAGCCGCCCTGACATCATCTACAAAGGCGTTTGCGGACATGGCGATAATCGGAATCGTCCTCGCCGAAGGATGTGCGCTTGCACGAATCGCTCTGGTTGCTTCATAACCGTTCATGACAGGCATCTGTATATCCATCAGAATAAGATCATACTTATCCGCGGGAGCATTTACAAACTCGTCCACCGCTATGCGCCCATTCTCCGCGATATCGCACTCTGCCCCCAGCGTACCCAGAAGCTTCTTCAATACCAGCTGGTTAATATCAATATCCTCAACCACAAGGACATGCTTGCCTGCCAGCATGCTCTTGTCACTATCAGTCAAAATTCTCTTATGTTCCGAGCCCGGTATCCTCTGGATCGCATCTTTGAAATTACTCATAAAGAATGGCTTCTGCAGGAAATGCTCCACTCCAATCTCTAAGGCCTCCTGCTCAATCTCCGCCCAATCATAGGCCGTAAACAGCAGGATCGGTATTTTATTCGAATAATTCTCCCGAATCAGCCTCGCTGTAGCCATCCCGTCCAGATCCGGCATCTTCCAGTCCAGCAGAATCAGATCATAAGGTTTTCCCTCCTCCTGCGCGCTCCGAATCATTTCAATCACTTGGGATCCTCCGGTCGCATATTGTACTTCCACTCCCGTTCCCGCCATCTTTTTGACAATATCGCGACAAACGTCCTCATCGTCATCCGCAACGATCATACGGGCTATGTTGTTCTTATTCCAGAATTTGGGATCGTCCTCCTTGTTCTGGCTTCGCAATTCCAGCTCCACTATGAAGGTAGTTCCCTCTCCCAATCTGCTCTCCACTTTAATGGAACCATGCATAAGCTCCACCAGATTCTTCGTGATCGCCATACCAAGTCCTGTGCCCTGCGCCTGATTCCACGCCGTATTCTGTTCACGGCTGAAAGGCTCGAATATCACCTTCTGATATTCCCCGCTCATTCCCTGACCGTTATCGCTGACGGTAAACCGGATACGGCTATAGCTTGCCTCTACCTGAGGCAGCTCGTCTACCGTCATCTTGATATTCCCGCCAAACTGCGTATATTTTACCGCATTTGACAATATATTGATCAAAATCTGGTTGATTCGCAGCTTATCACCCAACAAATGCTCGTTGTGCAAAGATATGGTGGATATCTCAAACTTTTGTTCCTTTGCATTAGCCTGCGGCCGGATAATCGTGTTGATCTCATCAATAATTTCCGCCAGATTCAATTCAGAGATATTCAGTACCGCACCGCCGCTTTCGATCTTATTCATATCAAGCACATCGTTGATCAGTCCCAGCAGATGATCGCTGGCGGCCGATATCTTCTGGGTGTACTCCCGCACATGTTCCGGATTGTCCGCTTCTTCCTGTAGCAGAGGAATAAAACCCATGATCGCATTCATAGGTGTACGAATGTCATGGCTGACATTACCCAGGAAAGCACTCTTTGCCTTATTTGCCGTCTGCGCCATATGCAATGCTTCTGAAAGCGTATTCTCAATCTGTTTCTCTTTGGTTCGGTCCGAAATATAGATAACGACCTTCTTGATTCCCTGCACCAGCACGCAATATACACTTTCGCGGAACCATTTGCGCTCCCCCGTTTTCCGATGAATCCGCTCGGTCTCCATCGGATCCAGCGACATTCCGGGTTTCAGTGCTGCCAGCCCCTCCCAGCCGATCTCGCCACCTGTGACATATTCGGCATGACCGATCTGATTCACATCCTCCACTATGACCTTCCACGGAATACCCAGCACACGCTCAATATTGGAACTGACAAATTCAGCCTTTTTCCCTTTCGCGTCGAGCATCATATAGACATCGTCAATATTATCAGACAGGAAGGTGGAAAAGATCTCAAACATCTGTTCCTGATACCGTATCTCCTGATTCTTCTCTGCCAGTTTCTGCTCATCCTTCAATTTCTGTGCAGTATAATCAATCAGAAAACGCTGATAATACAGTTCTCCGCCTTCCTCAACGAGTTTAATATTTCCCAGAATATGCAGTTCCTTTCCATCCTTATGCCGTACGCGGTACTCTGCGTTGACGCTGTCACCTACTTTTTTCAGGGAATTGATACATTCCCTGAGTGTCTCCTTATCCTCGTCCACAACCGTTCCGGCAATCAGGTCAAAGTCATCCGCCGCCAAGTCCTCCAGTGACTCGTAGTCCAGAAGCCTTAAAGCCGCCTGATTAATGCTGATCAGATGCGTTCCGTCGATACTATGGCACATCACGCCGCAGTCCATCGTGGCAAAAAGCATTTCCAAAACCCGCTTTTTCTCAATAATCTCCTGCTCGTAGGCCTGTTCCTTCGTCACATCGACCGCTATGCCTACAGTTCCCATGACACTCCCATCAAGGTCATACAGTGGGGATTTATAGGTTGTCAGCGTCCTGTCGCCTTCACCTGTCAGGATATGCTCTTCGGAGACACAAGTCTGTCGCTTTCGCATAACTTCCAGTTCCGACTCGATACAGGCCGGATCGTCCTGCTCCACATCCCAGATGTAAGCATGCCTGCGTCCCTGCACCTGCTCTCTTGTTTTATTGACCACCTTGCAGAAGCTCTCGTTTACGATTTCATGAACGCCTTCTTTGTCTTTGAACCAGATCAGATTCGGCGAACTGTTTATGCTAAGCTCCATAAACTGATCGGACTGCCACAGATCCTTTTTCAGTTTATAGTTCTGCTGCCATTTCCGCATGCGGAATCTAAGTTCCCTCTCTGATAAGGGGCGCAACCACATATCCTCAATCTCAGGCAGATCCTCCGGCAAAGCCATAACCTGTTCCCTGTCGGCAAGTATAATCAGCTCAGCCTCCTTTTTCTTGTGCGTCGTAAGGATTTGCAGCGTTTTCGACACAGCCTCTCCCTGCAGCTCAACAAACAGCACATCCGCCTGCGCGATCATCTCTGTTTCCGGCACATCGCTTTCCCAAAACGAGTGCGTAAAATGGGCAAACGGCTTCATTTTTTTAATGGATTCAAATATGACATTATGATCGCCGATAAGGTAAAATTGAATATGGCAATGATACATGACGTTCCCTCCATACTCCGCCGGATGAGTCCGGCAGAGCGTGTTACATAATCAGAGTAACATTAGTAAAATTTTAAGACTCCTGCGCCTCCGGAAGCTCCCGATACATCTCATAAATCATGTCCTCCACAGAGAAAAAGCTTTCCAGTAACTGCGGATTAAAGACTCCGCATTCTCCGTTACGAATCATCTCTAATACCTGCTCTCTGGGATACGACGGTTTGTAGACCCGTTTGCAATTCAAGGCATCGTAAACATCCGCCAGAGAGACCACCTGTGCCCATGGCGAAATTTCATCTCCTTTAAGCCCGTCCGGATAACCTCCACCATCCCAGCGCTCGTGATGATGTCTGGCGATATCACAGGCATACTCATAGATATTACTGTCACGCATCTGCGGGATACTCTCCAGAAGAGCCACGCCGTTTACGGTATGCTCCTTCATAACCGCATACTCCTCTGCAGTCAGTTTCCCCGGCTTTGTCAACACGGCATCCGGAATCGTAATCTTTCCCACGTCATGCATCACGGCAGCAAGCGCGATGCTGTCAATTTCTTTGTCATCCAGATTTTCCCCGAAAACGGTGTTCTCCAGCAGCAGCCTTGTAATCTGGCTAATGCGCTTTACATGACCGCCGGACTCCTCATTCCGAAACTCAATGACGGTAGCCAGCGCCTCGATCATTCCCTGATTAAGATCTATAATCCTTTGCGCCTGTTCCAACAGCTCAAGTCCCTGATTGACCACCACTGTTTTTAAGTGTTTACGCGCCTCGAACAGCTCGACAATGGACAGCACACGTCTGACTACCATATAGGACACCACAGGCTTGCTGATGAAATCCATGACACCCAGCTCGTATGCCTCCTTCATCACAGCCGCACTGGTGTCCGCCGTGATGATAAACACGGGGATCTTTTCTATTACTCCCATTCTCTTGAGGTGCTTTAGTACCTCGATACCGTTCATTCCGGGCATCATCACATCCAGAAGAATCGCACATAATTTGTTCTCTTCCATCAAAATCTGCGACATCCCATCATTTCCGTTTTCCGCCTCTATGACCGTATAATATGTTGAAAACAACTTTCCTAATATCTTGCGGTTGACAGGGTCGTCATCCACGATCAGAATCTTGTCCGCCCCTATATCGTTTATCCGGTTGTTATATTTTGTTTCCATGCAAGTAGTATCCTTTCTCCTATAGTAATCTTTTTATTCCTATATTTACGTACTCATGTGCCGCTTAATGCAATCCATAATCGCATTCTGGACGGGCAGGACCCGCTCATATTCTTTCCCGGCCTCCTTCGGGCGGCCGCCGCGCAGAAGCTCCAGCATCTGCACATATCCTGTAAAAAGCGGAGTCATTGCCAGATTACCGGTAAGACCTTTTAACGCATGTACCCGCTCGATCAGCGTGTCAACGTTGTCCGCGTCAAAATCTGCTATTTCAATCGGATTACCGTTTACCGAGTCAATAAACATGCCCAGCATCATTTCATACAATGGCGCGTCGTCCATCACGCGCTCCAGACCTTCGTCCACATTCACTCCCAGATCTTTTAATTCTTCAAACAAACTCACGATTCATCCTCCCTTTCATTCGTTTCCTGTTGTTTTCGCTTTTCAAATACCTGTTCTATGGTATCCTTCAGCTTATCCAGCTGGATCGGCTTGGCAATATGCGCATCCATCCCTGACTCAATGGCCTCCCGGATGTCATCGACAAACGCGTTGGCGGTCATGGCGATGATCGGCAGCGTTTTTGCTGAAGGATGACCGCTGCCCCGGATAGCCTTGGTGGCCGCATAACCGTCTAAGACAGGCATTTGTACATCCATAAGAATCAGATCATAGGCACCGGGCGCAGAACCCGTAAACAGCTCCAGCGCCTCCTGTCCGTTACAGGCCGTCTCGCAGACTGCCCCCAACGAACTTAAGATTTTAGCCAGAACAAGCCGGTTCGGCTCAATATCATCCACCACAAGAACATGTTTTCCCTTTACTACCGTGCTGTCATTTCCCGGCTCGACCTTTTTCTGACTGCCCATAGCCTTGCGGATCACTTCCTTGAAAGTCGTAATAAAGAAGGGTTTGGGCATGAAATGCTCCACACCGATCTCTTCGGCTTCCTTCTCGATCTCTCCCCAGTCATAGGCTGTGAAAATCAGGATCGGAATTTTCTCCGAATAGCCACTGCGGATCAGCCGCGCTGTTCCCAACCCATCCAGATTCGGCATCTTCCAATCCAGAAGAATCAGATTATAGGGGGCTCCCTTTTCACGGGCATCACGCATCATCTGCACTGCCTTTTCGCCGTCGGTAGCATAATCTACGATAACACCGGTTTTTTCCATGGCTTTGACCACGTTAAGACAAATCGTCTCGTCATCATCCGCCACTATCATTTTGTTGATGTTATGGTGGATCCAGAATTTGGGATCATCGTCCTTCTCACTTATGTACAGCTCCAATTCTACGGTAAACACACTTCCCTTACCGAGTTCACTCTGCACCGTGATCGTTCCGCCCATCAGATCAACCAGACTCTTAGTGATCGCCATACCCAGACCCGTGCCCTGAATCCGGCTAATGATCTCCGTATTCTCTCTTGTAAAGGGATCAAAAATCACCTTCAAATATTCTTCGCTCATTCCCATGCCGTTATCGCTGATCGTAAACCGGATACGGCTGTACTTATCATCCACCTGCGGCAATTCATCCAGACGCATCTGAATGGTGCCGCTCTCCGGCGTATACTTTACGGAATTGGATAATAGATTAATAAGGATCTGATTGATCCGCAGCTTATCCGCCCGCAGATGTTCATGAATGACGGAGGACGAGAATATTTCAAAGGTCTGGTCCTTTGCCTTCGTCTGCGGACGGATAATCGTGTTGATCTCGTCGATGATATCGGCAAGATTCACCTCAGAGAGATTCAACGTCGCACTCCCTGTCTCAATCTTATTCATATCCAGCACATCATTGATAAGTCCCAACAGATGCTGGCTGGCGGCATCGATCTGCTGCACATATTCCCGCACATGATCGGGATTATCCGCTTCATCCTGTAATAACGCAACAAACCCTGTAATTGCGTTCATGGGGGTTCGGATGTCATGGCTGACGTTGCTGAGAAAAGCACTCTTGGCGTCATTTGCCACCTGCGCAATCCGCAGCGCCTCCGCCAGCGCATCCTGAACGGCACGATCCTCGGTTCGGTCGGAAATGTAGATAATGATCTTACGCTCATCCTGTACCAGCGTACAGTACACACTGATCTGGAAATATCTATGTTCATCGGTTTCCGGATTATTCCATTCTTCCGACATTGTCCTCAGTGACGTGTCCGGTTTCATCCGATACATTTCATCAAAATCAAGCGTTTTCCCGAATGCGTCTACGGCCCCGGACAGAAACTTCGACCCGACGGTAATATTTTGTACGGAAATACCCAGAATTCTCTCCGCATTGGGGCTTATGTACTCAACCTGTTTGTCCTCCGCATCGACCATCATATATATATCATCCGTATTATTAGCCAGATATGTCGCGAAAATATCAAAAAGCTGCTCCTGATACGCAATCTCCAGATCTCTTTGCCTGATATCCATGCCGGTGCGCCAGATCAAAAGGACAAACACGGCACAGATGACCAATACGGTAAAAAGGATTCCGACCGCTATCTTGGAATCCAGCAGGATCGCATCCGCCTCCGCCGTGATCGCGTTCTCCCGCACAACGGAAACCAGATACCACCCCTCAGTATTTTCTATCGGAACATAGGTATAGACAAACGACTCTCCGTCCCCGACAAATATAATACTGTCCGTTTCTCCGTTATCCAGTGCCCTGATAAAATCGTCAATCTTTTCCTGATCGTCATTATGTCCTGCCAATATTTCAAGAATATTGGCATAGAGATGATCTCCCAGCATTCCGACAGATCTTATGAGAATATCTCCCTCACGATTTACCACATAGGCAAGCCCCTGATCATTATAAAAAGAAAGGGAAAAATCCTCTGAAATCTTACTGCAGTCATAGCTTTTCTGAATCACTCCGCGGGCGCCGTCGGCAAAAGTAAAACATTCATAGTAGCCCAGTCTCATATCGTCAGCATATAGTCCTGTACCCGGCTCCCGTACGCCACTTCCGGAAAGCCCCCGATAGAGCTTCAGTTCCTCATTTTCCAACTGATTGACTTCATATGACCCATTGCTGTAGAAGCTTCCCGTCTCCAGATTGAAAACCAGATAAAGGGCATTCACCTCATCGAATATATGCAGCCACCGCCGGATGCTTTCGGTATCATCGGAATCTCCCTGCGCAAGATACTCCGCATAGCTATGGATACGCTCCAGATCCTGCGCAAGAAAATTATCGAACGCCTGCTGTTGCTGCATCGTTACGGTTAAGACATTGTGGACGGCCTGTTCCATCAGGCTCGTCCGCAAGGTTGAGATATAGTGAATTCCTCCCCACAGAATGGCTCCCATACAGATCACACACAGAAAACTACACCACGTTCTCAGGTTTTGTTGCATTTTTTTAAACATTTCTCTCACCTTTTTCAGTCAGTGGACATGATTCAAGTTCCCAGAAATCTTTTCAGTACGGATATGAAGACATCCATATCAAGAGGTTTCGCGATATGGGCATTCATTCCGTTCATCAATGCCGCCTCTTTATCCTCCTCCAGCGCATTGGCCGTCATGGCAATAATGGGCAGATTCTGTACGTCTTTTCTGGGAAGTCTGCGGATGGTTCTGGTTGCTTCATAGCCATCCATAATAGGCATCTGCACATCCATTAAGATCGCGTCATAATATTTTTCTTCCGCCTTCTCCATGATCGCCACCGCATCTGTCCCATCCGGTGCCGTATCCACAAGGAAACCGGACTCTTCCAGAATCATCTGTGCGATCTCGCGGTTCATCTCGATATCCTCTACCAGAAGAATGCGTTTTCCGCCAAAATCAGCCAGCGTCCATTCCGGAACTTCCTCTTGTTTTTCCAACATATTGTTCGCGGCAAGTAGTACCGTTTTCAGATCGGACATAAACATAGGTTTCGCACAGAAAGCGGTAACTCCCGCCGACTTCGCTTCTTCCTCAATATCTGTCCAGTCGTAGGCCGTCAGAATGATAATGGGCGCCTCCCTGCCGACCGTATCCCGGATCTTTCTGGCAGTTTCCAGACCGCTGAATCCCGGCATCTGCCAGTCAATAATGAAGGTATGGTAAGGATCGCCCTCCTCACGTGCGGTCTTTGCACGATATACAGCCTCTCTGCCGGAGGTCGTCCACTCGGGGCGCAGTCCGATCTGCTTTAACATCCTGCTGACGCTGTCGCAGACATTGAGATCGTCATCCACAACCAGTGCCCGCAGACCTTCCAGTTCTTTGATCTGTTTCGTGGTTTTTTCCACATCCTGCAGTTTTAATCCGAATTCTACCGTAAATGTGCTGCCCTTGCCCATCTCGCTCTCGACACTGATGGTGCCGTTCATCATCTCAACGATGTTCTTGGTAATGGCCATGCCCAGTCCGGTTCCCTGAATACCGCTCTGTGTCACGGTGGACTCCCGCTCAAAGGGTTCAAAGATATGTTCCACAAAACTCGGCGACATTCCGATGCCGTTATCCTTGACGATAAATGTATAATCGCCGTATCCGTGCCGGAATGTGCCCTTCTGCATGATCCGGAAGGAGACCGTGCCGCCGGCAGGCGTATACTTCACCGCATTGCTTAACAGATTGATAAATACCTGATTTAACTTCAAGGGATCTGCAATAACATCCTCGTTAGTAACCTCAAAGGTATCGATAAATAACTCAAGCTGCTTTGCCTTAACCTGCGGCTGGATAATATTTACCAGATTATGTATCAGCTCGGAAATATTGCACTCCTGTTCTTTGATCTGAACCTTGCCGCTCTCGATCCTGCTCATGTCGAGAACGTCGTTGATCAGGCTTAAGAGATGGTTACTGGAGGACAGAACCTTCTGCAGACAATCCATAACCTGATCTTTGTTGTCAATATGGCTGACGGCAATGGTAGAGAATCCTATGATGGCATTCATGGGCGTACGGATATCGTGGGACATATTGGACAAAAAGGTGGTCTTAGCCTTGTTTGCATGCTGCGCCTGCATCAGCGCGTCCTGAAGTGTCTGCGTCTGTTCTCTCTGTTTCCTGACTTGTTCCGTGATATCCTTAGACAGTACCATAACCATAATGTCGCCCGTATCCTCATCTCTGGTCATGACAAAGGACTGCCGCACACAGATCTGATTCTGTTCGGAATCTCCTATCCAATACTCAGCGACTACTTCTCTTTCGCCCTGTTCATAACTTCCGATCAGATTCTCTGTATTTACGATGGCAGTATAATCTTCCATGGATTCCGCCAAAACAAACTGTTTCCATTTTTCAAAATACTCCGAAGCCTTACACGGCGCTGTCAGGCCCGCCTGTTCAAGAAACGCAAGCCTACGCCCGTCGATGTTGCCGATAATATCCTGCTCAATAAGATCCTGCGTCAGATTAAACTCAAAATTGCAGAAAGAATTGGACATAATCGCTATCTGGTACTGTCTCTCCTTACGGTTTGCAAGCGCCCTTTCCGCCTGAATACGCAGTTCTTTTTCTTTTAATTCCGTTACATTCTGACGGATAAATAAAACTTTGGAAACCTTACTGCCATTTCTTTCCAGACAAATGAGATTCATGTGTTCCCAATCTGTTCGTCCGTCTTTTATTACATGGCGTTCATACCGCAGATCGTTCTGCCCGGACATAGCCGTGATAATGGCATCTCTATTTATAAAATCAAAAAACTCCTGTCGTACGCTCTCTTCCAGATCGCCGGCCAGATAGCTTATGAGAGCCTGATACGCTCCGCTTTCTGCAATTCCCGCGTCCTCAGGCTTCGTGCCTGCCAGATACTGATAGGTTCCCTCTTCCATATCAACCATCGCAAACCGGGAAAACAGTGTGGTGACACCGCCTATAATATACCCCATCTCCCGGTTTTCCTTCTCCAGCTCTTTCTGTTTACGTCCGCCGCGAATGAGAATGAGAATAATGTAGACAACAAACAGAACGATCAGCATGACCTCCAGTTGGATGCCCACAAGATTTTCTTCCGCAATCATGCGCCGTGTAACATTCTGAGGAAATGTCTGTACAAAAACATATTGATTGTGCGGCAGATACGTGACACAGATATTGTCCGTCTTGCCGGAGGAATCACATACAAAAGCTCCTTCTCCGCCGTTTTCAAAAACCTGCCCGACCTGATCGGCAACAGACTGATCAATCACCTCTGCCTCTGTCAGCGCATCGAGAAGATAACTTTCATAAATCTCACCGTCAGAGCTGGCAATGACTCTGCCATCCGGCGTACACAGGAATACGTGTGCTTCCTCTCCGAAATACGTGGTGCTGAGCATGCTTTTCAAATATTCTTCAGCCAAAAAGACGCCCCGCAGCACTCCGATGATCTCGCCGTCGAATCTGACAGGCGCATAAAAACATGCCATTGTCTCGTCAAAAAAGTAGGGATCAAATATAACCTGAATGCCACTGTTTCCATCTATGCCGTCAGTATAAAAGCGCCGCCCTGTCACATCAGAGGTCTGTCCGTCGGAGGTATAATCCACACCGTTAATATCCGTGAATAAAATGGCATCGAATTGGGAATTTTCCTCCATTCTTGCAAGCATCTGCGCAGTGACCACAGGTTCATCCAGACCTTCTCCCACAAAGTACGCATAGGTTCTGATCCAGCCCAAAGCATTATTCAGTTCGTCATCGATCTGTTCGGACTTCATCCGCGCGGAGTCTGCCGCGTAATCTCTGTTCTGCTTCTCAGTCCGGCTGCTGTTCTGTGCCGTAAACCAGAAAAACAAAAGGATGATGGCTATAAAAAGAAAAACAGCATAAATAATCTCCTGCAGTGACTTTTTCTTTTTCATACTTCGGCACCTCGTATATCTTTTTTAATCGCATGACTCTGTATTTCGCGCTGCCGGTGATACCGACAGGGGTTTCATCTTATTAAATAAGTATATCAGTCCGGCAAATAAAAGACAACTTTTGTTTTCGCTTCCCAAATGACAATTTCAACGGCTGTTACTGTCCACTCCGCGACAAGTAATCATCGGCTTTCATTGCATGGATCAACTGATTAATCTCCTTTGCCTGGATTTCCTGTCGTTTGTGGAAATACCAGAAAACAAACCCATCAGTAACCAGAAAAATCACTGTAAAAGAAACTAATGTGAAAATATCCATGCTATCCCAAATAAACAGGCGGTAGACAAATAACGACAACAAATATAAAACCGCCGATTCTGTTATACAGTAATGGCTCCATTTCCGAAATTCTATTTTACCAATAATCAGGTCTATAAACTGGCATGCTACCAGCCACACAAATAATATCGGCAAAAAAAGAGACACCCCATCACCCCACAACAGATTAAGTCCCCAGTCTCCAATCACAATCAGGGTGAAGCAGATGCAGATGGAAGGAATGCGCGTAAATAAAAGGTTTTTCATAAATTTTCTCCTTTCAGCTTATTTTTCAAGGCTTCGATATAATTACGGGTAACGACCAGAGTTTCACCATTTTCCAGCAAAGCCTCCAAGCGGTGATTATACATTGGACGTACACTCTTCAAAAAATTGGTATTGATGATGCAGTTTTTGCTAATCCGTATAAAAGAGGTATGAACCAGTTTTTCTTCCAGCACAGCCAGCGTATTCCGGCAGAAATAAACCTCTTTTTCCAGATAAAGAAAGGTCTTTCCATCAACAGAGTCTATAAAATAAATCTGCTCCAGCGGAAGTTGAAACTCCTTTTCTTCCTGATAGGCGGTGAGAGAAAAACTATGCTGACGGATCAGTGCGATCAAATGCTGGATCCTTGCGTCCATATGGGCACAATTAATGATGATCTCTGTTTCAGGAATGCCAGGATCCTGATGTATCGTCAGTTTCATTTAAAATTCTCCTTACTTTATAATTTTCGAAAGCTTTCCATCTCAGTATAGTGTAGACAAAAACAAAAACAATACCCCGGCAGGCAAGATGCCCTGTGCCGGGGTGAAATACCCAAATTACAAATTTTATTGATTTGAAAGAAGGAAATTTTATCTCTGCTTCAAACTATAATATAGCATTATTTTAGTCTTTTTCTCATAATCGTATCCGGTAAATTATATATCACTCACAGATACTCCTCAAAATATTGTAATGTAGAATATTTTAGCAGCACCTTATGAATTGGTATTTCCGGAGTTATCTTCGCACTTTTATACTGGTCTATATACTTTTGCATTTTCTGTTTGATCTTAAAATCTTTTCCCCGCAAAGCATCAAACTCATTCTGTCTTAAATGCGGCTCACGCATTTTATCTATATACTTATCATCCGAAATGACAACTGCTTTGGAAAAATCTACACCACAATGGTTTTGTTTGTCCGTCCATAAAACATGTGGATGATGAATATCCGAACGTAATGGAATAGCAAATTTAGTGCCATTAATCTCCACACAAACTTGTATGTAAGGTCTGGTCTGTTTCTGTTCTATCTCTGGATATTGCGAAGAAGGATATCTTTGATAAAAATCCTCTGACAAAAACACAAAACGTTTTTCTTTCGTCATTTTCTCTCCTAGCTGAAAACAACTCCTGTTTCCAGGAGTTGTCTTCTCAGTGAACTTTCTTTTTATTTTACTTGGTCACGTTCTATGACCAAATCTTCTATTGAACTTTCTTTATCCTCACGTTCTATGAGCTATTCTTCTAAAAAGAATATACCACAATTATATGCAGACAGTCAATATTTAACACATCATTGATACAAAAAATTATATAGATCTGTCATCCTTTTTCTTTAACAACTGAGACGTATCCAATGTCTGTTCTGACTGCTCCTTCTTTTTTGATTTCTTTGGTTCTCTTTTCTTTTTCTCCGAATTCTTAACAGAATCTTTTTCTGTTATATTTTTTTCCGCCATATCTTCATTTAACATACCCTGCAACCTATCTTCTACCGTCCTCTCACGCTTTGCGCTTCTTCCGCGAAGCCCTCCCTGTACGATTTTCGGCACAAACTGGAACCGCCGCATTGCCACATCTGCGACAAACAGGCAGATGGCAAGGAAAAGCAGCCAGTTTGTCAGGTCATAGCTCTCTCTTGCCCCCGTAGAGAGCCGGTTAAAGACGGTATCCTGCTCTGTAATGATCCGGCCGTATTGCTCCACAAACTTCAAATAGGAATCCGTACTTACATCGAATTTATACTCATCCGAAAACTGTACTGCGGCTGCTGTTGTCAAGAAGCTACGCATCTCCCCATCCACACTGCGGCGTATATTGAAGTGATATAATCCGGTCTGAGGCGTGGAAATCTGTGCCGTATATTTCCCCGGTGCTGTGGCATGAAGTTTCTCTTCCGTGGATTCTCCTTCCGGATCAATAACCGTCACCAGAATCTCCGTACCACCTGCATAATCATCCGTCTGATAAGTGACTTCTGTCCGTTCTCCCACTGTCACCACATCCACTCTGTCCTCACCCATGTCAACATTTCCGGTGGCATAATCCACGATCCGCTTCCACATCCGGACATAGTCGTCTTCGCCTGAGAAGGCGCTGCTCCACTCACCGGTAACATCGCTGTTCCATGCAACCGTCCTGCCCAGTCCGTACTGCCATACCGTAAGGATCGGATTTTCTTTGTTATCAGATACGATAACTGGAACGGAGGCTGTCTTAGGGGTTGCCGCAATATACCCGTAGAGCACCGGCCAGCCGTCAGTAAAAAGATTGTTTGTCAGCTCATGGTTCTCTTGCACCCTAAGCGAAAATACACCGTTTTGAATGTAACTGTCACTTCCCAGAAAAACCTCTCGGGCAAAGATTTTGGGTATATCACTGGCCAAATCCGAATAATAATATCTGCCGCCGCATCCGTCGGCTAACTTTTCAAGGAGCTGCGTATCGGAAAAACTTCCGACTGCCACAGTAGAGAGGGTGATCCCCTCCGCCTTGTAAGCGTCTATCGCATCCTGGAAATCGGTTGTCTCTCCCATACCATCCGTCAAAAGCACTACATGCTTAATGGCTGCCTCACTTTCCGCAACTGCCTCACACGCTTCCAGAAGGGCCGGCTTAATGGTAGTTCCTCCGCCCTCGCTGATGTGCATGATCTTATCCTTGATGGCGGCTTTATCATCCGCCGTGGTAAGCTCCACCTGCCACTCATACTGATCATCAAAAGTCAGAACACCCACATAATCCGAATCTCTCAGGTTATCCACTGCCACAGCAGCAGCCTTGATGGCGATATCCAGATTGCTGCCGCCGGAATCTTTGACCTCACTGATCATACTGCCGGAATGATCGATGACCATGACCATAGCCATGGAAGGGATCTCGTTGATGCTCCTTGGCTGCATATCTACCGGAAGCACTGTCTCAAGCACCGTATCCCGGTATCCTCCCAGTGCAAAGCTGTCCTCACCGCCGCAGCAGATAAACCCGCACCCGTAATCCTTCACATAAGTCTCCAGATTCTCCAGAAAACCAGTGGGCAGATCATCAATGTAAGTGTCCGCCAGGATAATCGACTTATAGGCTAACATGGCATTAATATCGTCCGGTGCATTCAAGGCAGAGCTTACGTGATAGTCACAGCCTGCCGCACGCAGCACTAAATCAAATGCCGAAACATCAACGCCCGGTCCGGCAATCAGCAGAATCTTAGGCGCGGACTCCACCACGGAATAGGCACTGAAAGAATCATTCTCCTGACAGGTATCTCCCGGAGCCAGCACCCGGACCCTGATATTCTCCATGGCGCCGCTGTCCGCATTCGCGTCAACCTGCGCACTGAACACAAACCGGTTGCTCCCCTTATTTAGATGAACGCTGTTTGACGCCGTAAGTAAACTTCCATTGTACAGCTCAATGACTGCATCCGTATCATAATTGCTCTCCACCAGTACGGTGATGGCATATTGATCCCCGGGATGCAGATAAGCGGGAAGGCTCACATTGTCAATATAGGCATCAGTCGTCTCCTCATCCTCATAGAGAAGAGTCAGAAACTCCGCTCTGCTTGTCGAGAGCGCCTGTCCCATATGCCGTACATCGCCCCTGGTCTGTTTCCCGTCCGTGAGCACTACCAGTCTTCCACTGTAATCTCCCGGAATAAGCGTAAGCGCTTTGGATATGGCATCCTCAAAATTTGTTGCCGTTTTCTCCGGCAGCGTCAGCAATCCTCCATAATAACCTTCCTCTGTCAGAAACTGCTCTACCAGCGCATTTTTCCCAAATGTAACAATACCATAGGCATTGCCGGCGGGCATTTTCGCAATCGCGGACTGCAGGTACTTATCCGCTTCCTTAAGGTGTTCCTCATTACTGTCGGAGAGATCCACTACAAAAACAGTGGCAGTCCGGCTGCTGCCCAGATGTACCTGTATCCCGAAAAGCGCCAAAACCACGCACGTAGCCACCACACCTCTCACGACCAGATAGAACTTGCCCCGATAACGCATTTGGCGTACATAGACGATCCATTCTACGACCAAAAGGGCCAGTGCCAGCAGCAAAAAAAGATTTCTCACCGCCTGCTTCACCTTTTGCTGCTTCATATGTGCTGCGTCACCGACAGATTCAGCGGTTGCTCTGCCATCCGACTCCGTAGCAGTCTGGAAACGCACCACATAAGTTTCCTGCTGCTCCCCGTTTCCTACCTGATACAGACCGGCCTTTCCGGGACGTGCGTCAAACACAAGCTCATCCGGCTCTGCCCATGGCTGCAGGGCAATCTCCTCCCCGGCATAATAAATATTTTCCGCAAGTAAGGACGTGTCTGTGAGATAGACCATGGCATTAGCCAGAAAAACCGGAAATTCCGCTCTTAACGGGAAATCCGACTCTCGGGGGTCAAATCCTACCACCACCTCTTTACAGCCATCCAGTTCCCGGTAATAACCCACACATTTCCCATCACATTCCAAAAAGCTCTCCGCTCCTTCCGGCAGCGCAAAGCAGTAAGCAGTATTTACTCCTATGGTAAATCCGGACAGACCGGCGGTCAGGTCGCATTCCTTCATTTCCAATACGACATTTTCCAGTGTCCGGACGTTTTCTCTCCCGATGTCACCGAAAATCAGCCGGTTCTTTCCTTCCGTCCCCGGAACCTGTCCGGCATCATAAATCACCACATTATAATTATCCAGGGCATCCGTACCGGCTCTGGCAATGCTCTCTCCTGTAATGGCAAGATACGCCTTCTCAATAAAAATGTTTCCCTCTCCGACGAGCAGTCCGTTCAACTGACTTTTCGGACTCTTCACCGCTGCCGAAACATTATCCGCACTAAGGCTCTCTCCCTCGCCTCCCTCAAAAGTAATGCCGTCAATACAGGATTGTAAGGTCTGTCCCTGCCAATCCGCCTGCTCAAACAGACAGAATGTGCTCTCTGAAGGCGCAAGCTGCATCTGCCTAAGCGCAATAAGCCTCTCTCCCTCGTCATACAGACTGACATCAAAGGTAACATTTCGGTCACTGTAATTGACCAGGCTCACCATCACATCATAAGAGCCATCCTCCCGTGCGGTGAATACCGTATATTCATTCGCCACATTGGAAGCCGCCTCACCGAACACGCGAAGCTCCTTCTCCGCGCTGGCACGCAGCTCTTCAAATCCCGCTGCACCGGAACCATCCGTATAGACGATCAGATCTGCCGCATTGTCCGCATCCTCTCCCATAAGCGTATCCAGAGTCCCCTGCGCCAGTGCGAGATCTCCTCCGCCGTCACTGCACCCTATCTCGTTAAGCGTCCGGATCAGACTGTCTGCATCCGTCATGTCCACTGCTAGGAGTTTAGTCCCCAGAGCATCCTCTGTCACAATAGAAAAACAGGTGTTATCCGCTGTCCTCACATAATCGCATGCCTGCGCCACAGCCTCCTCCAAACGGGTCTTGCCTGAATCTGTCATATGCTGCATACTTCCGCTTGTATCGAAAAGCAGTATCTTCCTTCCGCCGCTTTGCCCCCTGGTGCTGATAAATGGCGACATCAGCGCTACTACCAAAAGTACGGTGATCAAAATCTGCAGATACATGAGAATATTGTGAACAAATTTCTCAAAGAAGGTTTTAGACTGCTCGTTTTTCAGCAGTTTCTGCCAGAGAAGATTGGAAGATATCAGCTGATCCACTCCCTTGGGCTTTAGCAGATATAAAATTATAATAAGTGGAACCGCGGTCAGAAAAACCAGCGGCCATAAACTCTCAAATATCATATAACATCCTTAAATCCTGAAAGATCAGTTGATAAATATCCGCTCCGGTACTGCATACCTCATAGAATGCTCCGGCTCTTACGCATTCCTTTCTCATCCGGTCTGTATATTCCTGCAGGGATTTCTCATATGTCCGGATGCTGACCGCATCCAATGTAAGACGCAGGGTGCTTTGATCCTCCATATCAATCAGATTCCTTGTTCCCGTCAGTTCTACGGAAAGCTCCTCTTTTGCCAGTACATGCAATAATACGGTTCTTTGCTTTCTGTAATCCAGGAAACGCAGCAGCTTGTGAAGAGCCTCCTGCTCCTGATCCAGAAAAGCCTCCTGCAGAAAGTCACTGATCAGAATGGTCACGCCCGGTCCTTTTACAGGAAGCTCCCAGACAGCTTTTGCAATATCCACCGTTCCCTCAAAAGCTCTTTGCTCCAGCCAGTCCGCCATCCGGGGTAAGGCTCTCTTCCCGCCCTCCGCCACGAAAGGCAGATACATCCTATGCATATCATAGAGCATGACACGGTCCATGTTATTCAGTCCCATATAAGCAAAAGCCGCTGCCAACGTACAGGCAAACTCACTCTTTGTCTTCGCTCCGTAATTCATGGAGGCACTGGTATCGATCAGAATCGAGACAACCGCCTCCTTTTCCTCCATGTATTCCTTCACATAAAGCCTGTCCAGGCGTCCATAGGCATTCCAGTCAATGCGGCGTATATCATCTCCCGGCATATATTCCCTGAAATCCGAAAATTCCATGGAGGAGCCTTTCTGTATGGATTTGCGGTTCCCGGTCAGATTCATGGAAGTTCTGTGTCCCATAGTAAGCCGGAGTCTTGACAGCCTGTCAAAAAATTCAGCGTCCAACATCATAATTACCCATCAGGTTCTGCCATGTCAGTTTATTGCATGCCAGCTCCTTCCTCCTATCTGCCGGTCAAAGCCGTTTTGTATCGAAACACCCTTGTCACATTTTGACACCACCATAAATTAAAATGGGCGTTTCGATATTATGCACACATGCAGTAAACTGCATGGCGCGTCCACGGTCAGCGCAGCAAGTGCGCAGACCTGATTTTAAGTTACTTTTCTATCTAGAATCCTTGTGATGATATCATCCTCGGTAATCCCTGCACTGATAGCCTCAAAACCCGGAATGATCCGATGTCTGAGAACAGGATATGCAGCCACCTGCACATCCTGAAAAGAAACATTAAAGCGCCCCTCTATAAACGCCTTTGCCCTTGCGGCGCGAATCAGCGCCTGTGCCGCTCTGGGACTTGCTCCCTCTCTGATATGAGGATTAGGAGCATGAGTCTCCATAACGATCTCCAGCAGATAATCCATCACCGCATCCGCAATCGGAATCTGATTGACCAAGGCTCTTGCCGCCAGAAGCCCCTCACCGTCCATCTGCTTTTCGATGACAGGCTCCCTGCTTCCTTCCGTGAGCGCGACGATCCCCTTTAACTCCTCCCTGTTAGGAAACCGTACAAGTACCTTGAACATGAAACGGTCCAGCTGCGCCTCCGGCAACGGATAGGTTCCCTCACTTTCTATTGGATTCTGGGTTGCCAGCACAAAGAAGGGTTCATGAAGCACATGGCTGACATTGCCCACAGTCACCGTATGCTCCTGCATTGCCTCCAACAGCGCCGACTGCGTTTTGGGCGTGGCGCGGTTGATCTCATCCGCCAGAATCAGATTCGCAAAAACCGGTCCCCGCTCAAAGGAAAAGGAACTGCCCTGTTCATTCTTAATAATAATGTTCGTACCGGTCACATCGCTGGGCATCAAGTCCGGCGTGAACTGAATCCTCTTAAAAGACAGATCAAAAACCTTACCAATGGTACTGACCAGTCTGGTCTTCCCCAGTCCCGGCATACCCTCTAAAAGCACATTGCCTCCCGTGAGCATTGCCAATATAACCTGTCTGATGATCTCTCTCTGCCCGATGATTC
>JAAUZT010000034.1 GCA_014804485.1 Lachnospiraceae bacterium
TCGGATTATATTTTCCCCAGTATCTTGTTCGGTGACAAGCAGGCAAACTATACGGTGGCAGTTGGTTTGTACTGGATGACCGATTTCAGGCGAATTGACAAGTATTACACACAGTTTGCTGCCGGTGCGATGGTAATCGCAGTTCCGATTGTAATCTTATTTATCTGTTTGCAGAAATTCTATGTTGAGGGTTTGTCGGGCTCGGTAAAAGGATAAAAATAGATAGACAAGTAATATTTGTTTTGCTATTATTAAATCAAAGATAAAGGGCGCTTCTCCGGTTGATAGTCCAGCAGAGAGGGTGCCCTTTATGTGATAAGAGCAGCGTATGTGCGAACTATCATAGGAAGACAAAGGGGAATTTGCAAAGGAGAGCATGATGAAAAAGCAAAAGAGTAGTATGAAAAATGTATTTTTACGAAATCTTCTGTTAGGAATGTTGTTGCCGTTTGTCATTATTCTGCTGGTGATAACTGTACAGATTTTCAAGGATGTGCAGGCGGATAAGGCGGATACCTATTCGACGATGGCGGATATGATTGCAAGTAATGTAAATGCGGTAGTGCAGCAGTATGTTTCCGTTGTCAGGACAGCGGCGGATAATGAAAATGTGACCGGTATGGATTATAGCAGGGCGGAGGAGTATCTGAACAAAATTATCAGCGATAGCGGAAATGTATGGTCCCATTTTCTGATTACCGACAGTGAGGGCGTTGAAATTGCTCACACGGATGGCGAAGAACACCACGGAACGTCTATAGCAGACAGGGAATATTATTCGGTACCATGGAATGAGGAGAAGACTGTTATTTGCGAGCCTACCTTCTCAAAAAGCACGGGAAGAAGAATTCTGGCAATCGGCACACCGGTTTACAGTGCCGGGGAAAAGGTCGGCGTGCTGGTCGGATTTGTCCGGCTGGAGTACGTATCGGCAGAGGTAAATAATTATCGTATCACGGACAATAACTACGCATTTATGCTGAATTCGGATGGTATGCTGTCAGCGCATCCGAATGAGGATATTGTTTTACTGCAGAACTGGGCAACCGGTGAATGTGACGAGTCGGTTTCGTCGGATGAGATTGATAATATGACAGATAATCAGAGAAGTGTAGTAGCAGCTATGATGCGGGGAGAAGAAGGCGTCGTGTCAGGCATGGATTACGTTTACGCATATGCTCCGATCGGAATCGGCGGGATGTCTATCTGTATTACAGCTCCATCTGTGGAAGCTTACGAAATCGTGTATAATTTGGTAAAGATACTGGCGCTCTTTATTCTGATTGTGATCGCTTTGGGTGTTATGGTTTCCTTGTTTATGGCCAAGAGTATTACAACACCGTTTGTGTGGATCGCAGAGCAGACAGAGGCGCTTGCTCATGGCGATACGAATCTGATCGAGAGAAAAATGGGTTATGCCCGTACCAAAGAAATGATAGAATTAAAGCAGTCGATCTCCTTCCTGGCTTCCAGTCTGGAAAGTATGCTGTCAAAATTAGATATAGAGTCGAAAAATATGTTAAATACCGTTGAGGCAATTGCCACACAGGTATCCGAGTCAAATGCAAGTGCAAATGATACGTCTGCAACAATGCAGGAGCTTGCGGCAGCGATGCAGGAGGTGTCGGCGACAACGGCGAATATGAGCTGTTCAACCGAGGTTACCGCCGATACGATTCTTCAGATTGCCCATAATTCTGAGAGTGGTGCAGAGTTTGCCAAAGAGTGCCAGATAAGAGCCAGAGAAAGTGAAAATACGGCTGTAAAAGGAAAAGCATCAACTAATGCAATGGTGGATGAGATTCGGTCCATTATGACAGAGTCTATTGAAAACAGTAAAAAGGTAGATGATATTACAAACCTTACTTTAGATATCTTAAGCATTGCCAGTCAGACAAACCTTCTTGCACTGAACGCTTCCATTGAAGCGGCCAGAGCCGGAGAGGCAGGCAAGGGATTTGCGGTTGTTGCAGAGGAGATCCGGGAGCTGGCGGAGCGTTCCAGATTGACCGCGAACAATATTCAGACAATTAGTCAGAATGTTGTTGATGCAGTTGAGAAACTGGCGTCTGATTCGAGTTCAATGTTGGAGTTTGTTGATACGACCGTATTGAAGGATTATGACAAATTCGCCGAGATTACACAATACTACAGAGAAGATTCCACTCATTTGGAGAGTGTATTGAGTGAGTTCGCAGCTCAGGCAGGTAATTTGAGAGAAAATATGAATGTGTTGAAAGAGGGCATGAACGGGATCGCAAATGCGGTTGAAGAAAGCACAAACGGTATCGTAATGGTGGCAGAGACAACAACCGATCTTGTAACGAACCTTGGCTCCATTCAGCAGGAAGTTATTGATAATAAACGTATATCAAATGAACTGCGTCAGGAAGTGGATAAGTTCCGTTAATAATTTTCTGATATCATTTCGGAGTGGATACGGCGTAAGAGGTATCAAAGGGAGAAATTTCCTTTGGTATCTCTTTTATGGCAGAAGGAGAGTGTATATCAATGGAAACAAGAAAAATGGATAAACTGAATATTGAGACTTCTTTGCTCGGTTTCGGGTGTATGCGTTTTCCCACAACTGCGGACGGGGAGATTGATGAGTCCGAAGCGGAGAGAATGCTTGATACGGCAATTGCGGCAGGGGTAAATTACATCGACACCGCTTATCCCTATCACAATGGGAAGAGTGAACTTCTCGTAGGGAAAGTACTGAAGAAGTATGACAGAAATTCCTTTTATCTGGCAACGAAGCTTCCCGTTTGGCTGGTACATACGGTGGAGGATGTGGACAGACTATTGGATGAGCAGCTGCACAAACTGCAGACAGACCATATCGACTTTTATCTTATGCATGCCATGGATAAGGCGCATTGGGAGCAGATGAAGGAAATAGGGTGTATCGAGCGCCTTGAAAAGCTGAGGGAAGCCGGTAAAATCAAATATATCGGATTTTCTTTCCATGACAAATATGAAACATTCGAGGAGATTATAGAGGCCAGGGATTGGGATTTTTGTCAGATTCAGCTTAATTACATGGATACCCGGGAACAGGCCGGATTGAAAGGTTATGAGCTGGCAGCTTCTAAAGGCATTCCACTGGTGATCATGGAGCCTGTCAAAGGTGGTTCGCTGGCAGTCTTTGCTGAGGATATCATGGATAAATTTCATAAATTGGATGCAGATGCTTCTGCGGCTTCCTTTGCGCTTCGCTGGGTGGGAAGCCTGCCGGGAGTGAAGGTGATCTTAAGCGGCATGTCCACCATGGAACAGGTGGACGATAATTTGAAAACATTCGGGTCTTTCAAACCGTTGACAGGGGAAGAAGAGAAGACGATCAGCCAGGTGACGGAGATCTTAAGGAGCCGTGTACAGAATGGCTGTACCGGATGCCGTTACTGTATGCCATGTCCGGCAGGAGTTGATATTCCGGGGTGTTTTGCGTCATGGAATACATATCATATGTACCAGAATTATAATGTAGTTAAGTGGAGATGGGAGCAGGCGCTGGGAGAAGGAAAGCAGGCTAAGAACTGCATCAAGTGCGGAAGGTGCGAGCAGGTGTGCCCGCAGAAGCTTTCTATCCGCCAGGATCTCGAGAAGACACAGGCAGATTTAGATAAGAAGGAAATGGTTCTGTAAAATTTAATAAAAAAAGAAGCCACAAAGCAATAGAGGATTGCCGCTGTGGCTTCTTTTTTTGTTGCGGCATGAGACATTCCGAACCATTATGTCCTATGCAGCAATTATGAATAATATATTAGCTTATTATTGTATTTTCTTGATATTTGGGTTAAAATATTATCTATGAACACAGATTTTTCTTTTTTATCAAAATCACCGGGAGAGATACAGAAACTTATTGCAGAGCGTATTCGTACGATTCGCAGAAGACGGAAAATATCCCAGAAGAGACTGAGTGAATTATCCGGGGTAAGTTTAGGTTCCGTAAAAAGATTTGAGCGAAGCGGTGAGATCTCTTTTCTCTCTCTTATCAAAATTGCAGCCGCGCTAGGGATCAACAATGAGTTGGAGCATTTATTTGAAGATGTTCCTCCGTTGTCCATAGAGGAGATTATCCGTGAACAACATTAAGCAGTTGAATGTGTTTTATCATGAGAGAAAAGTCGGCACTCTGGCGCTGTATAAGAAGCAGCTGGCGGCCTTTGAATATGATAAAGACTGGATCGAAAACGGGTTCCCGATCAGTCCCTTTTCTTTGCCTTTAGAGAAACGGATCTTTGTTCCGAAAATGGATCCCTTCGGCGGTCTGTTTGGTGTGTTTGCAGACAGCCTTCCCGACGGATGGGGACGCCTGCTGGCAGACCGTCTTATGCTGAAAAATCACATAGATCCTGTGGGAGTCGGGAATCTGAACAGGCTTGCGATCGTAGGAAATTCGGGAATGGGCGCACTTTCCTACAGACCGGATATTCAGCTAAATGCGTCTTTATCGGTGATGGGACTGGATCAGATTGCCGAAGAATGTGAGAATGTGTTGAAGACGGAATATTCAGCCGATTTGGATCAATTGTTTCAATTGGGCGGCTCCTCCGGCGGTGCGAGACCGAAAATATTGACAGCGATAGACAACGAGGAGTGGATCATCAAATTCCCGTCTTATGATGACAAAAAGAATATCGGAAAGCAGGAATATGAGTATTCGGTATGCGCAAAAGAATGCGGTATTGAAATGACAAAAACAAAACTTTTTCCGTCAGAGAGATGTGAAGGATATTTCGGCACGAAACGTTTTGACCGGAAAAGAGATAACGGAAATGTTATGACTAAAATTCATATGTTATCTGTCAGCGCTGTTTTGGAAACGTCGCATCGGATTCCGAATCTGGACTATCATCTTTTGATGAAGCTTACATTGGAAATCACAAAGGATTTTTCAGAAGTGATGAAACTGTATCGTTTGATGTGTTTCAATGTGTTTGCTCACAACAGGGATGATCATTCCAAGAATTTCTCTTATCTGTATGATGAACAGGAATCCCGCTTTATACTTGCGCCTGCCTATGATCTTACTTACAGCAACTCTCTTAACGGAGAACATGCCACGACCGTGAACGGAAACGGTTCGCATCCGGACATGGAAGATATCTTAGCGGTGGCCGCCGGGATCGGTATCAGGGAAGCGCAGGCAGGAAAAATTGCACGAGATATCAGGGACTGCGCTTATGAAATGCTGGCGGAGTATTTGCGGCCTGTGTAAGGAGCAGTTGTGAACGGAACAAAAGGAGAGTGCATGTGGATAATCGAAAGCACATGGGAAAAGATAAAGGAGGAGTAATTACATGGGAGAAAGAGAAATGCTGTTTATAGAATACCCGAAATGTTCTACCTGCCAGAAGGCCAAGAAGTGGCTGGACGGACATAACATTACATATACGGACCGTCATATTGTGGAAAATAATCCTTCTTATGACGAATTAAAAGAATGGTATGAGAAGAGCGGCTTGCCGCTTAAGAAATTTTTCAATACAAGCGGTCTCATGTATAAAGATATGAATCTGAAAGATAAGCTTCCGACCATGAGTGAAGAAGAACAGCTAAAGCTTCTTGCGACTAACGGAATGCTTGTGAAGCGTCCGCTTATCGTGGGTGATGAACTGGTAATTACGGGATTTAGGGAAGCAGAGTGGATGGAGAAACTGCAATAAAGCATCACTTCGGGAGAGGGAACGTAAGAGGGCGGTAAAGCTAAGAGAAAGGTATGGTTATATAAGCATGATAAAAAGATACATATTCGGAAATCCCATTGAAACGGACGCGGTTTTAAACAAGCCGGAAGTCTGTACGTGGAGCAATGACAGACTATATTTTCGGGAAAACGCATTGGAATGTGGACTGGAAGAAGATGAGATTGTATACGGCCTGGGACAGAATGTGAGGGGGATCAACAAGCGTGGCTGGATCTATGAGAGCAACTGCACGGACGATTCCCAGCACACTGAGAGTAAGCACTCGCTGTATGGGGCACACAATTTTGTGCTGCTTGACGGGGAGAAGAAGCTGGGCATCTTCGTAGATACGCCTTCTAAAGTTGTCTTTGATATAGGGTATACCGATCATAATCGAATGCGCATCGCGCTGCAGACCCCGGACTTTGAATTATATCTGATCGAAGGAGAGAGTCTTGGCGGGATCATAAAGGAGTTCCGCGGATTAATCGGCAGAAGCTACATTCCGCCGCGGTGGGCATTCGGTTACGGACAGAGTCGCTGGGGATATCGTTCGGCCGAAGACATCAGGCAGGTGGTAAAGAATTATCGGGACAATCAGATCCCTATAGACAGTGTATATCTGGATATCGACTATATGGAGCGGTATAAAGATTTCACGGTGAACGAGGAGACTTTCCCTGATTTTGAGAAGTTTGTAGCGGAAATGAAGGGGCAGGGAATCCACCTCGTGCCGATCATCGACGGCGGTGTCAAGGAAGAAGCCGGATACGATGTATACGAAGAAGGCAGGGAAAAGGGATATTTCTGTAAGGACGAGGACGGGAAAGATTTTGTGCTCGGCGTCTGGCCGGGGAGGTGCTGCCTGCCGGATATGTTGAACGAGGAGGCGGGAAAATGGTTCGGGCGGAAGTATAAAATATTGCTGGACCAGGGTATAGACGGATTCTGGAATGATATGAATGAGCCGGCGATCTTTTACTCGGAGAGGGGATTGGCGGAAGTGTTTGAGAAGATAGACCAATACCGCAACCGTAATCTTGATATCAATTCTTTCTTTGCGTTTCGGGATCTGGCGGAGCACATTTCCAATAATCCGAAAGATTATGCGTCTTTTTATCATAATTATAAAGGGAAAAGATATTGTCATGAAGACGTGCATAACCTGTTCGGATATTATATGACGCGTTCGGCGGCAGAGGCGTTTGACGAGCTGTCACCGGAGAAGAGGATTCTGCTTTTTTCCAGAGCATCCTATATCGGAATGCACAGATACGGCGGGATCTGGCAGGGAGACAATAATTCATGGTGGTCTCATCTTCTGCTGAATATTCGTATGATGCCGTCCTTGAATATGTGCGGATTCCTGTATACGGGAGCGGATATTGGCGGCTTCGGAGCAGATGCTACGGAGGATTTGCTGATTAGATGGTTATCTTTCGGCGTGTTCACACCTCTGATGAGAAATCATTCAGCGTTGGGAACGAGACTGCAGGAGGCATATCAGTTTGGATACATTGATCTGATGAGAGATGTGATAGGGGTTCGGTATAAGCTGCTGCCCTATCTGTACAGTGAATTTATGAAGGCGGCTCTGCGGGACGAGATGATGTTTAAGCCGCTGGGCTTTGTCTATGGTGATGACAGGATAGCGAGACATGTGGAGGATCAGCTTCTTTTGGGAGATGAGATCATGATTGCGCCCGTGTATGAGCAGAATGCGGTCGGCAGAACGGTGTATTTTCCGGAGCCTATGAAACTGATTCGGTTTTGCGGTGGGGAAGTACAGGAGGAAGAAGTCTATACGAAGGGTTATTCCTATGTGGACATGGCTCTGGGAGACGTGTGCGTGTTCCTCAAGGAAAACCGCATACTGCCGCTAGCGGACGGGGGACAAAGCATCGCGGAGGTGGATTTCGAACACCTGAAACTGCACTTTTACGGAGATCATGTAAAGCCTTATGAATATTATACGGACGACGGAGAGAGCAGAGACTGCGACCCTGACAGATTTATCAAGATGCTGGAGGCATAATGTGTCTGTTTCGAAGTAGCAGAAAATAAGGCGGTCCGGCGGCAGGACAGAACCATAACACAGTGTCGCATAGGAGAATCACACATATGTTTAAGAGAAAGTCAGCAGCGCAGATACAACATTACGATAAAGAAACCTACAAGCCGATCTTGAAGTGCAGTATCTGCAACGGAGAACAGGTGGCAGGATTTCGGAATCTGCAGACGGGAAAATTTGAGGAGATCATGCTTGTCAGGAATGCGGCTGATTTAAGAGAATTTATGGAGCGGTACGGAGTAAGCGAGGTACCGAAGGAATATTGAAAAAAGAAAGGTTAAAGTATTATGCCCAATACGACTAAGTATGCGCTGGAGGCATCGCTTAAGAAGCTGCTTACGAACAGACCGCTTGATAAGATAACAATCAATGACCTCACATCGGATTGCGGGATCAGCCGGATGTCTTTCTACTATCATTTCAAGGATATATATGATCTGGTGGAATGGTGCTGTGTCGAGGACGGACGCAAGGTACTACAGGGTAAGAAGACCTACGATACATGGAAGGAAGGCATATATCAGATCTTTGAGGCCGTCATGGAGAATAAAACATTTATTTTGAATGTTTACCGATCTGTCGGCAGAGATAAGATTGAGAATTATCTCCACAAGCTGACCTATCAGTTGATTGCGGACGTGGTGGAAGAAAAGTGTGAGGGCGTGGATCTGCCGCAGGAGGATAAGGAGTTTATTGCCGGATTCTATAAATACGGTTTCGTCGGGATTATGCTCGACTGGATCGAGCGGGGGATGAAAGATGATTACGGCGTGATCGTGGAGATGATGAGTGTTACCTTGCACGGGAGCATTTCGAATTCTATACATAACTTTGAAGAGTGGAAGCAACGTTTTTAATCAAATGAGGCGGAATGATAAGTTTTTTATCATTTCGTCTTTTTTGTAAATGGGATTATGGAGAATATAGGCATATGATAGGGGCATGAGCAGATATCACTGATGTACAGACGGACGGAAACAGGGAAACTACTGATCCGGCAGATCTTCCTGCATAATAAGAGACAGGAAGATAACGACATCAGGCGATACATAGAACCAATAAGAAAGGTGGATATGAAAATGGCAAATAAGAAAGGGATCGGCATCGGCGTTGCAGTAGCGGCAGGAGCGGGCGCTGCAGCCTATGCGGCTAAGAACCATAAGAAAAACGAGGCGGGTGGAAATGCATCGCAAGCTGTACACAAGAAGGCAGTAGGGAAAAAGAGCGCGTACACGGATCTGGATTACCGCAATACGGAATTAGGCAGATACGACAAGAACAGCAAAGGTATCTATTATACGAATGGCAACTACGAGGCATTTGCCAGACCGAAGAAACCGGAAGGCGTGGATGAGAAGAATGCCTATATCGTAGGCAGCGGCCTTGCAGCTTTAGCAGCGGCGTGCTTTCTGGTACGTGACGGACAGATGCCCGGCAGTCATATTCATATTCTGGAGGCGATGGACATTGCAGGAGGCGCCTGCGATGGAATCAATGACCCGGCCCGTGGATATGTGATGAGGGGCGGCCGCGAGATGGAGAATCATTTCGAGTGTCTCTGGGATCTGTTTCGCAGCATACCCTCCATTGAGACTCCCGGAGTCTCCGTACTGGATGAGTATTACTGGCTGAACAAAGAAGATCCGAACTACTCCTTATGCCGCGCGACAAAAAACCGCGGAGAGGATGCGCATACGGACGGCAGGTTCAACTTAAGCCAGAAAGGCTGCATGGAGATCATGAAGCTTTTTATGACCAAGGATGAAGACTTGTATGATAAGACGATCGAGGATGTGTTTGATGAGGAAGTATTTGATTCCACATTCTGGTTATATTGGAGGACTATGTTCGCTTTCGAGAACTGGCACAGCGCATTAGAGATGAAGCTGTATTTCCAGAGATTTATTCATCATATCGCGGGGCTGCCGGATTTCAGTGCACTGAAATTTACGAAGTATAACCAGTATGATTCCCTGATCCTGCCGATGCAGAAATATCTGGAAGAGGCGGGCGTTGACTTCCAGTTCAATACGGAAGTGACCAACGTGATCTTTGATATCGACGGAGAGAAAAAGGTGGCCAAAGCCATAGAGTGTAAAGTAAAAGGAGTAGAGAAAGGCATTGTACTCACGGAAAATGACCTCGTGTTTGTCACCAACGGAAGCTGTACGGAAGGGACGATCTACGGTGATCAGAACCATGCACCGAACGGCGATGCGGAAGTCAGAACGAGCGGCTGCTGGAGCCTGTGGAAAAATATTGCAAAGCAGGACCCGGCATTCGGACGTCCGGAGAAATTCTGCTCCGACATTGCCAAGACCAACTGGGAGTCCGCAACGGTTACTACGCTGGACGACAAGATTATTCCGTATATCACGAATATTTGTAAACGTGACCCCAAGAGCGGCAAGGTCGTTACCGGCGGTATCGTAAGCTGCCAGGATTCTTCATGGCTGATGAGTTGGACGATCAACAGACAGGGGCAGTTCAAGGATCAGGATAAAGATAAAGTATGTGTCTGGGTATATGGTCTGTTTACGGATGTACCCGGAGATTATATCAAGAAACCGATGAAAGAATGTACCGGTAAGGAGATTACGGAGGAATGGCTCTATCATCTGGGCGTGCCGGAAGAGGAGATTTCCGAACTGGCAGAGAACAGCGCTGTCTGTGTGCCTACAATGATGCCCTATATCACAGCATTCTTCATGCCGAGAACCAAGGGAGACCGCCCGGATGTCATTCCTGACGGGTGCGTAAACTTTGCATTCTTAGGGCAGTTTGCGGAAACACCGAGAGATACCGTATTTACAACGGAATATTCTGTAAGGACTGCAATGGAAGCTGTGTACGGCCTGCTCGGCGTGGACAGAGGCGTACCGGAAGTATGGGGCAGCGTGTATGATATACGCGAACTGTTAAGCAGCAGCGTGAAGCTGATGGACGGTAAGTCTCCGCTGGAAATTGACTTAGGACCGCTTAATCCCATGAAGAAACTTCTGCTTCATTTTATCAAGGGTACCGCAATCGAGAAAGTAATGCGGGATCAGAGAGTGGTGAAAGAGGGAATGATCTGACAATCCGCGAATGCATTTGTTTGTATGTGGGTGAAGGAACAATATATAAAGGGATGGAAAATGACGCCTGTGTGAGAACACGGGCGTTTTCCAATCCCTCGAGCAATGGTTTTGAAGCGGTATACACGATTTTACAGCTGTGCGCATAGGATAAATAATAATAATAAGGTGTGCACGGCTGCAGGGAGTGTCAGGCGGGACAGACGGCACATCGGGCTGGGGGAAGTTTGCGTATGGATGGGATGGAACAAGTTTTAGAGAATAATTGTAATTTCGGAGGCGTGGCACCGCTGAATCTGCCGTTGCCTTATCCGACGATCCGGGTCAGGGAGGAAAATCAATTCTATGCGAATCTGCTTACGCTGGATTATTGCGGATCTGTGTCGGAGCTGACTGCGGCACTGCAATATATCCATGGAGAAAGCTGTCTGTGCTGCCACAAGTGTGGAATGGCCAAGACAATTACAGGGATGGCGGTGGCAGAAATGATTCATCTGCAGATGCTTGGAGAGATGATCCTGCTGCTTGGCGGAACAATTGATTTTTCAATCAAAACGCGCACCGGAAGGCAGATGTGGACACCGGAATACACAAATCTGGCGAACCATGAAGAGCAGATCATAGCAGCAAATCTTGAGGCGGAACAGGCGGCGATTGAGCAGTATCGGCAGCATATGAGTCTGATCGAGGACGATTATGTGAATGCACTTCTGGCGCGGATTGTGCAGGATGAAGAATATCACATTATGTTGTTGCAGAGGCTGTAGGCGGTAACGCGGCCAAGGAATGAAGGCGGCAGTTTGCTGTAGGGTACAGAGATTGTATCTGTAAAAAGTGATGAAAGAACGAAAGGGTATTGGGCGATGGATATACATCGTTCAATGCTTTTTTGGTGTCAAAAAGATTTAGGTGTGGTATAATAGCGTGGGAAGGGCTTCCGGACATGCATGGCAAGGCACGGTCACGGAAAGAATATTTGCGTCGGAGAGTGTATATCCGGCGGTGCGGGAAGGCATAAAGGGGAGAATGTGATGGCAGACTTCAAAGGACTGGCAGATAAGCGAAGAGTAAAAGAAAACAAATATGTAATGGATGCGGGGAAGCTGAAAATAGGAAAAGGCGTGATATCCTATGACGATAATATACTGATACCGCTGTCTGCCATTTCTTTGGCGGAAATATCAGAGCAGGAGAAAAACGGGCAGGGTGATTATGAGTTGAAAATCCAGAACCATGCGGGAACGTGTTTTTATGTAACGGCCGTAGACCTGGATTTTATAAGAGAAATACGCAGTGCACTGATGATTTGCATTAGCGACAGGAGCGCCATATACAGCGGTGTAGAGAGAGTTGCCGTAATCAAAGGAAACAAGATTTACGGAGACAAAATTACAGCTGCGGGGAATATACATATTGGCAGTACAAAACAGCCGGCAACTGCTGTGTCCGAAGATAAAAAGATCAGCAAAGCCGGAGTTATAACGATATTGGACGATGAATGGAAGACCCTTGAGGATTATGCGTTAAAAAGAATGCATGATTTTCCGGCGAATGAAAGAAATCATACCATATGCGCGGCGATGGCGGCGGCAGCCGAGCTTCAAAACAGAGAAAAATGCAAAAAGATATTGAAAGTGTCCGGCAATGACGCCTTAGATATGATCATAGCGGGCGCGCCGATCGCGGTAAAAGCGATTATTAATAAACTTATGTAATGGGAAGGATTGTGGAAAAGTGATTTTGGAAAATTAGTACTTAGAATTGGCAGAATGGAGAGCATATGGCAAGAACGGTAGGAATCGGTATACAGGATTTTGGGAAAATCATTGAGAATGACTGTTTTTATGTGGATAAAACATACTTTATCAAAGAATGGTGGGAAAGTAAGGATGAAGTGACGCTGATTACCAGGCCGCGCCGCTTCGGTAAAACGCTGACAATGAGCATGACGGAGCAGTTTTTTTCTGTAAAGTATGCAGGGCGGGGCGATCTGTTTGAGAATCTGTCTATCTGGCAGGAAGAAAAGTTCCGTGCTTTGCAGGGAACTTATCCGGTCATCAGCCTTTCGTTTGCGAATGTGAAAGAAAGAGACTATATGACTACGAGAAGGAAGATCTGCCAGTTTATTGCGGATTTGTATGCGGATTATTCTTTTTTGCTTACCAGTGATGCGCTGCAGGAAGGTGATAAGGAGTTCTTCCGACGTATCAGTGCAGATATGGATGATGCGGATGCTACATTGGCGATTCATTATCTTTCTAAATATTTATACCTCTATTATGGGAAAAAAGTCATCATCCTTCTGGATGAGTATGATACGCCCATGCAGGAGGCTTACGTGAACGGATACTGGGAAGAGGTGGTGGCTTTTACAAGAAGTCTTTTTAATGCCGCCTTTAAGACCAATCCTTATCTGGAACGGGCAATTATGACCGGAATCACGAGAGTCAGCAAGGAATCTATTTTCTCTGATTTAAATAACTTGAAAGTAGTAACGACTACATCAAATGAATATGGCACTGTTTTCGGTTTTACGGAAGAAGAAGTTTTTGCGGTCATGGATGAATACGGGCTGGAAGAAAAAGAAAAGGTAAAGAGCTGGTATGATGGTTTTATATTTGGAAAGTGGAAGGATATCTATAATCCATGGTCTATTCTGAATTATCTGGATACGGGAAGAGTCGCAACATACTGGGCAAATACCAGTTCCAACAGTCTGGTAGGGAAGCTGATCAGGGAAGGCACCCCGGATATCAAAATGACGATGGAAGATTTGCTGCACGGAAAGGTATTCCATACGATAATAGATGAACAGATTGTATTTAACCAGTTAAATCATAATGACAGCGCGATCTGGAGTCTGCTCCTTACGAGCGGGTATCTGAGGGTGGAACGGTTTGAGTTCAATGAAAAGAGCGGCAAAACAGAGTATGATCTCAAACTGACGAATAAAGAAGTCCGACTGATGTTTGAAAAGATGATTGATGGGTGGTTTCAGGAGTATACATCGGATTACAATACTTTTATAAAGGCGCTATTACAGGATAACAAAAAGGCGATGAATACGTATATGAACAGAGTAGCGCTGGCAACGTTCAGTAATTTTGATACCGGAAGGAAACCGTCGGATGTGACGGAACCGGAGCGGTTTTATCACGGTTTTGTTCTGGGGCTGATGGTGGATCTGGCGGACAGGTACGAGATTACGTCAAACAGGGGGAGCGGGTTCGGCAGATATGATGTGATGTTAGAGCCGTATGATAAGAATGACAATGCTGTTATAATGGAATTTAAAGTACATGATTCTGATGATGAGAAGAGCTTGCAGGAAACCGTGGATGCGGCACTTGCGCAGATAGAAGAGAAGCAGTATGTGGCGGCGCTTACTGCTAAGGGGGTTCCGGAGAGCAGGATACGGAAGTATGGGTTTGCGTTTGAGGGGAAGAAAGTACTTATTGGGTGAAGTATGCTATGGACCAAAACTGGAAAAAGAAACTTGAAGTTTCTAAGAAGACAGCAGTAGAAGCCGGAAAAGAAATTATGAAAGTATGTATATAATGATTTTATAAGAACATATTTGGTTTGTGAAAATATTATTATAGTAAATATTATAATATTTTTATTTGAGTGGGACAAAATAAACAATGAAGATGTTGAATTATTATTTTAATTTGGACTTGTAAAAACCGAAAAATTATGTTAACATGATATCAACTTTTTGCGGGAGGGGTACAATGGGATACAGTGCTACAGAATATAAGGATAAAATTGGCGGTGACGCACTTGGCGTTTCGCATGCTGCTAAAATGAGCAGGTTAGGGTCGCCAAATGACGGAGTTCCTATTCTTGGAGATAGCGATAACTCAGAGCTGCTTATTAAAGAGATGGAAAATCTGTTGGGGCTTAGAAGCTGGATTGATAATGTATAAACGAAAACACTTATTCTTTATGTCGAATAAGTGTTTTCGTTTATACATTATTTATGTGTTAAATAATTGTAGGATAGGGGATAAAACAACAATGGATAAATTTCAAGGTATATTATTTACATTAAAAAAAAGAAAGCAGTATCCAAACGTAGCAGACAGGGAATTTTATGATTTTACTACATTTGGGTATTATGATGGGTTGTCGGTGTCCTATATTAATCAATGGTATCAGTTCAGACCTGCCGGAGTTGCAAGGTTATGTGGCTATGTAAGTCAAGGAGAGCCGTTTACAGATATTTATGTTATTAAAGGATTCTTTCCGGAGGATGAGAGTGCAGATGATGGTTTGTTTGATTATGCACTCTGGCGGGAAATAGGTCAGGAAAATATAAATAAGGAGACTCAAAGCGGACTAAAAAGATATCCATATATTTGCCTTTCAGCTCTCCATTTGTCACAAACGTTTGTGGCGGAATGTGATACCTTAGAAGAAATGACGCACGAAGTTAAGAAATACATCGCACATATAGCGGAGGAAGAGAAGTGGAATTTGAAGGAATTACATTGCGCTGTTTTCCCGATTATTGGTTTTTCTGACTATGTTATTGCATTTGTTTCGGAAGATTTTGAGGCCCCTGCCCGCTGTATCAGCAGGATGCGTGAATGGAAACTATATGAAAAGGCGGTTATATCCAGTTGCTACACTATATGCGGTGTGTATAAAGACTTTAAAGTTACGAAAGAAAATTTAAACTCACACTCTAATGTCAGGCTCCTCGCAGAATTTAGCCTTAAGGAGGGTGCATCGGCTCAGGCATTTCATACTGTAATTCGTGACAAGCTAACAGACAGTTTGGCGGAAGCAGAAATAGATCCAGAGTGGAGAGATAAAGTAAAATCAGAGCTAGACAATTACTATATTACGTTTGGTAATGTAGATACTCTTGTTATGCCCAATATAAATATTGAGAGTTATCTTGCAATTTTTATGTCGGAGGAGTTTCAACCTGGAGGAATATTTTATAGAAATTATATTATAGGAACAAAGACCAGTATTTGTATTGCGGAGAGAACCAACGTAGACAGTAGTAGTAAATCAGATAGTTATGATGAAGATGACAGTCAAATAGAAACGATTGGAGTAGAATGTAAGTGGAGAGAGTTTTCATATGATTTTGAAAAAAAGCTAAGGGAGAAAAATTATACGGTTCGTATGTCCAGAGCAATTGAGCAGATCATACAAAACTACTATAACATTTCCAATACATTACATGGGTTTGATATTAGATGCAGCCTTAATAATTTTATTAGTGCAACACTTGATGATATCAGAATATGCTGGGAAGATGAAGAGGCCGATTGGGAGGAAATAAAAAGTGCTATTAAAGTATTTAGAGATAAAGTGGGTGATTTTGTGGCAGATCTTTTACGCTCGGATAAGCCCTTCATTGAAGGAAACACTTTGTCTCATCCGGCCATTGGATCAGCCACAAAAATATTGTTTGCTTATACAGCGATTTTAAATAAAATAGCAGATATGATGAGTGATAATGATCAACGGATAATATTTCTTGTTATTAGTGGAGGGGCGGATGCTACAACTGCAATAGATTTGTTCGCATTTGTGCGGGAAGATAAAATTAGTAAAGAAAAAAATATGAAGAAGCCGGTTCTTATTGTGGTGCCTGAAAAAGGATTGTATGATATAAAAGGAACGCTTTTTCGTATGCTGCATGAATGTATGCATTATTGCGGTGAGCGTCTAAGAAAAGAGCGTTATGACTTATATTTAGATATTATGGCTGAGATAATGGCACAAGATATTATGAGAATATATTCAGGTGAAGGATTTATTAGAAAATATCTGGCAGCTCAAAAAATGTACTTGCCACCAGAGCAGTATGAACAAATACATGGCATGGTACAGAAGGAGATAGAAAATTGGTGTAAAGAAGTTAAGGCCGCGGTTAAAAGCTGTATATGTGAATTCAAAGATTTTGTTGAGTATCGACAGCAACATTGTGACGGTGAGAATGCCTATTATGAAAGTGTGCTCTTTCATACGGTATCTGGAAGGGAACGTATTTCAGGTATTTTGAGTGATGACAGTATAGCAGATATCTGGAACAGGAAAGAAGAGCCTCTGAGTGAAAAAATAGAGAAAATAATAAAAGCGGAAGAGGACAAGCTGTACGAGAGGATTAACGTGATTTTGCGTCAAAAATCAGCGCATATATATACTGCAGATATCAGGGCGAGTCGAGTGAGTTATTGGAAGCAAAAAGATGTGGATCGGCGAATAGCTAAATATTTAAATGTGTATGGAGCGTTTCTGGTCGATAATTATAATATCGGAATTAATAAAAATGGAAGATTTTTGTATAATTATGATAAAATTTCAAAATTAGGATTTTGGAGTATGAGAGAGAGTAGGGCAGATTTGCTCGCGATTCGATTGTTGAATATGCATGTAGAGGAGTATTTGTTATCCTTTATATTTGAGGAAGAAGGTATTGATAGGGCAATGCCAATAACGCTGGATAATGTATTGCGGATGGGATCCGTTTTGAAAGTGGGGTTCCATATTTCGAGAGATGATATAGGAACAGCTGTCCGCGACAAAATTCGTGAATATGCCGATAAGATAAAACGTGATGCGGGATATGAATATGAGGATAAAGAAGGACGTATATATGATTATTTAAATGAATATATTGACAGAATCGAATTGCTATTAGAAATATATGAGAGTGGAAGATGGAAAGTGGTCGCTCAAGATATTGAAAAATATTTGACAGATATTTTAACTGTATTGGAGGGGAGATTAGGGGAAATACAAACTATAGAACAGTTGAGAGAAATATACAGGAAATGTGATATGACTGATAAAGATAATGCCTATGCAACGATAGCATATTTGTTCCAACGGTGGGAACAACTGGCGAGGGAGGATAAATGTGAAACTGAAGGATGTACTAATAGATGAAATGTTTAGAAGAAATCAAAGAAATATAGATGAGTTAAAATCGAATCTCAATACTAAGGAAGAAAAAGAAGAATCCTGGGCGTTCTGTCTCGGGGCAGGAGTAAGTATATCATGTGGTCTTCCTGATTGGTCCAAATTGCTGGCAATAATAAGCGGCAATCTTTTGAATTCATATACGGTTCCAGATGTGCTGGACAATGAGTTATTGCAAATCATGGCGGAATTAATTGGGCATATCGAAAAAAGCGATGATTTTATTAAGGCGATGTCTGGAGCAGCTCAGGGCAGTGCAGTCGGAATATACAGAAATATTGATCCTTTGGAGCTGGCTGAATACATAAGAACTATGGTTGGGGAATTATTTGGCATCAGGGGTAATGATGAATTGATTAACAGGATTTTGCACGAATATATTAGAGAATCATTCGGGGTAAAGTGGGATGCTGATAACAAAATAGTGGGATATGATAAGTCAACCTTAAAAGCAGTAGTAGAAATGATGGAGAATAAAAAGATAAGAAGAGCCATTACCTATAATTATGACGACCTTTTGGAAATGTCATTGAGGGAGGATGGCAATCAGGTGGAGACTATTGTGCCGGAAGAGAAAAAGGAATTTGCGGAAGGAACCGATGTGTATAGAGTATATCATTGCCATGGATTGGTTCCGGTTCGAGATTCGGCTGATTTGGAGCAGATTACGTCGCAAATTATATTGACAGAGACATCTTACTATAATGAAGAAGCCAGTAATTATAGTCTGGCAAATGTTTTGCAGGCATATTCCATGAATTATTGCAATCTGCTTTATGTTGGCTTTTCCGGTGCAGATTATACATTCCGAAGGATTATCAGAGGTCTCGGCTTGGATAAAGATGCAATGCAGCATTATATTTTTTTCTGTGCTGATGATATTGTAAATATGGTGTATGATGGAAGGACAAATAAAGAAATAACGAAAGACGAGTTCATCAGACAAGTGGCGTGTGGCAATACAAGATATGATTATGAGAGGCTGATGATCAACCAGCTCATTGTTTCTAAGACCTTATATTGGAAAGAAAAGGGAATGAATGTGATTTGGTCAACATGGGAAGAACTTCCGCAGGTATTGATGGGGCTGTAATGAGTCACCTGTTGTAATGGAGCTTCAGATGTTTTGGAATACCTTATGAACCAGTGGATGGCGGAAAGCAGGCAAAGATAATTTTATTTTTGCCTGTTTTGTGTTACAATAGCGTGAGAAGAATTTTTGGACTTGCAAGGCAGGTCATGAGTATGCTAGAGTGGTAGGCCAATGCTGTTATAATAATATATGCGGTGACAAAACAGAGTAAAAGAAGAACCAATAAAGTGACTTAATAATGATTGGATTGGAGTGCGGCGATCTATGCGTAAGTTTCAGAAACAGCAGCTTAAAGACATTTTCAAAGAAATACACATAGTTCATCAGCAATGCAGAGACAGGCTGGCGGAAAAAGAGTACCAGACAGTAAGAAATTTATTTGCTGACTGTCAGGAGACAGTAATTCAGATCGGGGAGTTTATTGAAGATTTGGAAGGTACCGGGACAGAGGCTGTTTCTTGCCTGGAGCGGTATTGTGAAGAGCTGTATCAGATCAGCACACAATTGGAAGAAATATCGGTGCAGAAGACCTATAAAAGTCTGGAAGGAATATTGATAAAGGCGGAGAACGCAGTGGATCATATTCCCATTCGGAGGGAAATCGTATTTTTGCCATATAAGGCAAGCATGTGGGATTCACTGGAAAGTGTGTATCTGGCGGCACGGGAAGACGAAATGTGTGATGCTTATGTGATACCGATTCCTTATTATGATAAGAATGCAGATGGAAGTTTCGGAGAAATGCACTATGAGGGTGGAGACTATCCGGATAATATTGAGATTACACATTATGAAGCATATGATTTGGAACAAAGGCATCCGGATGTCATCTATATACACAATCCCTATGATAACTGTAATATTGTCACCAGCGTACCGGAACGGTATTTCAGCAGCAATCTGAGAAACTGTACGGATTGCCTGGTGTATATCCCATATTTTATATTGAGTGAGATAGAGCCGGATGATCAGGAAGCTGTTGATCATATGAAGCATTTCTGCTTTCTGCCGGGAGTGATCTGGGCGGATAAGGTAATCATGCAGTCTGAGAAAATGAGGCAGATTTATATCAATGAATTTGTTAAAGCGGCGAAAGAGAGCGGATTGCCGGAAGAGTATACCGACAGAAAGAGATTGGAGGATAAAATATTAGGGCTTGGTTCTCCGAAGCTGGACAAGGCACGCAATACGCGAAGGGAAGATCTGGAAGTGCCGGATGAGTGGCTTAAAATCATAGAGAAACCAGATGGCACGTGGAAAAAAATCATTTTCTATAATACGAGCATAAGCGCTCTTTTGAATGATGATGAGAAGATGCTTGAAAAGATGAAATCTGTTTTTAGTATATTTAAGGAGCAACAGGACACGGTAGCGCTTCTGTGGCGGCCGCATCCGTTGATTGCTTCAACGATTAAAAGTATGAAGCCGGAACTCTGGGCGGAATATGAGGAGATAGTGAAGGCATACAGGGAAGAATGCTGGGGGATTTATGATGACAGCGCGGATTTGGAGCGAGCGGTAATATTGAGCGATGCTTATTACGGGGACATGAGCAGTGTAGTGCAGGTGTATCAGGAAACGGGGAAGCCGGTTATGATACAGAATGTGGAGGTGTTATAGCGAGGCGGAATGAGGCGATTAAAGCAGCATTGGCAGAGTTTGACTATGGAATAATAGGAGGCAAACAGAGGATGAGCTGGGAAAAAGAACTCAAGGTTTCTAAGAAGGCAGCAGTAGAAGCCGGAAAAGAAATTATGAAAGTATATAACTCCGAAAAGATAAATGTAGAATATAAGGATGACAGATCTCCGCTTACGGAAGCAGACAGGCAGGCGAATAAAGTAATTGTAGATATGCTGTCAGGGGAGTTTCCTGATTATGCAATCTTATCGGAAGAGGAAAAGGATAACCGAGAAAGGCGGCAGAATGATTACTGCTTTGTAGTAGATCCATTAGACGGAACCAAGGAATTTATAAAAAGGAACGGACAATTCACGATCAATATTGCTTTAGCCCATAAAGGGAAATCCGTTATGGGCGTAATTTATGTTCCGGTAACGGAAGAATTATATTGGGCAGCGGAAGGGAACGGAGCTTTTCTGACTTTGCATGACAAGACTGAAAGAATCCATGTATCTGACAGAACGAAGGATATTCGCGTCGTAATGAGCAGTTCTCATGGCTGCGCGGAGATGGACCACCTGATACAAAAAAATAATCTTGTCAATCATGTTAAAATGGGAAGTTCTTTGAAGGGCTGTATCATAGCGAAAGGAGAGGCGGAAATATATTACCGTTTTAACCCTACTATGGAGTGGGATACCGCCGCCATGCAGTGCATCGTGGAGGAAGCCGGGGCAATTTTTAAGCAGATGGATGATTCGGAAATGAGATATAACCGAGAGGATTGTCGAAACGGGAAAGGCTTTTATATTATTAACTGTTTGGAAAACAAGATGAAGTGGTAAAAAACAAGCTTTACTTGATCGCGAAATTTGTCTGTGGCAAACTCGAATCTTGTCCAAAAGGGAAAGATGGGTATAAAATAAAAAGAAATTGAACGTGTGCACACCAGAAGGTGTACAGAAATGAGGAGAACATGCGGGAGTTGACACATTTAGAGCAATTGGAGGCGGAAGCAATCTATATTATGCGGGAAGTTGCCGCTGAGTGCGAGAAGCCGGTAATGCTTTACTCGATTGGTAAGGACAGTTCAGTGATGCTGCATCTGGCCCTTAAGGCTTTTTATCCGGAGAAACCGCCGTTTCCGTTTCTGCATATTGATACGACATGGAAATTTAAAGAGATGATAGCTTTTCGGGATGAGACAGCTAAGAGACTAGGCATAGAAATGCTGGTATATACGAACGAAGAGGGTGTAAAACAGGGAATCAACCCTTTCGACCATGGTGCCGCGTATACGGATATCATGAAGACACAGGCATTGAAACAGGCGTTGGATCATTATGGGTTTACGGCAGCGTTCGGCGGAGGTCGGCGGGATGAGGAGAAATCCCGCGCAAAGGAGAGAGTGTTTTCATTTAGAAATGCACAGCACGCGTGGGATCCGAAGAATCAGCGGCCGGAAATGTGGAAACTGTATAACACGAAGATCAACAAGGGTGAGTCAATCCGTATATTTCCATTGTCTAATTGGACAGAAAAGGATATCTGGCAGTATATACGTCAGGAGAATATAGACATTGTTCCGCTTTACTTTGCGAAGGAAAGACCGGTAGTGTATCGGGACGGTAATATCATAATGGTGGATGATGATCGGATGAAGCTGCGGTCTGATGAAAAAGTAGAATGGAAAAAAGTGCGGTTCAGGACATTGGGATGTTATCCGCTGACCGGAGGCGTGGAATCGGATGCGGATACGTTAGATTCTATTATTGAAGAAACCTTACAGGCAATCACTTCGGAGCGGACAAGCAGAGTGATTGATCATGAAGCGGCAGGAAGCATGGAGAGACGTAAGAGAGAGGGATATTTCTAATTATGAAGAGTTTATTAAAGTTTATAACCTGCGGAAGTGTGGATGACGGTAAATCTACCTTGATCGGTCATATGCTATATGATGCGAAACTGATCTTTGCGGATCAGAAAAAGGCGTTGGAATTAGATAGCAAGGTCGGCAGCCGTGAGGGAAAGATAGATTATTCTCTGCTACTGGATGGACTGATGGCGGAGCGGGAACAGGGCATTACAATTGATGTGGCATACCGGTATTTTACAACGGATAAAAGAAGCTTTATTGTGGCAGATACACCCGGTCACGAAGAGTATACAAGGAATATGGCGGTGGGAGCATCCTTTGCCGATGTGGCGGTAATTTTGATTGATGCGACACAGGGAATGCTGATTCAGACAAGACGTCATATCAGAATCTGTTCTTTGATGGGGATCAAGCACTTTGTGTTTGCAATCAATAAAATGGACTTAGTTCATTACGATAAGAGTGTTTATGATAAAATAGCCAGAGATATCAAAAAATTCATAAGTGAATTTGATGTGCACTCTATTCGTATGATACCTGTTTCGGCAACAGAGGGGGATAATATTACGCATACGTCATCGGCTATGCCATGGTATCATGACGAAACGCTGTTAGAATATCTGGAAAAGATAGAACCATCAGATTTGTCGGGGCAGGAAGAGTTCGTCATGGCGGTACAGCGTGTCAGCAGACCGAGTCATACTTTTAGGGGATTCCAAGGGCAGATCAATACGGGAGAAATATCTGTGGGGGATGAGGTTGTCGTATTACCCAGCGGCGAGCATGCTAAAGTGGCCGGAATCTACGTGGCAGATCAGGAGGAAGAGACAGCGCAGGCAGGAGAACCTGTTACCCTTCAGCTGGATCGGGAGATAGATATATCCAGAGGCTGTGTACTTTGCAGAAATAACAGAGCGGAGGAAAATTCCGGAGGTGAGGATACCCCATTAAGCATAGAGACCGCTAATATGGTTACGGTAAAGTTATTCTGGATGGATGATGACAGATTAGTGCCGGGAAGAAATTATTGGATCAAGGTAGGAACGAAAATGCTACCGGCCTCTGTCATGAATATAAAGTATAAGATTGACGTTAACAGTGGAGAGCAGCTTCCGGCGGAACAGATTTATAAGAATGAGCTGGCAGTGTGCGATATTATGTTATCGGAGAAATGTGCCGTCAGTGCATTTGACAGGAATAAAGAGCTCGGCAGTTTTATTTTTATCAACAGAGTGACCAATATGACCTCGGCGTGCGGTACGATCATGCATACTTTGCGCCGCTCCAATAATTTGGTATGGCAGGAAACCGATATCACGAAGCAGATTCGCTCGGAGCAGAAGAGTCAGACACCTAAGACTGTATGGTTTACGGGATTGTCGGGATCGGGAAAATCCACACTTGCTAATGCGTTGGAGAAAAGATTGGTGGCGATGGGAAGACATACCATGCTTTTAGACGGCGATAATATCCGTATGGGATTAAATAAGAATCTTGGATTCACGGAAGCGGACAGAGTGGAGAATATCAGACGGATTGCCGAAGTGGCTAAACTCATGAATGATGCGGGATTGATTGTGTTGACGGCGTTTATCTCTCCTTATAAGAGAGATCGGGAAAATGCGAAAGAGATTATTGGAGATGATTTTCTGGAAGTATATGTCAGCACACCGATTGAAGAGTGTGAGAGAAGAGACGTGAAGGGGTTATACAAAAAGGCAAGAAAGGGAGAAATTCCCAATTTCACGGGTATCAGCAGTCCTTATGAAGCTCCGGATACTCCGGACGTGGTAGTTAATACACAGGAGATGTCTATCGAAGATGCAGTATCTATGATTGTGGATAAAATGTAAAAGTTATTGTTCACGGTGGGTATTTAGATTTGCCGATATAGAGGGATAGCGTGGCATGCTCAGAGAGGATGGCAGCTATCCCTTTCAATGATTTTACAAGGAAACTCCACACGGACACATTCGCTGTGCTTGTGCATAATGCGATCCAACAGGACCGTGACTGCCATTCTTCCCATATCCTCCTTCGGAACATTTACCGTGGTCAGAAACGGAGAAGAGGTTTGGGAGAGAGCAATATTGTCAATTGAGATAACTGATATTTTGAAATCTGATTTTGACATTTTACGGTTGCCTGTTTTGGCAGGGTTCAGTTCAGACAGAGCTTTTAACGCTCCTAATGCGGAGATGTCATTGGCACAGAACACAGCAGTGATATCCTGCCGCAAAAGCGTCTGCATGGCAGTAAAACCGCTGTCAAAGGTTTGATCTGTGGAGCAGATATAATTATAATTTAGTGGAATGCTGCGGGCAATTAATGTTTCGCAGTAACCGACATAGCGTGATTCAGAGGAACAGTCGCCGATATAGCCGATTTTGCGGTGCCCTAAGGAAAGCAGGTGCTCCATGGCTTTGATGGCGGCCGTTTTGCCGTTACAGATAATTTCATCCATTTTATAGTCTGTCGGGTTTCGATCTACACCTACGATATTTCGCGTATATTTTCTGATTTGAGTTAAGAAATCATCTGAACAGCGGCCTAAGATAATAACGCCATCTGCCGTTGTCAGGGAAGAAAGATCGCTCTGTTCGGAAGTGGAGACAGAGTGCAATAGACAGGAACAGGCAAATAAGGATTCTTCAATACTCTGAAAAAGCTCACGAAAAAAAGGGTCGGTGTCCAAAGAATGAAAACGGGACAAAATAACAGCGATTCTGTAACCGAGGGTATCTGTCTGAACGCCTGATTTAAGATTGCGGGCATAGGAATTCGGAACATAATTTAGGCTGTGCGCGGCTTCCCAGATTTTTGCCTTTAATTCGGGTGAAGCGCAGGTTGACACTGTGTTATTCAGTACACGTGAAACAGTTGAGGGGGAAACGCCCACCATTTCTGCTATTTTTTTTAGCGACATGTTTTCCTCGATTCTCCATGACGGATATACAATATTTATTATTAGGTGACAAGGCTTCATTGTGTGTTAATATACTATACAGAGCAAACGTTTGCGTAAAAACAAGTTGCGAGAATTTTGGACATACAGATATAATACTAATGGTTTAAATGCATTATACCCGATAAAAGATTGAAGTTCAACTCATAATAATCGCAGATATGGACGATAAAAAAAGATAAAGGAAGATGAAAGCGGGGAGGATAAAATAATTATGAGAAGAAATAAAGCAAACGTTTGCTTAAAAAGCATAGTGACTGCGGTCATTATTCTGTCGATGAGTATTACAGGGTGCGGCAGTGAGGCGAATTCTGTGGCGGAAGGAAACGGAGAAATAGAACTTTTAAATGTCTCTTATGACCCGACGCGTGAGTTTTATGCGGAGTATAATAATCTGTTCTGCGAATATTGGAGAGAGAAAAGCGGGCAGGAAGTAATCGTGACGCAGTCGCATGGGGGTTCCGGTTCTCAGGCACGCTCCGTGATTGAAGGTAATGAAGCAGATGTAGTCACGTTGGCGCTGGCGCATGATGTGACGGCAATAGAAGAAGCCGGGTTGATTGAAGGCGGATGGATTGGGGAATTCGATGGCGATAGTGCTCCCTACACATCTACGATTGTATTTCTGGTACATAAGGGAAATGAGAAAAACATACAGGATTGGGATGATCTGGTAAAAGAAGAGATTGAGGTCATTACGCCTAATCCTAAAACATCAGGAGGTGCATGTTGGAATTTCCTGGCGGCGTGGGCGTATCAGCAGAAGCGTGACGGCAATGACGAGGAACAGACGAAAGAATTTATGAGGAAATTGTATCAGAATGTACTCGTGTTAGATTCCGGTGCAAGAGGGGCGACCAATACCTTTGTGGAAAACGGACAGGGAGATATATTGATTGCTTGGGAGAATGAGGCATATTTGGCGATGGAAGAGTATCCTGATCAGTATGAGATCGTTACACCCAGTGTCAGCATTTTGGCACAGCCTTCGGTAGCTGTGGTGGATCGTAATGTGGAAGACCACGGCACGAGGGAAGCTGCGGAGGCATATCTGGAATATCTGTACAGTGATGAGGCGCAGAGGCTGGCAGGAGAGAATTATTATCGCCCGACAAAAGAGGAAATTTTGCGAGAGTTTACGGATCAGTTTAATTTAGAGATGAATCTTGTTACGATTGACGACTTCGGCGGATGGGATGAGGCATACCGGGCATATTTTGACGATGGGGCAATCTTTGACCAGATATATGATTAGAGAGCGAAAGCATTGGAGCTTTTGCGAGTAATTTTGACGTGTTATATATGCGGGGTGCTGATATACTTAACAGACTAAAAGGGAGATACTTGGTTGTATGGAACAGCAGATTGTAAAAGTGAAAAATAAAAGAGGTGTAAGAGTGATTCCGGGATTTGGTCTGTCGTTGGGAGTGACTCTTTCGATGCTGAGTGTGCTTGTACTGATTCCACTGACCTCCATTTTCATCAGTGCCGGAAGGCTTGACCTTCATGAGTTTATAGCGGCTGTTACCTCTCGCCAGATTGTTTCCGGATATGTTGTCAGCTTTTCCTGCGCTTTTTTTGCAGCTCTGGTGAATGCTGTGTTTGGTATGATTCTCGCGTGGGTGTTGGTGCGGTATGACTTTCCGGGGAAACGGTTTATGGATGGAATCATTGAACTGCCTTTTGCGTTGCCTACCGCAGTGGCGGGCATTTCTTTGACGTATCTTTACTCGGATCAGGGGTGGATCGGCTCCATATTTGATAAGGCGGGAATAAAAATTGCATATACTCGTATCGGTATTACGATTGCCATGGTTTTTGTCGGCATTCCTTTTGTGGTAAGAACAGTGCAGCCGGTGCTGGCAAAATTGGACAGGCAGTATGAAGAGGCGGCGATGATGCTCGGAGCCGGTCGTATGCGTATTTTCTGCAAAGTAATTCTGCCGGAGTTATTTCCGGCATTGCTTGCGGGATTCGGGCTTGCCTTTGCCAGAGGGATCGGCGAGTATGGGAGTGTTGTGTTTATTGCCGGTAATATTCCCTATAAGACGCAGATTGCGCCGCTGCTTATTATGACCAAGCTGGAACAGTATAAATATGCGGATGCTACTGCAATCGCGTTGGTTCTGCTGTTGATTTCTTTTGTACTGATGTTCTTGATTAATTCGGTACAGATCTATATGCAGAAGTTTAGTAAGGTATGAGAATTTGCAGCAGTTTATATGGATGAATGAGGAGTGAATATGTCTGAAAAGTTAAGCAAAACATACGAACAGGATATTATAGGGGATGGTATTAATTCAATACAGAAGGTGATTGAACCGCATGGGGAAGAATCAGGGCGGACAACCCGATTTATATTGATTGGGATTTCAATGTTATTCTTATTTGTGATGTTGGTTTTGCCTCTGATCGTGGTGATCGTGAAGGCGTTGGGTGACGGGTGGCAGGCGTACACAAAAGCAATATCAGATCGGTATACCGTGAAAGCGTTAGAATTAACGCTGTTTGCAACAGTGTGCGCGGTGGCAGTCAATACGATATTCGGAGTGTTTGCGTCTTTTCTCCTATCCAAGTTTTATTTCAGAGGGCGGCAGATGTTGGCGACTCTGATTGATATTCCGTTCTCTATCTCCCCGGTGATTGCAGGACTGGTATTTATATTAACTTTCGGTAATATCGGATGGATGGGGGGCTTCTTGAAGGCTCATAATATTAAAATTGTGTTTGCTGTGCCGGGAGTTATTCTGGCGACAATTTTCGTTACATTCCCATTTGTTTTCCGTGAGTTGTTTCCGGTTATGAATGCACAGGGCAAAGATGAGGAGGAAGCGGCGGCTTTGATGGGTGCCGACGGATTTACGATTTTCCGGAGGATAACGTTTCCGCATATCAAGTGGGCACTGCTGTATGGAATCGTTCTGTGTACCGCCCGCGCGATGGGAGAATTCGGGGCAGTGTCCGTTATTTCCGGACACTTGAGGGGAAAAACGAATACGCTACCGCTCCATGTAGAAATTCTGTATAACGAGTTTAGTACAACGGCGGCATTTGCAGTCTCGTCTATTTTGGTCATACTGGCAGTGGTCATTTTGATTATAAGAAGTCTGATAGAGCGTAAGCGTAAATTATTGTAAAAATGTTTGGGGATATGAAAACGTTATGATGGGAAAATAATAAGGCGTGAAAGAGGAAAATTTATGTATGTGGAAATGAGACAGATCAATAAAACTTTTGACGGCTTTCAAGCTTCTAAAGATGTGAGCTTCGGCGTAGAAAAAGGACATCTGGCGGCATTACTCGGTCCCAGTGGGAGCGGTAAGACAACCATTTTAAGAATGATTGCCGGATTGGACAGACCGGATTCGGGCGATATCATGATCAACGGAAGCAGAGTGAATGATATACCGGGAAGCAAGCGCGGGATCGGATTTGTTTTTCAGAATTACGCGTTGTTCCGCTATATGACGGTAGCGGACAACATTGCATTTGGTTTGGAAGTGCAGAAAAAAAGCAAGACAGAGATCAAGAATCGGGTAGAAGAACTTCTGGAGCTGGTTTCTATGCAGGAACTTGGTAAGAGATATCCCCATCAACTATCCGGAGGACAAAGGCAGAGGGTAGCGTTTGCCCGTGCGCTGGCACCTGATCCGCAGCTCCTTCTGTTGGATGAACCTTTTGCGGCGATTGACGCTAAAGTACGGCGGGAACTGAGAACGTGGCTGAAAGAGATGATTGGAAGAGTGGGAGTTACCAGCATTTTTGTAACGCATGACCAGGAGGAAGCGGTGGAAGTCGCGGATACCGTAATTATAACTAATCAGGGCAGGATAGAACAGGTGGGAACGCCGGAAGATGTATGTAGGCGGCCGCAGACGGAATTTGTGAAAGAGTTTATTGATGCGGCGCGGTTTGAGGCGATGATGGCGATGACGGGGAAATAGAAGATGTTTTACTGTTCGGGTAGCGTAGAAGAAGATTCTAAATCAAAATACAGTGGTAAAATCTATAAAGATACAATACCTAGCGATTGACAGATATGATATAATTAAGCATATATTACAGTATGGTCAATCAAGAAAGTTAAGTACAATGACGGATGAGAATTATTTAAAATTTCCAAGTGTTCTTAGAGAAAAGGCTTGTAATGGTGAAATAATTTTCCCGGATAATGCATACTTTGTATATGAGCCTATATTAGCATATAGAGGTATACAACGGGAATGTGATGATGTCAGTGCTGTTACCAGAGCGGATTTTATGTCGTATGCGGAGAAGAATATACGCAGGCGTGGCATTGACAAGAAAGACCCTCATTATTATGGAGTGTCTCTATTTCTAAACAAGGTCTCTGTTGAGAATGCATTAAAGTTTCCAAGAGTGGATAGAAAAATTGCGGTAGGGCATGTTTATTCGGAAGCTGGTCCGGCGGAGATTAATGAAGCTACAGAGCATGTATGCTGGTGGCTGTATGAAAATGTTGAAATTCATGGGTTTGAAATTTGTCAGGAGTGAAAGATAATGGAACAACAGGTTTATTTTGTAATTAATCATGATGAGTTGATTTTAGACAAGGTGTTGGTGGAATATAATGAAGAACCTATTTTCTTTGTATGCAAGCATGAACAAGATTACTATATTGTTTCCTGCGCTGATATGGAGGAAGAAAGGTATATTGTAACGAGAACAACGCTTAATCGTCTGTCTAAGATGCTGCATGAAAGAATGACTATGCGGGAATTAATTTTGGATTCAGACAAATTTTGGGATGTTATTGTTGGAGAAGACGTTACAGAGGACATAGTCATTGAAAAAAAAATAGATCAAATTCCAACGAATGTTTTGCCATATGAAGGAGCCTATTTAAAAGTAGCTACCAGAGATTTAAAAGAATATGTTGAAAGAATTGATTCTATACTTTATGGAGAAGGAATTTGGGAGAGGAAGATAACGCAGGATTGCGCGGAATATATTAATGAATTGGTTGAAATTATCTATGAACGATATGAGACGGTGTTTCAGACTATATATGAAAGTGTGATTAAGGGAACAAAAAGTGATTTCTTGCAAACCTGTGATAAAGATGTTTATGATAAAGAAATCTATAATTTAAAGATACAAGTTAATGCTAAAGAAGCAGAAATGGATGTGATACTTCTAAATAGTGATAAATCCCCTTTTGCAGCATAAATAGAGGTAAAAAATATGAAAAAAGAAATAGAGAGCGTTTTGAGTTTAGATAAGCTTGTGTTCGAAAAAATTGAGTTTAAACGAACGGGCATGAAGAATGAAAAAGAAATTGAATTTAATTTACAAGTGGTTGTTAATAAAAAGCAGGATGAAGAAATATATAAAGTTACGCTGATACTTATAGGAAATAAAGAAAAAGAATATACATTAGAAATTACATTATCCGGATATTTTTCGTTTGATGGGAATGAAGAATTGGATGAGAAATTTAAAAGGGCGCTGATTAATAAAAATGCAGTGGCTATTATTATGCCATATATGAGGAGTCAGGTATCGTTAATAACAGCACAACCGGAAGTAGATTGTGTAGTATTGCCGCCGTTTAATATTGTGGGAATGATGGCTGAGCAAAATCAGAACAAAATGAATTCCTAAAGAAAATGTTTTTATATGTCGATACATCATACAGTAATTCAGGATGAATGAGAATTGTTGCATGGATGCGGACATAAGGCTGAATATAAAAGCTGCCATTGCATCAAGGTGCAATGGCAGCTTTTGTGGAATGTATTTAGTGGGTGCATTTATGCAAAACATATTAAAATGCTCATGTTGAAATGAGGACAGTTATGGTTAAACTAGGAACGAAAGCGGAAACGCTACAGCGGATTTATCAAAAGTTAAAACACGCAGAAGTATTACCGCAGTATACTTTTACTGTAGGAGAATGGGGGACTAATCCTGCCCAAGTAGAAAAAAAGTTTCTGTTATTAAATTGGAACAAAGAAGTGATTGTGAGAAGTAGTTCTCTTGCAGAAGATACAAGCAGTAACTCTCAGGCGGGGAAATATGAATCCATTGCCAGTGTATCCGGTGTAGAGGAATTTCGGAAGGCTGTAGAGACGGTTATTGGCTCATATGATGATGACAGCAAGGATAATCAAGTTTTGGTGCAGCCTATGCTCGCCGATGTCAGCGTATGTGGTGTTGCGTTTACCTTAGACCCGAACACAATGGGAAATTATTATGTGATCAATTATGATGATAAGGGGTCTACTTCTGCCATCACATCGGGGAATGGGACTTCAAACAAATTATACTATAAATTTAAGCAAGAAATCTGCGGGCAGATTCTGGCGGAAGAGAGAGAAGGACAAGTTCCGAATTCAGCACATCCGGTATCCGCATCAGGGAAGCTAATTGAGCAATTATGTTTGGCGCTACAGGAGCTCGAGAACTTTTTCGGACAGAATAATCTGGATGTAGAGTTTGCCTTTACAGGGACAAATGAGCTTTATATTTTGCAGGTAAGACCTTTGTGCATTCAGGGAGAACCGGCTGACAGGGAGCAACAGGAGAAGCAGTTGCGGCGGATCAGAGAGACGATACGACAGGCACAGAAGAAAAAGCCATTCTTATGCGGGGAAAAAGCTCTTTATAGTGTTATGACTGACTGGAATCCTGCGGAAATGATCGGTATTCGCCCGAAACCGCTGGCGCTGTCTCTTTATCGCGAGATTATTACTGACAGTGTGTGGGCATATCAGCGAGATAATTATGGGTATCGTAATTTAAGAAGTTTCCCTTTGATGGTGGATTTCGGCGGATTGCCGTATATTGACGTGAGAGTAAGCTTCAATTCCTTTGTTCCGGCGGGCTTGGAAGAGGAACTTAGTGACAAGCTGGTAAATTATTATCTGGATCGGCTGATTGAGAATCCGGCAAAACACGATAAGGCGGAATTTGATATTGTATTTTCCTGCTATACTTTTGATCTGCCGCAGAGGATATTAATACTCAAAGATTATGGATTTTCGGAAGCGGAAGTTAATAAGATTATCGATGCGCTCAGAGATGTGACGAACAATATTATTGATCATAAGAACGGTCTGTGGCGTAAAGATTATGGAAAGATTCAGACTCTAAATAGGCGATATGAAGAAATTATGTCCAGTGACTTTAGTAAGATTGAAAAAATTTACTGGTTGCTGGAGGATTGTAAGCGTTATGGAACGCTTCCTTTTGCAGGGCTTGCCAGAGCAGCATTTATTGCCGTGCAGATGTTACGATCTCTTGTAACCTGTGGGATTCTTTCGAAAGCGGATTATGAGTCATTTATGAGTGGGGTTAATTCGGTGAGCTCGGATATGAATCATGATTATGTGGAACTGTCACAGAAAGCTTTTCTTAAGAAATATGGGCATTTGCGACCGGGTACTTATGATATTACTTCCTTACGCTATGATGAAGCACCGGAATTATATTTTGAATGGAATAGTAAGTTGGTGGGGAATATGGCAAATTTGCTTGCCAAAGAGAATGCGGAATACGAAGGTGAAAAGGCAGAGGGTGAGCATAAAGGGAAAGAAGATTTCCGGTTATCGCTACAGCAGTTGAGCTTGTTGAAAAAACAGTTATGTGAAAATGGATTGACTAATGATATACTGGAACTGATGGATTTTATTAAGACTGTCATAGAGGGACGAGAGTACGGTAAGTTTGCATTTACCAGAAACTTAAGTATGGCACTTAAGCTGATCGGGGAGGTCGGACAGGAACATGGAATCATGAAAGAAGACTGTGCGTTCCTCCATATACATGATATTTATGAACTATACGCATCTGCGGGGGATGTGCGGACAAGCTTCCTGCACTCTATAGAGAGAGGAAAGTGTGATTACGAAGAGACGCGATCTATTACGCTGCCGCCTATGATTATAAATTCGGAAGATGTGCTACAGTTTTATTATCCGGATTCGGAACCTAATTATATCACGTCACAGCGGACAGTCGGGGAAGTCTATGTTCTTGAAGCGGCAATCGGGGCGGAGGATCTGAGGGATAAGATTGTTTTGATACCCAGCGCGGATCCGGGATATGATTGGATTTTTTCACATCGGATCAAGGGATTTATTACGATGTTCGGTGGTGCCAATTCGCATATGGCGATCCGCGCAGGTGAACTATCTATTCCTGCAGTGGTGGGAGTGGGCGCCAAGAACTTTGAGCGGTATAGGAATGCGCAGATGCTGGAGATCGATGCGGGTGGAAAGTTGGTTAGAGTATTGAAGTAGAGACGAAGCCTGTATATGGATATACTAAATAAATCTATTTTATATGCCGATAATCATTATAGTCATTCAGGATGAATGTAAGCATAATGCAGGGATGCGACATATGATAGAAAAGTTAACTGTCATTGCATCGGGATTCGGGATGTAATGACAGTTTTTGCGTGAATATAGAATATGTTTATTCTGCTGTTCATGGTAATAAAGAAAAGGAGAGGACAAGATGAAGCACGGAGATTTTACAGAATTGGCAAAGTTCTACGGAAACAGACCGGGATACTCTAAGGTAGTATTAGAGTGTCTGAAGAACCACGTGTTTAATACAGTTGGAGAAGGTAAGGTAGCGGATATCGGTGCCGGAACCGGAAAACTAACAGAAAATCTGTTAGAAATCGGACTTAGAGGCTTCGCGGTAGAGCCGAATGAGGCTATGCGCGTCGAGGCAGCAAAACATGCTTGGGGAGAAAAGTTTATCTGGTCTGAAGGATATGCAGAAACGACAGGTCTTGAGGATAATTGTGCGAACTGGGCTTTGATGGGTTCTTCTTTTCACTGGGCAGACAGCAAGCTGGCAGTGAAAGAGTTTCACCGAATTCTTGTTCCGGGCGGTTTCTTTACTGCGATATGGAATCCGAGGGATATTGAGAGTAGTGAATTACATCAAAAAATCGAGGAAGCTGTTTATTCGGAAATGCCGACAATGAAAAGGGTTTCTTCCGGCAAGGCGATTTCTACGGAGGAAATGAAAGAAAAACTGCTTAGTGGAGGATATTTTAAAGATATTCTTTTTGTTGAAGCGCCCCATGTGGAGATTATGACAAAAGAAAGATATATGAATACATGGAAGTCTGTGAATGATATTCAAGTGCAGGCAGGCGAAGAAGGATTTCAAAGGATTTTAGAAAAAATAGAAAAGATTATTTCTGAATTTGATGAAATAGAGGTTCCCTATCGCTCAAGATCATGGACGGTGCAGAATTGTAAAAGGTGAAAAGTATATTAAAGTGTCCTGTACAATCAGAATATGAATACACAAGTGAAGGCATAAGGGAGAGACATGGGTTCAGACATGAAAGTTGTACTATATACGCAGAGAGTTGAATTAATAGAGAGTTATGGAGAGCGGCGTGACTGTGCTGATCAGAATATCCCACGTTTTATTGAAGCGTGTGGATATTTGCCGATTCCATTGCCGAATATCAGAAATATTGCAGAGAAGTTGATAGAGCAAATACAGCCGTCGGGAATTATTTTGACGGGTGGAAATAGCTTGGCTAAATATGGCGGAGATGCACCGGAAAGAGATGAGGCGGAGAGGCGGATTTTAGATGTTTCCCTAGAACGTGATATACCGGTATACGGATTTTGCAGGGGGATGCAGGTGATCTTAGATTACTTTGATTGTGAATTGAATCAAGTGCAGGGTCATGTGGCAGTCCATCATAAGGTTTCAGGAGTATTAGGTGAACTGGAAGTAAACAGTTTTCATAATCAGGCATGTTATAGAGTAAAAGATCCGGTGGAAGTGTTGGCGCAGACGCAGGATGGTGTAATAGAAGCGGTACAGCATAAGAATAAGCGTATTTTAGGAACTATGTGGCATCCGGAACGAGAGACTCCATTCCCAGATTTGGATATTCAACGGATACAAAAATTATTTGGATAATTATTTCCAAAGCTATTTTTTTAGAGAAAAAGCTGCGAATTGTGAAATTTATTTCAACCCAAGTAGTCTGGCTCTCCAAAGAGATTTTAAGAACTGCCGGAATTGAATTAAATGAAGTGTTGGATGTAACGGTATCTAATGGAATGAAGTGTGAAATTGTAGAGGATGGTACTAAGGAAATTTATTTGATATGCCGATAGTTATTATAGTTATTCAGGATGAATGAAAGAACGTTGCATGGATGCGATATAGGATAGGAAGATTGACTGTCATTGCATTGAGATGTGATGGCAGTTTTATAATTAAACTTTTTCTAAAAAGGGGGATAGACTAATGAAAATAATTATATTAGCAGCAGGGCAGGGAACCAGACTGCGTCCTTTGACGAATGACAGGCCGAAGTGCATGGTGGAAGTGAACGGAAGAACCCTTATTGAAAGGCAGCTTGATACTATGCGAACCTGTGGGATGAAGGATGACGACATTATCATTGTGTGCGGTTACTGCAGCGATGTGTTAAAAAAGAAGTTTGAAGATACAAACATTCATTTCATTGTAAACGAACAATATGACACCACGAATATGGTGTGCTCTTTGATGTGCGCAAGAAGATTGATGGAATCGGAAGAAGATATCATTATTTCTTATGGAGATATTATTTACGGAGCAGATGTCTTTAAAAAAATATTAGCGGCAGAAGATGATATGTCAGTCATTGTAGATGATGGCTGGTATGAGTACTGGTCTGAACGCTGTGAGAATCCTTTAGATGACGCAGAGACATTAATGTTTGATCAAAACAATTACTTGACGGAGATTGGACAGAAGACTACAGAGCTTGCGAGGGTACAGTCCCAGTATATTGGCTTGATGCGTTTTAAGGGAATGGGATTAAAAACATTGTTACATCTGAGCTCAGAAGCGGAGAGAAAAAGTAATAATGGTGAAGCACTTTGGAGAACAACTAGGAATTATGCTAAAATGTATATGACAGATTTGTTACAGGGGCTGATTGATGAGGGACATAAACTGCGTGCGGTTCATATACAGAGGGGCTGGTTCGAGATTGATGATTGTGAGGATTTAAAGGTTGTTGAGTCGCAAGTGGATTAAGCTGAAGATATTCATATCTTGTGGAATAAATCGGTTAATAGGTGTTTCGAAATGAAGGAATGATATGTATATATGAATACGGTATATTGGATTACAGGACTTTCTGGTGCGGGTAAGACGACAATTGGAAAACTGTTTTATGAGAAAATAAAAGAAAAATATCCCAATACAGTGTTTCTTGACGGTGATACACTCCGAAAGGTATTCGGCGATGATTTAGGCTATTCTAAAGAAGATCGTAGGAAGTGTGCCATGCGGTATGCGAGATTGTGTGCTATGTTGCAGGAACAGGGGATGAATGTTATCTGTTGTACTATATCTATGTTTGATAGTGTCAGGATGTGGAATAAGGAGCACATTTGTAACTATAAAGAAATTTATGTAAAGGTTTCGGTGGATACGCTAAGAACCAGAGATCAAAAAGGACTATATAGTGGAACCACGGAAGAAGAATCGTTAGAAGTTGTTGGCGTTGATTGGGAGGTTGAAGAACCGAAGAATCCGGATCTGGTTCTGATAAATGATGGCGAGTGTTCCCCTAAGGAGCAGGTAGATAAGATATTGCATTATTGCATCGAGTGACATTTCTGTATTTTGGAGATAAATGTGATAAAGATGGACTTATCTTCTTCAGGAGAATCCGCTCTCTTCTTCACCTACATTTCAAGGTGTGAGTCTTTGAAGTCATCATCAAGGAAGACGATGTGTCGGACGATGCCGAGGACATTGAGGGGTGTGGCATTTAACAAATGCCTAAGAGCAATAATAGATAAGAAAAGGAGAAAGAGCATGAAAACAGAATGGGATTACACAGAATTAGCCGAGGCGTATTTAAAAAGACCGGATTATGCGCAGGAAGCGATTGACAGGATGCTGGAAATTGCCGGTGTGAAGGAGGGAGACAGTGCATGTGATGTGGGAGCAGGAGCAGCACATTTGACATTAAAGTTGGCAGAGTATGGGTTAAATGTTTGTGCGGTAGAACCAAACGATGCGATGCGTGCAAATGGAATCAGAAGGACAAGTGCATTCGAAACTGTTCAGTGGTTTGAAGGTGTCGGCGAGAACACGGGAATGGAGGCAAGTGCGTTTGAACTGGTTACTTTTGGTTCATCTTTTAATGTATGCAATCGCCAAGAAGCGCTGGAGGAGTCGAAAAGGATTCTTAAAGAGAACGGCTGGTTTGCCTGTATGTGGAATCATAGAGATTTAGACGATCCGCTGCAGAAAGAGATCGAGGATATTTTGAAAAGAGAGATCGCGGATTATAATTACGGCACCAGACGTGAAGACCAGACAGAAGTTATTGATCATAGCGGTTTGTTCGGCGGAGTAATCTATATGGAAGGAACCGTGTTGCATGAGATTTTGGCGGAGGATTTTATTGAAGGATGGAAATCCCATGGGACAGTGCAGCGCCAATCCCGAAATAAGTTTGAGGCAATTAATGAAGAGATTCGTAAAGTGGTTGAGGCAAAGGGGACAGAATATATTAAAGTACCTTATACCACGCGGATTTGGATGGCGCAGGTGAAAAAGTGATTAATCAATTATATGCAGCATTGGGGTATTGTTAACAGGGCTTAGCGTGAAGATGAGTATTAGAGACGGTGATAAGGAGCAAGAGTATGATAAGATTTTGTGATAGAGGAATTGATTGTGTGGAATATTCGTCATTAACACGTGCTGACATATTATCTTATTTTCTTCCGGATCATAAAGAGGATATGCTTTGTGTATATGATGATTTTAATACAAGGGGTTATGTTGGAATTATTACATATGATTCGTTTAAACATTCTCTTAGTGTTGATGGAGCTATTAAGCAAGAGTATGTGATCTTGAATGCTGATATATGGCGGAATGCAAGGGAATATTTTCGATATAGGAAGGAAGCTTTAACAGTGGACAGGCTGCTTCCGGTTTTGGACGAAGAGTATAGATTGATTTGTTTTGCATATGAGGATGTTGATGCTAATCGAGAAATACGTATGCTTAAGGAACTTTCAGAACAGCCGGAAGCGTTGCAGTTTGCTGATATATATCCGGAGTATCAATGGGTTAAAATATATGAATTTAACGAATTGGCATACTTTTTTGCAAAATACTTGGAAAGTCAGAATATTCCGGTACAAGTGCAAGGGGTAATGTGGCAGAATTTTTTTGCTGGAGAGGAATGCAGGGTAGCTGACTATGCATGCTTGGTTATATATGCAGAAGGAATCACTGCGAAAAAGGAGAATCTATTGGAAAATGCTTTGAGGAGTGTTTCGGCTGAATTCGAATGCATTGACCGGATTTATGAGGCAAATATCAAGAAAGGTGTTTTTCATAATGCGGAGGAGAGTTGGGAGGAACTTGCAGAACGCTTAAGAGGAGAAAAGGAGATTGTTATCATAGGAACTGATATAGTGGCGCAGAGGACATATGGATTCCTTACAAAAAATGAAATCGATGTCTGCTGTTTTATGGGGGATCAGAACGGTAATAAGATGTTTGGTAAGAAGATCTTAGACTGCCAAGGGATACGAAATACCTATAAGTCTCCGGTCTATATTGAGTGTACATCCAAAGGCAGTGCATGGGGAGTAGGGGATGTGGACAACTACGATTATGTAGGGTGTGAAAGAAATAAAAGATTTATTTTGATGAGAGACTATGTCGAAGTGCCAGATGACAGTGTGATAGATGCAATACGAAATAGAAAGGTAGTCTTGCTTGGCGATCTGTATCTTTGCCAGCGTTTGTCTGAATATCTTATACAAAATGGTGTTGCGGTGTCGGGGTGTCTGGGAATGTTGCCACAGGATGATGTATTTGAAGAGGTATCAGGCCGGCAAATTGATTATTCGGATAGCGATATTACTTGGTTGCTTGTTTATCCAGAAGCTTGGGATCTAGATCTAACATGGCTAAAGGAAGAAGAGCGAGTAATATCTTATTGCCGGGAAAAAGGAATAGATGATTACACAGACTGCTTTTCTATCATAGAAACATATGTAAATGTGGAGAAAAGATGTGTTTCCCTACCGGAGCATTTGAGAGTGAAGAGAATTGTCATTGGTGCAATCGATGACCATAGTGGGAATATTTTTTTTAGAGGACTGTTGGATAACCATCCTATGGTCTTGATGATTGCCGATTATGTGCATTTTAATAATAATTTGTTTTGGATATGTACCAGTTTATCGATGGTAAGTGCGCGGAATATCTTATCGGTTTTTTGGGGGACTTACGGGGATATAGCAACAGAAGCAATTTATAATAAAGAATTATTTAATGAAAAGATGGAACAGTTATTAAAGTATGAGGACAGAGTAACATCACAGCAGTTATTTGTGATGTTTCATATCGCGTATATGTATATGGATGGAAAGAATACTGCAGAATCTGATATTAACGATATGGTTATATATTGGGAGCCGCACGACTTGTCTAGAGAAAAGGTTGAAGATTTTGCAAAATGGTTGGGAGGTGCGGAGAATATTTCGTGCAGCATCGCAAAAGTAGTCAGAAATCGTTGTATGCAGATTGGTTCGAGGATTAAAATGCGTCTTTTCAAAAATAAAGGTATGGTGATGAATAGAGGCGATGTGCTGGCACCGTATAGCCTTGATAAAAAGGAATATGATAAGGTTGATTGGTTGACGGTAAGATTCGAGGATTTGAAGTGTGAGCCGGCGCGCACATTGCTAGATATTTGTAATCGGATGGATATTTCGTGGTCAGAATCGCTTATGGTAACGACGTGCCACGGGAAAAAAGACGCTTGGTTTAATGCAGAAAAGATGGTTAGTGATTTTGATCTTGGTCCAGTATATGATACTTATGAGAAGTATTTTACGGAACTTGACAGGTTAAGAATAATGATTTTTAATGGACCATGGCAGAAGAAATATGGATATCCGTATATGGAATTAGCACAATTTTCCAGAAGAGAGCTACAAGAATTATTTTTGTTAAGTTATCGCATAGAAGATTTGACAGGATCGTATAAAATTGATGAGACGAGTGTAAGAATGCAAAAGAGAATATGGGATTGGTTGCAAGTGTTAAGAATGTACGAGATGATGATATAGAATGTGAAAATGTTATAAAACAAATGAGTGTTTTCTGGAATTATGACTCTGATTCTAAATTATAAAAATTGGTTGTAGCTCAGCTGTGATTTGTATTGTTAGTGGTTATAAGGAGAAATAGCATGATAAGATTTTGTGATAGAGAAATTGATTGTGTAGAATATTCATCGTTAACACGTTCTGATTTATTATCCTATTTTCTCCCGGACCATAAAGAGGATATACTTTGTGTGTATGATGATTTTAATACAATGAAATATGTAGGAATTATTACATACGATTCGTATAAACATTCTCTTAATATTGAAGGAGCTATTAAGCAGGAATATGTGATTTTAAATGCTGATATATGGCAGAATGCAAGGAAATATTTTGGATATAACAAAAAGGTTTTAACAGTCGACAGGCTGCTTCCGGTTCTGGATGAAGAGGATAGATTGATTTGTTTTGCATATGAAGATATGGTTGCAAATCGCGAAATACGTATGTTACGTGAACTTCAGGAGACTCAGGATGCATTACAGTTCACAGATATTTTTTCTGAATATAAGTGTGTAAAAATTCATGGATTTAACGAATTGGCTTTCTCTTTTGCAAAATACCTTGAGAGAATAGGCGTTTTTGTGGAAGTAGATGGGACTATGTGGAACACTTTTTTTAACAAGATGATATGCCAAATTCCAGACAATAAATGTATTGATATATATGCAGAAGGGGTGTACGGAAGGGGGAAGATGAATGATTCCGATACTTTATTAAGGACTGTCTCTGTAGAGTTTGAATACATCGATAAGATATATGAGGCAAATGTACAAAAGGGTATCATTTGCGATGCGGCAGGAGACGAAAAATGGTTTATTGATATTTTGAGAAACAGTAAAGAAATAATTATAATTGGGACGAATCAGGCGGCACAGGATGTATATGATTATATGATAGGGCAAGGCATTGACATATGCTGCTTTGTCAATGAAGAAAAGGCAGAGCAATCCCATAGATTATTGGGTAAAAGTATTTTAAGTTTACAGAAAGCAAAAATTACATATGAGAACCCTATATTTATTGATTGTACTTTTAGAAATAGTGCGTGGGGGTTTGGACAGGTAGATTATTTTGATTATATGGGATATAGAAGAAATGAAAAATATTTTATGATTAAGGATTATGTAAATGTTTCGGGTAACAGTTTGATAAATGTATTGAGTAGATGTGAGGTTGTTTTGGTAGGAGAGGCATATATATGCAAATGTTTATACGACTATTTTAGTTCCAAAGGCGTTTTTGTAATTGGATATTTGGATGTTCAGTCACAGAATATCAGATGGGATGAAATGAGAATCGAAGCACAGGATGTGAATGTCGAGGCAATCTATTTGCTGGCTGCCCCGGATTTTTTTATTTCAAATGAGATTAATTACCAAGAACCATATAAATTGAAGAATAGTTTGATAGAATATTTGAAAGAAATAGAAATAGATAATTATTCTGATTATTTTTCTTATATGCCTTCATATATGAATATGTATGAAGGTAATGGCAATAAATATTTTCATAAGCAATTAATACCGAAGCGCATCATAATAGGATCTATTGAAGGTGGTAACGGCAGCATTTTTTTTGAAGGATTGTTGGACGGGCATCCGAATATTTTATTATTGCCGAATACCTTTGCAGGTAGCTTGTTCTGGATGGGTATCCGTTTATCAACGGTGGAGTCGGAAGATATCCTTTCTGTGTTTTGGGAGTTGTATAAGGAGACGGATTGTAATGCAATTCATGATCCGGCAAAGTTCAATGAAAAAATGGAGGAGTTGTTGGCATACGGCAATCAATTTACTTCGCAAGAAATACTTGTAATGATTTATATAGCATATATGCATATGTGTGGGAATGATATTAGCATTGCAGAGGGCATAGTATTTTGGAGTCCTCATTATTTGACCAAAAAGGAGAAGGAAGGTTGTACAAAATGGTTGGGAACAGAACAAGTACATTGCGATATTATTAATATCGTCAGGAATGCATATATGTCGCGCGGTGTCCATGTTAAGGGATATATATCGCGGGGATGGGCGGGGGCGGCAGATAATGTTATTGCACTTAAGTATGCCTACAAAAACGGTGTGTATGCTTTTTCGGATATTGATGAAGAGATTTATAAATGGAGTAACAGATTAATTATACAGTTTGAAGAACTGAAATGTTATCCCAAAGAAACATTAAAGAAAATATGTACAGAATGGGATATCACATGGTCTGATTCATTAATGCAGACAACAAGAATGGGGGAAAAACGGGTATATTATAATGGAGAGAAAGCAATATCTGATTTTGATTTGACTCCGGTTTACAATACATATGAGAAATATTTTTCGGAATATGACAGATTGCGAATTATGCTTATTCAAGCACTGTGGCAAAGAAAATACGGATATCCTTATGTAGAATCGAAAGAATTTTCCAGAAGAGAACTGCAGGAAATGTTTTTAAAGCCATTTCGCTTTGAAAATTTAGTAGAATTGGATGGAAAAGGATTGGATTTGAATTTTAGAATGATGCTCCAGTATACCATACGAAATCAACTGCTAAAGATAAGAATGGTGGAAACCATGAAATAAACTATATTGATAGTGCTGTAATGAAGATACGCGCTTGACTGATCAAGGAGAACATATAATGAATGATTCAAAGACATTATTAATACACATTGGAATGCCAAAAACAGGATCTACAGCATTACAAAGCTTTTTATTTAATAATAATAGTAATTTAGAAAAGTATGGATGGTGTTATCCGTTTTTAGAAGACGGTGAAATTGGATATTGGGGACGTTGGTCAGCAGAAAAAAATGGAAATGGATATAGATTACATGCTGATTGGATAATAAATGGGATAAAAGCAGAATGGGATAAAGGAATGGATACAATATTAGACCATTTGAAGGAAAAGAGTGTGATAATATCGTCAGAGAATATTTACGGAATCGGGATGGATAAATTTATAGAGGATGCGAGGAAAAAGTATGAAAATATAAAAGTGATTGTATATTTAAGGCGTCAAGACCGAGCAATAGAATCATTATATAACCAAAGAATTAAAAGTGGAATAGAGTATGCAACATATTATAAAGCATATAACACATTTGAAGAATTTATCGATTCATACGTTGTTTCCGGCAAGTTTTTGGAGTATGTATCGAAATTAGATTTAATAAGTCAAATTGTCGGAAGGGAGAATCTGATTGTCAGAATATATGAAAAACAACAACTTGTCGGGAATGATGTGATTACAGATTTCCTGTCTGTTCTTGGGATACCGTCAGATCAGGATGACTGGAAAAGAGGACAGAGGGAAAATTTTTCTCTTGAAGGAAACTATCTGGAAATTAGTAGATTAATTAATTCTGTCCAGAACATTAATGGTTTTCGGGAGAGTATGAATGGGGTATCGAGTTGGAGTGATGGGGAAGTAAAGCATGACTTTTATAATGTTTGTACAAGATTATCGGATTCATTTGGCGGCGATAGGAAAGAATGCGGATTCTTTTCATTAGATGAACGAAAGGAATTCCTTGGGAAGTTTGCGTCAGACAATGAACAGATTGCAAAAAAGTATTTGCACCGAGAAGACGGTATTTTGTTTTATGATAATCGGATGGATTTTCCATTATATGAAATAAATCAGAGCAGTGGATTTGAAGCAGATATGATTCGCGTTTTTACGGCAATAATATACACGCAGGCTCAGAGATATGCAGATTTGCTTGAAAAGACATCTGGTGAAATAATTGGAAAATTATTAATGAAGGATGTTTGGCTAAAAAGCAAAAATAGGCAGGTAATGCTTTTGGGAGCAGGACATAATTGCCGAAGGCTGCTTGGTATTTTGGGTAATATTTCCGACTTTTCAATTGCCGACAATGACAAGATGAAGCAAGGTACAGTTTTGAATGGAATAAAAGTGAGTTATGCTAGGAATATTGTGAATTGGCAGAAATATTTTGTTATTGTGACTTGTCAGGAAACACGAGAGATTGAGAAACAACTATGTAGTTTCGGATTGAAAAAGGAAGAAGATTATATTCTCATGAGAGAATATGGATTATAAAGGGAGGTAATTTACATAGATGAATCGAAAAAGGATATTAGTGACAGGAGGAGCCGGATTTATTGGATCTCACTTGTGTGAAAAATTATTAGAAGAGGGTAATGATGTAGTATGTATGGATAATTTGTTTACAGGGCAGAAAGACAATATACGTCACTTAATGGATAACCCATATTTTGAGTTTATCCGTCAGGATGTATTAGAAAATATATATGTGGAATGTGACCAGATATATAATCTCGCATGTCCGGCAAGCCCGGTTTATTATCAGTATGATCCTATTAAGACAGGGAAAACCAGTGTTATAGGGGCATTACATACGTTAGGATTGGCAAAGCGTTGCCAAGCAAGAATACTTCAGGCAAGTACCAGCGAAGTGTATGGTGATCCAGAGGTGCATCCACAGCCAGAATCATATCGTGGATGTGTTAATCCTAATGGTATTCGTTCATGCTATGATGAAGGCAAACGGATGGCCGAAACTTTGTTTTTTGATTATTATAGGCAGCATGGCGTTGACATTAAAGTTGTTCGTATTTTTAATACGTATGGTCCCAGAATGCGATTGGATGATGGAAGAGTAATATCTAACTTTATTGTGCAAGCGTTGAAGAATGATGATATAACGATTTATGGTCAGGGGCAACAGACGCGTAGTTTTTGTTATGTGGACGATATGATAAAAGGAATACGATGTATGATGGACAGCCAGGAAGGTTTTACGGGACCGGTAAATCTGGGGAATCCGAATGAAATTACCATGCTTCAATTGGCGCATAAGATTATTGAGTTGACCGGTTCAAAGTCAAAAATTGTATTTTTACCTTTACCACAGGATGATCCGGTACAACGGAAACCGTTTATTGAACTTGCAAAGAATAAACTCAATTGGGAGCCAACGGTTACTTTGGAAAATGGATTGGAAAGGACTATAGAATATTTTATGAGTATTCTAAGACATTTATAGTGACATCGAAATGGACAGGGAAACACTAAAGTAAACAGTTTTATATGCCGATAGTTACTATAGCCATTTAGGATAAATGGTATTATGTATGCACGGATGCGATATTGGGCGAAAATACAGTCTGTCGTTGCATCAAAATGCAATGGCAGACTTATTTGTGGAATGGTTTTTGAAGAGGAAAATAATGAAAGTTGAAAATGTAATTATTTGGGGTGCAGGTTTAAACGGTTTAAAATTAAAAAGAGATTTGGATCAATGCATGGGAAATGTTAAGGTATCCTTTTTTTGTGATAATAATATAAAAAAACAAGGATATAAATTAGATGGAATTGAAATATTATCTTATGATCAAATAATCCAAATGTATAAGAGCGGGTGGCAAGGAAGTATTATTATATCGGTTATTGAACTGACAGGCATAGTAGATCAGATTCGCAGGAGCGACTTAAACGCGAAAGTCTATGGCACATCATACAAGTGGTATTTTCAAGAAAACGGGCATTGTAAATCCGCCATGGACTTTTTGTATGAAATAGATATAATGAAACCCAGACTGGACTATTATGAGTATCACGTTTCATGGCATTGCAATTTGAAATGTAAGGGATGTATACATTTTAGCAATGTGGCGAAGAAAGAGTTTGGCGATTTGGAGAAATACAAAAAGGATATTTGCAGATTGAAAGAATTGTTCTGGGGGGTAAGAATGATTCGTCTGATGGGCGGGGAACCGTTGTTAAATAGGGAACTGTCTGATTTTTGTATTGCAACAAGAAATGTATTTCCAGATTCTAATATCAGAGTTGCAACCAATGGATTACTAATACCTAATCTTGATGCCGAAGTGCTAAAAGTGATGAGTGAAAACGGTATAGGATTTGATATTACACAGTATCCGCCTACCGAAGAACTAAAGGAGAGGATAGAACTAAAATGTATAGAGAGTAATGTTAGATTTTCCATGACGCCGCTTAGAGATAAATTTTATGACAGCAATAATTTGGCCGGGGATTCTGATGGAGAGCTGGAATGGAAACACTGCATGAGCAATGATTGTCATTTCCTGGAAGATGGTCATATTGCTGTCTGCGCATTGCCTATTCTACATGAAAAATACCGGAGTGTTCTTAACTCAAAGCTGGAGATTTGTGATGGGGATATCATTGATCTATATGATGAAAGATTGGACGGATTTAGCTTAAATGATCGTCTTTCTAAACCTATACCAATGTGTAGATATTGTAATGCAAGAACTCCGAAATGGTTTGAATGGCAGGGAAATTATCCATGGATGCAGTAAAAACAGCTTCCAGAAGAGAAACACAGGAAATGCTTATGGGAAATTTTAAAATGCATGGAATAGAGAGGAGCAAAGTATGTATATTAATAATGATATTAATTATTTGGAATATTTAAAAAATAAAACAGTTTATATTTTTGGAGCTGCGGATAAAGGGAAAAAGTGCGTATATCAATTAGAAAAGAAAGATATTAATATAGCAGGGTTTATTGATAATAATGAAAAACTATATAAAGAGAGAATTAATAATTATCCTGTAATTTCCATAGATGCATTTAAGCCTTTGAATAATGCAAATATTATGGTTGTTATCTGTAGTTTCCACGAACGTGAAATTAAGCAGCAATTGTTAAACGCAAATATTTTTAATTTTATCTCTGATACACAAATTGATTTTGGAGGTGGAGAGGAGTACTATGATGCGGCATATTTCGAATATTATAAAAAAATAGGAGAATTTGGTGGCAGAGTGGCGGCACGAACATTTGCGCCTTATGTTGATGAGAATATGACTATAGTTGATTTCGGGTCTGGGGGAGGGTATGTACTGGCTAACTTGAAGGCTAAAGAAAAGGTTGGAATAGAGATCAATGATATTGCGCGAGAAGTAGCGCAACAAATAGGGATAAAGAGTGTAAAGTATATAAGTGATTTGCCGGATGAGTATGCAGATGTGATAATTTCTAATGGAGCGTTAGAACATGTTGAAAATCCGTTTGGAATAATCAAGGAATTGCGTAACAAATTAAAAGAGAATGGATATATAGTATTTTGCGTGCCAAATGAATCATGTGAAACGGAATATTGCAGAAGTGAAGTAAATAATCATTTATATACGTGGAACTGTTTAAATTTGGGTAATCTGTTTAAGGCGGCAGGGTACTTTGTCCATTTAGTGGTACGAACACAGAGCCGATGGCCAAGGGCATATTCTGAGATTGCACAAGAGGTGAGTCAGGAATTGTTTGATGAATTATGTAGTCTGCGGGGACATGCTGTTGAGAGGGAAGAAGGTAATCATTGTATTATAGTTGCATATAAATAGAGGCAGCTACAAAATAATAAACAATAAGAAAAGTTTAAATGCCGAGCGATTGATAATTATATAAAAATTAACAAGTGCAACAGACTTTATTTGGAAAGGATTAAAGATGGAAGATCAGTGTCAAACATTTATATGGAGTGATGGCTGGTGGCTTGAAGGAGATCAAGCATGGTTTGTTGATGGGTGGAGAAATATACTTTTTTATGTGGATCTGAAGTGTGGAGAATGTAAAAAGGTGAGTGACATTCCAAGCATAAACGGATGGAAATATCGAGAGAATCCGTATTGTGTTAAATGGGGCACAGATATTTATTGTATTCCTGGATGTAGAGACCGTATCTGGATTTATAGTTTGGATAACAATGCTTTTACAAAATTAGATATTGTGGGTCTGGAACAACATCAATGGGGGAATCAAGTCTGGGTCTGGGGCAGTATACTGTTTATTGTTGTTGGGAACGGAAATAAGATTATTGAGGTCGATCTCAACCGACGGGTCATTGTGAACTGTTATATAATATGTGAAGATGACAATATAATAAGAAGTGTTTTAGCGGAGAAAAAAATATATGCATTGTCATCTGAATATAATAGGATCTATCAATTTGACTTGCTGACCAAAGAAGTCAAGACATATATGCTGCCAGGTATAAAAAAGAGACTATTTACAATATGTTTTGATGGTGAAAAATTTTGGTTTAGTGGATATCACAAAGAAGTGTACACATGGGACAAAGAAAAAAATAAATGCACCATTATAAGATTTCCTGAAAATTTTAACGGTGATAGCAGAGATAAGAAGATAGAATCTGTGGCAGACAATTGCGAACTTCCGGTGTTTAGTCGGGCAGTTGCAGTAGGAGGATATATTTGGTTTATACCGTTTCATGCAGAAAATAAAATTATATATATAGATAAAGAGACTGCAAGAGTATATGCATTTGAAATATTTGAAGAGGATAAAGTAAGTATTTTGATAAAAAAACCATGGGGTATAGCCGACTATTTGTTGGAATATGTGCGAGATGACAGATATATAGGGTTATTTTCGGCAAATAATAGTCGCATCTTGGAAATAGATACGAAACAGCTTGTATACCAATGGAAGAAATATTATTTTAGCGAGCAATATTTGCGACAATATTATGAGGAGCGTGGAGGAATATACTATGAAGGATATGATCCAGTGTACATCCATCCTTATCATATGAGCAACCAAGCGGTTGGCTTCAGAACAGATAAAACGGACTTTAATAGTATAGGAATGAAAATACATGCGAGACTGATAAAAGGGATATATAATGAATGACAGTATTGGAAAATTTTTACTTAAATAATAGTAAACATGTAGATGGCGTTGTACAATCTTACAGGATAGTGAGATGGTATTTTGGATTGAAGAAGGTAGAAGACTATATTCTTATGAAAGAATATGGCTTATAGAGATTTAGATATCCGGTTAAAGGAGTTTCATATGGATAGAGACCTGGTAACAATAGTGATTCCAGCATATAATGCGGAGCAGTGTTTATGTGAGGGCATAGAATCTATACTCAATCAGACATATAGAAATCTGGAAATAATATGTGTTTGTGATGGGTGCACTGACCGTACGGCAGAGATATTGCTGGAGTATGCCAGCAAGGATCCCAGAATGGTTGTTCAGATTGAATTGGAAAACCATGGGGCAGCAGTATCACGTAACATTGGTATGAATATGGCACATGGAGAGTGGATTGCATTTTGGGATGCGGATGATTTGTATGAGCATAATGCAATTGAGGAATTGCTTAGGGCAGCAGTAGAAGAAAGTGCTGATCTTGCGTGTTGCTATTGGGAATATTTTGATGATATACCGGATAGAAATCGCGGTATAGATAACTGGTTAAAGAAATTATATTGTAGTACATATCCAATCATTAATACCAGAGAAGAATTGCACCATATTATGCAGTTGGCAATGACTGTACCATGCAATAAGCTTATCCATAAATCCTTATATACAAAAGACGAGGTTTTTTTCCAAGATATACCTAATGTAAATGATGTTTATTTTTCCAAAGTTGTTGCGATGAGTTCCTATAAAATGGTGTATGTTGATAAGGTATTTTATCATTATAGAAGCAACAGAGGAAGACATACACTCTCTACAGAAAGAGACACAAAGAAAAATTATCTTTTTGTGGCATATCATAAAATATATGAGTATATCAGACAAAAAGAAGACAACCTGCCTTTACTTAAAAGCTTTTATAATGACGTGATTACTAATTTGAATATTTATTTAGGTGATCCCGGATATGATGTGCTTTTTGATAGCTTGAGAAATGTTTATTTTGAGAAATGGGGGATGCTTGGACATGAAATTCCGGGAAAACTAAGCTGCATCAATAGGGCGTATTATAAAAATATTCTTGATAATAACAAAAATATTAGTCTTCAGGATATTTATATGCAGGCGAGAGTAGAGTTTATGAGGGAATTGTCATATAAAGGCTGCTCTGTTTGGGGAACAGGACAAATGGGAAAAGCATTGCTGGAAGAAATCTCGAAGACAGATATCAATATTCAACATGTGTTCGATTCTGCACAAGATAAATGGGGAAGGCAAGTCTGTGGATTTGTAGTAGAAAATTTCAGTGAAGTGCACGCAGAGCATATCGTTATTACTACGCCTAAGTTTTATGATGAAATAGTAAAGTCGATTGAAGAGCGAGCAGATCATATATATAATTTAGAGCAGCAGATATGGTTAATACCGGAAGAAGAGAATGTATAGAACTGTATTGATGAAGAGAAAGGGATAACAGAGATGTGTGGAATTCTTGGCGGAAACAATTCCGGATGGGATTATAATAAAGGTATAGAGTGTATGGCGCATCGCGGACCGGACGGAATAAGGATTAGTCCGCTGGGGGATTTTACATTTGCATTTGCAAGACTGTCCATTATTGATTTATCTGTCAATGGTATGCAGCCTATGTTCTCTTACGATCATCAGGTAGGTATCGTATTTAATGGCGAGATATACGGATATCAAACATTAAGAAAAGAATTAGAACAAAAAGGGTATCGGTTTCGCTCCACGACGGATACGGAGGTAATACTAAACGCCTATCTTGAATGGGGTGAAAAATTTATTACAAAAATAGATGGCATGTTTGGGATGGTCATATATGATAAAAGGGAAGGTGTGATCAGGCTGTTCCGGGATCGGGCAGGCATTAAGCCGTTATATTATTATTATGATGGTGTAAATTTTGGATTTTCATCAGAACTGAAGGGTATTGTCAATATGTGCAATACCGTTTCTTTACAAATTGATCATACGGCTGTTTATGATTATTTGAATTATATATACATACCTGCACCAAAGACATATTATAAAAATGTGTACAAGCTATTACCGGGGCATCGCATGATTTTTGACATAAAGTCAAAGCAGATTATTAAGGATTCTTCTTATTGGAAATTGAATATAAACACAAATCAAGTATCGGAGCGAAAGCAAAGTGATATTATTGAAGAACTAAAAGAATTAATTGAGAAATCTGTGAGAGAGCAGATGATTGCTGATGTCCCGGTAGGTACTTTTTTGAGCGGCGGGGTCGATTCCAGTATTATCACTTATGAAGCGTATAGAGACAATCCCAGAATTGAATGTTTTTCAGTGGGATTTACGCAGAGGGAATATAATGAATTGCAGTATGCACGTAAATTGGCGCAAAGATACCAAATGAACTGTAATGCAAAGACGTTTGATCGCAATCTCTTTCGTGAGTATTATGATCGGCTAAGGGATTGGTACGACGAGCCATTTGCCGATGTTTCGGCGTTTCCAACGTATATGGTTTCCAAGATGGCAAGAGAAAAGGTTACGGTAGTGCTTACGGGCGATGGCGGCGATGAGGTGTTTGGCGGATATAATAGGCACAAGGCAATATGGCAGAAGGAAAAAGAGAAAGCACCGGATAATTTGTTCATTTCTTATATATACAGCAAATTTCATAAAAATGAATTGAATTATTACTGGATGGACGCGTTGACTTTTATCGCAAGAGAAATTGGAGATGTTTCACGGCTTAGCGACAAAGCTTTAAGAAAACAGTTTGGAATTCCCAAAGATTATGATGCGTTTTGGAAGTTCAGACAGTATTATTTTGAAGATTTACCGCCAATGACAAGAGTTCAATATTTGGATTTTAAAACATATCTGCCGGAGGATGTATTGACAAAGGTAGACCGGGCTAGTATGGCTGTCTCATTGGAGACCAGAGTGCCGCTTTTATCAAGAAAAATAGTCGAATTTTCTTTTTCTCTGTCAGAAGAAGACAGACTGCCGAATGGAGTATTGAAGGGAATACTAAAGAAGGCGTATGAGAAGGAGATTGGGAAAGAGATATTGTATAGGAAAAAAATGGGATTTTCCATGCCGTATAATTTTTTTAAAGGCGAGGGGTCGCTTCAAGAACAATTACTAGGAGATTTCTGGGAGTCAGGGGTAAGATAAACTTTATCTGGATTGATTATGGAAGGAAAGGCATGATTAAGACATCAGTGATTATACCGGTCTATAATACGAGCTCATTTTTAAAGGAATGTATTGATAGTGCTTTTAATCAAACTCAAAAAGATATAGAAGTAATTGCAATCGATGATGGGTCGACGGACGACAGCCGGGATGTGTTGCTTTGTCTGCAAAAAAAATATCCGGAACTTATTATTATAACACAAGAAAATCATGGCCAAGGGTATGCAAGAAATGTCGGTATAAAAAGAGCAAAGGGGGAATATATTTATTTTTTAGATTCAGACGATTATATTATGGAAGATACGCTGGAATGCTGTTATGAATATGCGTCTAAAAATAAATTAGATTTGGCTTTGTTTGATGCGTTGTTATTCGAAAATTCTATTGAGAGAAAGCTGATAGAAACAAATAATTGTGATAGACATGAAATTATTGAGGAGAGAGAAGAAATTTTTTCGGGAAATTTTTTTCTACAGAAGTATTATCGGAAGTCATATATCCCTACACCCTGGTCAATGTACTGCTCTGCGACTTTTTTAAAGAAAAATGGTATAGAATTTCTCACAGGCGTATATTTTGAAGATAATGAATTCTATTGTAAGGCAATGATCTTAGCGGAAAGGGTTATGTATATTCCGAAGATGTTTTACCGATATCGCTGCAGAGAAGACTCTACTACCGGCTCGGCGTTTAATTTGAAAAAAGCAAGTGATCATATAGAAGTTATAAGTGCAATGGCGGATTTAAAGACTTTATATGAGGGAAAAGGCTGGCATATCGTTAAAGAAATTAGCTTGAATTTGCTGCTGTATGTGGCAAAGGTGTGTTATGACAACGATCTATATGATAAAGATGCCGAATTGTACACACGAATTTTGAGTGTATGGATGAAATTATGCGGGAACACTATAGAGAAGACAGATGATTTACAGAGTATTAATTGTATTTACAGTATATGCTATTTCTTCCCGGACTCATATTTTGGTGAAATAAAAAATCAAGTGGAAATTAAAAGGAGGCAGTTGTTAATTCAAATGCTTGAACAATCACCTTTGAACCAGAAGGGAATTAAGACGGCAATTTATGGAAGCGGAAAGTATACAGAAGCACTGCTGGATTTTTATGAAAAATGGGTGGGAGTTATTAAGGCAGATGTTATATTTTTAGATAGTTATGTAGTGAACTGCAATACAAAATATAGGGGATATTCTGTTTATTCTATCAATGAGGTTCAGGATAAAAGTTTCGATTATATTTTGATATCATCACCTCAATATGAAGAAGAAATGTGTGATATAATAAGAAAGTTATATGGTAATCAATTTGCCACAATTATGCTATATGGTGACCTGCATATTTATATATAATGAAGAAGCAGGCTGATTAATTTGTCTCATAGAATGGGATACTCATTATATTAATTTCATATGGGTAAAGAAGGGAGTATCAAATATGGAAATCATTAATTCTGGGAATAAACTTCTAAAGTTTAAAAGTAAAATTGTGATATATGGCGGTGGAGGATATGGAAGATTCTTGTATGAGTTGGGAAGGGGGTATATTAATGTTGATGATTTACTTGTATGTGATCAGAACATAAATGTATGTAGAAAATTTCCCAGATATATTTCTATAGCAGAATTGAACGGATTTATACATACATATCCGAATGCGGTAATCATTATTGCCATCCAAAACGAGGAAATTGTCAAAAAGGTGTATTCAGAAATGATAGATATTGGGTGGAAAGAAGATAAAATTTATCGTTTTATGCCGCAAACAAAAGAAGAGTGGATGCAGGAAAAGCTTGAGAGGGGATTTTTTAACGGTAAAAAGAATGTTCTAATATCGAGAGCTCATGAGGCGAATAAGTTAATGCAGGACTTCATAAGAGGAAATGATCCTTTTTTCTATTCGCGCTGGGGTACAACAGAGGGAAATATAATTTATAGAAATAAAATTGGTATTTTAGAAAAATTAGATTGTGAGGGAGGACAAACTTATTCTGGCATATTTCCACCAACAGATTCTGTAATAAAAAAATATATAAATATAACAGAAGAGGCGGCGAGAGAGATTGATGTTTTATGTGCGGGATTTTGGTGCAGACAGGTAGAGGAACTATTTCGCATCTATTCACCCGAAGCAAAATTGGTGGGTTGTGGACAAGAGCTGGGGGAGTGGTCTTCTGCATTAAAGGCGATGCGGGTACTGGTCGTACATCCGTTTTCATCCTTAATAGAAAAACAATATCAGAAGAGGGACAAGTTATATCAAAACCCTGAGCTTTTACCGGCATTTGAGCTAAAAACATATAAAGCAGTGCAATCATTAGGAGGAAACGAGGAGTATGACTCGTGGATAGAAGCATTGAGCCAAATGAAGGAGGACATCTGCAAGATAGATTTTGATATTGCGCTGCTTGGATGTGGGGCGTATGGAATGCCATTAGGAGCATTTATAAAGCATGATTTGCATAAAAAGGCGCTTCATATAGGAGGTGCATTACAGTTATTTTTTGGAGTGAAAGGGAAACGGTGGGATAATTTAGGCATTTACAATGAGTTTTGGGTAAGACCCACAGATGATTTGAAACCACAAAACTATAAAATAGTAGAAGATGGGTGTTATTGGTAAAAAGGATGGTATATGGCTATGAATCAATTTGACGTTCCAGTATTATTTTGTACATTTAATAGATTAGAGTGTACCAAAAGAGTATTTGAGAGAATTAGAGAAATAAGACCTGCTAAGTTATATTTGCTTTCGGATGGACCAAGGGAAAATGTCAGCGGTGAAAATGAAAAGGTAACTGCAGTGCGGAGATATCTGGAAGAGCATATTGACTGGAAATGTCAAGTCTTTAAGAATTTTGCTGACAAAAACATGGGATGTGGGAGACGTATGTCTAGTGGCATTTCATGGGCGTTCGAGCATGAAGAAAAACTTATTATTATGGAAGATGATTGTTTAGCTGATTTATCTTTCTTTAGATATTGCAGAGAATTGTTGCATTTATATGAAAAAAATGAAGATGTAATGTTGATAGGAGGATATAATCCATTAGGAAAGTTGGAAGAAAAAACCAGTTATATTTTTACACCCATTATAGAAATTTGGGGGTGGGCAACATGGAAACGTGCATGGCAGCAATACGATTATGATATATCTGACTGGAGAGAGCGTAAGGTTTCTGCTTGTATGAAAGCGGTTATGGACGATAAAGCAATAAATCATTATTCAAAATTGTTTGATTACGTATATACACATAAAATAGATACGTGGGACTATCAATTACAATATTTGGCTCTTCAAAAAGGGACGTTTGCCATTGTACCTAAGAAAAATATGGTAAAAAATATAGGATTTGGCGCGGAGGCGACACATACAAAATCAGTTCCGGATTATTTATATAATGAGTCTCATGAAATGAATTTTCCACTGCAGATTCCTACATCTATAAAGAATAATGAGTTATATAATAAAATGGTATTAGATGTATATGTGAAATAAGGCAAATGTCTGTGTGTGAAATGACCGGCATTTTTTCTATTTGATGAATATTTTACATAGAGTGTTACTATGACAATGATGGGAAAAAGTGGGAAGCCGTATATATGCCATGCGGATTAAGAAGTAGGGAGAGGTATATGGTATCAACATTCTGTACATTATTTGATTCGAAATATTTGGACAAAGGACTGGCGTTGTACTGGTCTATGCAACAGCATATTGTTGACTTTAAATTATACATTTTTGCATTTGATGATAAAAGTTATGAGGTTTTGTCTGAATTGCAATTAGAAAACGTTATTGTTATTCCTTTAAAAGATATTATGACGACGACGTTGAGAAAACTGCAGGAAGAAAGAACTCGGGCTGAGTTCTGCTGGACATGTACACCGATAGTAATCGAATATGTGTTATTAAAATGTAAGGAGAAAATATGTACATATATTGATGCGGATATTTATTTTTTTGCCAATCCCAATATTGTGATACAGGAACTTCTGGATGCGCGCTGTTCAGTCGGGATTGTCAGACATGGATTTGAGAGAAATTATAGATATGGAGAATTGATATTTAAGGTTGGAAAATACTGTGTTGAGTTTAACACATTTCTTAATAACAGGGAAAGTTTGCAGGTGCTTGAGAAATGGAAGACAGACTGTATGAATTGGTGTTATTATAGATGTGAGGATGGAAAACTGGGAGACCAGAAATATCTTGATCAATGGCGATTAGAGTATTCCTGCGTACATGAAAGCCAGAATTTAGGCGCGGGGGTGGCGCCTTGGAATCTCCATTTATATACGTTGCTTGTAAATCGTAAGGGCAATATCTGGATGCAGTATAAAGATAAGAGATTTAAGCTGATTTTTTATCATTTCGAAGGAATGAAGTATTTAAGTAATGGTAGGATACATCTTGGCTTGTGGGATTATTGTAAGGTGGGGACAGGAAAGAAAGTTAAATTATTGTATGGACAATATCTGAAAAAGATTAAACTTATTCGCGGTTTTTTGGCAAGCACGTACGGTATTGATTTTGAAGATATGGTTGCTGATAAAAAGCAGGTTTTAGGCAAAGAGAGTCTGATAAAGCAATTTGTCATGGCTGATGGTCTGTTTCAGGGGTTTAGCAGATGGATCGGATATAGGCACAATGGATCAAAAAAAGGGTAAAGAAAAGAAGGTATCTGGATAATATGTTTTTGGCGGAAAAGGTGTGCGATATTAACAAAAGATTGAAAGCTCTGAAAAGTGTTTCTAATATTGTGATATGGGGCGCGGGGGTGCATACTTGTAAACTTTTTGAATACACAGATATGCTTGCTTATGATGTGCAAGGTATTGTAGATATGGATGAACAGAAACAGGGCAATTCTTGTTTCACATTTACAGTACAGAGTCCGGAGAAAGTTGTCTGGGATTATGTAGGAGCCGTGGTTATCTCTGTTTCTGGTCATAAGACACAGATCATGGATACACTGATAAAACGGTTTAAATTTATGGGGCGTATCATTACGTTGTATGAGCATAACGAATGCACCCCATTTTATATGTTATATGATGAGAAGACTCCGGCAGTACGTTATTTTGGCGATTATGATAGCTGGGATGAAGCTTATCATGATTGTAAAGGATACGAGGATGCAGAAATTCTAAGCACAGTGAGTAATGCTGTGGATAAAGTAATAAAAGGAGAGGCGGCATGGGAGAGGGATGGCTATTTGTTTTATAAACAAAAATATGTATATCGTATTTGTGCCACAATATTAAAATGTGCGGTACAGAATCAGAATAAAAGTGTGCGCATATTGGATATTGGAGGGGGATTAGGAAGTACATATTTACAGAACAGAGGATATTTATCGGATATAAGAAACTTAGAATATATAGTTGCGGAACAGGCTCATTTTGCAGATTATGGACATCGGAATATGCAGGATGAAACATTAAAATTTATAAAATCTACCGATGATTGGGAGAAACAGGGGAAGTTTGATATCATATTGCTATCTGCCAGTTTGCAGTATATTGCGCAATATAAAGAAATCATTGCAAGAATAATTGCGGCGCAGCCGCATTATATTATTTTGGATAGGATTATGGTTGGCAACAGAATGCGCATATGCAAGGAAACAGTACCGGAATACATATATGAGAGCAGCTATCCGATACGAATTTTTACGGAGGAACAGGTTGAGAAATTTTTTGAACCGGATTATAGAATGATTGAACGTGATACTTCGAGTGTTCCTGAAAATGCCTATTTTACAGATGGAAGGGCGGATTCCAGATATTATGTTTATGAATTTCAGAAATGATGATGAGCGGAGACCGAAAATATGAAGATGAAAAACAGCTATAGGATATTGGAATGTCTTTTATTGGGTATGGGCGTTATACTTTTTGGAATAAGGAAGCTGGATCAGAAGTGCATTGACTCATGGAAAACGGCAGCAGCTAGAAATCAGGCGCTGTATGTACTGATGAATCGGTGGACATATATTAAACAGGAGGGGAAAAAATTACAGACCTATTTCTTAAAAAGAAATATTAGAAAGATTGCTGTATATGGAATGGGAGATGTAGGGAGGCGTCTGATAAAAGAGTTACAACATTCTGAAGTAGAAATCATGTATGGTATTGACAGAAATGCTAAAGATATTTGTTCTTCAATTAATTTAGTAACGATGGATGACGATTTGCCCGATGTAGATGCAATAGTTGTTACTTTATTGAACGGATATGACGAAGTGGCGGGTGCATTATCAGAGAGAATTCATTGTCCGGTTATAGCGATTGAAGATGTTTTAAATGAAGTATGATTTTCATGGATGGAGTATTTAATATTTAAGGTAGCAAAGAAGGTTCCATTTTTCAAAGGAGAAGGAAAATGCAAATCATGTCTGGCCGCATAGATCGGGAATTCTTTAAACATCAAAGAGAATATGAAGAGGCAGCATTGCGGGTGCTACGGTCAGGCTGGTATGTACTTGGAGAAAACGTCAGAAAATTTGAAGAGGAGTTTGCACGATATTTAGACATAAAGTATTGTACTGGGGTTGCCAGCGGATTAGATGCTTTATGGATAGCCTTTCGGGCTTTGGGAGTAAAGGAGAATGATGAGGTTATTGTGCAAGGCAATACTTATATTGCCAGCGTTATGGGAATATCAATAAACGGAGCAACGCCAGTATTTGTAGAGCCGGATGAATACTATAATATTGATATAAGGAAAATAGAAGAGAAGATAACTAAAAGAACCAAAGCTATTTTAGTAGTTCATTTATATGGTCAAGCGGCGGACATGACTTCTGTAACGGAGATAGCAAAGAAGTATGGATTATATGTGGTCGAAGATTGTGCACAAGCGCATGGTGCGTGTTGGAATGGAAAGAAGGTCGGAACATTTGGGGATATAGGATGTTTTTCTTTTTACCCATCTAAAAATCTTGGTGCATATGGCGATGGAGGTGCAATTGTAACAAATCATAAAGAGATTAAAGATTTTGTACAAATGTTCCGGAATTACGGCAGTGAAAAACGTTATTATAATAAGGTTGTAGGTGCAAACTCGCGATTAGATGAAATTCAAGCAGCGTTGCTGAGAGTCAAATTAAAGTATATAGGAGAAATCACAGAGGAAAAATGTAGGATCGCAGATAAATATTTAAACGAACTTAGCAACAAAGAGGTAATTTTGCCGGCACAACGGTCTAATGGCAATTCTGTATGGCACCAATTTGTTGTAAGATGTAATAGGCGAGAGGACTTGATAGAGCATTTAGCAAGTCATAATATAGGAACTATTATACATTACCCTGTTCCACCGCATCTTTCTGAGGCATATCAGTATTTGAAAGTGGGTAGGGGGACATTGCCTATTACAGAGGAGTATGCGGATTCAGTACTATCGATTCCGAGTTATTTTGGGATGTCAAAACAGGAACAGGAATATGTAATTGAATGCATAAATGCATTTTAGTGACTTATGAAAGGAAGAAAATATTGAAAACAGCATTAGATCATATGTATAGTATTCTCAACTTTGAGGATAAGGGAGACGAGAGGGGATGTTTGATCGTGGCAGAAGGAGACGGAATGGATATTCCGTTCACCATAAAAAGGGTATTCTACATGTATGGCTCAGATACCGGGGTAATAAGAGGACAGCATGCAAATAGGAAAACAGAATTTGTTTTAATTAATGTTTGTGGGACAAGCAAGGTGAAAATGAGTAATGGCAGTGAGGAAAGGATTATTGTTTTAGATAAGCCTCGTATGGGACTATATTTAAAGAAGATGCTCTGGAAAGAAATGTATGATTTTTCTGAAGATTCTATACTGCTTGTCTTAGCGAGCGAGCATTATGATGCAAATGAATATATTAGAGAATATAGCACGTATTTATCATGCATAAATGATTTGTCTTAATAAATGGTAAAGTATTCATCAAGTTTGCGGCGTAAAAATAAAGATTTCTTGAAGAAAAGGGTATGTGTTGCATGAAAAAAATTTTAATTTGGGGAACCGGGACCATAGCAAAACGTGTATTAGCGAATGGTTTGGGTGGAGAATTGATTGGCTTTATAGAAACAGAAAAACGAAATAATACATTTATGGGACTGCCGGTATATGAGGCAACGGAAATCCCCGATTTCGTTGATATTATTATTGTAGCCAATGCATGTTCGGACGAAATATATCAGGTATGCATTCGAACAGGGATTGATTTGAATATAGTAGTTTTTATGGTAAGGGGCTGTCTGACTACAGTTAATAATAAAATAGAAGATTTAGATAGTGTTTTAGGAGAACGAAATTATATAGATTATCAAATTCAATACGGAATTAAAACAAATACGTTTGTAGATGCAGATGCTAAAATATATAAGGCATTAAATCAGCGCAAGAATTTTGATATTCAAGATGAATATATGTGGCCGATCATAAGTGACAAGCATGCCCTGAATGGTGCAATGGGGAATTATTTTTGGCAGGATTTATGGGCGGCAAAGAAGGTAATTAATTCCGGAGTTCGGGAACATTATGATATAGGAAGCCGTGTAGATGGATTTATTTCGCATTGTTTGGCAGCTGGTATTAAAGTAAATGTAATTGATATCAGGCCGTTTTCTGCGCAGGTGGATAATCTTTTAACAATTATAGATGATGCGACGACGTTAAGCCAATTTGCGGATAACAGTATATTAAGCATGTCAGCCCTATGTTCTCTTGAACATTTTGGGCTTGGCAGATATGGAGATCCCATTGATCCGGAGGCGTGTTTCAAATGTTTTGATAATATACAAAAGAAATTGAAAAAAGACGGTAGATTATATCTTTCGCTCCCTATTGGGAAAGAAAGAGTGGAATTTAATGCACATCGAATTTTTTATGCCAGTACGGTATTGGAATGTTTTAGGACTTTAAAATTACAAGAGTTTTCATGTGCATTTGAAGGCAGAATTGAATACAATGTGGAGATTCATAAGTATGATAATGATTTACATAATGGCGAATACCGGTATGGATTATTTTATTTTATGAAATAACGTGATGTTAGGGGAAATGATATGAAACAAGAACAAAATGTTTTTTTTAGCATTATAACGGTATGTTTAAACGCTGAGAAAATGATTCGTAAAACGATGGAGTCAGTATTAAACCAAACGTGGCAGAATTTTGAGTATATTATTATTGACGGATTGTCCACAGATGCGACACTTGCCATAGTACAGGAATTAGCTGAAAATGATAAACGTATACAGTGGATTTCAGAATTGGATAGTGGCATATTTAATGCTATGAACAAAGGAATTCATCGTGCAAGAGGAAGTTATCTTTTGTTTTTGAATGCTGGTGACGAATTCCATAGCAAAGATGTGCTGGAGAAGGCTGCAAAAGTGGTGGAGGGAGCCGATATTGTGATCGGTGATATAGCATGTAAGACAGAAGCAGGTCTGGAAGAAGTTACTTATCCGGTAGATGCGGAATTGCTTGAAAATTTAAGAAAAGGAAAGAGTGTATGCCATCAGACAATCTTTGCTTCAAAACGGTGCCTGGAAGATGGCTTTGATGAGAATTTTATGTTTTGCGCAGATTACGACTGGCTTTGCCGACAGGTAAATGCCGGGCGAAAAGTTGTAAAATTAAATGCCGTAGTTGTTGATTTCGACATGCACGGGGTTACTTTTCAGGTACGATATCAAAAAAGGCATTGGAAAGAATATTTTGAAGTTATAGGTAAGAACTTTTCCCGGCTTGAATTTAAATATGGTGAGGAAGTAAAGAATCTTTTTATTCAGCAGAGGAAGGAACATATTATGTATGAGTTCATGAATCGATGGCTTGAACTAAAACAGAGAGGCGTTGAACTTAGTACTTTTTTTTCTCGGCAGAGAATACAGACGATTGCTATTTATGGTATTCATCATGTGGGGGAGCGCTTGTATGATGAATTAAAGGAAAGTGAAGTAAAAGTTGCGTATTTCATTGACAGGAATCCCAAAATGCTGGAGATTCCGGTTTTGCGTCCGGATGAAATACTGGATCAGGTTGATGCAGTCGTGATCACACCAATTTTTGATTTTCTGGAGATTAAGGATAGCTTATCCGCAAAACTTGATTGTCCGATGTTTTTTATAGAGGACGTGCTGTTTTATGAATATGAAGCTATGGAGAAAGATGATCTATTAGACTTTGTATAATAGTCTGGAAATTGAGGGATATATGAGTAATATGGAAGAAAGATATTTAAACATGATGCATCAATGGCTGATATTAAGACAAGAAGGGAAGAGTATTGACAGATATTTAAAAAGGCAAGGCTACAATTCGGTTGCAGTTTATGGGATGGCGATATATGGTCGCCATGTAATAAGAGAACTGAAAGAATCAGATATTAAAATTATATATGGCATTGACAGGAGAAAGGTAGATGCATATATGAATATCCAGGTGCTGCAGCCAACAGAAAAGCTGCCCCATGTGGATGCTTTTATTAACACGGTACTGAATGATCACGCTGGTATTAAAGACTGTCTGGCGAAGATAGCAGACAGCCCGGTTATCAGTCTTGAGGACATAATATTTGAAAGTTATAACTAAGGAGGTATAAATTTTGGCGATCAAAGAAAAATGTATTATATGGGGAACCGGTAATGGCTATGAAGAAATATTAAATCAGATTAATTTTGAAATATATAAGGGTAACATTGAGATAGTTGCCGCTGTTTGTGGTAAAGATGATAAATATTGCGAATATAGGGACGGCTTTCCGATTGTTGTGAAGGAAGAACTGAAAAAATTGGAGTTCGAGTATGTGATAATTTCGAGTTATGTTTTTTATGAGCAAATAAAATCAGAAGCTATTGCACTGGAAATTGAAGCAGATAAAATAATTAATGGGCAGATTTTTAAAAGACCGTTATTTGATTTTGCATTATACTCACGGTTAATAAAAAATCCGGTGACAATATTATCGGATGACTGCTGGGGAGGATATGTATATAATTATTTAGGACTGAAATTTTCAAGTCCTTTAATTAATATACTGTGGGATCGAGGAGAATTTGCTAACTTTATTCAAGAGCCATTGTATTACTTGCAGACGGAGCTGACAATGGTGAGAGAAGGCGACTTAAGGGCAGGAATATTCCCAATTGGAAAACTGGGAGCGGGAGGAAAATATGTTCAACTTTTTTTCATACATAATGCTGATTTTAATGAAGCAAAGCAGCAGTGGGATAGGCGCAAGGGAAGAGTAAATGCAAATAATCTTTTTGTAAAAATGAATCTTAGCAGATCTGATACCAACAAAGAGTCTTATATAGATATATTTAATAATTGTAAAAGTAAAAAAATTTTATTTTATAATGGAAATGAAAATATAGAAGGAAAGTTTAGTACCGAAAGATTTGTTTGGCAAGAGAAAAAACGAGGGATAGGTAATTGGGAGTATTTCAATTATATGAGGGACGATTCTAGAAATGCGATAGATATTTTAAAATTGCTAACTGGTGAAAAGAATTATTCAAGAGAAATGAAAACAGAAGTGGCTATTGAAAACAAATGAATATGGCAAAATCTTGTAATAATGACAGGGAGACAGACAGAACATGAAAAGAGGATTGATCGGAGTACTTTCGGCTGTTGCTGGAATGGCGGCAGGCGCTGTTGCGGGAAGCGTGACAGCAGGAACAGCATCATCAAAAAAAATTGAGGAAATGGCAGAGGGGCAGAGAAAGGTTCATGAGCTTTATATGGCATTTGACCAGTGGCTTCGTATACGACAGGAAGGTAAGACGCTGGTAGAATACTTTGTGAAGAATGGATATAAGACAGTAGCAATTTATGGTATGAAAGAGCTGGGAGAGCGCCTGCATGATGAATTGCAAGGATCTGATATCACGGTAAAATATGCCATTGATAAGAATGCAGATTCCATTTATGCAGATGTGGATGTATTGATGCCTGATGAAAAAATGGATCTGGTGGATGTCATTGTGGTAACAGCGCTCTATTACTTTGACGAGATTGAAGAGATGCTGAGTGATAAGGTGGATTGTCCGATTATTTCTCTGGAAGAAATTTTATATGAAGTTTGAAGGTGATTCGTGTTCTTAAATCGGGTATTGGTGCGTAAAGCAGACAAATTATGATCAAGGAGGATACATGGATATATTAGATCAATTTGTTCATAGAGATTTTATAGAGCAAGAGTTGGGGTTTAGTGAAGTTTATAAATATCTTGATTTGTATTTGGATTTTGACTGGGAACCTGTTCAGAAAACGGATATAAAAAGAAATAAAAGTGTAAAATTAAACCGTACGATCTGGATATTCTGGAAGCAGGGCATGGAAAATGCGCCTCTATTAGTGCAGAAATGTTATGAGTCTGTATGTAGAAATAAGCCACAGGATTTTGAAATAATATTATTAACAGACAGCAATCTTAATAAGTATATAGATTTGCCGGATTATATACAAGATAAATTTGAAAAGGGATATATGGAGATTGCTCATTTGTCAGATGTTATCAGATTGGAGCTACTGCATACATACGGCGGCTGCTGGATTGATGCAACTGTCTTTTGTAGCGGGAAGATACCGGAATATATGCTGAAGGGAGATATGTTTGTATTTAAACTGGCTTCCGTATTAACAGATCCCGTGTTGAAACTGTCCAATTGGTGGATCTCTGCTGACCAAACAAACAGATTGATAGACCTGACAAGACAGGCGCTCTATAAATACTGGCAATCAGAAGTAAGTGTACGCAATTATTTTTTATTTCACATTATAATGTCCAAATTGATAGATGAGAATTGGGAATGCAAAGATATTTTTCAAAGGATTCCCTATTTTAACAGCGGACATGCACATGTTCTGCAGGGGAAACTTGGCGCAGAGTATAGAGAGGAAGAATGGCAGACGATCAAAAGTACTGCCTGTGTCCATAAGCTGACATATAAAATAAGGTATTTACAGGGAGATATATATAATTATTATATGGCGCTATTGGCAAATGATTTATAGGCGGTGGGGCACTTTTGAAAGGAAATAGTAAGGGATGCAGGAAAAGATAGGAAATATAGTGATTGATGATAGTTTTTACAGTGGTGACGATTTGTATACGGATGGCAGTATAGAAGATCGAATTTTGGAAATATGTAAGAGCGGTAAGGAAAAAGAAGTACTGCATATGAGTAATGAATGGCCGATTTTATATCATTTGTCAGATATCAGAGAAAATCTTCTGGAATGGTATCCGTTTACAAAGCAGGATGATGTTTTGGAAATTGGTTCAGGATGCGGTGCGATGACAGGCTTGTTGAGCAAAAAGGCTGGTTCTGTTACTTGTGTGGAATTATCAAGAAAGAGGTCATTGATCAATGCATACAGAAATCGGGACTGTAATAATGTCACGATCTTGATTGGCAATTTTGAAGATATAAAATTACAATGTCGATATGATTATATTACTTTAATAGGTGTCTGGGAATATTCAGGATTGTATATCCAAGGGGCTAATCCTTATCTGGCAATGATAGAAAAGCTGAAAACATTTCTTAAGCCGCAGGGCAAAATTATTATTGCGATAGAGAATAAAATGGGCTTGAAGTATTGGAACGGCGCACCGGAGGATCATACGTGCAGGCTGTACAGTGGACTCAATGATTATATTGGGGAAAAAAACGTCCGTACTTTTTCAAGGCAGGAGATTATGGCGCTGCTTAAGGAGGCAGGGTTTGAACAATTGAGTTTTTATTATCCTATGCCCGATTATAAACTGCCCGATACGATTTATTCGGACGGAATGCTTCCGGAAACCGGTGAAGTACGATATTATAGAAGTGATTACAGTACCTATAGGATTTATAATTTTTATGATGCCACGACGTATGATCAGATTTGCAAAGATAATATGTTTCCTTATTTTGCCAATTCTTTTCTAGTGGTCTGTGGAGGAAAACAACAGGAGTTATGTGAGTTTGCGAAGTACTGTCGGGAGCGTAGAAATCAATTTAGGATTTCTACTGAAATAAGAAACGTTGCGGGTAAAAAATATGTGGTAAAAAAAGCATTGTGTAAAGAAGCAATTAAACATGTCTTAGAGATGAAACGCATGGAAACTAAGTGGAATGGTATACTTTCGAATGTTTTGTGTCTTGAGGGCAGGCTGGAAGGTGATGAATATATTCTCCCTTATACAGAGGGAATAGATTTGGATGCATATTTTTACACATGGAGAAATGACAGTGAACAATTTATAAAACAGGTAGAGAAGGTTATAAAGGAGTATTTGACTCCGAATGAACAAGACTTCATGGACTTTACTGTTACCAGGGAGTATGAAGAAATATTTGGGGATAACTATCCCCCAAAAGCAAAGAGCCTGAGAGTAACAAATGTCGACTGTTTGTTTTCCAATTTGAGGAAGATGGCAGACGGGAGGATATGTAGCTTTGATTATGAATGGATTTTTGAATTTCCAGTTCCATATAAATTTGTTTTATGGAGAGCGCTGACACAGTTGTATGGTAAGTATATGATATATCTTAAAACTCAAATTTCAAAGAACGAATTTTTAGCAAGATTTGAAATTGATACAGAAAGTGCAGCAGTATTTGAAAAAATGAATCAAAAGTTTTCCTATTATGCACATGGGGAAAACGATAAGGAAAAATATTTGGTAAATTACAAGAAAGCTGCTTTTATGCAAGATATAAGATGGGTATAAAGAAATATAAGCAGGCATGGAGAAGTGCAGAATGAAAACTAAAATATTATCAATTTATTTGCCACAATTTCATACAATTCCTGAGAATGATGAATGGTGGGGAAAGGGATTCACAGAATGGACAAATGTAAAAAGAGGATACCCTTATTATCCAGGACATTATCAGCCAAGGGAGCCATTAAATGATGACTACTATGATTTATCCGACTTGAAAATTCTGGAAAAACATGCAAGGTTGGCAAGAAAATCCGGTATTTTTGGATTTTGCTTTTATCATTATTATTTTCATGGAAAGAAACTGTTAGAAAAGCCAATCGAGAATTATAGAGACAAATCTAAAGTAAAATTTCCTTATTGTTTAATTTGGGCAAATCAATCATGGGCTCGGACGTGGTACAGGGCAGCGGCAGGAAACAAGGTTCTCATTCAGCAGACATATGGGGAGGAAAAAGACTGGAAAGAGCATTTTAACTATTTGTTAGATTTTTTTAAAGATGAAAGATACATTAAAATTAATAATAAACCCGTATACATTATTTATATTCCGCAGGGAATCAACTGCAGAAAAAAAATGTTTGAAGTTTGGCAGAACATGGCTAGGGAGCATGGCTTTGCGGGGATATATTTAATTGCAATGAACACTTCATTTGGGCATGATGCACACGAAGAACTGTATGACGCTTTTATGGATTTTGAACCATTAAATACATTTAATAATGACAGATCGTGGAGAAAATATTTGCAAGATTGGAAAGGACAGCATATAGAGAATTTTAGGATTGGGAAGAGCGTATTTTATAATAAACTTTGGGCGAAAAATGTATACTCCTATTCCTATTTATGCAAAACGATTGAAAGAAAAGCGAAAGATAATAACCAAGCAACATTTTCCAGTATTTTTCCGGGGTGGGATAATACGCCCAGAAAGGATGAAGTAGGTGTTATCGTTGAAAAAAGTAACCCACAGAAATTCCAGAAGCATGTTTTGAGGATGCTAAGGATAAATGAAAAGAATAAAAAAGAATATATTTTTTTAAATGCATGGAATGAATGGTCGGAAGGCGCATACGTGGAACCGGATAAAAAGTATGGATATCATTATTTACAAGCTTTGAGAAGTGCAGTTCATGGATTGGAAGAATAGAAGCAACTGGTACTTTTATCAGAGCTATCGAAAGGGTATATGTGGTTTTCGTATGGCAGGGATAGTATTTTTGATGTTTTGACATTGAGGAGAGGATTGATCCTGGCAAGAAAGTAAAAAGAAGAAAAGGAAGACTTAACCATGAAAAAAGTAGCACTTTTATTATTATCAACACTAGGAGGAGCTGCAGTAGCTGCAGTAGCAGTGAAAAAAGTTATTGGAGATGCAGCGGAGGTACAACATAATATGTCAGAAAAGCATCTGGCATTGTTCTTGATGATGAATCAGTGGGTTAAAGTAAAACAGGAAGGAAAGCATCTGGCAGATTATCTGGAGCAGAAAGGATATAAGAGCATAGCCATTTATGGCATGAGTTATGCAGGAGAGCGGCTGCTGGAAGAATTGAAGGGTAGCAATATAGAGGTTAGGTATGGAATTGATAGAAATGCAGAAACGATTTATTCGGATATTGATCTGGTAACGAATGAAGATCGTTTAGAACCCGTTGACGCAATTATAATTACATCGATCTTTTTCTTTGATGAAATAGAAAAACAATTATCTGAGAAAGTAGATTATCCGATTATTTCACTTGAGGATATTCTATATGAAGTATAGTTACGCTATTGCATTCTTCATAAAGTGGGTATGGTCAGAAAAGTGAATTCTGATGAAAGCATGAAAATTAATATTAAAACAAAAAGCGAGATGTGAAATGGATAGAGCGACTGAGCAGAGTGTAAGTATTATCGTTCCGCTGTATTGTGGAAAACAATACATACCGCGTTTGATACAGATGATAGAGATGTGTCAGATGTCATTAGCGAGTTCTATAAAATTGGAGTTGATCTTGTCTAATGACAATCCAGAAGAAGATATTGAAGAAAGTTTTTCTTCAGAAATGATTAGCATACTTGTGCTGAATACAAAAATAAACAGAGGTATACAGGGAACTAGAATACGAGGACTGAAGGCCGCAAGCGGAGAGTATGTCGTCTTTCTTGATCAGGATGATGTATTGTATCCAGATTATATCAGAAGCCAATTACTTCATATAGCGAATGCGGATGCAGTGGTATGTAGATGTATTCATGAAGGCAGGCAGTTCTATAATACGGATATGAGGTTTGAAGAGGCAGTAACGAAGGAACATATGATTACAAAAGGTAATCCTATTATTTCCGCCGGACAGGTTCTGCTTCGAAGAGAAAGTATACCGGAGTTCTGGATGAATCATGTAATGAAAGTGAACGGTGCGGATGATTATCTGCTTTGGCTCTGCATGATTGCGCAAAATGCTGTCTTTACCTTGAATCAGGATCTTCTGTTTGAACATACCGTAAATGGAAAAAACTTGTCTTTGGATTATAAACGTATGATATTGTCGTTAGAGGAAATGTATGATATTCTTTCAGAAAATAAAGTGTTTGATGAGTTTGAACTGAGAAAAATATCAGCCATGCGGCAAAATGCACTGTTTGAATGGATTACGCTTCTGGAAAAGTTCAGAGAAATGTTTATGGTGCTAAATCGAATGGTGGAATGCCGTGGTGAGGGCTGTCCTGTCGGCAGACGCCTGAAAGGTATAGGGATACAACGGGTTGCCATTTATGGTGCCGGGTATCTTGGGAAAAGATTGCTGGGAGAACTGAAAGAGTTTGACATAGAAGCAGTGTTTTTCATTGATCGAAATGCGGAGTACCTGACAGAAAAAATACCTGTATATAAATTAGACGATGCACCGGTCAATGTTGATGCGGTAATTATTTCTTTGGTAAGGAATCATGATACAGTCCGAAGTGCTCTTGGAGAAAAGTATGATGTCATTTATACAATTAAAGAGATTATGGAGAATACAGAGCCTGTAATATGTGGCACAGATATCAGTGGCAGCAGGCAAAACTATCATGCAAAGAAGTGAAGAGGGAGGTTCTGAGATGGAAGAACCGAGGAAGTTTATCATTTATGGAATGGGAAAACAAGGAAAGGCTTATTACGATTTTTTTAAGGCAAAAGGACTGGATGGGTGTGTGAAAGGATTTTGCGACAGGCGGTATTCGGTACTTGGTGAATATGACGGAAAGAGATGTTATGGGTATGATGAGGCAAAGCTGGCAGCGCTTCCCTTCCTAATTTCTCTATGGGATCGAAATGCCTTTTTAGAGATAAAGGAACAAATCAATAAGGCCGGAGGAACAAGTTATGAAATGAATAACATAGCGGATTATCTGGGTGTAGATAAAGTAGAATTTAACAGGGATTTTATTGCATTTTATCATATTGAAAATATGGATGACTATTTTCAAGCCGCAGAAGATGATAGACATATGAGCGTGTTTTGGGACGAAATGGAAGGGATTTATCCATTATTCTGCAGATTGGATCTGACGAATGTGATAGAACTTGCATGTGGCAGAGGCAGGCATGTCGGGCAGTATTTTGATAAGGCGGGCAATGTTACATTGGTAGATATTCTGGAAAAAAATATAGATATTTGTAAAGACAGATTTAAGACCTATGATAAAATACATTTTTATTGTAATAACGGATACAATTTAGAGCAATTACCCTCGGGTCAGTACACGGCGCTTTTTTGCTATGACGCAATGGTTCATTTTGAAATGTTGGATATTCATGAATACCTGAAGGATATATACAGAGTTCTGGTGAAGGGCGGAAGGGTTTTGATCCATCATTCTAATTATGATAAGGACTATACGGCATCTTTCATCAACAGCCTTCATGGGCGAAGTTATATGAATGCAAGTATTTTTGCCTATTTGGCTACTCGTTGCGGTTTTCATGTTTTGGAACAAAAATTGATTAATTGGGCAGGGATAGAAGGGCTGGATTGCGCTACGCTTCTGGAAAAATAAGATTGTATTATTTTAAAGTTATATATCTATGGGAGGGTGTATGAGACTAAGCATTGCTGTTCCGGTATATAATACAAAACCATACTTAGGTGCATGTTTGCAAAGCATTATAAATCAGACCTATCAGGAAATAGAAATTCTTATTATAGACGATGGATCAACGGATGGATCAGATGCGGTCGGTAAAGCGTTTGCGGATAAGGACAGTCGTGTTGTATATATACGACAGGAAAATAAGGGCCTGATAGAAGCAAGGCGTACAGGGGTTGAACATGCTTCGGGTGAGTTTCTTATGTTTGTAGACTCAGATGATTGGATCGAACCGGATATGGCTGAGTTCCTGCTCCGGCAGGTTCGAGATGCAGATATGGTGACAACCGGGGTGTATTATGAAACAAATTCTGAGACAGTGACAGAATATTTGGATCAGTATGACGAAGGAGAGTATGACGAAGCGGATAAGGAATTCCTGCTGAAAACAATGCTTTACGACGTGGAATCTGATACTTTGCAGCGACTTACCCCTTGGATATGGAATAAGCTCTATCGGACGGAAATTGCAAGACAGATTTATAGGAGTGTGAACGCGGACAATGCCTTTGCTGAAGATGGCGTTTTTTTGTATAACTATCTTATCAACAGTGGGACGGTCAGAATCTGTCACAAGTGCTTTTATCACTATCGGTACCGCGAAGATTCCATGTTTCATGGAGGAAATCCGCACATGCTGTCTGATATTAATAAGGCATATCTTGCACTACTGCCTAGTTTTGATAAACACCAGCTGAGAGATAGTCTGTTGCCGCAGCTTCAGCGCTGGATATCTGTTACAGCGATCATGGCAGTGAATGGAGGAATGGGGTTTGATTCACAAATTCATATTCCGGAATTTATGATCGATACAGATGAATTGAAAGGGAAAAAAATCGTCCTTTATGGTGCGGGAAAAGCAGGGCAGGATTATTACAGGCAGCTTATCAAAATGGGGTATGAGATAGTGCTTTGGGTGGATAGTAATAACTCCCGTATTGAAAATGTAAAACAGCCATCCGCAATTTCAGATGTGGAGTACGACATCATTTTGATATCTGTAAGCCGGCCTGAATATGTAGAAAGTATCAGACAATCGCTGCAGGATATGGGAATTGGGGACGAAAGGATGCTGTGGAAAAAACCGGTCAGAGCGATGTGAGGTGATATGTCTGAAAAGGTGGGTATTATCCTATAAAAAAAGCATATATTTTACAGAAGGGATAGTAAGATGATCGCGAATTTGCTAAGTATATATAGTCGGATGGGAGATAGTCTGTCGGAGAAAATCTATATGGACAGAATTCATTACAGTATCGCGAAAGATTCCCGGTATATTGAACAGATGGTAGACAGAACGGTGCGGGGGAGTGCGCAGTGGCAGGCGTTTTGCAGGATTCTAAAAGAAAAAACAGAGCACTCAGAAATGTATATATTTGGTGCGGGAATATGGGGAAATATTCTCTACTATGAGACGAATAGATTTGTACAGTGGGATGCAGTCATAGACAGTTGCCCGGAGGGAAAGAACGTAGGAAAGATACCTGTTATCTCGTTGGATAAATTATCAGATTGCATGGACAGAGATATAACAGTTGTCATATCTTCCTATAAAAACGGTTCGGAAATGTTAGCACTGTTGCAGGAGGCGGGCGTCTCACAAGATAAGATTGTCGATGCGGGTGATGTCATATATCAATTGACGGAAGGTGCAATATACTTTGATTTGGAGCAGATGAATCCACAGGTTACTTGTGAGTTTTTTGTAGATGCAGGTTGTTTTGATGGATTTACGACAAAAGAGTTTTTCCGGTGGTGTAAAAACAAAGGATATGCATATTGTTTTGAGCCGGATAGTAAAAATGTAGGAACTGTTTTACGAACTCTTTCAAATGAAGCGGGCAGATACGAATTGATAAAAAAAGCATTATGGTCGAAAACAACTACCCTGTCAATGGATGCAAGAGGAGATTTTGCGACGTCAGTGACTTTGCCAAACGAGGGCGATTATTTGCCGAGAGTAGAGGCGGTTGCATTGGATGATCTTTTGGGTGATCAAGAAGTTACATTTATTAAAATGGATATTGAGGGTGCCGAAACAGAGGCACTGCGTGGCGCGCAGAAAATCATAACAGAACAAAAGCCAAAACTGGCAATCAGTATATATCATAAACCAGAGGACATCCTGACGATTCCCCGGTTGATTTTAGAGTATAATTCAAGTTATAAGTTTTATTTACGCCATTATTCATTTTCTGATTATGATACTGTCTTATATGCAATACCTTAAAATCGTGGCTCGACTGTATATGTTAAAGGCATTTATCATGTTTGATGTTTTTCCTGATAATATATAAATTTAGGTAAAGATGAAAGCATAAAATGTTTGGGATGCGGTTTGCACGTTATAATTTATAAATAAAGAAAAAGGTTATAGTATGGCAGATATGAAATTTCTCCTTTTTGGCACAGGTGATTATTACGAGAGATATAAGAAATGGTTCCGGAATGAGGACGTATTGGCATTACTGGACAACTCACCTGCAAAGCAAAATAGTATGATTGACGGAATCAGGGTGCTGTCTCCGGCAGAGGGAGTAAGGCTCTCGTATGACGTTATCGTGATTCTCAGTTTTTATGTGCAAGCAATGCGGAGGCAGCTTGTTGACTTGGGAGTGCCGGAAAATAAAATATATCATTTTTATGACTTGCATCGTCTAATCTATAAAAAAGAATTTAAAAGATCTGTAGAATATTTTGGAAATGCTGAAAAAGTAGTGAAATTACCTAGGCAGTCTGGAAAAAAGATATTGCTTTTATCGCAGGATCTGACATTGGGCGGACCGGCAATTGCCCTTTTTCATGCTGCAGAGATTTTAGTGAAACGAGGGTATCGGGTAGTATATGCTTCGATGATTGACGGACCGTTAAGAGAAAAGCTGCTTGTGAATAATATCCCGGTCATTGTTGATGCGAATTTACAAATTGAAGTAATGGAAGATTCTGAATGGACAAGGAACTTTTCGTTATTATTTTGTAATACAATAAATTACCATGTGTTCCTATCTGAGCGTGATATTGGTATACCGGTTATTTGGTGGCTGCATGACTCAGAGTTTTTTTATGATGGTGTCAACCGGGAGATATTAGAGAATCTGGACAGGGAAAATCTGCGGGTCTGTTCTGTGGGACCGGTTCCGAGGAATGCAATGCGTAAGATGATTGCGGATATACCCGTGGATGATTTACTGTATGGCGTGGAAGACATGGTTGGTTATGTTGGACAGACGCAAGGCAGATGCGCTGATAAGATTTGTTTCGTAACAATTGGTTACATAGAAGAAAGAAAAGGACAGGATCTATTGGTACAGGCAATACAAAGGCTGCCGGATGAGTATAGAGCAAAAGCCGTATTTTATCTGGTCGGACAAGAATCTTCCATGATGGCACAGCAAATAAAGGCAGAAATCAAAAACATGCCGGAAATTATCATGACAGGTACTGTAGACAGGGATGGAATTAAGAAAATTCTAAATAATGCCGATGCTATGATCTGCCCATCAAGGGAAGATCCGATGCCCACAGTGGTAACGGAGGCAATGATGTACAGTATACCTTGTATCTTGTCTGATGCGGCTGGAACGGTAGAGTATGTCAGGGATGGTGTAGACGGCTTTATTTTTCCGAGTGAATCCGTGGAGGAATTATCTGTCAAAATACAGTGGTGTATCAATCATAATCAAGAATTATCTGAGATGGGTACTCGGGCAAGAAAAATATATGATAAATATTTTTCGATGAAAGTGTTCGAGGAAAATCTATTGGATATTATAAATGAAGTGGAAGCAGATTGATGAAAGTGAGCTAACGATATGGCGGACTTATTGCAGATTCTTAATAAATATAGAGACAGTAAAGTTGTGATATATGGTCTGGGGACGGAGACGGAGCGGGTACTTAACGAAATCGGTCAGGACTTTCAGATTATCGGTTTGCTAGACGGATATAGAGAAGAAGGAAAATTATATGGCAAGCCCATTATTTCATTACAGCAAGCCATTGAATGTCAGGTAAAACTAATCTTAGTTGTTGCGAGACCGGGTTCATGCCGGGCTATCGTGAAACGCATTGGCGCAATATGCATAAATAATCAGGTTGCGCTGATTGATGTGCGAGGTAGAGATTTATGCGAAACCAAGAAAGTGACATATCATTTTCAAGGTAAGGATGGGATTTCCAAAGAACAGTTCATGAGACAGATTCATGAAAATGATGTGGTCAGTATTGATTTGTTTGATACTTTAATCATGCGTCAGACGTTATTTTCAACAGATATTTTCGAAATGGTTGACTGTCGCTTAAAGGAAAAGGGAATTGTGATAAGAGACTTCAGCAAGAGACGTCTGGAGAGTGAAAAGTATCTTGCAAAGTTTGCGGCGCCAAATCTAATCGAAATATATGCACATATGAAGAGTACATATTCTATTGCGGAAATTGTGCCGGAAGAATTGGCACAATTGGAATGGATGATAGATTATGATCTGGTAGTTCCACGGCAGGAAATGTGTGATTTCATGGAAGAAGTACATCGTCAGGGAAAAGAGATTTACATAGTATCGGACACTTTTTATACCAAAGGGCAGATTATTAAATTATTGGAGAAATGTAAGATAGGGTTTTATACGGATATTTTTGCTTCATGTGAGTATAAAGCTACAAAGGCAAGTGACCTTTTTAAAAAGGTTAAGGAACGGGTTTGTGACAAAAAGTGGATTCATATTGGAGATGATATTGTTGCAGACGTAGAAAGCGCAAGGCGGCATGGGATTGCTGCATGTCAGATTTATAGCGGGATAGATTTGTTGGAGTTAGTCGGCTATCTGGGGGTATGGGATAGTATTAAGGGATTAGCGAATCGAATTAAAATTGGAATATTTGTGTCAAAGATTTTTAACAGTCCATTTCAGTTTGAAAAGGGTGAGCGAAAAATTTCGATACAAAATGCGTATGATTTAGGATATCTGCTTTTTGCGCCGATCATTAGTGATTTTGTTATATGGTTTGAGGAGCAGGCAGAGCAATATGATCTGTCTAATATCTGGTTTTGTGCAAGAGATGGATATTTGATTAAAAAAATGTATGATGAGTTACATGGGGATACGGAATCTATTTATTTTTTGACTTCCCGAACGGCAGCAATTCGTGCAGGGATAGATAGCGAAGAGGATATAGAGTATGTCAGTGGGATGAAATTCAGCGGAACAATAGAAGAACAGTTGCATGAGCGTTTCGGGATTTCCAGGCGGGATGAAGCAGAGTATCATAATATTTGTAATAAATCTTTGATAGATTATTCAGATGTGATTTTGAGTAAAGCATGCATAGACAGAGAAAATTATCAAAGATATATTGATAAACTGCATATAAAAAAGGGGGATATTGCTTTTTTTGATTTCGTTGCTAAGGGAACGAGCCAAATGTATATTCAAAGATTGATAGATTGTCATTTGAAAGGCATATATTTTATGCAGTTGGAAGGGGAATATATGCAGGGGAAGGGACTCGATATATTATCATTTTATAATAGACAGGAAACGGATCATAGTGAGATTTATGAAAATTATTATATCTTGGAAACAATCTTGGCATCACCTATGCCATCGATTAAAGAATTTGATGAACATGGTGATCCATGTTATGCACACGAAACAAGGAAAGAGGAAGATATTAGATGCATGCAGGCGGCGCAGGACGGAGTTTTAGACTATTTCAAGACATATTTGAAATTATGTCCCAGACCCGAAGTAAGCGTGGATAAGAAACTTGATGAATTATTTTTATCCTTAATACATGGGATTACTATTTTGGATAGGGATTTTGTGGGATTAAAGGTAGAAGATCCCTTTTTTAACAGGATGACGGATGTTGCGGATTTGGTATAGTTGTGCTAAGGAAGCGGAAGTAATAGAAAAACAGAGCTCCTGCTGTAAAAGTTGTAAAATTAGGTGATTTGTTTGGTTATTGTATGTTATAATTATTAAGTTAAAATACATTATGCCCATAGTAGTATAACTTGGGCATATAGTCTTTTTGTAAGACAATTTGAGGATCGCAGTATATCCCTGATTCTCATAATGGCTAAATATACCGCTATCACGAAAGCAAAGGTGACGCTAATGAACTTCGAACTAATGGCCTCCATGATGTGTGCCAATTACGGCAATCTGGAAAAAGAAGTACAGGACTTAGAGAAAGGCGGAATCGACTCCTTCCACATTGATATTATGGACGGACGATATGTGCCTAATTTTGCTATGTCATTAAATGATATGGCATATATTGCATCGGCGACGAAGAAACCGCTGGATGTACATTTAATGGTGGAACATCCCAACCACACGGTAGAGTTATTTACGAACCGTCTTCGTAAAGGCGATACGATCTATATTCATCCGGAAGCGGAATATCATCCATCCACTACGTTACAGAAGATTATTAATGCCGGGATGGTCCCGGGGATTGCGATCAATCCGGGCACCAGCGTGGAGACGGTCATGGAAATGCTGCGGATCGTAAAGAAAGTATTAGTAATGACGGTCAATCCGGGAAATGCGGGGCAGATGTTTATGCCCTATGTAGGAGAGAAAATCAATAAGCTTCTGACATTGAAGGAGCGGATGGATTTTAGGATTTACTGGGACGGTGCCTGTGGGGCGGACAAGATTAAGACGTATGCGCCGAAAGGGATCGACGGATTTGTGTTGGGGACGACACTTCTGTTCGGAAAAGAAAAGCCGTATGGGGAAACGTTAGCGGATATCAGGAGAATGCAGTTTTAGGCAGGGCAGTATGAAAGGCAAGGGATTGACATGAACATAGCATTAATACTTGCGGGAGGAACCGGAACGAGACTTGGCTCCGATACCCCGAAGCAGTATATGTCCGTAAAAGGAAAAATGGTTATTACCCATTGCCTTCATGTATTTGGCATTCATCCGCAGATCGATGCGATACAGATTGTCGCGCATGAGCAGTGGCATGGTGGGATATGTCGTCAGATACCGGAAAAAGCCGGTAAGAAGTTCAGGGGATTCTCTGAACCGGGAACGAACCGACAGCGTTCGATCTATCACGGGCTTCAGGATATTATGCGGTATGCGCGGAAGGCAGATGTGGTCATCGTGCATGACGCAGCGAGGCCGTTGGTTTCTGCAGATATGCTTTCAGCCTGTGTGGAAGCGTGCAAAGAGCATGACGGTGTTGTTCCGGTATTGCCTATGAAGGATACTGTATATTTGGGAGACGGAGGGAAGATCACCTCTCTTTTGGATCGCAGTCAGGTTTATGCGGGGCAGGCGCCGGAGGCGTTTTTATTGGGAAAATATTTTGAAGCTAATCGGTGCCTTATGCCGGATCGAATAGACCGGATTAACGGTTCCACGGAACCGGCAGTCATGGCAGGATTGGATATTGCAATGATTCCGGGGGACGAGGGGAATTTTAAGATTACAACACAGATGGATTTGAATCGATTTAAGATTTTGCTGGATACATAGGGGATTTGGGTTGGAATGGAGCGTTAAAATATGAAAGCATACGTATTAGAAGGTATAAATCAATTAGCATATAAGGATGTTCTAATACCACAGCTTCGCGAGGATGAAGTACTGGTTGAAGTAATTAATGCGGGAATCTGCGGTTCAGATATCCCGCGTATTTTTCATACGGGTACCTATCATTTCCCGACGATTCCCGGACATGAGTTTGCGGGGATTGTTCGTCAGACAGGTGCAGAGGCGAATAACCATTTGGTGGGCAGGCGTGTGGGCGTGTTCCCGCTGATTCCCTGCATGCAGTGTGAGCAGTGTCGGAAGAAAGCTTATGAAATGTGCCAGGCATATAATTATCTGGGTTCCAGAACAGACGGCGGCTTTGCTGAATATGTGGCAGTTCCGGTATGGAATCTGATTGAGCTTCCGGATGATGTAAGCATGGAGGATGCTGCAATGTTGGAACCGACATGTGTCGCGCTACATGCTATCAGGCAGGCTGATATGACGAATGTTACTTCTGCGGCGGTATACGGGTGCGGAACGATTGGTATGTTGGTGATTCAATGGCTTGCCGCTATGGGAGTCAGGAATCTGTATGCGGTCGGAACGAGGAAAGGGCAGCAGGAGTTATTATCCGACATTGCAAATTGTATTTTCTGTAACTGTCGTGAGCAGGATTCCGTTGACTTTGTCGGGCAGCAGACGGACGGAGCGGGTGCGGATATTGTTTTTGAATGTGTAGGTGTAAAGGATAGTGTAAACAACTCGGTGGCTTCTGTACGGGCAGGCGGGCAGATCGTGTTTGTGGGCAATCCGGCGGGCGATATAGAGTTAGATAAGCAGATTTATTGGAAGATTTTACGACGGCAGCTTACTGTATACGGCACATGGAATTCTTCGTTCACGAAAGAGGATGATGATGATTGGCACATGGCGCTTCAGGCAATACAGACAGGGAAAATACAGCCATCCAGGCAGATTACGCATAGATTTTCTTTTGACGCATTGCCGGACGGGCTTTCGGTTATGCGGGATAGGGGTGTCTTTACGAATAAGGTGATGTTGGAGAAGCTTTTAAGGTAAAATAGACAGAGTAAGCAATTTTAATCTCAAGCGTATTGTATCACAACAAAATTTATGTTACACTGATTTTGAGTTATAGTTTAAAAATTAAAGTTTAAGTTTTGGTACGAGGCGCATATGTCATTCGACAGCAAAAAGAGAGAAGAAATCAAAAAATATATTTTGCGAAAAATCGCAGCAGACGATAAGCAGCTGGTTGCCAAAACTATGGATAGCTTCGGCATCTCAATTACTTCCGTAAAGCGATATATCAAGGAGCTAGTCGAATGCGAAGCGATTATGCTACAGACCGACTGCGCATGTGGATATCGTCTGTTAGAGCACATAACCGAAGAGAACATTTCTCTAAAACGGAATCAGATGGAAGAGGATCGGCTGTATGCAGCGTTCATTGAAGGCTATTTGAAAAGCTGTAATGTAAATGCAATTCGAATCTGGCAGTATGTCTGCGCTGAAATGTTAAATAATGCAATTGAGCATTCCCGAGGAAAGAATATACATATAACAGTAAGTACAAACGCACTGTTTACCAGTGTTGTTATTGTGGATGACGGAATAGGTGTTTTTCAGACTTTAGTGGAGTATATGGCGGAGCATGGCTGGGACAACCCGTGTACGGAGGATGCACTGATTGAACTTTATAAGGGAAAGATCACATGCGACGCAAGCAGGCATTCCGGAGAAGGAATTTTCTTTTCTTCCAAGGCGGTAGACGAATTTGCAATCTGGTCAGGAGCAAAGATCTATAAGTGTGGATATGGAAAGAATATTGATGTGATAGAACATCGATTGCTGGCATGTGCGTCACGCATAAAGAAGATTGGCACATTAGTTATGATGACACTGGAAAATGAGACACCGAGAAAACTTTCAGAGGTATTTAATATGTATACCAGCGTAGAAGAAGGGTTTATGCGCACAAGAATTCCTGTAAAAGAAGCATGTCTTACCGGAGAGCCTGTGGCCCGTTCGCAGGCAAGGCGAATCTGCAACCGACTGGATGAGTTCAAGGAGATTGTTTTGGACTTTGACAGGGTAGAAGTTATGGGGCAGGGATTTGCGGATGAACTTTTCCGGGTATACGCATTGGCACATCCTCAGGTCACATTATGTCCGGTCAATATGATCCCGGAAGTGGAACAGATGATCAGGCATGTCAGCAGAGGGCAGGTGCCGGAAAATGTACGGATGATGGAGAATTTTTTTGAGGAGACAAATTGAATGAAGCGAAAGTTTAACATAACGGGATCGTGTAACCCGCAAAAACATTACATGGTGCGGCTCGATGACAGGTTGAAAATAATAAAAGAAGATTACATCGGCGAGGGCAGCTACTTTGTCATTAATCGCGGACGGCAGTACGGAAATACTACAACATTGGCTGCCTTAGAGAAATATTTAAAGGATGATTATATTGTTTTGTCACTCGATTTTCAGGAGATAGGCACGGAGGATTTTGCAGATGCTTCAGTATTTGCAAGGGTTTTCTCAGAAATGGTGATTGAGGCGTTAGAAATTGCCAAACCCGACGGCAACAACAAGATGACAGAACCTTTGGTTGATCTGGCAGAGAATTCCAGAGAAAGCAGTTTGAAAGGGTTGTTTACGGGTTTGAGCGAGATGTGTGCAAGAGCGCCTAAAACTATTGTGTTAATGATAGACGAGGTGGACAGTGCCTCCAACAATCAGGTGTTTATTGATTTTCTTGCACAGTTAAGAGGATATTATCTGGCAAGAGAAAAGAAGCCGATTTTCCAATCCGTAATTCTTGCAGGCGTTTATGATATTAAAAATCTGAAGCTGAAATTACGTCCCGATGCAGAACATAAGTATAACAGCCCATGGAATATTGCAGCGAAATTTGATGTTGATATGAGTTTTTCTGCAGATCAGATTGCTGCCATGTTGGAAGAATACGAAACAGACAGCCATACTGGAATGGATATTAAGGCAATGGCAGGAGAAATCTACCGGTATACGTCAGGATATCCGTATCTGGTTTCAGCTATATGTAAAATTCTCGATGAAGAACTTGTAGGGAAGCCAGGGTTTGACAGCTATACGGATGTATGGACAAGGGAAGGGGTCATACGGGCCGTGAAGATTATTCTGAACGAAAAGAGTGCGCTTTTCGAGAGCATGCGGGGGCATATCAGAGATAATCCGGAAATGAAACGGATGCTATATGCAATCCTGTTTCAGGGAGAGCCTATATCATACAATGCCGATAATGAAGTGATAGATCTGGCATATATGTTCGGGTATATTGTTGAGAAGGATAGCTGTGTACAGATAGCGAACCGCATTTTTGAGACACGCCTATATAATTATTTTCTATCGGAAGAGGAGCTTTCAAGTGCGATAGGAAACATGGCGAAACGTGATAAAGGCTGTTTTATCCATGACGGGCGTCTGGATATGGATATAGTATTGGAGAAATTCGTACAGTCTTTCACAGACATTTATAGTGATAATGACGATAAGTTCATTGAAGATTATGGACGGAAATTCTTTCTGCTGTTTTTAAAGCCAATAATCAACGGTACTGGGAATTATTATATCGAGGATCAGACAAGGGATGCAAGGCGTACAGATGTAATTGTAGATTATCTGGGAGAGCAGTTCGCTATAGAACTTAAGATATGGCATGGAAACGAATACAACGAAAGAGGCGAGAGGCAGCTTGCGGATTATCTGGACTATTACCATAAAGATAAAGGATACATGATAAGCTTTAATTTTAATAAAAATAAAGTCAGAGGTATTCATAAGGTCGAGGTGGGAAGCAGGACAATTGTCGAAGCTGTTGTTTGAGAAAAGAATTATTGAAGTAAAAATATTTATGGTTTACGATTTAGCATAAAGATATTAAAATATATACAGCATACAAAACAGATTGGACAACATGCAATGTTCCGAAAAAACAAACAAACAGAACAAATAACTAAATTAGAAGAGAAATTATCAGCGCTTGAACAGAGCATAACAGTGGAAACCACACAGCTTACTGATATAAACCATAGTCTGGATCGTCTTCAGCGAACGGTCAGCGAACAGGGCATGTCAATCGAAGATATGTTGGAAGAGTGGAGCGAAAGAAAATCGGACGATGACAGTGTGAAGGAGCGGTTCCGCGAATGTGCTCAGAATGAACAGCAATTATTGGAATTGTTTGAAGCCTATCAGGAACAGTTCCGGAATATGAAAAGGTTTGCGACCGCTAGGGATGAGGCATGGGCAGCCCAGATCACCCTGATGGAGAAGAATCTGGAGCATTACCGTCAACTGTGCGGAATCAGCGTAATCGAGGAATGTGGTGTCGAGGTAGATTATGATCTGCATGAGGTAATAGAAGCAGTGGATACTGATCAGCCTGATTTGGACAGGAAGATTGCGCATATATATCGCTGCGGATATCTGTATAAAGGTAAGGTTAAGAGAAAAGCGCAAGTCGCGGCATATCGTGTCAGTAGCCGTGAAGAGGATCAGAGTGGAACGGATACGGCATAGATTCGCCACTTGCGGCAGGACAATACAGAAGAGGGCAGATATTATCATGGGTACAGCAATTATCGGTATTGATTTAGGAACATCTACAACGGAGGCGGCAGTCATACGTGACGGGAAACCTGTTATGATCGTCAATATGGAGAATGAGGTCATTACGCCGTCAGCAGTCGGTCTCGATGCAGGCGGGAATTGGGTAGTAGGGGAGAAGGCGCGTGCACAGTACCTTTTGTCACCGAACAATACGGCAATAGAGGTAAAACGGAAGATCGGCACGAATGAAGAGATCAGACTAGGCAGGCAGTTCTATACGCCGGTAAAGTTATCGGCGAAGCTGCTGGAGTATGTTAAGACATATGCGTCGGAATATTTGGAGGAAGAGGTTACGCGGGCTGTGATTTCTGTGCCTGCGTATTTTGATGATATCCAGAGGCAGGCGACTGTGAAAGCCGGAATGGAAGCGGGACTACAGGTAGAACGTATTATCAATGAGCCTACTGCGGCGGCATTGAGTTATGGGTTGGAACATATGGAAGAAGAGAGCCATATTCTGGTCTATGACCTGGGCGGCGGTACTTTTGATGTAACCTTATTGGAGATGTTCGACGGTGTTCTGGAAGTGAAAGCAAGTAACGGTGACAATCAGCTTGGGGGTAAAGATTTTGATGAAAAGCTGATGGATCTGCTGAATGGGCGGTTCATGAAGAAACACGGCGTAGATCTGCGAAAGAATACATACGCTATGGTGAAATTGAAAGAGGAGGCTGAGCGCTGTAAGAAGACATTGAGCACACAGCCTTCTTGCCATGTGCTGGTACCGATGATCATTGAAAAAGGCGGTCAACCGCTGGCGCTGGATGAAATGGTTACAGTAGAGCAGTTTGAGGAGATCGTACAGGAGCTGTTGAACCGGACACACAGACCTATTGATGTAGTGCTGGCAGACAGCGGAGTCATGCCTTCGGAAATTGACAGGGTGATTCTGGTTGGTGGTTCTACCAGAATGCCGATCGTGACGAAAGACATTCACAGCTATCTTAATATTATGCCGTCGCAGGCGGTGAATCCGGATTTTGCCGTTGCCGAGGGTGCCGCGATTCAGGCAGGTATGATTCAGGGAAGTATCCGGTCAGAGGATGGCATTATTATGACGGATGTCAATCCTTATACGCTTGGCATCAGAGCCATGGATGATTGGTCGGATGACTGCATGAGTGTTGTGATTCCGCGGAATGTGACGATTCCTGCGACCCGTAGCCATACATATTATACAAGCTGGGACGGGCAGACGGAGGCTCATATCGAAGTATATCAGGGGGAAAGTGATATTGCGAGCAGCAATCATTTCCTTGGAGATTTTGTAGTGAGGGATATTCCTTTCGGCAAGGCGGGTAAGGAGAAGATCGGCGTGCAGTTTTCTTATAATATGAACGGCATGCTGGAGGTCAAGGCATCCATATTAAGTAACGGCGCCGAAGCGGCCATCGAGATTAATATGCTGCAGGAAACCGATGCCGCAGAAGAACGGATCGATGTGAGCAAATGGAAGGATTCACCGATTGCAAAGCAATTCAGGACAGTGATCCGGCGTGGGGAAAGGGCGCTTAAGAATCCTCAGATACAATATGAGCCTTTTCTGACGGATGAATTGGAGAGCAGTCTGTATTATTTGAAGAAAGCGATTGTGATGAATGATCCGGAAGAAGCTGAGGAAGCTGAAGAAGAGTTGATGGATATACTGGAAGATTTGGAGTAAGCAAAGCAATATAGACTGTACAAGGCGCTTAGTGCTGTTACATAGGTTTTTCGTGACACAGGATAGAGAAGGATATGGTCCGGAATAGGAGAAAAGGGATGAATACATATTATGATACGCTGGGATTAGAGCCGGGAGCATCGCAGGCGGAGATTAAGAAGGCATATTTCAAACTGGTCAGGCAGTATTCTCCGGAATCCGATCCGGAACAGTTTCAGAAAATCCGTGAAGCTTATGAGCAGTTGAAAAAAGAAGGAGATACTCTGGATGGACCGGTCTTTCCGTCAGTCAGTGATCCGTGGGCGGGGAAAATGATGGAACAGATCGACCAGTGCCGCAGGAACGGTGACAGTGAGAAGTTTCGGGATACCTGTGAGGAGGCGTGGCGCCTTTTTCCGCAGGAGATACAATTCCTGTACCTGCTGGTAATCGCGCAGAGACAGTGCGGCAATACCGGCAAGGCGGTGAAGAACGGAGAACTGCTTGTCAGCAAAGAACCGGATAATAAATGGTTCCACAAGGAGCTGGCACTTTCCTATATAGAAAGAGGTTTTACGCAGAAGGCATATTTTGCATGTGAAAAAGCATATGAGTTAGGGTGCAGGGATAATGACTTTCTATTGACATATGCCATGGAATGTGACGAATATGGAGAGTATGATAAGGGTATACAGATTTTGTTGGGAATTGTAAAACAAGACAGGAGATGGGCTAAGGAAGACATTCCGGAGCTTGTCGAGGCATATGTCGGCATACTAGCAATGAATTCTATGGGGAGTGGGAGATACCTCACAGAGGTTGTAGAAGGATTGTGCCGGTCGCTGGAGCAGTATAAGGTGTATCTTGCAGAGTATATACCGGAGCTTGCTGTTATGTTATCCCGAATCGGTGTGGGCAGTGACAGTGGTGCAGACGAATACCAGGCGGTTCGGCGTGTATTTCATCTTATGGACGAAGCCGTAAGTGAGCCGATGGCTAAAGAAGTAATTCGGATGGCGAAAGACGAATTTAATTATCGGTGTATCGTACAGGACGAGCGAATCGGAGAGATACTTGAAGCTGCTTATGAGGTATACTTTGATTTGGCGGATATAGATGAGAGGACCAAAAAATTTGCCTTGACGGATGTTCAGCTGTGTATGCTGGAGGAACGGGAGCAGACGCTGGAGCAGGCCGAGATTCTTAGGGAGGAGTATCCTGATTATTATGAGAAATTAAAGGATTTTATCAGGAGACTGCAGGCGGAACAAAATCTTCTGATTCTCAAAGACAGTCTTCTTAAAACGTATTATCGCCTGGCACCGGATTTCGCTGATGGGCTTTATTTTGAGAAATATCCGCAGGAGAAGGAGAAGGCACAGGGAATCGTAATCAGTGACGGAGCATCCTATGAGCCGTATGTACGCAGCACTAAGAAGGTAGGGCGCAATGATCCGTGTCCATGCGGATCAGGTAAGAAATATAAGCACTGTTGCATGAAATAGAAATGATTTGTAACTGTTCAGTACAACGTAAGCGTATTTACTGTGCAGAGTGTAGGAAAACGCAGCATGCTGATTGAAGATCTGTTGGTAGAATATACAAATCCCCCAAATTGTATTCCCCCATCCTCCTCCAAATCGTTGTCAACAATAAGACAAAATGCTATAATTTCCATCAACTGGTGTAGGGAGGCGCTTGTACGATGGAGAATGAATTAAATACGAAAAAAAACAGTAATCAGGCGATGGTGAAGATATGTGGCTTTATTGTGGATAAGAGAAATCTCTTTTTCCTGATCTTCGGTCTCCTGATTATTTTTTCTGCCATATCGAGGAACTGGGTCGAGGTGGAGAATTCCATGGCACATTACCTGCCGGGGACGACGGAGACGAAGCAGGGTCTGGATCTCATGGAAGAAGAATTTATTACATACGGAACCTGTAACGTGATGATGGCGAATGTATCCTATGAACAGGCGGAGCGTATATGCGAGCGTCTGGAACGGTCGCCGGGTGTTTTCTCCGTGGACTTCGACGATACGGAAGAGCATTATACGAATGGTTCCGCGTATTATAATGTTACGTTCGATTATGACGAGAAGGACGATGCCTGTCTGGAGGCTTTAGATGCGTTGAAGGAGAAGCTGGACGGTTATGATTATTATCTGACTACAAGTCTGGGAGATACGCAGTCGGAGCTGATCGGACAGGAGATGAACACGATTACCGTGCTGGTAGCGATTATTGTTGTGTCGGTGCTTTTGCTGACGACGCAGGCATATGCGGAGATTCCGGTATTGTTGATCACATTTCTGTCGGCGGCGATCCTCAATATGGGAACAAATTTCCTGTTAGGGACGATCTCCTTTGTATCCGATTCCGTAACGATCGTGTTGCAGCTTGCGTTGTCGGTAGACTATGCGGTTATCCTTTTGAACAGATATAAAGAAGAGCACGCATCGCTTCCTGCCAGAGAAGCGATCATCATTGCGCTCAGCAAGGCGATTCCGGAGATTGCGGGAAGTTCTTTGACTACGATCGGTGGTCTGATCGCCATGACTTTCATGCAGTACAAGATGGGACCGGATATGGGTGTCGTACTGATTAAGGCGATTCTCTTAAGTTTATGTGCGGTATTCTTATTGATGCCCGGCGTCATTATGCTGTTTTCCAATCTGATGGAAAAGACGCAGCACAAGAACTTCATTCCGGAGATTCCGATTGTAGGAAAGTTTGCATACTTCTCGCGGTATATTGTAGCACCGCTTTTTATTGTAGTGATCGCGGTCGCTTACAAGATTTCAGGCAGCTGCCCATATGTATTCGGATACAGTACGGTGACACCGCCGCTGCAGAACAGTGTGCAGAAGGCAGAGGAGATGCAGGGAGAGAATTTCGGCGAATCCAACATGGTCGCGCTTCTTGTTCCTTCGGGGAGTTATGAGGATGAAAAGGCGCTTCTGCGGGATCTGGATGCATGTCCGGAAGTGGATTATACGATGGGGCTTGCCAACATTGAAGCGATGGACGGTTATAATTTGACGGATAAACTGACACCACGACAGTTTTCGGAATTGATCGATCTGGACTATGAAGTGGCTGAGCTGATTTATGCGGCTTATGCGGTGAACGACGAGGACTATGCGAAGGTAGTCAACGGGCTGTCTGATTATCAGGTGCCTCTGATCGAGATGTTTATGTTTGTCTATGATGAGGTGGAAGAAGGTTATGTGACGCTGGAGGATGATCTGCAGGAAACGTTGGATGATGCTTACAGGCAGATGAACTTCGCAAAGAACCAGCTTCAGGGAGAGAATTACAGTCGTATGCTTGTATATCTCACGCTGCCTGAGGAGAGCGAGGAGACTTTCGCTTTTCTGGATGAGATGCATGAGATTGCCGGAAAATATTACAGCGGCAAGGTGCTTGTCTGCGGTGAGTCGGTGAGTCAGTATGACTTACAGAAAACTTTCTCACGGGACAATATCGTGGTAAATGTGGTGTCCATCCTGGTGGTGCTGGTAGTACTGCTGTTTACCTTTAAGTCGGCGGGTATGCCGGTGCTTCTGATCGCGGTTATTCAGGGAAGTATCTGGATCAATTTCTCGGTGCCTGCGCTGCAGAACGATAATCTGTTTTTCATGGGGTATCTGATCGTCAGTTCCATACAGATGGGTGCTAATATCGACTATGCTATTGTCATTGCCAGCCGGTATACGGAGCTGCGCAAGGAGATGGGCAGGAAGCAGTCCATTATAGATACGATGAATCAGTCCTTTCCGACGATCGTTACTTCCGGTACAATGCTTGCGATATCGGGTATACTGATCGGCAAGATGACATCGGATGTGGCGATCTTCGGTATTGGTAAATGTCTGGGCCGGGGCACACTGATCTCCATTTTCATTACGATGTTTGTGCTCCCGCAGATCCTGCTGGTGGGAGATAAGATTATAGAGAAGACGGCATTTGTCATGAACATGCCGATCCGTACGAAGAACGCTTCCGGTCTCGTGAAGGTGGACGGTCTGGTACGAGGCAGGATCGAGGGTACGGTTACCGGTACGATGAATGCGATTGTCAGGGGTAATGTGAGCGCCTATGTGGAGGCAGGAGATGTGACGGAGCTTACGGAGGAAGAATACAGGAACCTGACGGAAACGGTGTCGGAAGAGATGGGAAGCAGGGAGGTGAAGACGCATGCGTAAGGAAAGTAGGTTATCATCTCCGATCAACGAATTACAATGTAGGCGGAACCGGATTTTGAATAAAAAAGGTGCGAAAAGTGGATTTGCTTTTGTATTGGCAGCGTTGCTTGCCGTAGCGCCCGTGATGGATGTTCTGGCTGTGGAAGAGGGACAGAGCGTATCGAACCATGGGACGGCAGAGCGCATGGAGGACAGCAATAGGGATGGGCAGACAGATACAGGAGAGGTGACGGACGATAGCACGAAAGAGATCACCAGCGTCGAAGATGCGAATGAAACGTTGGCCTCCTATAAAGATGAAGAGACCGAGTGGGAAGAGATATACATAGATTCCGTGGAAGGGCTGAAGGCCTTTTCCCGGAAATGTCGGCTGGATACATGGTCGCAGAACAAGAAGGTATATTTGCGGGACGACTTAAATCTGGCGGGCAGTGAGTTTATATCCATACCGACTTTCGGCGGATATTTCGACGGTCAGGGACATACGATCAGCGGCCTGACGATCAGGGACTGTGTATCGTATACGGGACTGTTCTGCTATACGCAGAAATCGGCTGTCATAGCGAATCTGAATGTGCAGGGGGCGGTGCGTCCTTCCGGCAATCAGATGGTAGTCGGCGGCATCGTGGGCGACAACAGCGGTATTATAATCAACTGTACCTATGAAGGGACAGTTGAGGGGAATGATTACGTCGGCGGTATTACGGGCTTCAATGAGCTCAGCGGTATCCTGATGGACTGCAAAAACAGCGGTAAGATCACGGGAGCGCATTACACGGGCGGTATCGCAGGTGAAAATATCGGAAATATAGTGGGCTGTACGAATGCGGCGCAGATCAATACCTCCAATGAAGATAAGGGCAAGTCGCTAGAGGATATTAATCTTACGCAGTATACAACCGGATTCCTGGATAACGGTGAAGGAAGCGAGGCGGAAAAAGAGGCGGCGGTTATCAGCAATACCATTGACTCCGGCGGTATTGCGGGGCTGTCAACGGGTATTATACAGTTTTGCAGTAACAGCGGAGAAGTCGGCTATGAGCATGTGGGATATAATATAGGCGGTATCGTGGGACGGCAGTCCGGTTATGTGTATGCGTGTGAGAATACGGGGACTGTCTATGGACGTAAGGATGTAGGTGGTATTGCGGGACAGACGGAGCCGTATATTGCAGTGGATCTTTCCGAGGATATCGCATACCAGCTCATGGATAATATTGACAAGATGCACGATCTGACCGGACAGATGCTTGACGATGCAGGGGCGGAGTCTGACACGTTATCGGCGAGACTGGGTATTGTACAGGACTTTGTAGATAAGGCGTTGGAGGATACCTCTTTTCTAGCGGATCGAACAGTGGGATGGACGGACGAGATGATCGGTTCCGTCAATGAGGCGGTCAACCGGCTGGACTATATCATGGATGAGTCCGCGAAGGATGACGGGGTCATCGATTATGCGCATGACGCGGCGGGCAATGTGAAGGACGCCGCAGAGAAATTGGGCGATATGGTAGATTCACTGGATATCTATCAGTACATGACGCCGGCAGAAAAAGAGCGTTACGATAATGCAAAGGAAAATATGGAGCGTGCCACGAAACAGCATGCGGAAGATTATGCCGAAGCGATGGAGGCGTATAAGAATTATTATATCGACCGTGTACGCTCCACAGAAGATAAGTATAAACAGTCAGATCAGGTCAATGAGAATGATTTGAAACCGCGGTTTGAAAGCGGCGTGAATTCCGGATGGTCATGGAGCGGAAACAATACCTATGAGAATTATTTTGGGGTAACAGGATGGGTACACCACAATCCCGATACAGGCGAGGACAGAGATTTTCCGCAATCGGAAGGGGATCTGGGGACACTGGATCATGATCTGCTGGATGATGCTGACAAACAGATGGCAGAGGATATCGTTAAAGTGCAGAAAGATGCTTCCGACTACGCGGATAAACAGTACAGCGGCGGGGATATCACGAAAGACTACGATCGGGATATGCGGGAATATCTGGAGATCATGTCGGATATCGTGATGGCGCATCAGGATGAGATGACGGAGGATGCCGCCAAGCAGCTTAAGAGCGCGATGGGATATGTGGAAGATGCTGCGGGTAACATGCAGTCCGCCGGCAGTGAGGCGAGGCATATGCTGGATACGTTGAACGATATGCCGGATATTGCACTGCCGCAGCTTGGCGGTGATTACCGCTCCAGAACGAACAGCCTGACGGCTAATCTGCAGGGGCTGTCGGAAAATATGGGACGGCTGAATGATGAGATGTCTTCCACGAATGATGTACTGATAGATGATCTGTCGGGTATCAATGATCAGTTCAGCACGATCATGCGGTTATATACGGATGCAATCGACGGTGTTCTGGATATGGATTATTCCAATATTTACGAGGATACTTCCCGGGAGAATGCCGAGACCAGTACCGACGCGACAATCGCAGACTGCAGGAACGGTGGATTGATACAGGGAGATATCAATGTCTCCGGTATTGCCGGAACCATGGCTATCGAATATGATTTTGATCTGGAGGGTGATGTCACAGGCATTGAGAANGCNAAGATGAATTCNACCNTGCTGACTAAGTGCGTGCAGCGTGGGAATATCAATGTGGGCAAGGTNATGGCNCATAAGAGCTGNGCCGGAGGGATATCNGGTCTGCAGGAGATGGGTACTATCCTGCGCTGTGAGAATTANGGACGNATCGANACCAGTACAGGNAATTANGCGGGCGGGGTAGCCGGTCAATCNGTGTCTTANATTATGAACAGTTATGCGAAATGTACNGTGNCCGGTAAGGAGTATGTGGCAGGGATCGCAGGCTCNGGTTCGAGTATNGAGAATTGCTGTGCGATCGTGCGNATTCAGGAATCGGATGCATTTTCNGGAGCGATTGCGGGCGATACGGACAGNAGCGGAACNGTGTTGCANAATTATTTCGTGTCGGATGAAATNGCGGGTATCGACCGAATCAGCTACAGCGGCAAGGCGGAGCCNATCGGNTATCAGGATATGTTGGAGATNGAAGGGATTCCGAACAAGTTCCGCATGATGACGATTTCCTTCTATGCAGATGAAGAGGAAGTCAAGATGGTAGAGTGTCCTTACGGCGGCAGCGTTCCCATTGATCTGTATCCGGAGATACCGGCAAAACCGGGATTTTACGCGGATTGGGATATTAAGGATCTGAACAATGTCCTGTATGACGAAGACGTGACGGTAGAGTATGTCCGATATCTGACCACACTTGCTTCGGAGCAGACGCGTCCGAACGGACAGTCTGTTATTCTGGCGGACGGTATGTTTAAGCAGGAGGATGTGCTGAACGTGACAGGGGGAACATCTTCCGAAAACGGTACAACAGATACGGCGCTGCCGGATGATGTGACGGAGCGCTGGACGGTGGAGATCCCCGATGACAGTGCGGCGCGAATGAAGACCGAAGANGCGGATGAAACCCGCGGGAAACATACACTGCGGTATCAGGCGCCGGAGGGACAGACTGAGGGTGTGAGCATCTACGTGAAGCAGGATGGCGGATGGAAGCAGGCGGATGTGGAACTTATGGGAATCTATCATCTGTTTACGGTTGCGGCCACTGATGGTGCGAATGCGGAGATTGCCGTGTGCATTTATGAGAAGGGAATCATGGACTATCTGATCTATATTATTCCGGCGGCAGTCCTGCTGCTTGTACTCCTCATTTTGATTATCAGGAAGGCCGGAAAGAAGAGAAAAGCGAAGAAGGCGGCAGAAATAGAAGTGCCGAATCAGGAAGAACCAAAGGCAGTTGCCAAGAAAGAGAAAAAATAGAAAAAGACAGAGTGAACCGCTCCGGAATGTCGGGCGGTTCATTTCGTATCTTCATCGATTCTTCTATGGTGATTTGGTGCGGTACGGTAAGCATCGGGCTAGAATACATCCATCACAAACAAATACCCGATCATCACAATCAATCCCACACAGAACAGTAACAGTCCGAAGGACATGCTTCGNGCGATCAACGTATTGTTCTCGGACCATTCTTCATGCATCATCGCAAACTTATGCTCNAAGTCTGTTTCCTTTCNNTCCTTTCGGAAGAGGATNCTGTTACCCAGCGTCTGGAAAAATGATGCGATACAGGCAAGCATGTGGGTAAAGGGCGTACCCTCNGGAAGCTCGTGCGGAAGCTTGCTGTCCCGATATACAGTCTTACGCAGGAATACGACGACTCCGTCTACCAGACTGTCCAGTATGCGGCAGATTACGCCGAACAGGAAAGGCAGNATNTTNAGCAGNATCGGACGGTAGATCAGATTTTCNAAGTCTAAGTANTGATACCAGCGGTTAACGTATTCTNTGGCTGTTTTCTTTTTACGTACGACGAAAACCGATGAGCCNGCGACGGAANGGTTCGTGACATCATAGTTGTCNCTCATTTTTCCGTTAATCGNANCTGGTTTCATCATCCATAATCTTACGACCACGAAGTAAACAAACAGACCGATCACAAGCGAAATCAAGGCACCCTGCAGATTTGTGAGGGAGAAGTAAGCGACCGGTTCTGCAACTGTNTCCTGTATCGGTACGAGCGTGCGCACGATACTGTCCTCCGGCAGCATGAAACCTTGTCCGATATCAGCCAGTCTGTCCATCACGACATGNGGCAGGAAGCCCATGATCGGCAGCAGAGTCGCACCTACGGTCAGGGCTGCGGCGCTGGTTTTATTCATATATTTGCCTTTCAGCGCGTCGTAATTCGCCTGCACTTTAGCATCTGTATTTTGTTCCACGAAAAGAGCCACATAGAGTTTCGTCATATAGGCAACGGTCAGTCCGCCNCTGATCAGNAAAGCCCATTCTATGGCGTGCAGTGTNCCNGCNCTCAATATACCGGNAATCTGTCCGTCGCGGAGGAGNTCGGTATACTCCACAATACTCTCATGGATCAGCGTCTTGCTGATATAACCGTTCCAGAGAGGTACGCCGCCGATACCGAGGGCACCCATCAGGAAGATATAATTGAGTAGCGGTTTGTTGCGCCCGAATCCNCGTATTGCATTTAGATCCAGTTTATGCACGTTCATATAGACCACGCCCGCGGCCATAAAGAGAGCCAGTTTGATCAGGGAGTGGTTCACCATGTGGAGCATGCTGCCCCGCACTGCCAATAAGTTTTCTCCTTCGGAAGTAAGAAGCCCGGACATACCGACACCTACCAGAATAAATCCGATCTGGGAGACGGAGGAGCAGGCAAGGGTTCGCTTTAGATCAATGGAAAAGAGAGCCAGCACGGCGCCGATTACCATGGTGCACACACCTGTAATCAGAATAAGGCAGCCCCATGCCGTATCACCGAGGAAAATATATGCTGTCAGGATCAGTATGCCGTACATACCGGCCTTNGTCANAATACCGGACAACAGAGCCGATGCCGGAGCCGGAGCTACGGGATGGGCTTTCGGAAGCCAGATGTGCAGCGGGAATGCACCTGCCTTGGCACCGAAGCCGAACAGCAGACACAGACCNGCGATCCGTAGCTGAATCGGAGTCGTATGCCTGGAACTGAGCAGNCCGTATATNGTGTATGCACCNGTAAGGTCGTTGAAGAACAGCGTTCCCGTCACATCGTATAACAGGAAGATACCCATCAGCATCACCAGACCGCCGATTACCGCCACAGCAAGNTAGGTAGCCGCCGCCCGCAGCGCTTCCTTGTTTTCATCATGNGCCACCCACACATAGGAAGTNAAGGACATAATTTCGAAGAAAATNAAGGTCGTAAAGAAGTCGGCGGAGAGGAAGACACCTTCCGTNGCNCCCAGGGTGANCAGCAGAAACAGNTAGTAGCGNTTGCGATTGCGGTAATGCGCGAGATATTCCTTGGAAAAAAGTGNNCTCATAAACCACATAAACGCCGCAACCATGCAGTATAACGCGCGGAATCCGTCCAGAGTAAAATGCAGCCCCATGCCGCAGATATAGGGAATCTCAAAGAGAGTTCCCGAAGTGTCCTGCGTTTGTATCTGTAGAAAGAGATACAGGGTGCAAACGAATATAACACCTGTTACGATATCGGCAAAATAACTGCGGGCATCNTTCTGAAACCGTCCTATGATGTAGCCGATCAAGGCCGCCGCCATCGGCANAAATACAATTGAANATATTAGNATACTCATAATATAAACCTCACTATCTGGTATAATACTTTTCCACTCATTACTCGGAGCACCACGAGTTTGTGAAGCGTAAGCGAACAAATCTCGCAATTGAGCGAAGCTCAATTTTTTACATCCCAGCCACCGTACAGAAGAAATCAGTGAGCGGCTGGGAGTAAATGCCGAATGCTATCACAAAGAAAGTAAATACAAACAGCGGCAGCAGCATTTTCCAGTTCGGGTCTTTAATCCCCTGTAAGGTACNGTAGTCGAAGCCCTTGACAGGGAAAAAGGCGCGTGCCACTATGGTAAGCATATAGATCGCGGTCAGNAGAGCGGAAAGCAGCAGACAGGCAATACCGAAGTAGGCGACCACATTACCGCTCTCAACGGCAGCTGAAGCCAGATTCCATTTACTGATAAACCCTGCCAGTCCGGGAACGCCCATCAGGGAGAGGGCAGATACNGTAAAAATGCCGAAGACNCAAGGCATCCGATAGCCCATACCGTCCAGCTCATGGACATAATTCCGTTCGGTCTGATGTATGATGGCNCCCGCACAGAAGAAAGAGGATATCTTGATCACGGCGTGGAATACCAGATGGGACANTGCNCCCACCATTCCGAGCGGTGTCATCAGCGCCGCACCGAAGAGGATGTAGGATAAGTTACTGATGGTCGAGTAAGCAAGCCTTCTCTTGAGATGCGTCTCTTTGATCGCGCGGCTGCAGCCGTATACGATNGTNAACATAGTCAACAGCAGAACGACGGTCTGCGCCCACGTGCCGCGCAGGAAGTCAGTGCCGAAGCAGTAGTAAGTCAGNCGCAGGATCGCGAAAGCGCCGGCTTTCACAACGGCCACNGCATGAAGGAGCGCCGTAACCGGNGTGGGNGCNACACCNGCCTGCGGAAGCCAGGAATTAAAAGGNCATAGAGCNGCTTTCACGCCGAAGCCCATAAATGCCATCACATAGACGAATAACAGGACGTTGGTCCGCGAACCGATCTTGGCAGGGTCCAGAATACCGCCGAGAACAAATTCGGTGGTGGNTCCGTAGACGATGATCATAATCATGCCGATGAAGGCAAANGCCGCGCCGCCCAGAGAGTAGTACAGGTATTTCCGGCTGGCAAGAATCGCTTCTCTGGTCAGNGTATGCATGACGAGAGGAACNGTNACAAGCGTCANCAGCTCNTAGAAGAAATACATGGTCAGCAGNTTGGCCGCAAGGGCGATGCCCAGCGTAATGCCGTAAGTTATCGTATAAAACAGGAAGAAGATTTTTTCGTGCTCTTCTTTCGTCATATATTCGAAAGCGTACAGCGTNGCGAAGGGCCACAGTGCGGAAACCAGTCCGGCGAAGACCATGCCCATGCCGTCCACCTTAAAACTGATGGACANATCNCCNGTAAANTGTGCCAGCAGGAAGGTACTATCTGAGTGGTGCAACAGCAGATACCAGACCAGAATACTGTTCAGGATAACGGTGCACTCCAGGAAAATCTCCCAGTGAGCCCTCTTACGAAAAGGAAGCAGCGTTGAGAGAATCCCTGCAACAGAGGGAATCAGGATCACTAATATTGTCATAACCGCGCCTCCTTTCTAAACAAGCAGACTGACAAAACGTGTCAGAGAGTCAATAAACTGTGTGGGGAACAAACCAATTAAAACTGACAAAGCCGTCATAATGCAGATCGGTATTGTCATATAAAGCGACGGTTCCCGTTTCTTGAGATTCGCATAATCGTAATCATTACCGGGCAGGAAAGCGTAAATCGTAATCGGCAGCAGATAGCCCGCAGTAAGCAGTGCGCTGATCAGTAAGACAGCAGGTCCCANCCAGCGAAACCATGGTATCCCGCTCGACAGGCTTCCTATCGCCAGATACCATTTGCTGACGAAACCNCCTGTGGGNGGAATNCCGATCAGACCCAGTGATACGATNGTGTAACACCACATAGTGAACGGCATTTCCTTGCCGATTCCGCGCAGTTCTTCCACTCGTGTTTTGCCGGTCATGCAGATGANGGCGCCGGCGCAGAGGAAGAGCGTCGCTTTGATCAGACCGTGTGCCAGCACATGCAGGAGCGAACCGTTTANCGCCTGCACNTCCATGACCGCCAGTCCGAANAGGATATAAGATAGCTGACTCACGGTGGAGTAAGCCAGTCTTTTCTTTAACACGGGTTCTCTATAGGCCAGCATGGAACCCATGAAGACAGTGATCAGCGANAGCGTAAGCCAGANTGTCTGCACCCATGTGCCCCGCAGGAAGGAAGCACCGAAGATATAGTAGACTGTGCGTATGAGCGCCAGCACACCGGCTTTGACAATGACTGCGGAGAGCACCGCGGAGGCCGGAGCCGGAGCTACGGGATGAGCTGCGGGAAGCCATGCATGCAGCGGAAACATACCCGCTTTGACGCCAAAACCGATGATCATGATCATCGCCATGATCAGCAGAAGCCCCTTGGAGGGTGCGTTCGCCGCCTGCAATACGCCGCCGGCAGTAAAGTTTAGCGTGTCNCTGTAATGACAGACGAAGTATATGCCAAACAGCGCCATATAGGCTCCGCATAAGGAGTAAAACAGGTATTTCAATCCCGCCATAATCGCTTCCCGGCTGCCGTTATGCAGTACCAGCGGCACGGAAGATAAGGTCAATACTTCAAAGAACAGATAGAAGGTGATCAGGTTGCCGGAAAAACAGAGTGCATTCAAGACGCCGNATACGATCAGATAGAAACCGTAGTANCGCTTCTCATTTTCTTCATGTTTCATATATTCAAAAGAGAAAAATCCTGCGCAGATCATGACCACCAGCGCCAGTGCCGCAAACAGAATGCTGAGCTCGTCCACCGCAAACACGAGGGACAGGCTGCTTGTCAGGGTAAATAGAGTAAAGGATGTCCCGTAAGCGGTAAGGAGCGTGGCAATGACCAATGCGCCTGTCAGAAGAAAAGCAGCACCGGCAATCAAGTNAATTCCGACGTTTTGTTTATTCGAGGTTGCGGAATGAATCCCGCAATCGTGCGGAGCGCATTTTGTTCTCCATGTCAGAAGGAACAATCCGATCAGGATCGGTATAAGTATGGATAAAAGAATGAGATACATATGGAATCCCCCTCTACGCAAACATGGCAAGTCCCTGCTGTATCATATCGACAACNGGCTGGGANCTGATGCCAAGCATCACATTTAATACGATNAATGCCACTAAAACCATGGCATATAACGAAATATCCTTAAAAGTAACACTGGTGTAGGCACAGTNATTTAAAGGTGTGTAGATCCGAATCACNGTCTTCATGAAATANATCGCGTTCAGAATCGTACTGATTCCGAGGACGATCAGCGCAGGCAGCATCTTCGTGTGATTTAGGACAGCCGCCTGCGAGAACAGCAGTTTGCTGATAAATCCGGAGAAAAGCGGCACACCTACCATGGAGAGAGAGCCTACCGTAAAGGCGACGCCGGCCCACTTGTTGCGGTAACCCGAGCCGGTCAGTTCGATAAACTTGCGGCTCCCACCGGATACGTCAGTCAGTCCGATGGCGGCAATAAACAGCAGTGATTTCGTGGCCGCATGGGACAGGATATGGAAAATACTGGCCGTCATACCCTCCTGAGTGCCCATGCCGAATCCCATATAAATATAACCGATCTGTGCGACTGAAGAAAAAGCGATCATTCTGCGGACATCATTCTCTTTAATAGCGCTTAATGAGCCGAAGATCATACCCATCAGACCAAACAGGAAAAGGATATCGATGATCCTGCTGTCATGGTAGATCCTGAAACCGATTACACGGTAGATGATCTTAATGAGCAGGAAGATATATCCTTTGGACACCAGTGAGGATAAGATGGCAGCCGAGGAGACAGTAGAGTATCCGTAGGCATCCGGCAGCCATGCATGGAACGGGAAAAGCGCACTTTTNATACACAGACCTACGGACATCAGCACGATGGNGACGANCAGAGGAANNTTATACTCACCGTTTGCCGNAAGAAGNGCCACGGATTCTTTNATATTGCTCATCAGCAGATGGCCGGTCAGGTCATAGAGCATACACAGACCGAGAAGCAGCAGGCCGGAACCTAACAGACTCATAATCATATATCTGACAGCGGCCTCGATGGTGCGGCCGTTCTGGCGAATCATGATCAGTCCGCACGCTGATATGGTATTGATCTCTACAAACACGTATGCCGTAAACATATCATTTGTGTAGACCAGCGCCAGCAGAGAGCTGAGCANCAGATCGGACAATACATAGTAGAGATACGTCTTGTCTTCTTCGACTTCATCCGGCAGCTTATGTCTGCCGCCGAAGAGGGAGAGCAGCATGATCACACAGAAAAAGAATGCCAGCAGCGCTTCAAGTATGCCGGCGCGGATCTCATTGCCCCACGGTGCGGGGAATTTGCCCATGACATAGACGAAGGGTTCGCCGATGAAAAGAGTATATGCCAGCGTGCAAGCACTCAGCGCGATATTGATCGTGAGCAGGATCGTGCTGATCCACATGGCCGCCTTATCGCGCAGCCCCGAGCTGATAATGCCCGCGAACAGACACAGCATAATAGAGATACAAGGAAAGTTCCGTATGATATCCATTACAGCCCCTCCTTTTTCAGCCGACTGGATATCTCATCGAGATCCAGCGTCTGATAGCGTTTATAGAGTCTTATGGTGAGTGCCAGCATCAGGGCGGACACGGAGACGGAGACTACGATACCGGTCAGCACGAGACCGCTGGGGATCGGATTGATATAGGATTCCATACTCTGTACGCCGTCCACGACNATGGGNGCCACGCGTCCTCTGATATATCCTTTTTCCGCNAGGAAAAGGTAGATCGCCGTATCCATGATGTTCAGNCCGATGATCTTCTTGATCAGATTAGGCTGTAAGAGCAGATTTCCGAATCCGATGCCGAAGAGGATCATGGCGACAGCTTCGCCGTAGTTTNTNAATAAATTTGCGCCCATTTTACAGCCCTCCTCTTCTGAATAGTGCGTAGAATGCGTACATNGTGCACGCGACTTCCAGTCCCACNCAGATATTGATCGGCAGGATNATACCGCTGCTCAGNATATGTCCGGGGATNCCGAGCGGGATGTGNTTCTCGATTCCGTTTGCGCCGGTCATGTAGAAGTATGTGCCGATNAGCCCGTACATGCACANGGCGGTGATCTTAGCGATCTTATATATGTGTTCNTTGAAGAAGCGCTGTGTCTTCTTAAANCCGAAAGCGCTGACATACAGAATCAGTCCCGCCCCCATAATGGCGCCGCCGGAGAAGCCGCCGCCCGGTGACAGATGACCGTTCAATATGATATAAATACCGAATATAAAAATAATAGGACACAGAACGAAGGCAGTTCCCTGCAGGATCGCATCATTCTTCGGCTCAAAACGGCGGTCATTGACGGCTTCCTGTTTTTTGAGGATCGCATCGTCCACCATCAACAGGATCATGACACAGCATGTCGCGATGAACAGCACATTAGTCTCTCCGAAAGTATCGAAAGCCCTGTAGGTCAGGATCATGCCGGACACGATGTTGAGTGCACCAGTCTCCTGCAGTCCCTGTTCAATGTAACGCTCGGAAACAACATTGTTGACCGGATTCGACGGATCGCCGCTGGGCGGCAGATACGATACGGTCATCAATAGGACGCCCACTAAGGCGAAACAGAACAGGATCGCTATCGTAATATATATTTTATGGAAGATGCGCGCTGTTTTGTTCAGCTCTTTATCATAGATCTTATCGCGGATCATATCTGATTCGCGCATGCGTTCAATGATCGTTTCTTCCGGAACTGTGGGTGTCTGCTGGACCTGCATTTCCACTTCTCCGACATAAGGGTCCTTGCTGCCGGACAGCCAGCGGAAGAAACGGAAAGCATGGGTCTTCTCATATTCATCTCTCGGTCTCAACTTACTCATTCCGCGGCGCCTCCTTTCCGGTCTTATCCTTTTCGATGCGAATCGCCTGAATCTTTTTCAGTGTGGCGAAGAACAGGACACTGGTCACACCTGCGCCGACGGCAGCCTCCGTGATCGCAAGATCGGGAGATTCCAGACACACCCACAGGATAGACATAATCAGGCTGTAGGACATATAGATGAGGATGGAATTGAGCAGGTTTCTGGAGAAACTGACAGAGACCGCGCATACGATCAGAAATCCCATCAGAATACATTGAAAAGTCGTCATAGCTCTTTGCCTCCTGTCTCGGATTGCNGTACAGCTTCGGGTGCAGCAGCGGNCACCGTGGTATCGGACAGTTCTTTCTCTAATGCTTCGAGATCCGTATAAACCTTACAGCGGCTTTCCAGATTCTCGTTCGTTGCTACTTCCAGACGCGCCAGCACATGTGAAGACACCGGGGAAGCGAACCAAAGGAAAACCACAATCAGCAACAGCTTTACGGATGTCATGTTGAATCCTGAGAAAATCACCAAACCCAACATGCAGGAAGCGATACCGAGAGTATCCCCCATCGCTGTGGCATGCATACGATTCAATACATATTGGAAGTGGAATACTCCGAATATTTCCGTAAAAAAGATCACCAGACCGCAGATGATGAACGCGCAGCCCAGGATCAGCCTGATCCAGTCAAAAATTCCCATCGGACATACCTCCTTCTTCCGTAGATTCCTGCTCGTCAGGTGCCTGCCTTTTTTCTTCATAAATACCGATATACACCTTCGTCAGTACGACCACTGCAAGGAAGCTGATCATGGCATAGACCAGACAGACATCCACCAGATAGCCCTCATCCAAAAGCAGGGCGAGTATGGCGATCATGACCATGACCATTGTGCCCATCATGTTCACCGACACAAGACGGTCTGCGATGCGGGGNCCTTTGATTGCGCGAATCAGGCAGGGAAACAGCATCAGCGCCAGAATAATAAGAACTGCGATGTAAATGTAGTGATAGATCATTGTCAATACCTCTTTATTCTATAGTTAACGACATTAGAAATTGCCATTTCGGACTTGCAAAAGCTTGCGTATATGGATTTGGCAAGTCCGAAAAGAGCAATTTGTTATGTCGTTTACTATATGTTTTCGATTCGCTCCAACAGTTTGACGAATATGGAGGAGTCAATACCCTGCGCAAGTTCCTTATCCAGACAGTGGACTACATATTCATCNTCNTTNAGGCTGACTGTGATGGTGCCGGGAGTCAGCGTGATGGAATTNGCCAGAAGCACTCTCGCGAAGGTGGTATGGAGCGTCGTTTTGAAATGAACCACCGCCGGTTCGAGGCAGTATTTTTCGGAATAAATCATTTTGAAAACCGCGCCGTTTGCCTTGAGGATCTCGATCAACAGCACGAATACATAGTGGAGCATCAGAAAGAACCTTTTACATAGGATGATGTCATTGGCAGGTTTATAATCCAGAAATTTACAGATAAACCAATAGATCGCGCCGGATATCACCAGTCCNAACAGGGCGATTTCCAGAGTAAATTGACCATTGAAGATGATCCATATGAGAAAAAATATGACAAACATGTGAGGTCTTCCTCCGTATAGTTTCTTCTTATTATAAAGTAAAATTTATTAACGGTTGAAATTATATACCTTTCATTTAAAATGTCAAGTCCACGGAGCGATAAGAAATTGCAAAGAATCCCGATATTTATTGAGAAAAATTTTTCAAAAAAGATTCCGGTAAAGGGGGTTGACAAACGCATAGAAAATGGTATCATATTTATAATTCCTATATGATTAGTATGAAATATAAAACGGGCGGACGCATTCGGAAGAGTCGGACCCATGGAGGAGAATTCGGATGAGTTATCAGACAGATACCGTGTGTATTCACGGACAGGGCAGCAGAGAGGCGATTGAGAGCACGGGAGCGATCAGCTTCCCGATTTATCAGACGGCGGCATATGCACATCCGGCGGTAGGACAAAGCACGGGATATGATTATAACAGAGTGCAGAATCCTACCAGNAAAGAGCTGGAACGGATTGTGACGGACTTAGAGCATGGGCTGGACACCATTGCTTTTGCCACCGGTATGGCGGCGGTCAACGCTTTTATGGAACTGTTTGCTCNGGGTGATCACGTGGTAGCGACGGATGATCTGTACGGCGGTGTGATTCGGCAGTTTAGAAAAGTGAATGAGAAGAACGGAATGGAGTTCACCTACGTGGATACGTCAGACCTTGACGCGGTGGAGGCGGCAATACGGGAGAACACGAAGCTGATCTACATAGAGACACCTACGAATCCGATGATGCTGGTGACGGATCTCCGAGCTGTCAGTGAGATTGCCGCGCGGCATAACTGTCTGGTTGCGGTGGATAATACTTTNCTGACGCCNTATTTCCAGAACCCTTTGGATCTGGGGGCGGATGTAGTCATTCACAGCGCGACGAAATATTTGGGCGGACATAACGATACANTGGGCGGATTTCTGGTGACGAATCGTGCGGANATTGCCGATAANATAAGAGAGATGGTAAAGACCACNGGAGCTTGTCTTGCACCCTTTGATTCATGGCTGATTCTGCGGGGGATCAAGACCCTGTCCGTGCGCATGGAGAAACATCAGGAGAATGCGCTGGCGATTGCNNAATGGCTTAAGGGNCATCCGAAGGTGGAGGAAGTGTTCTATGTAGGGCTGGAAGATCACACAGGGCATGATATAGTGCAGAGACAGTGCCGGGGTTATGGCGGTATGTTGACGTTTCATGTAGACTCGCAGGAAACTGCATACAGCGTATTGGAGCGGATAAAGTTGATTCAGTTCGCGGAGAGTCTGGGCGGTACGGAAAGCCTGATGACATATCCTTTTACACAGACGCATGCGGATGTGCCGGATGAGAAGAGGCGGGCTAACGGGATTGACGAGAGAACGCTGCGNATGTCGGTGGGAATCGAGAATGTGAGGGACTTGATCGCGGACTTGGAGCAGGCGCTTGGGTGAATGATATTGTAGATACAGATAAGAGTAATAAGGGAGACGGCAATGNAGTACAATTTTGACGAGATAATTGACAGGAAAAATACAGACTGCTTAAAGTATGATTTTGCAGCGGAGAGAGGGATGCCGGAGGATGTGCTGCCGCTTTGGGTGGCGGATATGGATTTCCGGACGGCACCTGGAATTATCGAGAAGGCGATGGCGGATGCGACGCTCGGAATCTACGGATATACGGAGNGCAGGGACGATTATTTCCAAGCGGTGGCCGCGTGGTATCGGAATTATTTTGATTGGAATGTGGAGAAGAAGTGGCTGGTGAAGACGCCGGGGATCGTGTTCGCCATCGGCATTGCGATACAGGCTCTGACGGAAGCGGGNGATGCCGTAATGATCCAGCAGCCCGTCTATTATCCTTTCAGCGCGGTGATCCGGGATAACGACAGAACGCTGGTCAATAATGAACTGATNCTGCGAAACGGACACTATGAGATAGATTATGATGACTTCGAGGAGAAGATTATTCAGAATCATGTGAAGCTGTTCATTCTGTGCAGTCCGCATAATCCGGTGGGCAGAGTCTGGACGGCGGAGGAGCTGCGCAGAGTGGGAGAAATCTGCGTGCGGCATGGCGTGAAGGTTGTGAGTGATGAGATCCACAGCGATTTTGTCTATGAAGGCGGAAAACATCATGTGTTTACNACGATAGATCCTGCGTTTGAACAGATCAGCATCATCTGTACGGCGCCNAGTAAGACTTTTAATCTGGCAGGACTGCAGATTTCNAATATTTTTATTCCNAACGGNCAGATTCGNAAGGCATTCCTNAAGCAGATGTCCGCAGTAGGTTACAGTCAGGTCAATATGATCGGACTGCATGCCTGNCAGGCGGCATATGAGACGGGCAGAGANTGGCTGGAAGANTTAAAGGTTTANCTGCGGGGNAATCTGGANTTTGCCAGAGATTTCCTGGAGAAAAATCTGCCGCAGATCAAGCTGATTGAACCGGAAGGAACATATCTGATCTGGCTGGACTGCCGTGAATTAGGGCTTACGGATGAGAGGCTGGAGCATCTGATTGTACACGNAGCGAAGCTGTGGCTGGATGCCGGAGCGATCTTCGGCAAAGCGGGTGAAGGGTTTGAACGGATCAATATTGCCTGTCCGCGTGCAGTGCTNAAGGAGGCGCTCGAGAGGNTGCGGGGAGCGGTGGAGAAACTGATATAATGATTATGTGGGCGGTGTTAGCAGAAAGCTAATGCCGCTTTTGCTGTCTGAGGAAGTGGAAAAAAGTATCTGCATATGATAGAATGGAAAGCNAATATACGGCATGGGAGCGGAAATATTTAGGAGCAGCCTGCCGGCAGTCGGGAAAATGATCATCGGGCGAATGGGTGCCCGGTTTTGTATGCATAGGTATGAAGAGAAACTAAACGATTTAAGGAGGTATGCGGAATGAAATACTTGGTGATTGGTGCGGGAGGCACGGGAGGCAGTATAGGCGCTTATATGACGGAGGCGGGTAAGGATGTGACGCTCATNGCGCGGGGAGAACACCTGCGGCAGATGCAGGAGCATGGTCTGCGTATGGAGACGACGAAGAAGGGGAATTATACCGTGCAGCCTGTTAAGGCCACGGATATGGAGCACTACGATGAACAGCCGGATGTTATTTTTGTCTGTGTAAAAGGATACTCGCTGGAGGACACGATTCCTTTCATTAGGCGTGTGGCAAAAGATGACACGATTGTCATTCCGATATTGAATATATACGGAACGGGCAGCAGAATGCAGGAGAAGCTGCCGGGATTGTTGGTGACGGACGGATGTATTTATATTGCGGGAGAGATCAAGGAACCCGGTGTGATTCTGCTTCGCGGAGACATTTTCAGAATCGTCTATGGCGTGCGTGATCAGAGGGAACTCCNACCGGAGCTTTTCGAGGTGGCGAAAGATTTAAAGGACAGCGGAATCGAAGGTGTGCTGTCGGATAATATCAGACGGGATGCGCTGCAGAAGTTTGCTTATGTATCACCGATGGCGGCATGCGGATTGTACTACCATGTGTCAGCGGGTGAAGTGCAGAAAACCGGAGACGCGAGAGATACTTTTGTGAAATTAATGCGGGAGATCGACGCGCTGGCGACGGCGATGGAAGTGCCTTTTCTCGTGGATATCGTAACCACCAATCTGCAGATTCTTGACACTCTGAATCCTGAGGCGAGCACCTCTATGCAGCGTGATGTCTATGCGGGCAAAGCGTCCGAGATTGACGGGCTGATCTATGAGGTTGTGCGGATGGGACAGCGTTACGGCGTGCCTACACCCACCTATGAGATGGTGGCGGACAAGGCAAGAGCGGATGGGCTTGCGTGAGAAATATTACATAGAGAGGACAGCACAAAGAATATGGCGGAAACTACAGAAAAGAAATTCAAAGAGAAATATTTGGCAGGAGAAATNGAGTTTGAAGANATCGATGACTACAGTCAGGATTGGGGATTCAGTGATGAACCGGTCACTCTGCGGGAGTATCTTGGACTGAACGCGGAGGAAGAGGATGCGTGGGTCAGCATTGGTGACGAGGCGCTNAANGAGCTCTTAGACCAGCAGAGATATAATAGATAAAAACAAACTTGTCTGCATTCTATAAGGTATGTAACAGCCGGGGACAATCTCCCCGACTGTTTATACTGTAGAAAANTCCACAGCAAACTTCGAGTTCGCGAAGCGAANCTCGCAANCGANCGNAGCTCGCAATCGAACGGAGCTCGCAATCGAGCGCAGCTCGCAATCGAGCGCAGCTCGATTTGTTATTGCTCCCGTCTGCNCAATCCCCACACCGATAGCAGAGAGAAAAGCAGAATATAAACAATACATCCGATCACAAAGGTACCCGTTTCGAGTTCCATATTCGGATTGTTGGCGCGCATTCCCATGCAATAGAGCGAATATGGATAGTATAAGCCCCATCCTTTGTTGGTCACCATAAGACCGCCGATGCCGCCGACGAGCCCGATGCCGATCGGAACCGCGAANGANCGGATGATCATGGATATGGTAAGCTGTNTACAGCCGACTACGATGCCGCCGAGGATGCCGGCGGNGAGCCATCCGATGGAAGCTTTCGGCGGGAGACCGGGCAGGCCGCAGAGCTTACCGCACAGACAGTACAGGAAGAAAACCCATGCGTTACCGGCTATAACCATTATGATCGCCTGCACCAATTTGCCCACATACAGGGAAAGGCGGGAGACAGGCACAGTTAAAAAGCTGTTCCAGTTGTTTCTCATATGTTCCAGCCGCCACAGATAGGAGCAGTAGGTACCGATCAAAGCGGGCATAAAGACATAACACAGNAAAAGAGTGTGCTGGGACCACAGACTGTACCACTCGCTTTTCAGCAACTCCAGATTTGCCATGTAATTGAAAGTGCCGAAGAAGGCGGATATAATCGGCAGAATGAAGAAGGCGAGCCAGACGGGACTCCTTTTCAGTTTTATTTGTTCTGCTTTAATCGATTTCATAAATGATAGTGTCATAAGTGTCACACCTCCCTACGTGTAAATAAGATTCTGCCTGCCGCATAGAAAACCACGATCCAGATGAATATGCAGATCACGGCGGCTGTTTCGGCCGGTGAGAAANCACGGTAGCAGTATGTGCTGATTCTGGTGGTTTCATCCCACTCGGCCCGGACCAGGGAAGCGCTTAGGTTGCCGCCCCAGGGCAGAAACGAGTAAGTTGTGACATACATCAGAAGCAGCGCCGCCATGGAACCGCCAAGTCCGGCCACGAGAGGAATCATCTGGTTGGCAAAGAGCATGGACAGGGCAAGCTGCAGCAGGAACAGAGAAATGTTGGCNGCAACNTTCANCACATAGGAAAGCANATAGTATTTCACCTCCGGATTGCCCTCATAACCCAGATGATAGCCGAGCAGAATAAAAAAGGCGAANTGGACGGCAAACATNNCGGCGATTATGATACATCCGCATACTGCTTTGGCATGNTAGAGACTTCCGGCGCTGCGGAGAGTTTCAAGCTGTTTATAGGTATTGCCCTTATGCTCGATATCGGCAAGGCGCGANGCGAGCACGGACATCATNGTAGGAACCATGATGCCGTCCAGAAGTGACAGGAAGTACAATAACGACATCCAGCCGCTTTGCAGTTCCCACTCTTTCGGATCNNTCATGGACCAGAGTCCCCACAGGAGCTGCACGGATANCAGGGCAAACATGGTCAGCCAGACTTTTCTTCTTTTGNTCTTATAGAATTCCAATCGTAATGTTTTCATAGACTTGACTCCTTTCCGGTCAGNGACAGGAAAATATCTTCCAGACTNTTCTCCCTCTTNTCAACCCGGTATAAAGCAATATTCTGTTCGATCAGNCTTCGGCACAGCCCGGCGATATANGNATCCTCTATCATNGGGATCAGCAGGTAATCCTCTTCNTTNTGNACNTCAATGCCNTCCTGATGAAGCAGGGAAATAACCGTGTCCGGCCGNTNGGTNCGCAGNGCAATCTGCTGNNTGGCATGGGAGTGCAGAGAGTCCAGTGTGTCCTGATAAACCAATTCACCTTTGCGAATAATGCCTACATGGTCNGCCATCTGGTCAATCTCGCTGAGCAGGTGGGAAGANACGACTACCGTGATGCCNTATTNCCGNGGAAGAGTGCAGATCAGGTCGCGCATTTCCTGTATGCCTGCCGGATCAAGACCGTTGGTGGGTTCATCNAGTATGAGCAGTTTGGGAAAACCGAGCAGCGCCGCGGCNAGTCCGAGACGCTGTTTCATGCCGAGNGAGTAGTGGCCGACTTTCTTTTTACGCGCNTCGCTCAGGCGCACGATTTTTAAGACTTTATCTATGTCTTCTTTGGGGCAGCCTTTNAGCGTTTGNAGAATGGTCAGATTCTCTTCTCCGGTCAAATGACCGTAGTAACTGGGCGATTCGATCAGAGAACCGGTGTCGGCAAGAAGCTTTATGCGGTTTTTTTCATTTACGGGCATACCGAAGAGTGTGATGGANCCGTCGGTAGGCTTGGCAAGTCCGAGNATCATCTTGAGTGTTGTCGATTTGCCTGCNCCGTTGGGACCTAAGAATCCGTAAACAGCGCCCTGCGGCACCTGCATATGCAGAGAACTGACACAACGGACTTTNCCGTACTGTTTCGTGAGATTAGTGGTTTCGATTAAATTTTGTGTAGCCATAGTCCCTCCTNTTTTACTATAAGTTATTTTGCGGCAATTGCCTGACTTTCACTATCAGAATAAGAGGAGCACATTAAAACCGGATGAAGCNTACATTACATTTACATTAAGATTCGGGATAAGATGTTTCGGGCAAGGATAAAAAATAGTATACTGCTATGTATAAGATGCCGGGATATAATGCAGATGATATTATGAGCGTAAATGACCTGGTACTGATTGGCAGAACAGACTTTATGAAACAAGTAGATTCGGGATGGAGAAAAGGAGAGAAAANNCTGNTATGNATATACATGAATATAAGATCATGCTGGTGGATGACGAACCGGCGCTGCGCAGGATGGTCGGAGAGTTCTTAACGAAAGAAGGGTTTAAGAATGTGGTGTGTGCAGGAAGCTGCCTGGAGGCGATGGCGGTATATCACAGGGAGTACCCTGCGCTTATTCTGTTAGACGTGATGCTCCCGGACGGGGATGGCTTCAGCCTTTTTGGCGAACTGCGAAGAGAGTCGGAAGTGCCGGTGATCTTCCTGTCGGCACGGGATGAGGATGAGAACAGACTGCATGGGCTGGGACTGGGAGCGGATGATTATATTACGAAACCTTTNCTGCCCAAAGAATTGATNCTGCGTGTGACAGCGGTGCTGAAAAGGGTGTATCGCGTGNAAGAGACGGGGAAAGAGCATGAGATGATTCGGTTAGGAGATTGCTGTGTTGATCTGGGCAGCGGTGTGGTGAGTCGGCAAAGCGCATCGGAATCATCGGAACCGGGAGAAACGGAGGCAGTCACCCTCACGGCGAAGGAGTATGCCATCATAGAGAAACTGGCGGCGAACAGAGGCCGGATCGTGACCATCGACGCACTGTGTGAGTCCGTGTGGCCGGAGGGTAATTACGGTTATGAAAACACGCTGATCGTGCATATCAGGCGGCTGCGGGAGAAGATTGAAGATGATCCTTCCCATCCGCGATATCTGCTGACGGTGCGCGGGCTTGGGTATAAGCTGGTATAGCTGTGGCGGCATGATCGATGCCNTCGNTACAGATTGATGAANACAGCAGGATGGTTTGAGAATTNTGAAAGGAATATGAGAAACAATATGAGGATCAGAAACAGACGGTCGGGAGTCCGCACAGTCATGTATTACGCAACAGCTTTTATATGGATTATTGTGTTGACTTTGATTATTAATTTTATCTTGCTGTTTATGTTGCTGCTNCGATACCATCAGCTCAACCCGGATTATATGTACGGCGGTATGGTCATGGAGGAGCTGACGCTGGCAGAAGAAGGTTATGAGCTGAGTGATCTTATGCAGGAAAGACTGACNGGGCTCGATCAGTGGGCTATGTTGTTAGATGAAAACGGGGATGTTATCTGGAGCTTCAGGAAACCGCCGGAGATCAAAGACTCCTACAGCAGTTCNGAGATTGCTGCCATGTGCAGATGGTATTTAAACGATTATCCGGTTTATCTGCGCGTGTGGGAGGATAAGATCATGGTGGTAGCACGTCCGAAGGATTCCATGTGGAAATACAATGTAGANCTNCCGGTTGCATGGATAAATTATATTCTGAGAATCGGGGGCTGGATTATTGCGTTCGATTCTCTGGGGATTCTGGTTNTGGCGGCATTTCTGCTCAGGAGAGGAGCAAAGAACAGGGAACAGGCGCGAATCGAGTGGATCGCCGGGATATCCCATGATATACGCACACCNCTGTCGATGGTAATGGGCTATGCGGATATGCTGGAGAGTGACGGAACGCTTACAGAGGAAGAGCGGCGGGAAGCGGCTGTGATCAGCCATCAGAGCATGGTTATGAAGGAGCTGATTGAAGACCTGAACCTGACCTCCAGANTGGAATACTCCATGCAGCCGCTGCGTATGGAGAAAGTACGTCCCACAGCGGTGCTTCGTGAAGTTGCGGCGGCGTTTCTAAGCGATGCGAGAGATGACGAACTGGAGATCGATGTGGATATATCCGGGCATGCGGAAGAAGTATGGATCAAGGCGGATCAGAAGCTGCTGATCAGAGCCTTGCGGAATCTGTTCCATAACAGCCTGCAGCATGGCAGGAAAGGGAAGATTATGCTGATCCGGCTGCATGTATGGCAGGAGAGAAAGTGGTGCTGTATCAGCTTCGCGNATAATGGAATCGGCTATTCAGATGAAGTGCTGCGCGGACTGCGCAGTGGCAGGAAGAAACGGGCGGAGCAGAAGATCAGAGGGCTCGGTATTGTACAGAAAATCGTGCTGGCACACGGCGGCAGGATTCTGTTTCGGAATAACGCGGAGGGAGGAAGTTACTGCGAGATGCGGTTTCGCGCATATTGTACAAGAAACTGATAAAAAAGATATAGAAAAGCCGTTGCCACTGTGCTACACTGTAAGCATCACAGCTATTTGATACTTTGGAACTATCTGCACGAAGTATCATAGAGAAGGTAGGAGGGTTATTGCAAAATGACAGCAGAGAAGATCAAAGAACTGGTGGCACAGATGACTTTGGAGGAAAAGGCAGCTATGTGTTCCGGTGCGGATTTCTGGCATACGGAGGCGGTAGAGCGTCTGGGGATTCCGGCAAGTATGTTATCCGACGGGCCTCATGGGCTTCGTAAACAGAACCAAGAGGGAGATCATTTGGGAATCAATGACAGCATCAAGGCGGTATGTTTCCCGGCAGGCTGCGGAACCGCGGCTTCCTTTAACAGAGAGCTTCTAATGGAAATGGGCGAGACACTGGGCAATGAGTGTCAGGCGGAAGGCGTCAGTGTGATCTTAGGACCGGCAGTCAATATTAAGCGTTCCCCGCTTTGCGGACGTAACTTTGAGTATTATTCGGAGGATCCGTTTGTTGCAAGCGAGATGGCAGGTGCACTGATTCATGGAATACAGAGCAAGAATGTGGGTACCAGCATCAAACATTTTCTCGCGAATAACCAGGAGACGCGTAGGATGTCCTGCGACTCCCGTGTGGATGAGCGGACGCTGCATGAGATCTATCTGGCAGCTTTCGAGGGAGCGGTGAAGAAGGAGAAGCCTTGGACCGTTATGTGNTCTTACAATAAGATCAACGGAACCTATGCGGCGCAGAATCATCAGTATCTGACGGANACGCTGCGTGATCAGTGGGGATTTGAAGGTTACGTNGTGAGCGACTGGGGAGCGGTCAATAANCGTGTGGAAGACTTGAAAGCAGGATTGGATCTGGAGATGCCGGGATCTAACGGCGCTAATGANAAGATGATCATGGGCGCAGTCCTAAGCGGTGAGCTGGACGAGGGCGTAGTAAACGAAGCGGTGGAGCGTATACTGAATATTGTGTTCCGCTATGAGGAGAACCGTGATAAGAATGCTGTCTTTGATAAGGATAAAGATCATGAGATGGCGCGTAAGGTGGCCGAGGAGACGATCGTTCTTTTGAAAAATGAGGGCGTNCTTCCGCTGTCNGATCAGCAGAAGGTTGCCTTTATCGGTAAGTATGCNNAGAANCCCCGTTATCAGGGCGGCGGCAGTTCTCATATCAACAGCCATAAGATTACGTCAGCACTCGACGCGGCGGAAGGGATGAAGAATATTACNTATGCGCAGGGCTTCGATGACGNGGAAGACAAGACCGACGAGAAGCTGCTTGCAGAGGCTGTAGAGGCNGCGCGAAATGCAGATGTGGCNGTTATTTTNGCCGGACTTCCGGATAAGTTTGAGTCGGAAGGATTTGACAGAAAGCATATGGCTATGCCGAACTGNCAGAATGAATTAATAGAGAAAGTGGCCGCGGTGCAGCCCAATACCGTAGTAGTCCTGCACAACGGNTCCCCCGTGGAAATGCCNTGGGTGNATCAGGTAAAAGGCGTTGTGGAAGCNTATCTGGGCGGTCAGGCAGTAGGCGGNGCAGTCTGCGATATTCTGTTNGGCAAGGTGAATCCCAGCGCGAAGCTGCCTGAGACATTCCCGATCAGACTGGAGGATAATCCATCCTATCTGTCTTACATCGGTGAGGGCGACATGGTAGAATACCGCGAGGGTATTTTCGTAGGNTATCGCTATTATGATAAGAAAAAAATGGATGTGCTGTTCCCCTTCGGTTATGGATTGTCCTATACCACTTTTGACTATTCCAACCTGACTGTGGACAAAGAGCAGATNAAGGATACNGATACGCTTCGTGTGACNGTCGATGTGACCAATACCGGTTCTGTGGCGGGNAAAGAAGTAGTNCAGNTGTATGTNGCNGACCGGGAAAGTACGGTAATACGNCCTGTCAANGAGCTGCGGGATTTTGCGAAGGTTGAGCTGGCGCCCGGAGAGACGAAGACGGTGACNTTTACGNTGGATAAGAGAGCATTTGCGTACTATAGTGTCAGGNTTCATGACTGGCATGTGGAGACGGGTGAATTCGATATCATGATNGGCAAGTCTTCCAGAGANATTNTGCTNACTAAGACAGTGACNGTGGAATCTACAGAGAANCTGCCCTTCGTATATACCACGGATACGACGCTGGGAGATGTTAAGAAAGANCCCANNGCATGGGAGATNGTGAANGGGATTATGTCGAAAGGACTCTTTNGTGANGAGCAGGGTAACTCCGAGGGAGAGAGCGCTGCAGAAGCNATGACGCAGGAGATGNNTGATGCNATGNTAGAGTATATGCCTCTGCGTGGNCCGATCAGNTTCGGNGGACAGGTGACGATGGCGGATGTGCAGGCNTTNGTAGATAAGTTGAACTTGCTGGAGGAATAATCCNNAGTAAGTAAAAATATAGNAATCAGAAAAGGCAGAATCCGTTTNNGGGNNCTGCCTTTTCAGTTTGNGCTGATTGTAATATAAATTATAANCCNTGATTTGGNGTNAGTCNNTATCGTNNNATCTAATTCNNTTTNNNNGCAAGNGCCGCTTCCACNAATCCCTTNAATAAAGGATGCGGGCGGTTCGGTCTTGATTTTAATTCCGGATGCGCCTGTGTCGCNACGAAGAACGGNTGATTCGGAAGCTCGCACATCTCTACGATNCGGCCGTCNGGNGATANGCCGGACAGCTTCATGCCGTTCTCNGTCAGTACGGCGCGGTAATCGTTGTTCACTTCGTAACGGTGCCTGTGTCTTTCATGNATCGTCTCTTCACCGTACAGGGCATATGCCTTGGAAGACTTGTCCAGTACACAGGGATAGGAACCGAGNCGCAGAGTGCCGCCGATGTCTTCCACACCNTTCTGGTCGGGCATAAGCGCGATNACCGGATGGGTCGTGGAAGGGTCCAGTTCTATGCTGTGCGCATCGTTATAGGCAAGTACGTTTCTGGCAAATTCCACGATTGCAAGCTGCATACCGAGGCAGAGCCCCAGAAAAGGAATATTGTTGGTTCTCGCGTAAGTGATGGCATGGATCTTGCCTTCGATGCCTCTGTCGCCGAAGCCGCCGGGCACAAGTACACCGTTGACGCCGCCAAGCAGTTCGCTTACATTATCCGCAGTGACGGTTTCGGAATCCACCCACTTAATATTGACGACACAGTGGTTGGAGATACCGCCGTGCTTTAATGCTTCCACAACACTGATATAAGCGTCGTGAAGCTGGGTATACTTACCTACGAGAGCAACTGTAACTTCACTGGCAGGAGTCCGCAGGGATTCGACGACCGCCCTCCAATCCGCCAGATCGGGTTCCGGGCAGCTCAGCTTCAGACAGTCACAGGCCACCTGCGCCAGATGTTCTTCTTCCATGGCAAGGGGAGCCTCATATAAGTGTTCCACATCAAGGTTCTGCAGTACACGATTGCTGGGTACATTACAGAACAGAGCAATTTTATCTTTTAGTGTCTGATCTAAGGGACGCTCGCTGCGGCACACGATAATATCGGGCTGCAGTCCCATACCCTGCAGTTCCTTAACACTTGCCTGCGTGGGCTTGGTCTTCATCTCCTGAGAAGCGCTTAGGTAGGGGATCAGCGTCACATGGATGAGAATCGCATTCTCCCGTCCCACTTCGTGCTGGAACTGACGGATGGACTCTAAGAACGGCTGACTCTCGATATCGCCTACCGTGCCGCCAACTTCGATGATGGCAATGCGGGTATCCTCATCAGTGAAATTACGGTAGAAACGACTCTTGATCTCATTGGTGATATGCGGAATGACCTGTACGGTACCGCCGCCGTAATCACCGCGCCGTTCTTTTTGTAACACCGACCAGTATACTTTGCCGGTAGTGACATTGGAATTTTTATCCAGATTTTCATCGATGAACCGCTCATAGTGTCCAAGATCAAGATCTGTTTCCGTGCCGTCTTCCGTGACGAATACTTCACCGTGCTGGATCGGGTTCATTGTTCCGGGATCAATGTTGATATAGGGATCAAACTTCTGCATCGTGACCTTGTAGCCGCGAGCTTTCAACAATCTTCCCAGCGAGGCGGCGGTAATACCTTTGCCGAGCCCGGATACAACACCACCTGTTACGAATACGTATTTTACTGCCATGATTTCCTCCATGCTTGAAGCGCTGCAATTTAATAACAAAAAGTAACTATTCAGCACGAAACAGTAGAAGCTGTGTGAATAGTTACAGCCAAACACAATATATAGCCTATTATACAATGGAAGAGCAGGAAAAATCTACTCTTAAGGTCAAATTTTGTAAAAAAATTTATAATTCTTTAATACATGTGTTCAGAAATTCATAATTCTCATATTGATTTATGATTTTTCCTTCTATATACTAAATATAGTTCTAGGATTTATGATTTACTTTTCACAGAAGCAACTTGGCAGGATCTGCTTATGCGGATTTGAAAATGTGCCAAGGAATTTTCTATAACAGAAAAACTTGAATGAAAGTGAGGATTCCTCATGGATGATAATTTAAACCCTTATGACGGCGGTCCGGGTCACGGATCGAACGGGTCGGGTGGTCCGGGCGGTAACAATAACGGCGGCGGTCCGGGAGGCCCGAACGGGAGCGGTAACGATCCCCGTAAACAGAGCCTGATCATGCTGGTGATTGCGGCTTTAGTCACACTGTTATGTATCAGTGTATTTATGAAGATGCTGACCGGCGCCAGCAATCAGGAGATTACCTATAACGCTTTTATCCAGATGATAGAAGACGGACAGGTTGACAGCGTAACGGTCGAGTCGGACAGAATCACTATCTATCCGAAAGGTGAAAAATCAGAGTCTCCGTTTATGTATGTATACGGTATGGGAACCGTCACTTACTATACGGGCAGGATGGAAGATGATGATACGCTGACGAAACGTCTGCTGGAACATAATGTTCCCGTGAACAAACAGGTGTCCGACAGTTCCAGTGTGATCATGACGGTGCTGCTTTATTATATTCTGCCGATTCTCCTGATGTGGGGGCTTCTTAGCCTGTTGTTTCGCCGGATGGGCGGCAAAGGCGGGCCGATGGGTGTCGGCAAGAGTACTGCGAAGGCCTACGTGCAGAAGGAGACGGGCATCACTTTTAAAGACGTGGCAGGCGAGGACGAGGCGAAAGAGTCGCTGGTGGAGGTCGTGGACTTCCTGCATAATCCCGGCAAGTATGCCAAGATCGGTGCGAGGCTTCCTAAGGGAGCGTTACTCGTGGGTCCTCCCGGAACGGGTAAGACACTGCTTGCCAAGGCGGTTGCCGGAGAGGCGCATGTGCCCTTCTTCTCATTGTCCGGTTCGGATTTTATAGAGCTGTATGTAGGTGTGGGCGCTTCCCGTGTGCGTGATTTGTTCAAGGAAGCGGAGAAGAACGCGCCTTGTATCGTATTCATAGACGAGATCGATGCCATCGGCAGGAGCAGGGACTCCAAATACGGCGGCGGCAACGAGGAACGGGAACAGACGTTAAATCAGCTTCTGTCTGAGATGGACGGTTTCGACGGCAAGAAGGGAATCATTATTCTGGCGGCCACCAACAGGCCGGAGATTCTGGATAAGGCGCTGCTTCGTCCGGGACGTTTCGATAGGAGAATTATCGTAGATAAGCCCGATTTGAAAGGGCGCGTGGAAATATTGAAAGTGCATGCCAAGGATGTGCGGATGGACGAGACAGTAGATCTGAACGAGATCGCGCTGGCTACTTCCGGTGCGGTGGGTTCCGACCTTGCCAATATGATTAACGAAGCGGCCATCAATGCCGTAAAGACAGGCAGAGAGTATGTGAGCCAGAAGGACTTGTTCGACGCTGTGGAGCAGGTGCTTGTGGGTAAAGAGAAGAAAGACCGTATCATGAGCAAAGAGGAGCGCAAGATCGTCTCTTACCACGAGGTAGGGCATGCGCTGGTCAGCGCTCTGCAGAAAAATTCCGAGCCGGTGCAGAAGATCACCATTGTGCCCAGAACTATGGGTGCGCTGGGATACGTTATGCATGTGCCGGAGGAAGAGAAATATCTGGATACCGAGGCGGAGCTTCGCGACAGACTGGTAGGTCTGCTGGGCGGTCGTGCGGCGGAGGAGATCGTGTTCGATACCGTTACCACAGGTGCGGCCAATGATATCGAGCAGGCGACCAGTATCGCCCGTAACATGGTTACCCGTTTCGGTATGAGTAAGAAGTTCGGACTTATGGGTCTGGCCACGGTGGAGAGCCAGTATCTGGACGGCCGGGCGTCTCTGACCTGCTCCGAGGTGACGGCGGCAGAGATTGATAATGAAGTGATGAAGCTGCTTCGCGACAGCTATAAGCAGGCGAAGAAGCTCTTGAAAGAAAATCGGGAGATTATGGATAAACTGGCGGCTCATCTGATCGAAAAAGAGACGATCACGGGCAAAGAGTTTATGAAGATCTTCCGCAAGGAAAAAGGTCTCCCGGAGCCGACAGAGGATGAGACGGGAGAGAAGAAGGACGGAGAGAAGCAGCAAGAGAAATCTGTAGAAGCACCGAAAGCAGATGTGCCTATGACTGAACAGCCGGCAGTTCCTGCGCCGGGGATGCAGGTGGCAGGACAATTCGCAGCAGGGTCACAACCTGTTCCGGGACAGCCACAGATTCCGTCGGCGTATGGACAACAGCCGCAAGCGGGGCAGCCAATGCCCGGCGGGCAGCCGCAACAACCTGTGTATGGGCAGCCACCGCAGCAATCCGCATGGGGGCAGCCGCAACAGCCTGTGTACGGGCAGCAGCCACAACAGCCCGCATGGGAACAGCCGCAGCCTGCACCCGGACAGCCAGCAGGACAGCAGCCGGCACAGGAGCCGCGCTGGATGCCGCCCAACCAGCCGCAGTCGGAGAACCGCGGACGATTCTCACAGGCACCGGAACCGCAAGACGGTAAGGATGAGCATAAGTAAATAAGAAATAGAGATATTTTGCAGGGCAAAGTCAATGCAGATAATTGACTTTGCCCTATCTGTTCTATTAATATTACAGTAAACTAATAGCAAAACAAAAGGAAACAATAATGTTTGATTTCGATGAAGAATTAAAAAAACTTCCCAACTCCCCCGGCGTCTATCTCATGCATGATGCCGCCGACACTATCATCTATGTAGGCAAGGCAGTGAATCTGCATAACCGCGTCCGCTCCTACTTCCGCAAGATCGTAGGCAGAGGACCGCAGATCGATAAGATGGTGCAGCAGATCGCACGTTTTGAGTATATTGTTACGGACTCTGAACTGGAAGCGCTGGTGTTGGAAAATAATTTGATCAAAGAATACAGTCCGAAATATAACACCATGCTTAAGGATGACAAGACATATCCTTATATCAAGGTGACCATGGGAGAAGAATATCCACGGATTCTCTTTTCCAGAGAGATGAAGAAGGATCGATCCAAATATTTCGGACCCTATACCAGTGCGGCGGCAGTCAAGGATACCATCGACCTGATGAACAAACTTTATCAGCTTAAGACCTGCAACCGGAAGCTGCCGAGAGACATCGGGCTGGAACGCCCCTGCCTGAATTATCATATCAAACAGTGTCTGGCACCCTGTCAGGGATATATCGATAAGGAGGCGTATCGGGCACGGGTAGAACAGGCACTGGATTTCTTGAACGGCAACTATAAGCCCCTTTTGAAAGAACTGGAAGAGAAAATGACACTTGCGTCAGAAAATTTGGATTTCGAGGAGGCGATACGCTATCGCGATTTGTATAACAGTGTGAAAAGTGTGGCGCAGAAACAGAAGATCACGGACTCTGACGGTGAGGATAAAGATATTCTTGCGCTGGCGAAGGATGAAACTGATGCGGTCGTGCAGGTGTTCTTCGTGCGGGACGGCAAACTGATCGGCAGGGAACATTTCTATATGACTCGTGTGGAGGGCTATGATACGGCACAGATTCTGCTGGACTTCGTGAAACAGTTTTATGCAGGCACACCCTACATACCGCGGGAGTTGATGCTGCAGGAAGAGATCGCCGATATTGAGATTCTGGAGAAATGGCTCAGCAGCCGCAAAGGCGCCAGAGTCTATATCCGTGTGCCGAAAAAGGGTACAAAAGAGAAACTGGTAGAACTGGCGGCGCAGAACGCTCATCTCGTTTTAAGTCAGGATAAGGAGCGCATTAAGCGGGAAGAGGGCAGAACCATCGGGGCGGTGAAAGAGATCGCCGCGCTGCTTGATTTGGAACAGGTGAGCCGTATGGAGGCCTATGATATTTCCAATATCAGCGGATTTGCCAATGTGGGCTCCATGGTGGTCTTCGAGAAAGGTAAGGCGAAGCGCAGCGATTACCGTAAGTTCCGCATTCAGTCGGTATCCGGTCCCGACGATTATGCGTGCATGAAAGAAGTGCTCACGAGGCGGTTTGTACACGGTATGGAGGAAAAGGAAGAGCTGAACCGCAAAGAGGTGGATCACGAGTTCGGCAGCTTCACGAAGTTCCCCGATCTGCTGTTGATGGACGGCGGCAGGGGACAGGTAAATATCGCCCTTCAAGTATTGGAGGAGCTGCACCTTGATATTCCGGTCTGCGGCATGGTCAAGGACGATAACCATCGCACCAGAGGGCTGTATTATCAAAATGTGGAGATTCCGATCGACACGCACTCGGAAGGCTTTAAACTGATTACACGGATACAGGATGAAGCCCACCGGTTTGCCATAGAATATCATCGCTCCCTGCGCTCTAAAGCACAGGTGAAGTCCGTGCTGGACGATATACCGGGCGTGGGACCGGCAAGACGGAAGGCGCTTATGAAGCATTTCGGATCGATTAATGAAATCAAAGAAGCGTCCGTGGAGAAGCTGTGCGAAGTGCCGGAGATCCCGGAGCATATCGGGCGGCAGATTTATGAGTTCTTTCACTGATTTCTCAGCATAATAACCGTGTGAAAGGCAGCACTTTCAGAGTCAAAATATGTGTTCATTTCACCGCTATATTTGCTGACAACCCTTTCAATGCTTTTCATGCCATAACCGTGGCGCGAAGGGTTCTTCTTATGGCTGACCAATCTCTTGCCGTCTTTGGAAAAAGGTGAGATGAGGCAGGAATTGACCAGTGTAATGACTGTGAACGGGGAGGAAGCTTCTTTCTTAATATCTAATTCTATACATCCGCCAGTTATATTTTCGGCGGATTCTATGGCATTATCTAAAAGATTGCAGACAAGCGATGTAATATCATTGTCTTCCATAAAATCAATAACGCAACTTCGAATATTCAAGTGGAGATTAATAGCTTTTTCATTGCACAATTGCTGATATTGGTAGAGAATCAAATTCAGCAGTTTATTGTCGCAGATACGGGCACTGGAAGCAAGGGCGGGCGACTGCGTAAGTTGAAGAATATAGTCATCTACTTGTTCCCGTGCATTCTGCATGTTGAGCAGCGCGATTGTATGCAGATGATTTTTGATATCATGGATCAGAATACGCTGGTTTTCATTTTGCTTTAACATATTTTGATAGTATTCGGACAGATCGTGCTCCTTTTGCAGAGAGAGCTGCATTTCCGTGAAGCTCCGGTTTCTTTGTTTACTGTGGATATAAATGTAAATAACCAAAAGATTCATAAACAGCAGCAATATGGCACCAGCAGAAATTAACCGGCCATGCTCCTTACTGATCGGGTAGGAAATACTGATCATATATAGGATAAACATGATAACGCTGGAAACCATAGGAAAGCAGATCAACGACAAGATAATGCTGTCGCTATTCTCAGCGCGGGTTTTCTCTTCATGGATTGCTCGAGATAAAAAAATAAGCGAAACTGCATACAGGGTTTTACTGAGAACTGCCCAGAGAATCATTTTGAAAAAATAATGTATATCATTTGTGTCTTGAAGCGTAAAAGGGTATGCGATGAGCTCACATGTACTCATGAGCGCGGTAGAAACACCGGCATGGAATAAGGCAGCGGGCAGTTTGGAGTCATAGCAAAGAAATATAAATACCAGATTACCCAATAAGAAACCGGAAATATTCAACCATGTCATATGCATTCGGAAAATCAGTAAAAGAACGGTATATATGGCAAACAGAGAAACAAGGCATGTCTTTCTGTTTCGTTTAGGTTGAAAAACATTTGCGGTATATTGGCCCCATGCAAGCGCCTCCACTAAGTATATGAGCAAATAGTAAATAAAAGATTTCAAAATGCGTCCTTTCTTGACAAATGTGTGGGGAAAAGCATTATATCAAATATGGCTGTAGTCAATGCGTTTCCATGTATAAAAGAAAAGCATCCTTGAAAGCCGTATATTTTCTGCGTGTGAGATATGCGGTAAATTGATTATGATACAGATGGATCACACTATGGTCAAAATCGGTCACATGAGCGTAATTGACAATAAAGCTCCGGTGGGATTGAAAGAACATGCCGGACGGAAGTTTGTCGAGCCAGTGCTGCATATTCTGTACGGTGTGATAATCTTTATCAATCGTATGAACGATAACCTTATGGTCTGCGGCTTCTACCAATACAATATGTGAAGTACGGATCGTGTATACGCCGTTTTTCGTTTCAATGGGAAGTGTGGCCGTCGTATTAGAGTACAATTCCAGAGCATCTCTTAAGCAGCGGAAAAGGCGCTGCTCGTCAATCGGTTTGGATAGATAGCGGAAAACGCGCAGTTTCATCGCGTCGTCCAGATATTCAGCATAAGATGTCACAATAATGATGATCACGTCTTTATTGAGCTTTACCAGTTGTTGTCCTACGTGGATGCCGCTTAATTCAGGCATTTCTATATCCAGAAAAACAAGATCTTTGGGTCCTAGATCCTTCAGCAAAGAATTCCCATCCTGAAATACCGATATTTCAAAAGCCTTCAGATGACTTTTTCTTAAAAAAGTATGTATAGAGTCTGATAAGTATTTTACAGTGATCGGATTATCATCACAGATACATATTCTCAAAGCGGATCTCCTAATATGGTTGGAAAGCGGATATTTTATATGGAGTTGAAGCGACATCTGATATAGGTTGCAGTGCGCTTAGGCAAATTTACGGTAAATTGTAAGATGATTATAGTATAGAAGTACAAATTTTGTAAAGAAAAAACGAAAAATCAATTTGCTATAACAACAAGGTTGATTTTAATATGAACAGACCTAAAGGATAGCGCAGTTTAAAATCGACCAAAACAGGCAAAAAAATGTCGTTTAAGGGATAGATCATTGATTAAGACTATAAAATTAAATATGATATGCACATACTGAAAGTATGAAAGGGGACGAAAATGCAAAAGAGTAATATAAAAAAATGGATAGCCAAAGGAACCGCCGTAGCATTGAATGCTACACTTTGTATTGATGCCAATTCTACTTCATGTATGGGGATCTATCAGCCTAAGGCGCCAAAAGAACTTTCAAGGTATAGGAAAATAAAGTGAGTGCGAGGTGTGCAAGGCTTATAGCAAAATGGCTGATCAATCATGAAGCGATCCGAAGAGAAGAATATGATTTGTATGTGTATGCGGCTCACAGTCTGATCATGACTTTAGCGCCGCTCGGTCTGGCATTGCTAATCGGTGTGTTGCTCGGACATACAGCCACAGCAGTGACAATTATTCTTCCGTTTATGGTGATCAGAAAGTTCAGCGGGGGATATCATGCGAAAAAGGCGTGGGTATGTCTGATCAGTTCATCGCTTATATTGGGCGGGTGCATTTGTGTATCTGAGTATATTACATATAGCTATGGGCTGATCAGTGTCATGTTGATAGCGGCAGTGCTGCTGATGCTCAATAGTCCGATTGAATCTGAGAACAGGAGATTGGATGCGCAGGAACGGTGCATATATAAGAAAGTAACGATTGGGTTAGTGGCATTTAGTGTGCTGATGAGCTTTATCTGCTATAAGTACGGCTGGGAAAATGCGGCGGTAAATCTGGCAGTAGGGGTTATTCTGACAGGGGCATTGCAGGTTCTGTGTTTGAGATAGCGGTTGAGTGTATGAATCTCATTAGATTGAAAAATGTAAGAGCCTATATCAGATTTAAATAGTATGAAACCAAATAATAGACAAACATCTGAAATAATTAAAGAAATAGGTGAATTTGAGCTACTTGATGGTTTAAAGTAGAAGATCAAGAAATCAGTAGAGAGCTGATGATTAATTGGATAGATAAAATTTTAATTTTGAATGAATAAAAAGCAAGTATAAGTTGGATGAGATTTTTATTATAAAAGAATGCAGTAGAGTTATTCAGAAAAAAATTGGCGTTGGGGCATCTGTAATTCTACCAGCGTCATATAAGTGGAAAATAGACTTACAGATTTGTGTTAAGAATAGAGTTTGATTTCAGAAATTAGGTTATTTTTCTGGAAGAAGGGGTAAAAGTAATGATTTCAATATTTACTAGGAAAATAATTTTTTCATCTTATTCTATGGAAAGCCAAGCTAAAATAAAAAGTATACTGGATAATAATGGAATAAGATATTATGTAAAAGTTGTTAATAGGAGAAGTGCTTCACCATTTGCAAATGGTACTCGGTCAAGAACTGGAAGTTTTGGAGAAAACTACTCGTATATGTATGAATATATTATTTATATTCATAAGAAAGACTTTGAATTAGCTAACAGATGTATACATAATCACTGTGATTGAAAATGAAAATAGGCGAGAACATTTTTATTTAATAATACATAGATGAGGTAAGCTATATTCCTATATAGACCATATAGATAATTTTTGAAATTGCACAACAATCTAATTATAAAAGGAAAGGCAGGTGATTTTGCACATCAGAATCATCAACTTAAATAATATCATCTGTGGGGTTGCGATGTAACTTCGAGGACAAATAGATTCTCTCTTTTAGACTACAGATATAGTCAGCAAAGTCTTCAAATGAGAAGTATTTTTCAGATACTAAAAAGCAATAAATAGTAATTTTGGCAGGAAGTTTAAATTGGTGAGATATTTACGACTTGTTGTGAAATTTAAAATTTATATTTTGTTTTTAGGAATTGCATTTGATTTATTACTGCTTATTACGAAAGGAGACCGTATATGAAAAAAAATTGTTTATATTTTAAAGTACTTGCAATTGCAATGATTCTGGTGTCAATCTTCAGTGCTAACTCAAGTGTTGTTTGCGCTAAAGAAAATATCGAATCTGCGATAAGTGATACAAAATTCACAGAATTATTTAGGGAAGGATTAATGGTAAAAGAAGATAATGCATATTCGTTTACAAAAACAACTGTGTTCAATTCTTTAGCAAAGGATTCACTAAGTAATCAACAAATTATACAAGATAAGTTGATTATTATTCCTATCACGGATGAAGGCGAAAAAAATCTTGAGGAATTATTAGCAGCTAGAGCTAATAATTCAACGACCCTTTATCAGTCGGATGTTGCTGGGTGCATTTCCGCTAATTTAACTATTTATTGGGCAGTGGGTACGGCGAATGGTAAAGAGACTGCTATATTAAAAAGTGTAAGTGGAGGTTTTTCAGCACAAGGATCCGGTTCTTATGTAGGCAGTAATGTATATGTTACTGGTCAGGAGGTTACTATGGGAACATCTGGAATTACGTCTAGCGGACCTAAGAGTCAAAGCTCCACTAAGAATCCAGCTGTATCTACAAGAAGTTTTAGTTATAGTGCGCCATCAAGTTGGATACCGGTTTACGCTGAAAGTAATGTAGCTACTGTAGGAGCATATTACAATGTAACATTAACACGGGGAAGTTCCTCATGGCCATGTACTATTAGTAACAACGTGGGATTTTAATTAAAATTATTTTAAAGGGCAAGTAGTGCTGGCTATAGCACTTGCTTGAGATCTTACTGGAGTATCGCTGAATAGCAAGTTATTCCGCCCTAGATAGTTGCCGACGAAGACGGTAAGAACTACCTCTGCCGTATATAATGGCGTAATGGTCAATTTACATATTGGTTTAAGTTACGCGCTTGTGTTTATTCAGTTTTTATATGAACTGGGCGTCAGAAAAGAAATTGTAAATAATAGCTGAATTTATTTTAATCTAAAATGAGTGTAATAAGATATTAAGAGCCTATTTTTAAAGCAACGGTGCATTAATAATGCATGGTTGCTTTAAAAGTACACTTTATTCAGTGGGATAAGCATTTCTTAAAAATAGAAAATGACTACTTCGAAAAGCAACTTGATTATAGCAATGAAAATTAGTATAGTGTCACTAAGAACAAATAGCAGATAGTTTATCAAATGCCATATTTATCCCTGTCGGCAACGAGTATGGGCAAGCTTCCTTGAGTTAGACTTATAATATGAGTTTAATATTTATGCTAAAACAGTAGTAGGGGAGAGAACTATTTGTGAGTTTACAAATCAACAACTATCAATCATTCTATGTCGGCACAGAATCATTGACGACAAGCGGATACGGCGAGAACTTAAATTTTTACAAAGATACCCTGGTAAAATATGTGTTCAATACAACGGACCAGAATGGCAATAAGGTCATGGACAAATTTACCGTAAAGAAATCTGATAACATTGACCGGACGGATACGGACAGTCTGCTTAACAGCGTTATCGGGCAGAACACGGCGCTTGGCAGTGATTTCCTGCAGAAGAATATGGATCGGTTTGTGGCAGTGTTGAACAAAGACTCTGAGGAATAGATGGAGCGCATGAAGGTGATAAACAGCATATTGAAATTGCGTAAATCATGCTTTGAGGATGCTAAGATGAAGTTATCACGTGGAAAGATATTTGGAATATCAGCTCTATTGATTTGTATTCTGAGTGCCTGTGGTGAAAAACATGAGGCACATCTTCGGGGAAGCGTGAATTTGTTTATTGATGATGAAAAATATGTAATGAAAGATGATCGTCTCTTTGAGGAATCGAATACAAAAATATGCAAAACATCTGATGGTCATACTGTTTATGAGGTGGTGGGAGATAAGGAGCGTAATTATGTGGTATCCCGTTCTTATTGGGACGCAAGATTGTTTGTTAAGGAATCGTACACTCCGGACAGAACCATCGTAAGTGCTGTATGCTTTGGCGGGGATAGGGATCATTATATTTCTGATGAAGAAATCATTGGCTGTGTATTATCATTAGAGTCCAATGAAGAATTTTTTGATGATAATGATGATTTAATGGAAAGCCGAAGCAAAGGGAAAAAAATACACATTAAGTACGGGGATGAAGCTGTTGGGGAATGTGTAGGTTTTGTTTTTCGATATGAGGACCAATACATGTACTATAGTCAGAGCAGGCGGATGGTGACAGTGCTTACGGACGACCAACTTGGTCTGATTCAGGAATACATATAGTAGGAAACATCACGTATGTACAAGCCGTGCAGAGATTCGTCTTTTTCAGAACCCGTTATCTCAACAATCGGTCTTTGCAATACAAATATATCCTCGAAGTGGTAAGTTGGGGAGAAGTATATTATATTAATTTTGATGAATATGCGGAAAAATTAGATTGTTTTTCCAATATTTTATTAGTATTTTAATAAGGAGATAGTCATGAAAAAACGGAACGCTAAAATGTGTGTATCCATTTTTGTATTACTGTTAGCAGTTACCGTGGTAGTGATTGGAGGTCTTGTTTTTGCGTTTAGTTATGAAAGGAACAAAAGGCCGGATGATGATATTTCACAAGCCATTTATGAAGCGGTAGGCAGTGAAAAAGTACATTATTATGGCAAAGAATATTATAATTCAGGCGCAATTGCTGTGTACCAGTATACTGTATACGACTACGAAGATGAAAAGCTGTTGATGGATATGGTAGTCGCTGCCAATACAGTCATACAAGAAAAAGCGAGTACAGAAAAAATAAATTTGGTTATTTGGGAAGAAGTCTCATCGGGAGCATACAAAATATTAGCAGAATTAAGTAATTTTTATGAGTATAAGGATGGATATGAACAGTATAAGTCCCTTCAGAGCCTGGACATCGTTGGAAGCAAATTCTCCCATATGGAATGTGGGCGCCTTTACAACAAGGCATCAACCTACATCAATCTGCCAGACATCAAAAGCTTGGTTGTCAGCGAAAAAATAGCCAAAACCGCGGAAGAAGAAGGAATCGACTGGTACGAGATATGGCCGGATTTGGAGCATTATAAGGTATTGGGGGAATAGTTTTGGAGACTGCCGCTTTAGCGAATGAATATTCGTGAAGAGGCAGCTTCACGTTTTTTTGCAGAGACAGCGCGTCTTCTCATATTTACGACAGCGTTGCGTATGAAATTGAAGAAAAGTTATGGGCGAAAATAACAAATTATTATGTGGGAGAGTCCTTTGTGCGGCTATAAGATCACGCCTAAGGGCATAGAAGATCGATTTCAAAATGTGAAATTCTTTTACGAAACGGGAAAGTCGGGCGAGCAATTATATAGCATTACATGATATTATTGACATTGCTTGCCATTTGCTATATTTTATCTACATATTATATATTTATAGGAGAACTTTTATATGATATTCAAAGCTACAATATCACAAACTGCCTTTATGTTGAAAAAAAAGGAATCTGTTGGTGTATTTTATGTTCTTTTTTTTATGGTGATTATAAATTTTATTGGTAATGTACTATATTTTCAAGGCAAAGATATTGTGAAGATGTATCAACCAATGAAATTGCTTTTGCTAAGTTATAACCGTACTAATTGGAACGCATCAAATACGCTGCTGTTGCTTCAGCTATATCCTCTTTTGGTGGTATGCCCGGCGGGGTTTTCATTGGCAAGGGAGTATCAGCTTGGTACAAGGGTATTTTTGGTTTCCAGATTAGGAAATTTTACATATCAGGTAAGTAAATACTTGGCCGCATTTCTGACAACGATGATTATTTTTACAGTACCTTTCTTGTTGGAGATTATTTTGAACTGTCTGTCATTTCCTCTGTCTGCCACGGGTGATTTATCAAATTTGTCAATATATGACAGTGCTTACAGAATTGGGGTAAATCGTTACTTTATGAAAAGCATATATCTGTATTCCCCTTATCTGTATGCTGTGATTGGAACGCTTCTTTTTGGAGTTGTATCAGGATTGCTTGGTGTTTTTACCGTGGCGGTATCTTCGGTTATAAGAGTTAAATATAATGTTTTTCTTTTTTTGCCGGTCTTTGTTACTCTGAATATGTCAACGATATTAGCGAGAGGTTTTCCGAAAGATGCACCCAGCACCAAGTGGTATGATTATGTTTTGCTTTTTAATGATGAATTAAAGAGTATAAGTTTTGGGTTAACAGGTATATTGGTGCTCGTCTTATTTTTGATAGGCGCTATCTGTGTTAGCGGAAGAAAGGATTGTCTGTAATGAAGAATAGGTATCGGCTATTGTTTTTGATAGCGGTATTGGGTGGTGTGTATCTTTCTGTGATGTATATAAATCCATATAGTGGCGTAGCTGAGCTTTCAGAAATGATTTTACAGCTCAGTGGTTCACGAGGCAGGTTTGCATTAGGTTTTTCATATTCTGATCTTGCAGATTTTGGAATGCGCTTGTTTCCGGAATTTATTTTTGAATTATATGCAGGAATTATGTTATATCGTCATTTTTGCACAGCAAGTATCTATATTTTTTCACGTTATCCGTATCGTGTGAAATGGTATATTAGGGAAGCCGGTCATCTGGGAGGGGCAGTATGTATATTTAATTTGATTTTACTGGCAGTGACAATACTGACATCTGCCGGCCGCTATGAATTACAGATAGACAGTGCAGGCATAGTGCTGATGGCATATCATTTTTTGATCCATTCGTTGTGGATCTATGCAATGGCACTGGCAGTAAATTTGCTTGCTATATATTTTGGGAGCAATACAGCATATGGGTTAGTGATTTCTGTGCAGCTGGTTTGTATAGCGCTGTTAAATCTTATGGATTGGCTTGTAAGGTATTATGATGGTGGTAAGCTGTCTTATGAAAAAGTTATAAAATGGAATCCTGTTGCCCATCTGGTATTGGCCTGGCATAGCAGTAGTATAGAAAGTGTCAGTCAAGTTCTTACATCACCATATATGCAGGTGGATTTGAAATGTTCTCTCATAATGCTTTTGCTGTTTGGAATAATTATGACATCTATAGGAGCGTTTATTGTAAAAGAGTACGATTTATTGGTTTCAGATTTGGAAGCGGAGGTACCATAAGTGGAATTGGTTGCAAATAACATAAACAAAACGATACGAGGAAGAGTGATAATTTCTAATGTCAGTCTTTGCTTACAAAGCGGAAATGTATATGGATTCGTCGGTAAAAACGGATCAGGGAAAACAATGCTGTTTCGGGCACTGTCGGGACTGATGAGAATAGATTCCGGCAGTATCGTATGGGAAGAAAAAACGCTGCACAAAGATTTTTCGGTATTGCCGAGTTTGGGAATTATCATAGAAAATGCAGGTTTGTATCCTAATTTTACAGGTATACAAAATCTTACATATCTTGCCAACTTGACAAAGAGAGTCGGGCAGGAAGAGATAATCCATGCGATTACCCGTGTTGGATTGGATCCATATGATAAAAGATTATACGGAAAATATTCACTTGGAATGAAACAACGTCTTGCGATTGCTCAGGCTATTATGGAAAAACCAGATGTAATTATGTTGGATGAGCCTACAAATGCTCTTGATGAAACGGGGGTAGAGGAAATTCGAAAGATTATTTTAGAGGAAAAAGCAAGAGGGGCATTGATCCTGCTGGCAAGTCATAATAAAGCGGATATTCAGGTTTTGGCAGATGAATGGTACAGAGTAGAAAATGGTCAGGTAATAAAGCAGGAGGCGGGTTTATGAGGCAAAAGCTATTATTGTTCTTTACCGTATGCGTATTTCTAGCAGTAATGGCGCTGGGTATTGTGAAAAAACAGACATATACAGATCTGACGAAACAAGAAAATTATCTGGCGCAGATTCAGGTTGCAGAATTACCGGAAAGAATTGCAGAGAATGCATGTGCTGTCATGTCCCAAAGTCTGCCAAATTCAGCTATTATATTAAGGGTAGAAGTGACTGGAGAGATTGAGCATTTGTTTCAGGTGGGCAGGCAGAAGGCAGTAATTCGGGAAGTATATGCGGGCAATGAATTGGAAAAAGGTGAAGAGATATATATTTTTTCTAATCATTGGCAATTAGTTTCAGATGGAAATCATGACTCGATTGGAAGAAGATTTGTGAATATCATGGAGGTTGGAACGGAATATTTGGTGTTTGCGGAAGCTGTAAGTGAGGAGATGGAAACCGGCGATCTATTAGTTGAATTGTGCGATGATTTTATTATTGCACCGGTGTTCTGCTATGAAGAGCGTCAGAATGTGATAGTGCCGACTTCGGATGATACAACATATGTTGCTTATGCGGATGTAATGGATAATGAGTTTTTTGTTACATCGGAAGAAACGCTGCAGCTCGTAGAAACGCTGAAAAGCCGGATGTTATCTTTATATCCTGGGGATATGGTTAATTGATAAGAATGGGTATGAGTAATGAGTCTTAAGTGAAATTTAAGGAGCATTCAATGGCAAATGGGCTATAGATGTGTAAGCACAGAAGAATATATTATTGCGCGTATGTGGATGTGATACTTTATTTAGAAAAAGAGTAGTGAAAAAAATGAACGAAAGCGTACAAGACTAATTAATAAATATCCTGATGAAGTGAAATGGCTGTTTATAACTAAGAATGTTTGACTAATGGAAGAATTATGAAAGACAATATTTAAGAATAAAGAGAGAAAAGTAAATCATGCTTTGAGGATGTAAAGATGAAGTTATCACGTAGAAAGATATTTGGAATATTAGTTCTGCTGATTTGTATTCTGAGTGCCTGTGGTGAAAAACATGAGGCATATCTTCGGGGAAGCGGGTATTTGTTTATTGATGATGAAAGATATATCATGACAGATGGTGTCTATGAGGAATCGAATACAAAAATATGCAAAACATCTGATGGACATTCTATTTACGAGGTGGTGGGAGATAAGGAGCATAATTATGTGGTATCCCGTTCTTATTGGGACGCAAGATTGTTTGTTAAAGAATCGCACACTCCAGACAGAACCATCGTAAGTGCAGTATGCTTTGGCTGGGATAGGGATCATTATATTTCTGATGAAGAAATCATTGGCTGTGTATTATCATTGGAGTCCAATGAGGAATTTTTTGATGATACTGATGATTTGATGGAAAGCCGAAGCAAAGGGAAAAAAATACACATTAAGTACGGGGATGAAGCTGTTGGGGAATGTGTAGGTTCTGTTTTTCGATATGAGGACCAATGCATGTACTATAGTCGGAGCAGGCGGATGGTGACAGTACTTACGGACGACCAGCGTGATCTGATTCAAGAATACTTATATTAGGCAATATCACGTAGGTACAAGCCGTGTAGATGTTCGTCTTTTTCAGAACCCGTTATCTCAGCAATCGGCCTTTGCAATACAAATATATCCTCGAAGTGGTAAGCTGGGGAGAAGTATATTATATTGATTTTGATGAATATGCACCAACAATGGATTATTTTTGCAATATTCTATCCGTATATTGATAAGGGGATGCTATGGGAAAACGAATAGCAAGAAAAAGTACAACAATTCTTATATGTATATTATCGGTGGTAATAATTGGATACAGTTTTGGGCTGTTTCAAGGAGATAAAAAATATGATGATGATATTTCGAAAGTGATTTATGAAGTAGTTGGTGAAAAAAAGGTATATTATGAAGGCAAAGAGGATGCTGATTTAGATGTAGTAGCCATTATGTATAATTATGTAGTGTATGACTATCAAGATGGAAATCTGTTGATGGATATGGCAGAAGCTGTTAATGCGCTCATTAAAGAAAAAAAAGATGACCAAAAAATACATATAGTTATTTGGGGAAAGATGCCGGGCGGAACTGAACCAGTAGTTAGTTTGCGAAATTATTATAAGAATGAGGAGGGATATGAACAATATGAATTTCTTCAGTGTTTATATATCTATGGAAATGATATTTCTTATATGGGTGACGACAGCATATATAATAAGGCATCAACCTACATCAATCTGCCAGGCATAAAAAGCTTAGTTATCGAAAAAAAGATTGCCCAAAGCGCAGAAGACGAAGGAATCAACTGGTACGAGATATGGCCGGAATTGGAGCATTATAAGGTGTTGGAGAAGTAGTTTTGAAGACTGCCGCTTTAGCGAATGGATATTCGTGAAGCGGCAGCTTCACGCTTTTTTCGCAGAGACTATACAGAGCAGGCAGGTACACCTTCCCATTATATGACAATAATAGGGTTATACAGATACGCCAGTGAGCAGCCTTTGCAATACAAATATATCCTCGAAGTAGTAAGCTGGGGACAGGTTTATTATATTGATTATGATATGTATGCAAAAAATTTAAATTATTTTTCCAATATTCTGTCAGTATATTGATAGGAGATATGTAATGAGAAAGCGAATGCCCAAAATGTTCGTATTAATTCTTACATTGCTGTTTGTAATGATAGTAACAGGATGCGGGGAAGTGTTTCGAACTGAAGTAAATGAAAAACCAGATGATGATATTTCAAAGGCGATCTATGAAGCGGTAGGCAGGAAAAAAGTACATTATTTTGGCAAAAAAAATTCTAAGGCAGGGGAAGTTACTGTGTACAAATATACAGTATATGACTATGAGGATGAAAATCTGCTGAAGGATATGGTAGAAGCTGCCAATTCAGTCATGAAAGAAAAAGAGATGACAGAAAAAATAGATTTGGCTATTCTGGAAAAAATGGCGGGAGGAACTGAGGGGCTAGTCTCATTATGCAATTATTATGAGTATGAGGATGAATGTCAACAATATGAAGCTCTCCAGTGTCTGCGTATCTCTGGAAGTAAACATTCCAATAAGGGAAGTCTTTACAATAAGGCCTCAACCTATATCAATTTGCCAGACATAAAAAGCTTAGTTATCGAAAAAAAGATTGCCCAAAGCGCAGAAGACGAATGAATCAACTGGTACGAGATATGGCCGGAATTGGAGCATTATAAGGTGTTGGAGAAGTAGTTTTGAAGACTGCCGCTTTAGCGAATGGATATTCGTGAGCGGCAGCTTTACGCTGTTTTCGCAGAGACTATACAGAGCAGGCAGGTACACCTTCCCATTATATGACAATAATAGGGTTATACAGATACGCCGGTGAGCAGCCTTTGCAATACAAATATATCCTCGAAGTAGTAAGCTGGGGAAGAGTTTATTATATTGATTACGATATGTATGCGAAAAATTTAGATTATTTTTCCAATATTTTGTCAGTATATTGATGGGAGCTAAGAAATGAAAAAACGAATGCTTAAAATATATGTATTGATTCTTACACTACTGTTAGTATTGATTGTGCCAGGGTGCGGAGAAGTATTTCGAACAGAAGTAAATAAAAGCCCCGATGACGATATTTCAAAAGCGATCTATGAAGCGGTAGGCAGAAAAAAAGTATATTATCGTGGTAAACAATATAATAATTCGGGTGAAGTTGCTTGGTATGAGTATACGGTGCATGACTATGAAGATGAAAATGTGTTGACAGATATGGCAGAAGCGGTCAATGCAGTCATGAAAGAAACGGAGGTGTCGGAAAAGATACATTTAGGAATTCGTGAAAAAATACCGGGAGGGGGAGGAACTGAAGGGGTAGCTTCCTTGAGCAATTACTATGAAAGTGAAGATGGATGTGAAAAATATGAATTCCTTCAAAACTTATATATCTGTGGAACTGAAGACTCCAATAAGGGAGACGCCAGTCTATACAATAAGGCAGCAACTTACATAAACCTGCCAGACATCAAAAGCTTAGTTGTCAGCGAAAAGATAGCCCGAAGTGCAGAAAAGGAAGGAATCGATTGGTACGAGATATGGCCGGATTTGGAGTATTATAAGGTGTTGGAGAAATAGTTATTGAGACTGCCGCTTTAGCGAATGAATATTCGTGAAGCGGCAGCTTCATGCTGGAATTTGGCAAAATGCAAAGACAGATATCATGCTTATGGAAATAAGATATTAATTCACTTTTTCAGAGTCAGTCAGGGAAAGCATTTGATGTTAAAGTGAAGATGAGATGGAGAAAAATGAACAAGATTAGAAAGTTTTTAAATTCAATATATTTAGGTGATAGATATTGTGAAAAAATAGATATTAGAGATGATAAGATATATATACAGATTAATTGCATTTCAAGAATTGAGGAAGGAACGGAGGAATGGAATTTTTATTCACAAAAGGATATAAAGCATGGATACCTTGTTTTTGATGGGGTCTGTGAATATTGTTTTAGTACAAATTTATTGTTTAATGATGAAATTTATGAAATATGTGTGATTAATAAAAAGGACGATATATACGATTTTGTAGTCTATGGGAATAATATATCTAATGAGGCCGTTTCGACAGACCTAGAGTTACGTATTAAAGCACGAGAATTTTATATTATAGATTCTATAGATAATAGTCATATAAATGAATAGTATGAAAGTTGGTTGAGAAAAAGACGAAAGATTTTGTAAACAAGTATGGTTTCATGTAGGATTGAAAAAGCTTTTATTACAAATATGACTGATGTCATGAAAATAGCAAATGGTAAACCAAATAAACGTATTTTGTTTGGAGGAGATAATGTATAAACCAACGGAAAGTGAAAGAAGTAATTGTATTCGCATTGTTAAAGAAATATTAAAAACAGATGATAATCTTGAGTGCGAGAAATATGTTGACAATATTTTTAATATAACATATGCAATTGGTGGAGATTATAGCGAAGCAACGCTTAGAGCTATAGCAGAGAGATTCTTGAGGTAGCTTAGAAAAAGATTAATGGAGGTGTTAATTCAAAAGTATGGACTATCCAAAAACTTGTGTAAACCTCTGAATGGAAAGATACTTTTCTTAAGTTTATGGATATATAATATTATTTGAATAATGCCTCAACAGTATAAAGCCCTTGGCATCTTAGAGTAGCGAAAATATGAACGAAAGCGTACAAGACTAATTGATAAATATCCGGATGAAGCTGTTGGGGAATGTGTAGGTTCTGTTTTTCGATATGAGGACCAATACATGTACTATAGTAGGAGCAGGCGGATGGTGACAGTACTTACGGACGACCAGCGTGATCTGATTCAAGAATACTTATATTAGGCAATATCACGTAGGTACAAGCCGTGTAGATGTTCGTCTTTTTCAGAACTCGTTATCTCAACAATCGGCCTTTGCAATACAAATATATCCTCGAAGTGGTAAGCTGGGGAGAAGTATATTATATTGATTTTGATGAATATGCACCAACATTGGATTATTTTTGCAATATTCTATCCGTATATTGATAGGGAGACATCTATGAAAAGACAAATTTCCAGAATCATTACATTGTTTTTAGTTTTGGGGTTTATGATAATGGTAACTGGTTGCCAAAGTTTTGGTACTTATGTTGTAAAAAACGAGAGGGCTGATGATAAAATTTCACAGGTAATCTATGACCAGTTAGGAACAAAAATGTGTTATCATAATAGATACCTTAATACGGAAGAACAGATTCAATATTATTTTTACATAGTCAATGATTATGAAGATGAAAACCTGCTGGTTGATATGGCGGAAACTGTCAATAATAAGCTGAAAGAAGATAGAATACACTCCAGAATATGTTTGGTGATTTGGGAAGTTGTATCGGGTGGAACGCGTACAATGGTGTGTCTGTCAAATTATTATGAGAATGATTCTGAATATGAATCATATGAAACCCTTCAATGCGTAGATATACGTGGAGCTCATGGGGAAAATGAACTGTATAATGAAGTATCAACCTATGAAAATCTGAAGGATATTAAAGCGTTAATTCTTGAAATAGATATTAACGAAAGTATGGAAGAAGAGGGAGTAGACTGGTACGAGATCTGGCCGGGTTTGGAGCATTTTGATATTTATAATGAAGTTGACAGAACCAGAACCAAAAAATAAGTTTGTAGATTATGGAACTGCCATTATAGCAAAGGAATATTCGTGAGGCTGCCGCTTCACGTTGCTTTTTTCAGAGACTATAAAGAGCAGGCCGACCCGACTCCTTGTTATATGACAACTGTAGGAATTCGCAAGCATGCCAGCGATTAGCCTTTGCAATACGAATATATTTTCGAAGTAGTAGGAAAAAGTAATGAAATTTGACAATATTCATGATATAAAGAAATATATTTTATCTTTGAAAAATAGTTGCCATGAGGAATCAAAGTGGTATGAGGATTTAGTCTGGTTTAGTTCCAATAATTACACTACAACATCGGAATATTTTGGCGAACTAATGCTATTAGTTCAACAATTGATTGTAGATAAAGAAATGAAAGAACATAGATATGAACTAATTCAACTTGAAAGTGTATTAAGGTCATATTTTAAATAGTTATTTTAAACTTTTAAAGGAATATTAAAATTGAATAATTTCTACAAACAAGTTGCGGCAGGAAAGATACCACTAACGAAGGATAGATTCTTGAAACAAGCTAAAGAGATTGATCATTTAATTGGTGGAAAATTTAATCCTCCCAAATAAGAAAGGAGTCGTATGAACTATTATTTGTTGATGTATAGATAATTGGGTTAGAATTATTGGACAAACCTGTATAGATCGTAAAGGATTAATTACATATAATAATGTGGGGGAAAAAACTTTTTTGGACAGGATAATTGGCGCGAGGATTTATGATGTTGGTTAATATAACATTTGATGATGAAGAGAGTTTGAGGTATGTGGATATTGTTAATATACCGGATGAAGTAGCAGAAAATTTAGACGAAGTGGTAAGTGAATTTTATAAATGGATGTTTGATAAGACGAATAATCATAAATATTGGGTTATAGAAGAGAATAAAAAGAAATATTGTTCGTATACTACAGAAGCTTTCATTGATTGGATAAATGAGTTTATTACTAAAGAGGAAAAAGCTACGATAATAGCGATTTCTTCAAGACAGATAGATGAAACGCTTCCTATAATATTTTTTTAGCATTTATTTTTGTATAGGAAGATTTTATGGGAAAACAAATTATTTTTTATATGAGTAATGATGTTCAAGAAAGATTTATAGATTTTTTAAATAAAAAAGAATTTTTTTTTGTTGATTATAATGCATCAATTATAAATGATATTTCAGATGACAGTAAAAGGGATATATATTTGTATAAACAGGATTATGGAAATATCATTATGAGTCAAAATAATAATGTGAATATCGATTCGTTAAAAAGTCCGATAATACAATATAAAAAGACGATAATAAAAGAAGAACAACAAACAGTGTTGAGAGGTAGATTATGGATACAGACAAAATATTATAATGAGAAAGGAGAGGTTATAAATAAAGGAGAGTCGGTTTTAAAGGACTATCAAATGTTGGTACGTTGGATTAAAACGAATGTTCCATATCAACAAATTAAAAAAAAGGATCATTATATTAAAGAGTATATCAATGATGAATTGAAGGAGTTACAAGAGAGGGGATTTAAATTTACTATATAGTGGTTATGAAGCATATAAGAAGTAACTCGAACTTTTCGATATCAAAAGTAAGACTTTTTGAGTGTTTCAAATTTTATATCAATCAAAAAATAATATGATATGTATGCGAAAAAACCTGGTTACTTTTCCAATGTTTTATCAGTATTTTAATAAGGAGATGGTCATGAAAAAACGAAACGCTAAAATGTATGTATTCATTTTTGTATTACTGTCAGCAGTTACCGTGGTAGTGATTGGAGGTCTTGTTTTTGCGTTTAGTTATGAAAGAAACAAAAGGCCGGATGATGATATTTCACAAGCCATTTATGAAGCGGTAGGCAGAGAAAAAGTACATTATTATGGCAAAGAATATTATAATTCAGGTAAAATTGCCGTGTACCAGTATACTGTATATGACTACGAAGATGAAAAGCTGTTGACGGATATGGTGGTTGCTGCCAATACAGCCATACAAGAAAAAGCGAGTACAGAAAAAATAAATTTGGTTATTTGGGAAGAAGCCTCATCGGGAGCATACAAAATATTAGCAGAATTAAGTAATTATTATGAGTATAAGGATGGATATGAACAATATAAGTCCCTTCAGAGCCTGGACATCGTTGGAAGCAAATTCTCCCATATGGAATGTGGGCGTCTTTACAACAGGGCATCAACCTACATCAACCTGCCAGACATCAAGAACTTAGTTGTCAGCGAAAAGATAGCCCAAAGCGCAGAAGAGGAAGGGATCGACTGGTACAAGATATGGCCGGAGTTGGAGTACTATGAAGTTTTTGAGGATTAGTTTTAGAGGCTGCCGCTTTAGCGAATGAATATTCGTGAAGCGGAAGCGTCCTATCGGTTTTAGGGCGATTATGTAGAATATGTGGCAGAGATAAGAGGGGAGTGGTGCTTTTCTGTTATATGACAATAATAGGATTATACAAGTGCCCGAGCCAGCAACCTTGGAAATACAAATATATTCAGGAAAGAAGCAGAGTGATAGTTTTATAAATGAATTTCTGAGCTGTTTTATAGAGTATATATTTGGTCCAGGGCTGAGATCGGTTATTTAGCTTTCTGCCCTTGCCTGCATTGTGTCACAGAAGATTGTGCCTTGAGTGAAGCGAAAGGAAGGATAAAAAGCATGAGTCAATTTATGATATGCAAGTCGGCATTTGATTTGACTCAGTTCGGAGGAAAATTAATAAATAAGGATGAGGAGGATTATGCATTTTTCATTTCAGTAGTACAAAAACATTATGAAGAAAAAACATATAGCAATATATGGACAATAGAGAAAATTGATGATTATTCTTGTGAACAACTAGATTATAATGCATTTATTAGTTCCAAATTATTTTCTTTATTAAATAATTTATATGAAATATGTGAATGGATGATTTTTTGGTATGGCAACGATTATGATGATCTGGACGTGGTGCATACAAAGAATGAACTTATAGATTATGTACGGCATTGTATAGAAAAACCAGGATGTGAATTGTACATACAGGTTTGTAAGTCATAGTATGTTTCAATGATGGACAACAAATAACCGCCTCCTCTATACCGGACAGCAGTACGACCAGATGAAGGGGCAGTACTACTTAAGAGCAAGGTACTATAATCCAGTAGTCGGAAGATTCCTACAGGAAGATACCTACCGTGGAGACGGACTGAACCTGTATGCTTACTGTGCGAATAATCCGGTGATGTATTATGATCCGAGTGGGCATAGCTTTGAGGACATAGTAAGACCTGAAAGTGGGCCGTTCACTAAAGGTGTGTCCAATTATGATAATATAAATAATGCGCCGTTAACTGGATATTATCATACCTTGCCAGAAGCAACAGAATTGCCAGATGGGCTAGGTGTTATTGCGGACGGTAGTGATGTTAATTCAAATTCACCTCATGGGCAGGGGCATTATACAATTTTTCCGACGGAGGAAATGTCGGTAACTAAATTTAATGAGTTATTTAAATCATTACCATGGAAACTGGGGGATAAAAAGAAGTGAGTGTGCAGCCTAATAATATATATGAAAATATGCTAAGGAAAGAAGTAGACGAGGTTTCTGGGGATATATATGATAATATAAAGAACTTGGATCGGTATCCTATAGAGAACGCTAAAAAAGTATTAGAAATATTAATTCAAAGTGCATGTATAGGACAGAACTGTGCACCAATAGAATTAGCGCGGCGAAAGATAGGTGAAATCAACCATCAATGGATTATTGAGCATTTTATTGAAACTGCGGACGCATGCATTAATTATTTGGATGAATGGGAGTATAGACGGTTAGTGGAACTGACTGTTTATTGCGTACCAGAGTTAAAATCAATAGTGTTAGAAAAAGGTAGATTTTCTGAAAATGCGGAAGTTAGGGAAGTGGTAGATGATTATAGTGATTTTTGATGATATCGAACTTGGTATATTCTTTTAATATCAGAAGATAGCATGCATCGTATTTTAAAAGAAAATAATTTCTAAGGAAACGTTGATTAATACAGCTTAATTGTTTCCATATACTGTTTTGAGATTTTAATGGTGAAGTTGTAATTTTTCCAAGGGGAATTACTGATAATGGAAGGCTAATATGATAGAAGAAGATGACTGGAGATTAAGAGGACAAGATGAATATTTACAAAATAAAGTATTTCAATTTAAAGAATTTTTAAATCTACAAAATGAAAGTTTGCATGAACATTGTGAATTTTGTTGGCATAAATTTATGGAAAATCCAGATGGAGTAAGGGATTGTTCCAAACAGGGACATAAATCAGTAATTGATTGGTTTAATAGGTAAAACTTCAGGAGAAAAGGGAATATGAATATTGAGCAAAGGCAGCATTTAGAACAACTAAAAAGAACGAATAAGGAAAGGCAACAAAAAAAAGAAATTGAAAATAATGTTTTGCTTTTAGAATGCAAAGTAGCTTTAGGAACTGCCGGAAAATTGTTAGAGCAGGAAGAAAAAAATATTGTTTATCGTGTATTTAAAGAAAGGATACCATTTCTTCCGTGGGGAATAGATTGGAAACGGTTTAACTCATTTTATAAAATTGATAAAATAGAGGAAATAGATGAGAAGTGTAAGTGCAAAGATTTTTATATAATATGGTGTGATGAATTACCGATTATTAAAAGTGATATCGTTACAATTATTAGAAATATAGATGATGTATGTGCTGTTGAGGCAGATACTTGGCTGTTTTCTGTAGATTATAGCGAGATCATTGAATTTTATCATGAGGGTCAAATTATGTTTGGGGTGGTAAATAAAGAGGAAAAATCGAAGTAAAAAGAAATGAGTGAGCAAATTCTTGTGGAAAAGGAGTGAGGCAAAATTGGAAGAAGAATATTCAAAAGAATGGCTGGAATTTGTGTACAAGAGAGAGGAATTTGAAAAAGCTTCTTTTTGCTATAATAAATTAGATAAAGATAAAAGGCGTCAAGATTTAAAAAAAGTATTAAAAGAGTCTGATTTGTTGGAGCAGTTGTCTGTAATAAAAATGATGGGAGAAGGATATTTATTTTCAAATTCCATTGAACTGGTCGTGGATGAAGTTGTAGAGATTGCAATAACAGGACATGAGGAATGTGTTGGAATGGCAGCAATTGCATTAAATCATTTAAATATGAAAAAGTGGAAGGATAAAATAATTCAATTAGTATTTTTTTACACAGACAAAAATTTGAATGATAAAGATGTTTTTCATTATTCGTGGCATTTATTATGTAGGCTTGGATTTAAAAACGCTTTAATAGAATATATTGACAAATATAAAAGATATATGGAAGGAGAATTTGACGAAGATGATTTACAAAATATAACGAACATGACGGAGCGCTGATACAGTGCAACAGGAAGTGAATATGATTAGATCATATAAGGAATGATATTGAATTAATTGGGGCATCGATTTACGATCAAGATTTTATAGCAAACGCAAGGCAGGATATTCTATGGCTTATAAATGAAGTTTACAGGTTAAATAAATTGCTAAAAGATGTACAGCGTGGTGATGAATTCAAAATATCATAAATACGATACCTTTTTATAAGACAGTATTACCAACAAATAAAATCATGAAGGAAAAGTTAAAAAAGAGTTGTCGATTAATGACAAAAGAGGAGCGAAGTGGTTGAGCTACAAAATCAATATAAACCGTGTAGAGGTATTTGGCGATTTATCTTTGGATGAGGCAAATGAGATTAAGCATAATGAGGATGTAAAGTACATTCAGATAAGTAAACAAATTCCCCCACAGACTTTAGAGATGATTAATAATGTTATTTTAATTGAAAGATCAGACATTCAATTTAGAGTCTATGGATTTTACGGGGAAGAATGTAATCTGGGATTTTTAGAAAAACTTACTAATGTTGTAGATTTGTCTATAGGGGAAATGACAGAGGTAAACAATATAGATGTACTTGGAAAGCTGGCGAATCTAAAATGCTTAAGAGTTTGTCTTGACAAACTTGAAGATATTTCATTCCTGTCAAATATAAATTCAAATATTATTAGTCTGATGTTAGGAACCGGGGTGAATAATAGTAATTTGGATTTTAGTATAATAGAGAAGTTTCAAGCGCTGGAGACTCTGTTTATATATAAAATTAATTACGGATACAATTCATTAAAAAATATGGAAGCGCTGAAAACTTTGACAATAAATGCATGCAGCATAAAGGACTTTACAGTTCTGAAAGATACCAATGTAAATACCTTGTCATTAGGTTTGATGTAAGCGTCAAATCCGACGCCTTGGATAGTTAGCCTGTTTATGAGATACTCTAAGGAACACGAAAAAACTAATAGTTTTTTAGAGGAGGTAGAACTATCATGGATCAGACAACTCACAATGTTCGCCGTGCAAACTGGCTGGCTGTCATCACCCAGTGTCAGGAAAGACCGGAAGGTATTTCTGTCAAACAATGGCTTTCTGACAATGGTGTAAAAGAAAAAGCGTATTATTACTGGCTTCGAAAATTTCGCAAAGAAGCCTATGAACAAATGCAGCTCCCTGTTGTAAATAAAAATTCGGGTAATGAAATTGCATTTACAGAGATATCAATCCCTGCAAAAACGGCATCGGCTGAACCGTATGAAACTCCGGTGGCTGTTATCCGGTATAACGGGATGTCAATCGGGATTTCCAATGAGATTTCCGACAGCCTGCTGTCAAGGATTCTCATGGAGGTGTCCCATGCTTGAGGAGGCTGCTGGCATCCGCCGGGTGGTGCTTGCCTGTGGCACGGTAGACCTTCGCAAAGGCATCGACGGACTTGCCATGATTATTGGTGACAAATATAAGCAGAATCCCTTTGAGAAAGGCACGCTCTTTTTATTCTGTGGAC
>JAAUZT010000035.1 GCA_014804485.1 Lachnospiraceae bacterium
CATGGATGTACCTGCCTGCTGCAAGATGTTGTTGTTAGCGTACTTAACCATCTCTGTTGCAACATCTGTATCACGGATTGCTGCTTCTGCAGATGTGGTGTTCTCTACGATGTTATCCAGGTTGCTGATCGTGTGCTCAAGTCTGTTCTGGATCGCACCAAGGTCGGAACGCTGTTTGGATACATCCTGAATTGCACTCTTAGCAAACGCATTCAGTGCTGCGAAATCTGCTGCTGTAGGTGCAATTGTCTTGCCAACTTTAGCGGTTGCAGGATCAACAGTATTTGCATCCGCTTTCGTTTTCAAGTTTGTTGTATCAACAATCTTTGTGCTGTCATAGGTATAGAACTTAGCCAACATATCAGATGTAAGTACGTTAGTATCACCGTCTGCATACTTATCTTTGCCAATCTTCGTATCTGTGCTCTCTGCATCTACGTTAGCTGTACCAAACTTTATGTCCTTAGAAAGTGCGCTTGCAATCAACTCGTTGGTATTCATGTTCTTGATTGTAATACCGATGTGCTGTCCGGACTCTGCACCAACCTGAAGTCCTTTGTTGGAGAAAGAGCCATCCAGTAACTTCTGCTCATTGAATGTGGTCGTGCTCTGTACACGGTCGATCTCGCTCATCAGCTGCTGTACTTCTGCCTGGATGTAGCTGCGGTCTGTAGATGTCAGTGTTCCGTTCTCACCTTTAACTGCCAGCTCATTCATTCTCTGAAGCATATCCTGTACTTCATTCAATGCACCTTCTGCTGTCTGTACGCAGGAGATACCATCCTGTGCATTTGCAGAAGCCTGTGTAAGTCCTCTTACCTGTCTTCTCATTTTCTCGGAAATGGATAAGCCTGCTGCGTCATCTGCTGCACGGTTGATCTTGTATCCGGATGATAACTTCTCTGTGGACTTTGCCTGTGCACTTGTTGTTAAACCAAGCATTCTGTTAGAGTTCATTGCTGTAACATTGTGTTTTACTATCATAATATATTCCTCCTTGAATTAATACGGCTTCCCTGCCGCTAGTTTACTCTTTCAATGATTCCTTAAGCTCGTACGCTGCTCACGGCCTCATTCCCCTTATATAAGTAAATATGTTTTATTTTACTTGTTATGTATATCGGGCAGTTTTTTATTTACTTTAGGGGTATTTTTAATTTTTTTAAATTTTTCGTCTTTTTTTGTTCTTTTTCGAGCGAGATTCGCTTCACGAATTCGAAAAGAACGAGCCATTATCTATAAAATAAAAAGTAAAAGCGCCTCCAGTTCAAAAACGCTGAAGACGCTTCATTCACATTTTATAAAACACGTAGCATAAATTATTATTAACACCCATACTTCTAAATCCGGCAAGTATGCAACTAAGTACCTTGCTACAAGTATTATTTCTTATTGTCATAGAAATACGACGACACATAATTGAGATTATTCATGTTATTATAATAATTCCTAGCCGCCCTATTCTTCGACACACCGTTGCTGATTTCGTGTTTCTTCTTCTTGAACTGATTCTCTGCCAACATCTTATTGCGCATATTGCCCGCGTTTAAGGTCACGATCTTGTCGGTAATCTGCTGAATCTGCTCCTTCATCCGTTTAATTTCGGTGCTATACTGCTCTTTATTATTTATCAGTTCTTCCCGCGTTCTGTCATAAACGGCTTCAAAGCCCTGATCCAGTCTATCCAATTCCTCAACATAAGAGCCCTGTTTATCGATCGCCGCATCAAACGCATCCATATCAAACTCTTCCTGCTTTAAGATTCCTTCCTGCACACTGTTCTGCAGGATCATCTGATCCAGCAGTTTATTCTTCTTCTCAAGACTTTGCAACAATATCTGTACGCTACTCTGGNTCATANCCATACCTCNCTATGTCNTATCATCACTNTTACGCTTTATTACACTNTCTCATNACTTCTTTCCATGTATCACGCAGACTNCGAAGNTGCATATTCACCTCTTCNANAGTCTCCTTGTCTTTCTTGATATTCGCNTCAAATAATCGTCTGAGAACATAGACATAAATCNTGTCGAAGTCTTCCGCCACCGGATANTTNCGATCCAGTGTNTTGCGGAATTCTTCGATGATACGCTGCGTCTTTCTNATATTCGTATGCGCTTTCTCCATATCGTTCTGCTCAATGGCCATAATGGCAATGTTACAGAATTTAATAGCCCCTTCATACAACATCANAGTCACTTCTGCCGGAGTGGCAGTTAATATTTTATTCTTCTGATATTGNTCGTAGGGATTCTGTGTCGGCATAAGTTTGTTCCTCCTTGATCGTACTTACACNCTAATCAACCTAATCAGNTGCCTCCAAACATGCCNGCTACGGCATTATTCTTGGACTGCAGTTTCGCCATNGCTGTCTCCATAGCAGAGAACTTAGCNTACCACTTATCCATCAGATCNTTCAGTTTCGTCTCTTCCGTCTTGATCCGATCTTTGTAGTCNTCATACTCTTTCTTCATCANNTTATCATTATANACGGTGAATGCGCTGCTTGTATCCTTAACGCTCTTCATCTTATCCGCCAATGTATTGTGCAGATTCTCTGCCAGACCTGTGAAGAATGACTTAACCGTNTCCGGATCAGTGGCAATCAACTGTCTCANCTTATCGTCATTATTAGCTACATTGGAATCATCTTTATCACCGTCAATNTGATAAGCGTTCTTCTCATTNTCTGCCGCATTAAAATATCCCAANGTATTGATGCCGAAGTCAGACAGATACATGGTCTTGCCATTTACTTTGGCACCCTGCATCAGCACGGTCTTCATCGCGTCACTCACATCACGCAGCGTAGAATCTCTACGNAGCAGGGAATCCTTNATCTTCTTCTCCCANTCTTNGATNTCNGAGTCAGCCAANTCTGCTTTNTCCTCAGAAAGAAGCGGNTCATATCCCTTAGATGACTCTGCATTATACAGCGANCTCATCTCGTTGATCAGCTTATTATANTCNGTGAAGAANTTCTTGACCATATCATAGATNCCATCCACATCTTCGCTTGTGGTCAGAGTGATATCCTCNGTAGTCTCCTTCTGTGCNGTGATGGTNAGTCCGTTNATNTCAAANGTATTGGAGNTGTTGGTATANTTCACGCCATTCAGATAGATCTCTGCATCCTGACCTTCGATCTTGGTTGCCATCTTNGCTTTTTCCTCATCAGAAAGCGTCCCAGCTGCTGCGGCATCAGCCAGATACTTCTCAGCAGCCTTGATTTTCTCATNAAANTAATCNGTTACCTCNTNCTNCATCTTCTGGGTAGCGATTACTTTATCATCTGCGTCAAGAACAGCNTCACCGTTTCCATCCACNTGATAGTAAGTACGATTATCTGCTATGGTTNCATTATTCTTNTCGATGGCCGCCTGTGTATCCTCTACAGCNTTCACATAGCTGTACTGTCCGCTTAACTTATTAAAATCCGACTGCNTNTTGGATACTACTTCGCTCTGNTCGGTGACNTTNTTCTCCGCAGCNTGAATCTCAGCTTCTGTCGCAGTACCGGNTTTCTTTAAGTCAGCCAACTCCTTCTTAGCTTCATCCAGTTTNTCCTTCTCTNCATCNAANTCNNNCTTAAGTCCGGCATCCCTGACCTTAACCATAACCGGATTATTATCCTTATCAACTACCGGATTGCCNTCCTTATCCTCCTTCTGGACNTCATGCTCGGGACCGTATAACTGATNGTACAGATCCGCNGCTTTCGTNGTTTCAGNATATTGAGCGTTTTCATCATTGTCATCTCTTAACGTCTGGAGTCTTTTAGTAAGCTCCTCATTCTGCTTAAGNAGCGCATCGGTACTTGCCTTCTTGGCCGCTGCACGCTTAGCTACCTCTTNNNCCTCNGCTTNGGCACGGGCACTNTCAGGATCATCCTTAGAATCACTTGCATAACTCNNCCAAAGGGCATACTCCCCATACTCTGCACTGTTCGGATCATATGCNGTCACNAATCCNAATGTCTTAAGNGCNGNTATACCGGCTTCATCATTACCTGTGATCGTGAAGTTCGATGCNGTTCCNGNGNTCTTGGAGCTGAANTAGAATCTCTGNTTNTTCTCATCAAAACTTGCNGTCAACCCNGCNGACTCAAANTTCTTCACAACATCAGAAATCTTCATATCNNNTGTGACAGTNATNTCTGTTGTCTTATTGCCTATCTTTACACGGAATTTGCCTTCACCGTTANCATCNCCTACNAATCCCANATCCNCCAATGTAGAAGATGCCGTAACTTTTCCGCCGTCTTNTTTCGAAAGGGATCCNCTNGTGAGATATCCCTGCTTNGCCANCTGCTTAATCTGCATTGTCTGAACACTGTTAGGCGCCTCAGANCTTGTAACCACGCTGACNGCNTCNGANTTGGACACTTTCGTCGATTTCTTCATGTAAGAACCNTGCCAACGCATATTGTCCAATACGTTATTATAAAAACTGTAAATCTTACTATTCAGGGCTTTCCATGCATCCTGTTTCCAGCTCAGTTTCGTCTGCTCTTTGACAAGTTTATTCTTCTTGACACTCTGTGCAGAAGCAAGCTGANTGATAATCGCCTCTGTATCAAGACCGGAATACATACCTGTAATCCTAATAGCCATTTTCATTCCCTCCTAATCTTATACTGCCTATAATCTCTCGTCAACAAGGATACCTGCCATCTCCCAGAGTTTCGCAATCATGTCAAGCGTCTTCTCCGGNGGAAANTCTTTAATNACTTCCTTCGTATCCTTATCCTGAATCTTAATCATAATTCTATTCGTCTCTTCATGAACGCCGAAAACCGCCTCTTCGTTGCTCTTGTTGATCTTCTTATTCATCTCCGCGATCATCTTCTTCAACTGTTCGGGTGTTTCCTGTTTGTTCATTACCGGCTGCTGCTTATTTCCGGCTGCCTGCTGTTGTTGCTGCGGACTTCCGTTGCCATCGCTGCTGCTCTGCTCATCCTCAGCCTGAATAGTAATTACGGATGCCGTTGTCGCATCAACATTAACTGTCTGTCCGTCTTCGGGAACTTCCGTGTTCACCGGTGCTGCTGCCTGCGGTTTTACAACCGCCTGTGCCTGATAAGTCATGGCACTGTTTAATGGTTCGATTGCCATTGCTGATCACCTCCATGTGATTATTTTGAATTTACCAGAATCGTCTTGCGAATACGCTATTTTATACATAACAAAACAGACGTAATCTCTTACAACTTATATCGGAGAAAAAACAGAAATATTTAGGATTTTGGCGAAATTCTTTTACCTCAGCAGATTTTTCAGTGCTTCCATGCCGTCCACATTGACAGCTTCCTTGTTAGAATCCTGAATCTGCACATATACTTCCTTACGGTATACGGGTACCTCTCTCGGCGCGCTAATGCCCAGCTTTACCTGCTCGCCTTTAATTTCGAGTACCGTGATCTCAACATTATTATTGATCACCAGCGCTTCATTCTTTTTTCTGGATAAAGCTAACATTTACTCACCTGCTTTCTTCTTATTTAAGATATCATAGATCGGAAACTTTACCTTATACTCATCGCCTTCTACAATGATCTGCAAAGCCCTCTTCTCAGCGGCATTGATGACGATGGGCCCTTTGAGATTTACTGACATCTGTGTCAGGTCTTTCGGAACCGTAACCGTAACCAATACAAGCAGCTCCTCGGGTTTGATCTCTCCCAGTACATTGAACAGCTCATCATCCGCTTCCGGATTGTAGTCCGGGCATACCATAAGCGGATCCATCACCGGCATGGCAAACGCCGGCTCCTGAATAGACTGGAGCCAGTGTATGGAATCCGTTCCCTTCTCCTCATCGTGCACAAGCGTAAACTCCGTCAGATCCGGAAATCCGATAATGCCTTTCGGAAAATGTATGATCTTGTCATCGTCTATCATAATCTCGCCAAAAACTTTTGTCGTAATCTGCATATCCCATAACCACCTTTCAAAAAAGTAAATTTGCTTCGCAAATTAACAAATCGAATAAATTCGATTGCGAGTTCGCTTTGCAAACTCCAATTAAGAAGTAACTGTTTCTAAATGTAATTCATCAGATTGGTCTCCATGATCTTGCCGGTTGCCATGAGAGCCGCCTGATATGTCAATTCGGAAGCGGACAGTTCCACTGCCACCTGCGTGACATCGATTCCCTCATTGTCAGTCTGCAGATCTTTAAAGGTAGCTTTCTGATTTGAGAGTCTTGTCGAGATCAGCTCTAATCTGCTGCCTCTCGTCGCGTTATTGGTGATCGCGATATTGTTATCATTCATATATGTCTGATAATTTGTAATCTGGTTTTCGAACTTGGTATGGATATTCTCACGGATATAATCCTTCGCCTTATTCGCTGCCTCCAGTTTCTTCGTCCAGTTCTTATAATCATCGCTGTCCTCAGAAAACTCCGCTCTCTTTTTCTCGATATCGCTGATCTTCGTCTCAATATCGCGAAGCTGTGTCAGGCAGTGCTGGAAATCGTCCATATCCCTCCGGACATCATGGGTAAATACTTCTGTCGCCAGTGTATTCACCTGGATCTGCTGATTGAATCCTACATCATAATAGATATCCTGATTGACAGATGTATAGTTGTAGCCGGTCTGCTTGGTATCTGTCATTGTACCGTCGCCGATATCCCTCGTCTCCGTACACCGGAAATAGTGCACCGGATTGATATCGTCCTCAAGCCATTCGGACTTATTGTAGGTAACTGAGAACTTATCGCCCTCTTTATAATTATCCTGATAATATTTCTCACTGAATACCAACTCGCCGGTGGAGGGAATATAAGCGATTCCCTCTTCATCACCACTGGCAATTGCCGCATATGCTGCCTCCGGATCGTCATATTCCGTAAACTCAGTCGCCGCAACCGCAGTGCCGTTGACCGTAAGCGTGAGCGGAATCGGACCTGTCGGATTACCGTCAGCATCAACCGGCGTGCTGTCTATATTATTGTAGGACAGACGCATACGGAACAACTTTGTGTTTGTGATATCCTGTTCATAGCTGGTATTATCCGCTTTGATACCGTCATTAGAGCCGGCAATATCATCTGTAGCCCCGGTTCCGATCTTTTTAGACAGTACATTATAATCTGTATAACTAATCGTACTAATCTTGTCATACCCGAAATCTTCATTAATCTCATAGGACACAGGATGTTTGCTCATCTCCGCAATGTCCTCTGCCGAGAAAGTGATAGCCGTGTCGGTTCTGTAACCGGAGAATACGTAACGTCCCGCATAATCCACGTTACCGCTTTTATAAAATTCGTTGGTCAAAGACTTCATCTGCGTCAGAACGATCTCCAGATTATCCGCCGTAAAGTCTTTATTGGCAGCACCGGTAGCCTGTTTGTACAGATCTGTCAGCACCTCATCGATCGTGGTAAGCGCATCCGCCGTTACTGTCAGCCACTGATCCGCATCCGAAGCGTTCTTGTCATAATATTGTGTCAAAGCTGTCACATTACTCCTTAAGCGAAGCGCTCTGATCGCTACGACCGGATCGTCGGAAGGTCTTGCGATCTTACTCTGATTGGTCATCTGGTTGGTCAGTTTATCTTCCAGAATCTTGTTCTGATTGATGTTGTACAGCGAATTGTTCCGCATGATCTTATTTGTCATTCTCATGGCTTCATCATCCTCTTTTCCTAGTTTGCGGTTTATATATATCTATTATGAAACGCCTGTCTGCAAAATCAGTCTGTCATAAATTTCCGTCAGTACGGAGATCATCTTTGAGGCAAGCGTGTAGGAGTTCTGGTACTTCACCAGACTTACCGCTTCCTCGTCCTCATCTACACCGGAGATGGAAGTTCTCTGATTGTCGATGTTTGTCTCCAGGCTTAAATATGTGGAATAGAAAGTGTTCGCATTCTTAGCGTTTAACATCGCGTCGGAAAGTACACATTCCAGGAAACCGCCCGCGTCTCTTCCACGGAAACTGAACTGGTTCTTATCGCTCATCATGGAAATCACTTTTCTGACCTGCTCACACTGTTCCACACCGTCAACCTCTTCGGGATCAGTCACATTTACTTTCTCGTTCTTGCCTCTGGTACCGAGCAGTGAAGCATCCTTCATCAAAGCTTCCACGATCGTCACATTTCCGGAAGTCAGATAGTAATATCCTTTACCGTTCTTTGCAGAATCATTCAACTGCCCCTCTGTGTACTGTCCGTCATTCTTCGGATAAACACCTGTGAACAGAATACCTGCATCCTCTTCCGCGTCTGTCATACCATCCGTAAAGATATCGTTGACTGCCTTGGCAAAATCACGCATCCACTCGTTCATCTGTGCCATATAGTACGGTACGCCCTGATAGTTTACTTCACTGCCGATGGTTGCCTGCCGATAGTTCTTCGCCGCTGTAAGGGGCTCATCGCTGGCCACATTGTCAATCGTAAATGTGTATACGCCGTCGCCCTCATAAGTCCAATCCGTGTAATAATATAACTGATCTCCTACATTGATAATACCGCCCGTATCGGACAGATTACACTTACTCATGCTGTTTAAGTATGACGCAGATGTCTCGATCGTCACCCGGGTAGTCTTACCGCTGTAGATTATTTCCGTGGTTGTACCGTTGAAATATTCTCCGTTATTACCATCCCGCATCTGGATCAGTCCTTTAAGCTCACCGCCCATAGACGCATTATATAATCCGAAATCGACTCCGTTTGTCCAATGAATATCATACAGACCGTCTATATCCGTCTGATGTTCTTTCTCTCCCGCAGCACGCGCCTCGCAGACAAGCTGATTATAATCATTCTGATCCACCAGCATCTGTCCGCCCGCAATACGCACGATGTATCTGTTCGCGTTGGTCGCATTGCCAAGCTGATCATAGATGGGAGACTCCGATACCTCAACATCCACAATCGCAGATAATTCATCGATCAGCACGTCTCTTTTATCCCGTAGTTCATTTGCTACGGTTCCCGTCATCTCAATGGCATTGATCTGCTTATTCACCGTCGCAAGATCCTGCGCGATAGAATTGATGTGGTCCACACGAATCTTGATCTCATCATTCACGTCAGCCTGCAGATTCTGCAGATCACCGTACATATTATTGAAGTAATCCGCCATACTTTTCGCCGTGGAAATAAAGGCTCTCTTGTAAGACTCGCTGCTGGCATTCTTCGTAATCTCCTGAAGCGCCGCTGCAACCTGATCGAATATAGATTTAAAACCGGTCTTGCCGTCATCCTTCAAGTACTCCTCGATCATCTTACAGTAGTATGCTTTGGTATCAAACTCGCCCAGCTTCGTCTCATTATCGCGGAATTTGTTGTCATAGAACTGATCCCTGATCCGCTCGATCGCCAGTGTGTCAACACCTGCACCCGCACAGCCGTATGTCGCAAACACACGCAGAGGATTCATCGCCTCCTGCTTCACTTCCTGTCTGCTGTATCCTTCCGTATGAGTGTTACTGATATTATTCGCCGTCGTATTGAGCGCCGCGTTAGAAGCTCTTAATCCCGACGCTGCAATTTCTAATCCGAAAAATGTAGATGGCATATGCTTACTCCCTCTGTCTTATCGACCCAGTGTGGTTAAAATATGTTCCAGCATCTCGCTTATTACGTTGATATAACGGCTGGATGCGTTGTATGCGTTCTGGTATCTGATCATATTGGTCAGCTCCTCATCAGAGGAAACGCCAACCACCTGTTCTCTCGCATTATACAGTGAATCCGCTGTCTGCGTCTGTGTCTCCTGAATCCCCCGGAATACCGAACCGCTGTTGGCTACCTGCGCTACCAGATTCGTATAGTAGTCTCTGAAACAAAGCGGTGTCTCCACGTTAGGGTTCAGGGTGTAGATCTTTTCCTCAAAAGCCGCTTTCAATCTCTCCGTCAGCGGATTATCTTCCGAATGCTCCTCTTTACGGAATTTCAAAAGCGCCGGATTCTGTCTGAGTTCCTGATTGATCAGGATGTTGGAAACCGTCCAGTCATCAATATCGATTTTCTTCACAAACAACTGATAAGGATCTCCATTCTCATCCCGGAGATAGTCCGATACACCGGCCGGTCCTGCCTTCTCCGCCTCTTCCGCCAGAATACCGTTAATCTTCGTTGCCACGGCATTGACCAACTGATCGAACTCCGCCTGTATATTCATGATGATGGACTGTGATACATTGCTGTTATACCAGCCTTCCTGATATTCCCCATCCGTGTTAATATCCTTAAGCTCACTGTATGTGGCTCTGTGATCGCCCCTTGCAAGAAGCATGGCCTTAAGTGAACCGATATCCGTATTCCGGTCGGAAGATACCACCGCGGTCAGATCAAACACTTCCGCCCCTTCGATTCCTTCCTTCGTCACTACAATATTGCCTTTTTCGTCATAATCGCAGTGCGCCAGCATTTTCCAATACGGGGTATAGAAGCCCGTCTTCGGGTCCGTATACAATTCCACCGTGTTGACCATGGAACCTTTCACAAGGTCAATGCCCTCGAATTTCACGGTCATGTAACCCAGTGTATCCTCGCTGTAGGAAATATTTCCCATCTTGCCCAGTTCATCCAGCAAGTAATTGCGCCGGTCACGCAGGTCATTGGCATGCTCCACGCCGCCCGCCTCGGTCTTTACGATCATCCGGTTCAGATCCTCGATCTCCTGCGCATAGCTGTTAATCTTGTTCACTTCTTTGACAGCCGTCTGATTTAAGTTATCCTGATACTGGCATAAGCTGGTATACACTGCCGATGCTCTCTCTATAAATTCATAGGCGCGTGTCACGAACAGATTCTGATTAACTGAGCTGGTCGGATCCTTGCTGAGCTCCTGCACCGCTACCCAGAAATTGGATATCGATTCCGAAAACTCATGTCCCTCGATCGATCCGCCCGATTCGCTTTCGCCTAATATATACTCTATTTCCTCCATCGTGAAAGCCGAGACTTCATAAAAAGAATTCCGTCCGGCCTCTCTGCGATAGTTTTTGTCCAAAAAATAATCTCTTTCCTGTCTTGTACGGGAATAATTGACACCGAGACCTAACTGCTTCCAGTTCGTCTTGTTGCTCTTCTCAATCGTCACATACGATCTGGTTGCCTGGGATACCTGTTGTCTGGTATATCCCGCGGTGTCCATATTAGACATGTTATGCGCCGTTGTGTTCAGCGCATTATTTGAAGTTTGTAATCCTGATACGCCCGTATAAAGGCTTCCCATCAATGACATATATATCTACCGTCCTTAACAATTATTGTTTCGCATCAAAGGCTTTATAACTTGAGCCGATCATATCACCGGTATTGTAAGCGCCCTTGTTATAGTTCGCTGTCTCCGGGGCTTTGTTCATCGCCTGGAGAACGTTCATATTAAACTGCACCAGTTCCAATGCTTCCTGAATCAGTTCGCGGTTCTGCTCGTTGATCCGTTTCACACTGCGCACGTTATCCTGCAGTTTATCGAACACAATTGCCAGTTTCTCCTGTTCTTCCGGTCTTGCCGCCAGCATCTTGATCAAATCGACAATCTTTAATTTTTCAACATCCTTGTTAAGCACATTCGCAATATCATTGACAGCTTCATTTCTCTGATGATCCAGATGATTGATTCTGCTTACTATGATCTGCTCTTCATCCGTGATTTTTGCCAACTGCTCTAAGTCCTCAGACACAATGACCGGAGTTTTCTTCATGGACAGAGCCAAGAGATTCTCATATTCCTGGCTCTCTTTCTCCAAAACATCGATCAAGACTTCCATTAAACTCGCCACGCCGATAGCTCTCCTTCACTGTGTCTACAGACTTTCGATCTCTTCGTACTTCTTCATCAGTCTCTCTGCAAAGCTCTCTCCGCTCACCTGATAAGTGCCGTTCGCAATACCCGCCTTGATAGGAGCCGTCAGTTCTTCTCTGATGTCACTCGCTGCTGCCACTGCGTTCTTTGCAGTCTGGATATCCTTACCGATACTGGAAATCTGTATCTGGTCGGAAGCACCCGATTTTGCTTTCCCCTGTAATTTTGCGGGCTTCTTCGTGTTGTATATCTGCTGTACCTGTGTATATGATTCAATACGCATAGAAGATGCCTCCTTTCATGCATAAATAATTCTTTACATTATTTGTATCGGATAATTCGCGAAAGACTTTAGAGTTGAAATGATTTTTTATTAACCTTTATTGAATTAAGGAAAGGGAAAACCAGCAAATCTCCTGATTTTCCCTTTANAAGACCTGTTCTTTAAAATTTATCACTCCNTGCAATTATGCATTCAGTGCCTTGCTGCTCTTGTTTAAGAAGATCATATACAGAACAGACGCAACCAGGGATATGATCGCAACGATAANAGCTGCAACTCCTGCGATCACACTCAGTACCGGAATCTTCGCAAGGATCGCAACAACGATCAGCACACCATAACAGCCTGCATTGATCTTCCATACTGACTCGCCCTTCTGCGCAACATCTGCGGCACCGATCTGATTCATGACCTCAGATACGGAAGTACACACCAGATACACTACTAAGAAGCTAAGCACATAGCCCACGATCGAAACGATCACACCCAAAAATCCGCTCTGTAAAAATGAACCGACAGCACTTACAACAATGTTTACAATCGTAAGGGTAAATGCCTTCTTGCATCCCTCGATATCCTTACCTGCTCCGTACAATCCTACCATNCTGAGAATTGCAAAGACAAATGCTGCGATTGCTGCGAGAATGTTCACGACCGGAATGATTACCAGTACCGCACAAACAACGGCTCCAACCGATGCGATAAACATTTTCTTAAGACCTGCTCCTGCGTTTTCCAAATTTCCCATTTACTCATTTCCTCCTAAAGTTAGTTGACAGACCATATCCCTCTTGATCCNTCATAATCCTTCGTAAAAATAATTGTTTGGTATAACATTATTTTCACATTTACACACTACGTGGAATATTGTATCAAAGTATTCAATCTATGGAAATATGGTATTTTAACTAATTTTAACAAGATTTTCGTATTTTTTCGTANCTATTTGCTATTTCTTANATCNTGGCTCNCAAANANTNANATCGGCTTTTCCGGACNGACNGCNCAGATNGCGGNCNTTTNATCCGCCTAATGCTGAATNACTTCCGGCAGTACCGCATCAATATCTACATAATAATGTTTGAAATTCTCACCGTCCACATAGACCCTNACCATCCGGTCCCGNAAAANCGGCTNCGGNTCGAAATACANNCCCCTGCTTCTGAATGTATGGATATTGCCNTACATNTCCTGATATCTGCATANTATGACATAGGGATGTCTGCCGTTTACTCGGACGGCATGATTCATAACNATATCNGAAATCTCCGCCGTAATATACTGTCCCGAATTAATCAGCCTGTTGCCCACGATTCTTTTACGGATATCCATGCACANACATANCACTCCTACAATCAGGAGCGCCGCGCCTGTTGCACAGAATATAAAGCGGAAATAATCGACATCTCCGTCTACTTTGAAGTTTCCCGCAAGTGCCCCTACTATTATGTATCCGATTCCCATGGGGATGAGGATAATGCTTACCATAAGAAGCGCCGTCAATCCCCTTTTCACCTTACGTNTCTCCATGTTGTGTGCTCTCCCTTCNCGGAGAGGAATCTCCCNAAAGAATANCTTNTAAGATTCNTCNTCCTCATAATACGCACGAAACNCTTCTTTCGCATAGAAATTATCCGCCACCGCCCCAAATTCCCGGATCGAATGCATTGCAAGCACAGGGGTTCCGATGTCTACCGTAGGAATCGTGGTCAGACTGGATAACGCCGGTCCGATCGTAGAGCCGCCGACGATATCATTTCTGTTGACATACTTCTGATACGGAACCTGCGCCCGTCTGCATGCTTCCATAAAATATGAAGCACTGAATGCATTGGTGCTGTACCGCTGTGACGCAGAATATTTGATCACCGGACCGCCGCCCAGCACAGGCCGACTCTCCGGATCATGCTTATCACTGTAATTCGGGTGGACTGCATGGGCTGTGTCCGCAGAGATCGATGTCGAATTCGCTATCGCCTGAAAACAAGCGTCGTCCGTCAATCCGAGATTCTTACTGATCCGCTCCAATATATGCGGCAGAAAACCGGAATGAGCCCCCTGCGCAGAGGCGCTTCCCACCTCCTCGTGATCAAATGCGGCAAACACTTTACATCCCTTTCCANCTTCTTCAGATTCCAGCANCGCTGACAGCCCGGCGTAAACCATACACAGATTATCGATTCGGGAAGCCGAGATAAATTCTTCATTTGGNCCCATGAANATTCCCTTCTGATATTCNTACAAAAATAATTCATAGTCCAGAATATCGGCCTNCTTTATACCGGTTTCCCTCTGAATCAGTCCAAACAGATAATCGCCTTTCTCCATTCNCTCCTCTTTCATGGACAGCAACGGAAGGATATCCGTCTGTTTATTATAGCTGCAGTTTGTATTGCAGTCTCTGTTAAAGTGAATGCAGAGATTCGGAATCATGCATACAGGTTTGTCAATCTTAATAAGGCGCTCCGCCAATGCACCGTTCTGCTTCACGATCACCCGCCCTGCCATGGCAAGAGGNCGNTCAAACCATGTACTTANNATNGCGCCGCCATAAACTTCCACATTCAGCTTCACATATCCATCCGGTGTGACCATACAGGCTCCCGGCTTAATTTTCAGGGCAGGGGAATCGGTATGGGCACCTATGATCCGAAAGCCCTCCTGCGCCAAATCTCCGTCTCCCACTGTAAAAGCAATGATACAGGAATGATTGTTCACGACAAAATACTTGCTACCCGCATGCAGCGACCACTTTTCTGTTTCTTTCAGTTCCTGAAAATCATGGTCCCTGAGCATTTCCGCTGCGTTCTCTACGGCGTGATACGCGGTAGGGCTGTCATTTAAATATTGCAGCGTATTTTCTGAAAAAAATTGTTGTGTGAGGTTGTCCATTGGTTTTATACTCCCTATATTTCATGATGGTTTCTGGTTTCAACCGAAACGTTTTTTCCGCCAAACGCAATTCCGTAAAGTTGTATCTCTTTTACTCCTCTTTCGACCATATCAACAGTATACTTTTTGTCTATAATCTGTTTGACAGCTTCCTTTGAAAGCTTCTCCAATTTTTCCTGATCGTAATCCTTCCCCACCTTAAATTCCATAATGACACCGGGCATCGTGCGCATTCTCGGTTCCATTTGAATATCAAACCGACCCTCACCGCTTTCTCTGTTAGAGCGAATAAGATAATCGTCAGACATGATTGCCAAGAGCCCAAGCATCATCCCATGATAAAAATTTTCATGCGACAAATCCAGACTACCTGCCGACTGAAGAAGGAAAGCCCGTAATGTATCCTTAAGCAGTTCACTATCCTGCGTGCGTAACGCCAACTGACAATTTCGGACGGTCGGCTTTGTGAACAACATGCTCAAATTCTCCAATATTTCCTTGCGGAAAACAGCTTTGACCTCTTTATTCGGAATTAGCAATCCACAGAACTGGCGATCATCCATTTCCGCAATATAGTTCGAAATCTTCAAATATCCCGCAACAAGTAAAAAACTATAGACTGAGTCCTGATTCCCCTCAATCTCCGGATATATAATATCCGTATCAATCTCAGCGCTTACCTCTTTATCCTGAAGAAGATCCGTTAAAGACTCGCTCATCTCTTTCGAGCCATGACGCAGCAGTTCACTGATCACGTCATTCTCACTTGTTCTGGACCAGAATGCTTTCGCTTTACAATTATTATTAAAATAGCTGATTACCGACCACGGATTATAGATTTCCCGGCTTCCAAACCGATATCCGTCATACCAGTAACGGATTTCCCCCATTTTATCAGCCTTACCATAATAATCCGCCATCTTCCTTACTTCGGCTTCCGTAAATCCAAAATATTCATCATATTTTTCATCCAAAATACTATTCACAACAAGATTATTTAATCCGCTGAACAGACTTTCTTTTGCTACCCTTAAAATTCCTGTAAGAATGCCAAATTCCAGATTCGCATTGTCTTTCAGCCCGGCCGAAAAAAAATTCCTCATGAACTGAGTAGTCTGCTCATAATAACCGTTGCTGTAGCCTTGCTGTATCGGCGTATCATATTCATCTATGATAATAATTGTTTTGGCCGCATAATGCGCTGACAGCATATAAGATAATTCACCAAGCGCCGCCTGATATTCAATTTCATCCGCCTCCATATCAAGAATGCGGTTAAAATATTTTTTATCGCTTTCTGTTAATGCAGTTCCGGATAATAGTTCGTTATGGCGGCGAAACTCATTTTTAATCGTAAATTTCAAACTGCGAAGCATATCTTCCCATGTTTTTTGGTGCGCATCTTTAAAAGATATATATATAACAGGGTAAGCGCCTTGATACCTCTTATATTCATCACCGCAGCCCCATATTTCTCTCCCCTTAAAGTAGACAGAGGTATCACTTTCCGAAATTTCAAAAAAAGTCTTTACCATATCCATAGTAAGTGTTTTACCGAATCTTCTTGGTCTGATAAACAAAAACACCTTGCTATGCTCATCGATCAACTCTTTAATCAACCTGGTTTTATCCACATAATAACATTCTGTAGACGCCTCTTTATAGGAAGTGATGCCGACTGAACATGGCAAAAGAGCCGTCGTCGAGTTCCGAAAGCCCTCTTTAGAACCAGTCTTCTGAAGGACATCCGGTTTCTTCACATCTGCCGGAATCATCCAACACCGGCCTTGCTTAACGGCTCCCGGAATCATTCCTTCAGCACATAGCTGCCCTATTCTTCTGGAAGTAAGATGCCACTTTTGTGCCAAATCCTTTGCTTTGATCATATGCATATTAAGCATCCTGTCCTCTCTGCCATAGTTTTATTCTATTTTAACAGGTTATCGGAAATGAGGCAATTGGGATTTCTGATTATTTCCGTTGCATTTCCGATTCATTTCTGCATTATTTCTGTTTCGGATCTGAATTATCACTTGAAAGTCTTAATAATATTCACGCTTTTGCAGTATCTCATCTATATCTACATAGTATGGTTTAAAATCTTCGTCCTGAATGTAAACCTTCACCATCTTTTCTTTTAAAAAAGGTTTCGGATCAAAATATAAATTTCTGCTGTAAAACGTATGCTCTTCGGCCTTGGCATCCTTATATCTGCATACTACAATGTAGGGATGACCCAGCGGAAAGTTGACCGGCGCACCGATGAGATAATTTATAGTAATATCCACAATTTCCGCCATAATGTAATTCCCGGCATTGAACAATTCTTTTGTACGGATTCTTCTTTTGAACTCGAAAAACAGGCATGCCGCTCCTGTAATAAGGCACACAGCTCCTACTCCACAAGAACTGTAAGCATCTTCAATATTATAAAACTGCGGCTTATCCGTTGATGCAATATGGACCAATCCCTCAATAAAGAAAAATAGTCCCAAGAACACTAAAATGATACCTGCCAGAAGCAGACCGTTCATGCTGTATTTAGGTTTACGTGTGGGCATTGCAGGGTACCTCGTGGTGATAGTGTGTTATCTGCTGTTGTAATAGATTATAATGGGGTGATTTTGATACTGTCAATAATAGGAAACAGAACTTAAAGGTTCTCAATTTGATAAGGAAATGAAACTCGCATATATCGATTTTTTTCGTAAACAGTAGGCGCAAAGGAATAGGTGGCTTACACTTCAACTAAAGCTAGTCCGTATATTTTCTCCAATAATATTCCATTGTCTATAAGACAACTCCTTTCAAACAAGTTTCAAACCTTAAAAAGCTTTAACCTAATATTCGGAGTACTCTCTCATGAATCTTAACCTAATATAAGATTCTCTGTTATTGAGCGCTTACAGAACATCTGGCAGTACTTATAGATGAGCAGGGAAATATAGAACATTCAAAGCTGGAGCCACCCTTGCGTGGTCAAATAGTTTACTGGTTGGGTGTTACAGTAAGCGCCGCAGTTGAACAGTGTTTAAATTTATATAGAGGGCATCAGATTGGACGCTTTCGTTTCACCTCTGTCAAATCTGTATATTATAAAAAATTTCTATTTTAATATTGAAACCAAAGCATCTGCAATTGCAACAACCTCTTCAAAAGTATTATCTCTTCCTAAAGAGATGCGAATTGTACCAGCTGCATATTCATCTGGAACTCCTATGGCCTTAATCACATGCGAAGTCTGTATTTTTACACTATCACACGCTGATCCGGTCGAAATACAAATGCCTTTTAAATCCATTCGATGAAGAATCATTTCCCCCTCTTTCCCATTAAAGGACAAATTTATGTTTCCCGGAATATGATTTCTTCCACCGTTTCTCCTATAATCAAGGTCTGATTCATTTAACCGTTTTATGAGCAAATCATCTAATTCGTCCAGATGTTTTTTATTTGCGGAAATATTTGCACAATTTTTTTCAAGAGCCACTGCCATCGCAACAGCAGAGGCAACATTCTCTGTACCTGCACGCCTTCCAGCCTCCTGGCTTCCACCATCTATAAACGCTGATATTTCCGTACCCTTTTTTATGTAAAGAAAGCCGATTCCTTTAGGCCCATTAAATTTATGAGCTGACGCAGAAAGCATATCCACATCCAGCTCATGGACATTCACATCTATGTGCCCCACGACCTGTACTGCATCAGTGTGAAACAGAGCTCCATGCTGATGTGCAATAGCAGCCAATTCCTTTACGCTCTGCACTGTCCCAATTTCATTATTCGCAAACATCACAGAAACAAGGCTTGTATCCACTCCGATAACCTTTTCAAGTTCTCCCGGCAAAACCTCTCCAACATCATCGACGGGAATATAGGATACTGCAATTCCTTGCTTTTCTAATGTAGCACAAGAATTTAATATTGCATGGTGTTCTATAACAGATGTGACAATCCTTTTACCTAAGATTGCCCCCATCTTGATCGCCCAATTATCACTTTCTGTTCCGCAAGATGTAAAAAATATTTCTTCCGGATCCGCCCCAATACATCTTGCAATTATTTGTCTTGCGTTCCTTAGTGCCTTCTTCGATTCAGTGCCAAATGAATATGGTTGTGACGCATTCCCATACTGCTGTAGAAGAAACGGACGCATTGCTTCAAATGCATCAATATCTAATTCAGTTGTAGCCGCATTATCAGCGTATATCATTGTGATTGTTTCCTCCACACAAAAGCATCTATCTTCCGGTCAATCCACAACATAAACTTTTTTCTATTACTTTTTATATAAGCCGCCCATTCCGGATTCATCGCTATGCTTTTTTTATTCTGCGATATTGAAAAAATCGAATAGACACATTGCTTATCTCCACGAGATAATTCCTCAATTATTTGATTCTTCTGCCTGTCTGTCTTTCCTTTTAATTCTATAGGCCATAGATATGCCAACAATCTATACGGCACATAGTTACATAGAGAAGAAATTAATCTACGCAATTCCCCATCTCTTGTATTAAAAGTTGCATCATATACTTCTGAGATTTTTGATGATTCCATCAAATCTTCTTTTTCAATAGCTAACACTGCAGCATCATACAGCTTATCTAATGGACGAAGCCTGCCTCCTACGGAACACACATCCGCAAAGGAATATGCGCACATCCAACATGCCATCTCATAAAAAGTAAACTCTTTCTTATCATTAGAAGCATTAACAATGATAGCCTTTAGGAAATACAACTTATAACTATTCATGAGATTCTTGCAAGAAATCATCTCATTTAGTTCCATTTCAAAATCTATCATTAGAAATCCCTCACCTTAATATCTGGCATCTTAGGGCTATATTCCATATCCGCAATTGACAACTGAGTGCGTATGATTTTCCTTTTTTCATATGCAGGCTTAAAACAGTATCTTTCAAACTCCTCTTTGGTAATATCATTTAAGCTCTTAACATGTGGAAAGAGTATCTTCATATAGCCAGTAGCTAATCTGATTATAGCAGTCGTGTCTCTTGTATCAGCATTCTTCGGAATTTCAAGCATATCTGTTACTACCGCAGCATACTTTGAAATTTTCCGTTGCATTGAAAGTAATTCAGAAAAGTATTCGACGTTTAAGGAGTATCCCTCCAACTTCAAATCCTCTGTGATTCGAGGAAGATACCATCCCTCAATCATACCGTGGAAACGATCAAGCAACGCCGTATCATGAAAAACTTCAGGCAACTCTTGGAAGTACCTTTTATTGATTGGCATCCTATTATTGTCTAACTCTATATTACCAAGGAGTATAAGTCCGGCAGTCGATGTCTGTTTTGCCTGTCCCATCGTAAAAGAGCCATTCTCAAGATATCCCTTCAATGCTCCCTGAAGTTCTTCCTGATTACCAAACACAATAGTCTTTATCTCATCCATTGAGACAAATTCATAGTTAGGAATAATACCTGGTTTATTAACCGCCATATCGTAAAACAACTTGGCTCTGGTTACTTTTCCCCCGCTGATCATCCAACCATATTTTGACAGGTTGTTAAATATATAAGATTTTCCTGTTCCTTTTGGAGCCAATTCTATGATATTCAGATTCGGTTCACAGAACACAAGTAATCTAGATATAAAAAGTAATTTCTGTGTGTATGATTCAAATTGCGAAGAATCAGGATTGTATTCCATACAACGGATTATAAAATCGATCCATTCTGTGATAGAAAACTCCTTTCTGGCCTCACAATAATAGTCAATATCAGGAGAATACGGCTTAAACGGCTTAAACTTGACAAGCTCAGCATACCCTTTATCACCCTCTTCCGGGTGAACGTAATCTAATGTGACTATGCCCCAGTTTTCTCCCTCTTTCATCCCTTCTTTCTGGGAACGCATAACAAATTCACTGACCCGCCCTTCATTACTTTTAATACCAATGTCGGGTATTGAGAATTTGAAAATTCCTGTCTTTAAATCGGATTCGACTATCACGCGAACCAATATCTGTATTGTTTCGCCTTTGATCAACCGACTTTTAACATCACTATCTTTTGCCGGTATATGCTTATCCAAAAAAGCAAACAATGCTTCTTTATCAACATTTTCCTGTTCGTCAGAATATCTTTTTATGAGCCAATCCTTGATAAATGAAGGAACATTTACACCGGCAAACATATTATAACGAGTAGGAGCCTTATAGATTGACTCTTCCGGAAATATATCCCTGATCTTGCTATCCAATTCAGTCATCGAACAAATCATCTCCCATCTTAGTTGGCGGAACTGTCCTAAATTTATGTATTTTCTTTCCTATAGACACTTCTATATCCTGCTCAATACCCCTCTTTAATTTACCGACCCAAGTTTTCGTCTCATCTCTGTATACCAGTTCAGTATTTGTACCATCCTTCGCTTTAAACATAACCTTTTCGTCTTTAGGCATAGGATTGATTTTAAACTCAACTTCTCTATGTAACCCAGAAACACTTAGTTTAACAGGACGAACCCTAAATATTTTTGACACTTGCTTGCCCTTATGCGCAATGATGATTGGTACTAATACCTCTTCTAATGTTGCCCCTCCATGTACTGCATATTTAGAGTTGTTATAAAGGGACTGTTGATTTAATGCAATTATCCATTCATCCCCTGATTCATCATCATACACAACATAATCAGTAGTATGTTGAACCTGCTGTTTTTCATGGTTATAATAACATCTACCATTATGCTCTGCTTTTTCAAAATTGTATTTTTTATCTTTCTTATGTAATTTATGACCGACTGAAGATCCATGATCCGCAGTAATAGCAAATACCTCATCACCCTCTATCGAAAGAATACTGTCTATCATGTTTTCTATCACTGACAATGATTTTTCCACATTTTGTACATGGTAATAAGTATCTCCGTGTATGACTAACATATCATAATCCGAAAGCCATTCATTTTTCATCGAATAGTAATTCTTTGCTACTGAAGTAATTGACGGCAAATGGCATTTTCCATAAGCCTTCGATTCTATTACACAGCTCTTTTTCTCCAATAACGTTAAAATATAATCTAGGAACTCTGCTCCCACACCATCTAGGACATAAGTGTTTCCTTGAAACCCCTTTCTCTTAAGATAAATTTCTGGAAATTCTATTTTTCCGTCAAAATACCAATCATAAAAAGCATTTTCATCTTGATTCCAATCATGCAGAGCCTCGTCATACATTTCGCCATCTCTTTGAGCCAAACGCAATTCTTTATAGTTTCTAAAATAGTTATTAAATCTATCCGTATATTTTTCCGGATCAGCTTCACTTTTTTCATTCCCCACATAATACCACAGTGCAGGATACAAATTTTTTATCTGAGATGATGACAACAGCCTCATCCTATACAACCATATAATCAACTGTCTTTCATATATGCTAAAGCACGTTAAATACGGTACGAATTCCTCACCAATTACCTCCGTTAGAACCTCCTTCTTTTCGACAAGAGATTCCTCGTCTTTAGTGAAATCAATTTTTTCTATTGCGATGGTGGTTTTCCGTTTAATGATGCCTATCAAGAATTTTTCATAATAAGCAATCATTCTTTTTGTAAATGTAATATCTTTTTCGACCCACTGTATGGATTCAATAATTTCACATCTATCAAGAACCAATGACAGATTTTTACATTCAAAAATATCTTCATAAACTCTTTCAATAAACTCCTTTTCAGAAAGCTCCTCTAATCCATCCATAACCATATATAAATAGCTATTCTCATCTGATTGCATCAGAACATAATTCTGGATTAACCAGCGTTTAAAGGTGTCCACTGACTTCCACAAATTATATACATTCCTAGGATTTATACTCTGTGCATTTACTTCAGCTAAAATGACATCACCTAATTTTTCACCGTTAGCTTCTTTTATCAAAGAAATAACTTTGCTATAAAACTTTGCAGAATCCTTCTTATATTCGCGCAGATTATCTATAAAGTACATATACCGAAGAATATCTTGATATGTCTTTATTCTCTGAATATTATAAACGTTATCTGGGCTCGCTAACGAATAGAAATATGCTAATGTTTTTGATGAGCAAACAATAGGGATTTTTGTATCTATATCAGGATTTCTCCACATCCCAAACCATTCTGCGGAGTTAACAACTTCATTAGTATGATAATTAGCATTTAATCCTTCATCGATAAAATAAATGCGTGGGAGGTCTTCTACATCCGTCTCATTCAAAAGCGGGTTGTATACATCCATTCTTCTATGATATGTCTTCATCGCCTTACTTATCTGGCTATATAACGCAAAGCACGGTATATACAGCCTTCGTTTTTGGTTGCCTTCTGGATTTTCTAATTCTATCAAACTAATCAAGAGAGAAACAAATTCTGCTTCACTTAAAAATCGTGCATATTCCGAAAAGCCAATAATAATAAAACTCTTCTCCTTATCAAGAAAGTATATAGCTTTTCTCAACTTATCCGCAGTAATCCATGCATCCTCATGAGGCAGAAGCTCTTTAATATCAAAAATCTCAACCCCTTTAAGACTTTGCTGTAGCTTGATGAGTGCATTGGAAGTTCCTTCCTCGTATCGCATGCTAAGAAAGCGTACTGGATATCTGTCATATGATCCACCGCGTTCATAATCATTCTCTATTAAAGCTAATAAACTGCCGATATCCATTCTACAGCCTCCCTTGTCAATCATTTTCTAAAGCAGATCATTAACATCCCTAAGAATATAAGGATATTTATCCATAAGGGATATCAATACAGAATATAATTTTGCACTGTCAGCCTTGCTGGCCTCGATTTTCCTTTTTGCTTCAATCCGGATTTTCTCCATTTCAGTATCTGATTGTTTCTGTCCGCCAGTTACACTTTCTTCATGTGAAGTATCATCAATCTTATCATCAGGCCATGAATCATCATTCGACGGTTCCGAAGTCTTCTTCTTTATCTTCCAAAAGAGTATCTGTTCATGGACATCTTTTTCTTCCCAGAAAACAATATCTCCAGACATTTGTCCTTCAAGATATGTCTTAACATCTGAAAGAGAAGTCTCACTCTCTCCAATACTACTAAGCTCCATCAAAATAAAATTATCTAAGCATTGACTGTTTTCAACGCTAAACACGGCGGACGATAATTCAACGTCAAATATTTTTATTCCTTCCAGCAGTTCTACGATAAAACTCTGCTGAATACTCTCATCAGTACTTTTGGAGAACTTGAACATCTTGTCTATGAATTCTTTATATTTATCAGAACAAGTTCCTACGTACTTCAAAGCCCATAGTGGTGCCTTGCTTTGATTTTGGAATTTTGTTCTAATAGCCCATTTAGTTCCCAATAAACCATCTTGATCGGATATTCCAAATATCATGTTGAGCTTATCGGTAAGTGTCCGTTCTTCCTCTGTGCTCATTCGAACGACGAATTTGTCATTGAGTTTGCCATTTTCCCAATAATTAAAAATAGAAACCACAACATCCTTCATGACAGTTTTGTCGATGCGTTGTCCGTTCCCTGATGTATACAATTTATCAATATAAGGGCGCAAAGCTAATGCTAAAGCTCCCATGAACAATCTGTTCTGGTAGTAACCATATTCTGGACTTGCAAAATACTTGAATTCTTCAGCAAGATTTATGGATGTTTCATTTTTCTTTTTATCGAATATCGCCTTTACTTCCTGACATATCTTTACAATCGGAATTTTTTCATCATCAACCACAAGCTCAAGGTTTTCGTTAAAGAGCATAGTATTTCCGCTAACCAACAAACACTTCACTACTCCATCCGTTCCTGAAAATTTCTCAAGCTCACTTTTCGATGAGGAGTATAATACAAGTTCAACAGCCTTTTTGCTCGTCTGATGATTCCATGCAGTGTTCGGGACAGGCAGTGAATCCAGACCAAATTTAAAAATAGTTTTAGTATAATTATCTCTCAAATATTTATTACACTGATTGAATGGAACATGAATGACATCACCACGAAAAACAATGTCTGCCATTCCTGAAGAGACTATTTCATCTATCCACTGAGTAATCCATTTCTCAGCATTCTTGGCACCTTCGTTACGCTCTTCATCCATTTGTAGCGATCTAGCAACCGCCTCCTGAGCAAGACTGTCCAAGTAGACCTCAAACCTTCTATTTCCCAGTTCTGTATTAATCAAGATAAACACAGTATTCTTTAATTCCTCTTCTTTAGACAGCTTAATCAGCATATTCTTTGATGCAGATTGGCTTAACTCAGCTCTTCCAAGAAGCTCATCTAATTCCTTGGTTACACCTCTAAACAGCATAAGTGCAACATTTACTGTGTATGTATTTTTAAACTTTGCTAACAGTTTTCCTCTAAGAAGATGTTCTTTTTCGCCTCCCCAAAAGGCTTGTGCGTCTAGTTCTCTAGGAATATCTCTTGAAATATTGTTTTTGAGTTTTCCCATGCATTTTATAGAATACTCCTCGACAATTTTGCTCACATCTTCTTTATTCGAATATAACTTTTTCTTCTCTTCCAAAATTTTCTTTTGTGGTAGAGCAGAAGAAGAAACCTCAAAAACACCATCTGGATTTCTATGCAAAATCTGCTTGTCATCAATATAATCCAAGATTTCAAATACATTTCTTTCATCCAAGACACCGCTGAATGCTGCAATGATGTTCTCGGTACTAGGATTAACCATATTCTTTTCAGAAGTATCTGCGTCAGTTGTAGTTACTCGGTATAAAATATTCAAAAGCAGTATCGTCTTGAATACAGCATAATAATCAGCTCCTTGCGAAAGTACCGTTTCGCCGGATAGCTTGAATTTATTTGTGATTACATCAAAATGACCCCCTGCATTTTGTTCAAATGTTTTATAGAAGAAATCCCAGACATAATCTGTCGTCAAGAACTTCTTATCCTCAATCTCGTTTTCTATAAAATTTTTGAAACCATTTTCTTCATCGTTTAAGAAGCCAAATATACTGCGTTCTGCTTCCCCAACTACTCTGGACACAAATGTGGCCAGATATGATGTATACGGATGGAAGGGATATAAGCTGACTATTTTATCTTTGATTTCTGATGCATTTGAAGCATCACTATCGACAACTTTATCCACTAATATTTTAACGCTAGGAACTTCAAGAAAATTGTTCTGTATTAAAGCGTTAAGTTTGTCCGGTTGTTTTCTGTCCAAAGCACCAGAAAGAATATGAAATGTTGTTGTAGGCTGCATTCCATAGTCAAGTTCCACGAACCTTGCTTTTGCCATATTTCGCTCATCTTCTTTGAGTTCCTTATAAGACTCAGTAGCTTCAAGCTTTTTATGAGTAACCAAAAGCAAATATACACCCAAAGTATCAGAGTTATTATTCACCTCCGAATAGCTTAATTCTGCAATATCCTGCATAACATTCAAAATGCTTCTTCTCGCAGGAATATCCAAAAGCGATGTAAACTCGTCCCAAAATAACATCAAATAATCAGCAATACCCCTCTCTTGAAGTTCATTCTTAATCTCAGTAAGCCATTCTATAATATTGTGCGTCCTAAACCCGCCAAGACCAGCCTTTTTAAGTTCATCTGCAATAATACGAATAACTTTGGTCTCGTTATTTTCAAGTGACTTGACGAGTTGCTGCTTATTTGCCGCATAACTATGTAACTCAACATTATTTTTTATCAAGCTTTCAAAAAACGAGTCAAAGGAGCCATTTTCTAATATTTGAAGAACGGATTGAAAATCAGTTTTTGTAGAGATTTCAGTATCGCCTAAAGCAGCCGCCACCTGTTGCTGAATAGTGTAGGTCAGATCCGCAACATCTGTGATAGTATAGATTCCCTTTAAAATAACTGGAAAAACTTTCTTTTCCTTGCGAAATGACGATATGCTATTTCTCAGTTGGCTACGGTTAATTCTAGGAATATAATCCTCGATCACGCTATACTCGTCACATAGCAAGTGCTTGATGACCGCAAGAGAGTGGCTTTTACCTGTACCATAAGTACCTTGAATCCATATCGACTTTCGATTATTAAAGACAGGTGACGTGAAGCTATTAATAATTTGAGTTAAGTTACCTTCAAACCTTTCGTTCGATATGAACGTTTTCCATGCTTCACCACTATCAGACGTGATATCAAAAGCCGACTTAAAATGCTTTTCAACGTCAATGATCTCCGAATATTTCATACAGTTGCCTCCTACAAAAATAACGTACAGCCCTCTTCTTTAAACTGCTCTATCTTATCCAACAAAATTTCCTCATCGGTATTCAGATATTCACTCAAGCATCCTAAGCACAGAAACTGTTTTGTATTCTTTCCTAAAATTTTTTTGCAAAGCGCTATTTCATCTTTTTTCAACATAGTATCACAATTAATGCAAACTTTCATTTTATATCCTCTTCAACATTTTGCTCAGGACATCAAAAGCTGAAAATTCGCTCACCAGATGAATATTCTCAAGTCCACCTAATAAATCTGCTGAAAGAATCTCATTATTTGTCAGCCCTCTTAAAGCATTCAGGAAGTTTTCGCTGTCCATATTGAAAATATTATGAACTCCCATATAACCCCTTTCATAAATGTCAGAGACGGTTAGTTCATACATATCATTTACCTCAGCATTCTTATACAGAGCATAAGCAACTGCAAGAGAAGATATCTGTGATGTGCCAAACTTTCTAACACTCTTGACCTGCACTCCTTTTTTTTCCAACAGACCGATGCATAAGCTATTATCATCATACATATCTACGGATCCCAATGGAGAATTGCAGAAAGTATTTACTAAAGCATCTATAGGATTCTTTAATGTTGCTCCTTTCAAGGCCGGATATTCCTCTTTAAGAAGTTCAACCAACTCCTGTTTCGAGTATTCACCATCACTATTCACATTACAAACATACCATTTAGCAATTGCAGAATTAAAAGATAAATTAATCCATATGATCTGCCACACAATCAGTGAATAAGATTCGTAATATGGTTTCAATGCGACTGCTAACTTTGATACCTTTTTCTCTTTTGCATCTACAAGTTCTGCTTCTCTAAGCCAATTAAGCATTGCTGGGATTTGCTTTGGTCCTAATTTAGCATAGCCATCAAACCAATCATCCATTTGATCAAAAAACGCTGCCAACCATTCGTCTCTTAATCCAAAAGTTGAATACTTATCAATACCAGATGTTTTTGTTGCTGCTCCGCCCACGGCCTTACCTCCTTCATAAACCATCCTTCTAGTTGCTATAATGCAGCCCTTTGTGTTTATCTCAAAGCAATTATGACAATGCACACAACGCGACTTATCAATCTGTATACGATCGCGTACCGTCAAGGCTCCTGTAGGGCATTCAATTTCACATACTCCACATAGCTCACAATAAGCTGTCTTCGTAAACGCTTTAGTCAGGTAGCTTATAAGCATAATCTTGTTCGTAGTTCCTAACGCCTTAAAGCGAATAGAATTATCTCCATATTTAACATCAAATTTGACAACACTACCGTCAAACTTCAATTCTCCTTTATAGTATCTATCATCTATTTTTTCTACGAAATACTCTCCTATGGTAGAAAACCAAGTCTGCCAATCCACTTTCGGGTTTTGAACTATACATTCAAAATTAGGCTCTTTTGTAATAATATCCATCCTAGAAGCATCTTGAGCCAAACCTTTTCCACCGGCATTTTTCTTCCAATTACCTGACGCTATATATTCATCTATCTTTTGTTGTGAAGTAATGCCGATATTTCTCGCCATATCCTCAACAACACCGATATAATCTGCAGCAATCTGAGGATATCTCTTTCTAATAACATATTCAGACCAGTCTGACGCAAACGGACAAACTCCACATCCAACTCGAGTCAAACCTAAAGTGTATGCAGAATTTATCTTTACACCATTTTTATACATATACAAATATATCTCTGTAGTATTCCATTTCAATATAGGTCTGCAATTTATCAGATTAACGTGTTTTACACCTTCGCCAACTCGATTGTATGCTGCTCTTTTTGAACTCTCATCGTTTCTAACGCCCTCAAAAACAACCAATCGTGGTTGAGAATTTACGTTAAGAAGCTCCTTCATTTTCCGACCAAAAAGGGCTGTCTTTAAAACAGAGCAACACCACCTGTTCATCCTACTAGGCGGTCCATAGCGCTTCCACATATCCTGAGCCGACTTATCACTCTTTGCCTGCTCTAGTTTGAATCCAGGAAATTTCTTCTGATAATGCTCCTCCGTTATTTGCATCAAATCTAATGTGCACGGTAATTCCATTCCAGTATTCGTAAACACTGGTGTAAATTTCTCATGTGGAATAACTCTACTTACTAAATCGAGAGTAACCTGAGAGTCCTTACCCCCGCTAAAAGCTACAACAAAACCGGCTATCTTCCCTTTTTCTTGATATTCTTCATATTTTTGTTTTATGAAATCCATAGCCTCATTTTCAGCAACATTGAGAGTCTTTTCGTTTTGTTGGATCAACTTTTCAATATCAATTGGGCTAAGTTTTTGCCCTGAATATCCCTCTCTAACTTTGACAATTGGCTCTTCATAAATATTACCTTTTGAGGTCTCTGCTATAATCTCACCACAATAATAGTATTTTCTATCGATTTCCCAACATATCGGAACATTGTCATCTGGAATGACAAATGTCTTATCCAATCCAAGCATTCGAAATTCCTCAGCATACACTGGTCTAGGAGAATTCAGTGCCTCATTCTCCTCTATATATTCTGATAAAATTACGCCATTATTATCAGAATCCCATTTAACTTTAAACATATCGCATGCATCTCCTAATGGTGATTTTTTGATTCATTGTTTTCCATCCGCTCATCAACTTCATTCACGTCAAAGCGTCATAACCGTCCTTTTTATTGTGCTGTCATGCTTTTTGTTTATCCAGTTTTTGACTGTATCTCTTTATATGCAAATACTCATATACTTCTTTCATAGAAAGCATTTTTATCTTGCATTTCAAGACCTCTCTTCAAAACCTCATCAAGCGCATGTATCAGAAAAAGCACGCTCCGTCTGATATCAATAAACCACTATTTTTGATAATACCATATGTTTGCTAAAAATGATAGCAATTTTAATTTCATTCATCAAATAACTTCTTTTCCACTATTTGCTCAGTGTCTAAATTTTTATGCTTATTTTAATTTTCTCAATTGTTCTTCTTATTTTCTATTCACCGACAAATTCATGACGTCTATTGTTTGGTTCTAGTACCTTACAGCAATACTGATAGCAACATGATTTTTTCCATCTTACATACATACTTCTTCATATTTTTAAACTATGTTACATCAGCTTTGGAGTATTTTTAACTATTAACTTCGTTATTCATTCAATTCCTTATATTAACAACAAGATCCCATAGAAAGCTGCTCAATTCACTAAAACTTATATTCTATTTGAATCCCCAATTCTCCTCTCCAGTTCTTTCTCTGGCAACCTAACTTTCCCGCCATTATAATGCTGTAATCGCTTCAAACACTCCAAATACTCTTCTTTTCCAATATATGCACCATCATACAACTGATCAAGTATCCCGATCGTTCCCATTACAGATACATCTTCCTCTTTGGCTGCCTTTCTAAGTGCCCAGTCACCTGTTAGCAAAATAATTCTGCGACATTTTGCGATTGCCAATGCAACACAATCATACACAGAAAGCCTCGGATAATCACGCGTATATTCTTCTACGCAGAAGAACTCTTCCTCAGTCAGTTCAACTTCAACTAACCCCAATGCCAGCAATCTCTCACTCAATCCCTCCGGGGATAACAGTTCATCATGCACCGCATCTTCATTCATCAAATAAATATACGGTAATTTAAAGGGCTGCTCTAACCTATCAATTATCTCAAAATCCAGCCATACATTTGTATCACTGCTAATATATTTCATCCGACGCCCCTTCCCCCGCAAAACACTGCTCCTTCACATACGCATAGGGCTGTTTTAACAACTCCGCACCTTTCTGTACAGATATTTCATTCTCACTGACTGCACGAAATACTAATTGCATAAAGAGCATGGGTTCTTCCTGACGAATCCTTGACGGCTCATGCCTTTTCCACCCGGCCTGACCGGCTTGAATATAGAAATTTCTTGCCACATTATCATTTATGATCCCACACAGATTGGCTCGCTTAACCAGAAGATACATGGATATCCCGTATTCTTTGCAGGTAAGAGTCATGTCTTTCGTTACAGCCGTTCTTCTGATACCCAATTCCCTTCTGGCATCGGCAAACGGAAGCAGAAAGGCACCGCTGACAGCGGTCGCCGTATCTTCTATCTGTCTTTCTTCCATATTATCCGGCCACTTGAATATAAAGTGCGCCATCTCATGGGCAATCGTAGATCTGATTCTCTCTGCACTCATCCGACCGTTGATTATAATATACGGTCTGCCGTTGACCGACCCATTCATTCCCGAAAATGCATCGTTCTCTACTTCGGTTATATAAACCAAAATTCCTTTATTTTCCAAAAGTTCGACCAGATTTCCCACCGGACCGAATTCTGCAATATGCAGATATCTACGCATTGCAAGTGCATTCTCTTCAACATTATCAGTGAGCGCAAGCCCATGGCATTCCGGTGCTTCCGGCAGCACATCTCCTCCCAGCACATCTATAACTGAATAAAACCTGCCTAAATATTCCTCAACAGATTCCTTTATATAGTCCTGCTGTTTCACAGAAAGCTTACTGCCTTTCCTGAATTCCCCATGAGCAAACACAAGATTTTCATTTCTATTACTTAAGAAATCAGTAACTTTTACTCCCAGTACCCCAGCAAGCGCTTTGATCGTATCCATTCCCGGCTTCCGCTCACCGCTTTCATAATAGCTGATGGTCATGGACGACACTCCGACTAAAGAGGCCAGCTCTTTCATTGACATCCCATTTTTTAATCTGTAATATTTTAAATTCTTACCAAACATCTCACCGCCTCCTTATGTTTATATTTTATCATTTTATGTAAAAAAGTAAACATTATGTGCAATAATTCCACAAAAAGCTGAAATATTACACTTATTGAAAATCCTCACTAATAACCGCCGCCGTTATCAAAAAAGAACCATACATCTCTGCATGATCCTTTCAGGTCCTGATTATTTTATCCTATATAACTATCAGCATCCATATCGTTCTCTGCCTCCACTTTCACTATCTTCTCCCTGCAAATCGCCTCAAGGTTATTCCAGAACTTAGCCGAAACGCCAAGAACCATCTCTAATCTGACGGCAACATCAGGCGTAAGCTGTACATCACCATTAATAAGCTTGCGGATATGCTTTTCAGACATATCCATCCTAACCGCAAACTCCTTCTGACTCATACCTCTGCTATTCAACTGCTCTTTAATTGTCGCCCCGGGCGGCGTTGCAATATAACTGCGACTTCTCAACATTGCGCCACTTTCTCGTACTGATATATCTTTAAACACTCTTCACACCTTCCCTCTGCATACGTTGCTACCCAATCACACACGTCATCTCATGCCACTGCTCCCCACCTGCCTGTCTTTTAACCACTTTCGGAACAAGACTATAAAATCAGGTCATTTCCTTCAAAATATCTCTATATGTCACAAGCTTAACATTCCCTATCTTATCCGCAGCCTCCACGCACCCTTTGGTAAATCCACTTTTTGCAAACAAATACAACCATATTGTGTCATAGTGAAACATTTGGCTCCGCCTTACCAGCGTTTCCAATACACTCGCATCAACCTTTTCATTGGTCCATTTACATTCCCCAAAGAGTACCGTATTCTTATCCTGTTCGCCCATAATATCAATTTCCGTCTGCTTTCGGGTAGCCGGGTTAGTCCCCCACCAACGACCAAGTTCTCTAAATTCCACAGGAGATTTACCGGCCAGCAATAAGCTCCAGAGATACTGCTTACATATCTCCTCAAACACCTTCCCCATATAATCCGGCAGATGCGGTTCAATTCTTCTATAGGCCAGCTCAACAGCTCCACGACCAATAATCGACTGATTCTCCGGAACAAATCTATACCAGAACCGGAACATATTATCATCAATGGTGTAAATTGATTTTCGGGATTCTTTGTCACCGTAAGGCGTTTCCTTTTGAACCAGCCCAAGCGCTATCAAATTTTTCAAATAAGCGGCACAGACACTGGTACTCTCGCCCACTTTAGTAGAAATCTCTGCCATGCGGGACGCACCGGTTGCGATGGCAGTAATAATAGCGTTATAAAGCGCCGGTTCACGCACCTCTTGTTTCAATAGGTTCTCCGGCTCCTCAAAAAGTGACGATGTCGGATTAAAAAACGTATTCTTGATGTTATCTTCAACGCTCAAATTGTCATCCATCTGCAACAGATACTGCGGTGTCCCGCCCACGATTCCGTAAATCAATGCTTTGTCCTCATCGGAGAAATTCTTGAAACACCGGCAAGTATCTGCAAAATCAAACGGCAATATCTTCATCTGTGCCGTACGCCTGCCATAAAGCGGCGCTTTATAGCTCAATACATGATCTTCCATATAAGACATAGAAGAACCGCAAAGAATCAGCATCAGTTTGGAGCTGTCTTTGTATTTATCAATTAAAAACTGTAACGTAGAAGCCAGGCTATCAGAAGAACGAGCCACATAAGGATACTCGTCGATTGCCAAAATCAGACGCTCATTTTCCGCCAACTTAAACACATATTCCAATGCAGATTGAAAAGAAACAAAAGTCGTCTCTACCGAAATACCTGTTCCGAACTCCAGGATATTCTTACTAAAGTTTTCCAGATTCTGCTTGGCATTGCTCTCCACCCCCATAAAATAGATTGCCTTTTTATCTTTAATAAATTGGGTGATGAGCGCAGTTTTTCCCACGCGCCGACGTCCGTAAATGACTGCAAACTCAAACTTGTTCGATGAATACAACCTATTCAGCGAAGCCAATTCTCTCTCTCTGCCAATAAACATTCTGCAACCTCCAATCAATATTATTTATAATATACCAATTGGATGTGTTTTAGTCAATTACGATTTACTAATTTATGAATTACGAAGACTAACCGGTTTCATTTGTTTCATTCTTCCGATTATTATGATTCTCCTCTTTATTTCTACCGGCAGCGAGTCAGTTATACTACTTATAAGTAGTATACTTTAACGTAGTATTTTTTTAGATATAATATTTTTCTTACTATTATGTAACAAATGTTACAAACAAGTTTTTCCATAGAAAAAGACCGAAGCACATGCTCCGGCCTTCTTAAACTAATCTGCTGATCCGAATGACATACCCGGTTGGTACTATCCCAATACCTCATTCCCATCTATCTCGACGGCACCATCCCGATAATTCTTCCCGCGAATTCATTAAAGTTCTGTGTCTGCAGAATTACCTTACCCGGTCCTGTCAGCTTGGTCAGGAACAGACCTTCGCCGCCCATGAAGATGTTCTTAAGTCCTTTTACCGTCTCGATGTCGTATTTCACGGATCTTTCGAATGCGACCACGTTTCCCGTATCTACTTTAAGCACTTCTCCGGGTGCCAGATTCTTCTCCACTTTATTGCCGTCGATCTCAAGGAAGACCATGCCGCTTCCGCTGATGTCCTGCAGGATGAATCCTTCACCGCCGAACAATCCGGCAGAAAACTTCTTGGTAAATGTCACATTCAGGTTCACTGTCTCCTGCGCGCACAGGAAAGCGCCTTTCTGACAGATCATACCGCCGCTTGCTCCCACATCGATGGGCAACACTTCACCCGCAACCGTGGACGCAAACGCTACCATGCTGCCGGCACGCTCCGCCTTATAGGTTGCCATGAAAAGTGACTCTCCGGAAAACATTCTCCCGATACTCTTGCCCAGACCGCCTCTCATATTGGAATCCATGGCAATTCCATCCGTCATCCACGCCATTCCGCCTGACTGTGTGTACATGGACTCTCCCGGTGCGTCAAAGAGCACCTCCACTGCCGGCATCGTGTCTCCGATAATTCTGTACTTCATAATCAATTCCTCCTACTATATGCATTTAATTTAATGTGTAGAAAACACATATTTCCCTTTTCCCTTTCCCTGTACGGGTGCAATTATTTCAATTTCCAGCAATTTTCTGATCAACTCAGATGCCGGCGACTCTGTAATACCTAATTCAGCTATAATCTCTTTTCTTCCAAACACTTTCTCATTGCCAAATTTTTCATATAGCTTCTGAATATGTCCTAATGTCTTTTTGGAAAATTTGCTTTTTGCAACATCACATCATATAAGCTCAGAGTATGCCAAACATATACTTTATCTCTCATGTTCGGTTCAGATTGCCTTATATATTCTTTAAAAGGATCTTTTTCCATACCTAATCTCCCGTCTTATTCACCCGTCAAGCTAAAATAATATACGAAATTTAATAAATTCTTATATACATTATACTGAATCTAAATTCTTTCTTCAATGTTTTTTTTGCACCAATGATGAGTTCGACGTTACCTGAGTCAATCATTCCAGCGCTGTATGTAACAGTATACATATTGCAACACGAAAAAGGACCAAACGGCGCCCTCACACCATTCAGCCCTCTTTTATGATTGCAATCTCTCTTTTATGAATTTCCTTCCATCGCCTCCGCCACTGCAGCCTCACAGCTTCTCATGGCGAGAATCGTCTTATCGAAAAGATCATCCAGCTCCCAGCCCAGCATTTCAGCTCCCTGGGAGATAATTTCTCTGGAACAGCCCGCCGCAAACTTCTTGTCCTTGAACTTCTTTTTCAGGCTCTTGACTTCCATATCCATCGTACTCTTAGACGGACGCATCAGTGCACAGGACCAGATCAGACCGGTAAGCTCGTCCGCCGCGAAGAGCACTTTTTCCATCTCCAGTTTCGGTTCTTCCTCACTGCAGATTCCGTAGCCGTGAGAGCAGACTGCGTAAATCATGTCCTCGCTCACCCCTGCCTCGCGCAGAAGCTCCGGCGCTTTCTTACAGTGTTCCTCGGGATACAGCTCGAAATCAATATCGTGAAGGAGTCCGGTAATGCCCCAGAACTCTTCTTCCTGCGCATAGCCCAGTTCCTTCGCGTACCAACGCATCACGCCTTCCACCGTCAGCGCGTGCTGGATATGGAAAGGCTCTTTGTTATATTTCTTCAGCAGTTCCAGCGCGTCTTCTCTGGAAATACTGCTCTGCTTCGCACTTTGAGCCGCGTTCTTTTTCGCGCTCTTTGCGCCGTCGGACTGCTTCTTATCAAGACTCTTCATGGTGGGGAAGAGTAAAACATCCCTGATCGCCGGAGAGTTGGTAAGCAGCATTACCAGTCTATCGATTCCGTATCCGATACCTCCCGTCGGCGGCATACCGATCTCCAGCGCATTCATGAAATCTTCATCAGTGGTATTTGCTTCCTCATCACCTGCTGCCAGCGCCTCTTCCTGTGCCTTGAAACGTTCCCTCTGATCGATCGGGTCGTTTAATTCCGAATAGGCGTTGCACATCTCACGCCCGGTAATAAATAACTCGAAACGCTCCACATAATCCGGCTTATCCGGTTTCTTCTTTGTCAGCGGAGAGATTTCGATAGGATGATCCATGATAAAGGTAGGCTGTACCAGATGCTCCTCCACAAACTCTTCAAAGAACAGGTTCAGAATATCACCCTTCTTATGTCTTTCCTCATAATGGATCTCTTTCTCATCGGCCAGCTTCTTCGCTTCAGCGGTATCTTTCACCGTATCAAAATCCACACCGGCATATTTCTTAACGGCCTCTATCATAGTCATGCGCTCAAAAGGCTTACCCAGATCGATCATCTCATCACCGTAAGGAACGGTGGTGGTGCCGCATACTTCCTGCGCTACATGACGGAACATATTCTCTGTCAGATCCATCATGCCGTAATAGTCCGTATATGCCTGATACAACTCCATCAACGTAAACTCCGGATTATGCCTTGCGTCCAATCCTTCGTTCCGGAAAACACGCCCGATCTCATAGACTCTCTCCATGCCGCCTACGATCAGTCTTTTCAGATACAGCTCCAGCGAAATGCGAAGCTTCACGTCTTCATCCAGCGCATTATAGTGTGTCTCGAAAGGTCTCGCCGCAGCGCCTCCGGCATTGGATACAAGCATGGGCGTCTCCACCTCAAGGAAACCTTGTCCGTCCAGATAACGTCTGATGGAGCTGATGATCTTAGAACGCATAACGAATGTCTTCTTCACGTCCTCGTTCATGATCAGATCTGTATATCGCTGACGATAACGAATATCTGTATTTACAAGTCCATGATACTTTTCCGGCAGGATCTGTAAACTTTTTGACAATAGTGTCAGTTTCGCTGCATGAATCGAAATCTCTCCTGTTTTCGTGGTAAACACTTCGCCTTCGATACCTACGATGTCACCCACGTCATATTTTTTGAATTCAGCATAGGACTCCTCGCCGATGCTGTCTCTGGCAACATAGCACTGGATATCGCCCTGCAAGTCCTGCACATTACAGAAAGAAGCTTTGCCCATGATACGTTTGGACATCACACGGCCTGCAATGGTGACATTTTTGCCTTCCAGTGCCTCATAACCGTCTTTGATTTCCTGACTGTGATGGGTTACATCATATTTCGTGATCTGAAAAGGATCTTTGTTGCTCTCCTGCAATGCAGCAAGTTTTTCCCGTCTCACCTTCAGAAGTTGATTGATATCCTGCTCCTTAAGCCCGTTTCCCTGATTCTGTGCCTCTGCCATGTCAATACCTACACCTTTCTCACCTGTTTATATCCTAATCAGTTCGATCTCTGAATCTCCAGCACTTTATACTGAATAACTCCCGCCTGCGTCTCCACATCTACCGTATCACCGACCTTGGCACCGATCAGTGCCTTACCCACGGGAGACTCATTGGAAATCTTGCCTTTTAAGCTGTTGGCCTCTGTGGAGCCTACGATCTTATACTCCAACTCCTCATTATACTCCATGTCCAGAATCTTTACCTGACAGCCGATGTTGATCTTGTCTAAGTCCACTTCGTCCTCAACGACTACTTCCGCATTCTTAAGGATCTTCTCCAGTTCTTCGATCCTAGCCTCGATATCACGCTGTTCGTCCTTCGCTGCATCATACTCCGCGTTCTCCGACAGGTCGCCCTGCTCTCTAGCCTCTTTGATCTTCTGCGCAACTTCCTTACGCTTTACAACCTTCAGATCGTGCAGCTCGTCCTCATATTTTCTTAAGCCCTCATACGTTAAGATATTTTTCTTCTCCTGCATGGTAAATTTTCCTTCCTTTATATATATTATTTCGTAACTGTTCAGAACCCTGTTCTTCACAGTTACGAAGATGCACAGAAATTATGCATTCTGCATAATTTCGCGCATGTCTAACTCGGGTTTTCTGTGACTTCCGCTTACGCTTCACTCACAAAAAACACCTCGCGGAAGCACCTTCTGAACAGTTACATTATTTCATATCTAATCCCCAGCACAGACGAAAGTTAATATCTTAAGAGACCCCTCAAAAAGCGTCAGTGCTTAACGAGGTCTCTCACGAGTTTAGCACCTGTTACGCTTTTTGCGGAGCGAAAGCGCGGTCTCGTAGATATTCACTTTCATCTGTGCGTCCGTCTTAGATAATCCTAAAAGAACTCCATATTTTTTAACTTAACTATCATACCCACTTTTCACTATAGTGTCAAGGTATTTTAACGGTGAAATGTACGAAATCCAAGGCGTTTTTCGTCTAAGCAGCCGTTCCTTTTCCGTTTCGGACATCATATCAATATAAACCGCTTTACTCCCCGGTAATATTTTAGGATATCGGAACCGCCCGCTGTAGTCTAAGATCATGCCGCCACACCGCGGTTTTCCGCACCTGAGAGCAGCTCCTTCATATATATCATCCGTTTTCCCGCTATAAGATGTCACATAGGGCTCCAGCTGCGGTACAAGCCCGTACTCATAGTAATACTCGTCCAGATGACTGCCCAGCTCCATCCAGATATCCGTCTCCGCTACCTCCTCGTAGAAGATCAAGAGTCTGTTTATTTTCGGCAGATAAGGCTGCAAAAGTTCTCTTGTCATCTGCATCTGCCCGTCCGTATCCTCCGGCGCACCTAAGAGCACCGCCACTTCCCCGCACTCTCTGATCATCGCTGCCGCATACTGACGGACAAGCTGTGCCGCCACCATCTGCACGGTCTCCCTGCGCGGAAGGAAACGTCCCTCATAGGCCTCTGTCAGAAGAAAGGCAATCTGCGGATGAAGCCATGTATCGGTCATACCTTCCACATGCCGTAACACATTCTCCATTGCCTCTGCCAACATCTGCGGTTTCCACGGTCTTTTCTTATAATAAAAAGGAGATACGGCACATCCCGCCACATCGAACTCATCCGCTTCCCCATAATACCGCAGAGTCAGCTTCTCCTCCCGAAACCGCCGCCTCATTGCCATAAAAAAGTTATTCTGTTGTTCCCGCTGCTCCTGCATGGGATAATAATACACAATCTTCTCCCGCTCCATGCATTAATATATGCGCCTTCCCATTCAGCCATGCAGAAATTAAAACATAATATTTCCGTGGGAGCTAGCTCACTAAGGAAATATTATATTTTAATTTCTATAGGGCGGAACGCCCGCAATGAATAACTTGCCGTCAATACGATTAACCTTTTCATAACCTTCACCACGGCAAGTTATGAATAGCATGGCTGAATCCCCTAAAACTCCTCCCCCACCAGCCGTCTTAACTCCTCGAAGCTTTCCACCATATTAACACTCTGCCGCAGTCTGGCGGAATGAGGCATACCGGCAGTATACCAGGACACATGCTTGCGCATCTCGCGAATTCCCGTATATTCCCCCTTGCATGCAAGCTGTAACTGTGCATGCCGCAGTATCATCTCTTTTACATCCTCCCTGTCAGGCAGCTCTACCTTCGTCCCATCTCTCAGATAAGCCTCCATCTGTCGAAACAGCCAAGGATTGCCGCGGGCGGCCCGCCCCACCATAACGCCGTCGCAGCCCGTCTCGCGAAGCATCCTTGCCGCATCGGCGCCGTCCGTCACATCACCGTTACCGAGCACCGGAACGGACACACTCTCCTTCACCTTCGCCAGAATCTCCCAATCCGCCTCTCCGGCATAATACTGTTCTCTCGTCCTGCCGTGCACTGCCACCGCCGCTGCGCCCGCTTCTTCCGCAATCTTTGCGATCTCTACTGCATTGACATGTGCCTCGTCAAACCCTTTGCGAATCTTAACCGTTACCGGCTTATTGACTGATTTGGTCACGGCAGACACGATCTCACCTACCAGTTTGGGATCTTTCATCAATGCCGATCCTTCCCCGTTATTTACCACCTTAGGCACGGGACATCCCATATTGATGTCCAGAATGTCAAAAGGTCTGTCCTCAATCCGCTTCGCCATCTCGCTCATGATCTTCGGATCAGATCCAAAGAGCTGCAAGGATACGATTCCCTCCTGCGGATGAATTTCCAGCAGACTCTCCGTATTTTTATTCTTATATAAAATAGCTTTGGCGCTGACCATCTCCATGCAGCACATACCCGCTCCCTGTTCACTGCACAGCAAACGAAAAGGCAGGTCTGTCACGCCTGCCATGGGAGCCAGTATGATATTGTTCTTCAATGTAACACTGCCTATCGTCAGCTCGTGCAATAAGCTGTCCATTATCCCATCCGCCTTATTTTCAAAATTCTTCTCACAGCCTGCGAATTTGTAGCCGAAGGCACAAATTTGCGATTGAAAAATCAGAGATTTTTCAATCTTCTCCCAGCACCGACTGATCATGCAGAATAAAAACTCTGTAATACAACTGCAGCGATTCCAGCATTTCCTGCCTGTTCCTGCGGATTTCACCCACCAGCAGCCCGCTGCTGATCTCGTCGTAGAGCAGATCGTCCTCCTCCGCATTGGTCTCCAGTAAGACACTGCCGTCCTCGTCAAAGGCAATGGTAAAGATACCGCCCACTTCCTCGGTAAAAAGGACACAAATTACATGCAGTTCCTCCTTAATCGACTCAGGGATTGCCGCAAACTGCTCATTAAAATAATATTTCTGCTCATAGGCATTGGCACCGCATAACACCGTTTTCTGATTCATCTCTTCACACATACCCGTACAGTCCGCGCACCGACACTTCGCCTGCATAGACCTGCACACGCTCTCCGTTTTCTTTTTCCACGATCAGTTCGCCCCGATCATTGATGCCACGGGATATACCTGTATACTCTCCCGCGGGATCGAGTACCCGGACTTCGTTTCCGACTCCCTGCAGATGATTCTGGTAAGCTTCCCGCAAGCCCGACATATCCAAGGTTTCCAGAAAAACAGCATAATTCTCTTCAAATCTGAGCAGCACTTTCTCAAGCAGCTCAGCCCTGCTTACCTGCCGTCCCGTCTCGATCTTAAGGGATGTGGCCGTTCCACGTATCTCCTCTTGAAACTCCTCCGGACTGCCGTTATTGACGTTGATTCCCGCGCCTACAACGATATACTGAATCTCGTCCATCTCCGGTGTCATGGTCATCTCCGTCAGCATACCGCAGATTTTCTTCTTATTCAACACGATATCATTGGGCCACTTGATCGTTGTAACGGCATTTTTCTCCCCTTCCAGCGCTTCTTCCATTGCTTCCGCCACGCTAAGCGCCATCACCAGCGTGATCATGGAAGCTCTATCCGGTACAAACTCCGGCCGGAGTAATATGGTAAAAGCAAGCGCCGTGCCGGATAATGTCTGCCACCCTCTGCCGCGGCGTCCCTTACCCGCGTTCTGGATATCCGCCACCACCACGGTGCCGTGGGGATCTCCCTCCTCGCCGCACCGTTTGGCATCATTGTTGGTAGAACCCGTCACATCATAATAATATACTTTCCTGCCTGCCCATTTCGTGTGCAGTCTGCTGGCAATCTCACTCTCGGACAGAATGTCTTCCGGTTCTTCCAGCAGTCGGTAACCCTTGCCGGAAATTGACTCGATCTGATAGCCTTCTTCTTTTAGTTGATTGATTACCTTCCAGACCGCCGTCCTCGTCACGCCGAAGCGGTCACACAACTGCTGCCCGGACACATAATCATTGCTGTTCCTGAGTAACGCCAAAATATCCGTCTTATCTGTTTTCATCTCTTCTTAAAAAATCCTCGTCGCAATAGATCCGCTAAACTTGTATTCCCCCAGTGTCACCGCCATCACGGCCTTGATCGTATGCATACGGTTTTCCGCCTCGTCAAACACGATAGACTGCTTTGACTCAAACACCTCATCTGTCACTTCCATCTCGCTTATACCAAACTTCTCATTAATCTGTCTGCCGACTCCGGTTTTCAGATCATGGTATGCCGGCAGGCAGTGCATAAAGACCGCATCCGCGCCCGCATACTCCATCACCTGCCGGTTCACCTGATAGGGCATCAGGTCATGCAGCCTGCTGTTCCACATCTCTTCCGGCTCTCCCATGGAAACCCATACATCCGTGTAGATTACATCCGCGCCGCCCGCACCGTCAGCCACATCTTCGGTCAATTTGATGCTGCCGCCGGTCTGCGCCGCCAACTCCTCGCAAGTGCGTACCAGCTCCGCATCCGGAAAATACGCCTTCGTGGTACATGCCGTAAAATGCATACCCATCTTGGCACATGCCACCATAAGAGAATTGCCCATATTGTAGCGGGCATCTCCCATATAAGTAAGTTTGATCCCCTGCAAATATCCGAAATGCTCTCTGATCGTCAGCAGATCTGCCAGCATCTGTGTCGGATGAAATTCATTCGTCAGACCGTTCCACACCGGCACACCGGCATACTTAGCCAGCTCCTCCACGATATCCTGCCCGAAGCCGCGATACTCGATGCCTTCAAACATGCGCCCCAGAACCCGCGCCGTATCCGCGATGCTCTCCTTCTTACCGATCTGTGATCCCGACGGATCAAGGTAGGTCGTGCCCAGTCCCAGATCATGCGCCGCCACTTCGAAAGAACAGCGCGTCCTGGTGCTTGTCTTCTCAAAAATCAGCGCCACGTTCTTACCCCGATGAATATCCACGGGGATGCCTTTCTTCTTCTTATCCTTTAAATCCGCCGCCACATCCAGCATATATGTAATCTCTTCCGGCGTAAAATCCAGAAGCTTCAAAAAATTTCGTCCTGTTAAATTCATAGCTGTCTCCTTAATCTAATACTCACGATACAATAAGGCGGCTCCGCAGAACCGCCCCACAATAGCCTAAACAAATAACCGTGCGACAACCTCTTCCGAGCAGTCACCATAACTCCTGTTATTTTAAAACCTCCTTCACAGAAGCTGCCAAGCCCGCCAGACCCTGTATCTCTGACGGAATGATGATTTTGGTCGCCTGTCCGTCCGCAGCCTTCTCGAATGCTTCCAGACTCTTGATCTTCAGCACGGACTCGTCTGCACCCGCCTCACGGATCATTCTGATACCGTCTGCCGTAGCCTGCTGTACCTTAAGGATCGCCTCCGCTTCACCTTCTGCCTCGCGGATCATCTTTTCCTTCTGTGCTTCCGCACGCAGGATCGCAGACTGCTTCTCAGCCTCCGCCTCCAGGATCGCGGATTCTTTCTTACCTTCTGCAACCAGGACGGTGGACTTCTTCTCACCTTCCGCACGCAGGATCGCCTCACGACGCTCACGCTCTGCTTTCATCTGTTTCTCCATGGCATCCTGAATAGCCGCCGGAGGGATGATATTCTTAAGCTCGACACGATTTACCTTAATACCCCAAGGGTCTGTTGCGATATCCAGTGACGCTCTCATCTTCGTGTTAATCACTTCTCTGGATGTAAGCGTCTGGTCAAGTTCCATCTCACCGATGATGTTACGCAGCGTCGTAGCAGTCAGATTCTCGATCGCCATGATCGGATTCTCCACACCGTATGCGAAAAGCTTAGGATCCGTGATCTGGAAGAACACCACGGTATCAATTCTCATCGTTACGTTATCCTTGGTGATCACCGGCTGCGGCGCGAAATCCACAACCTGCTCTTTGAGCACGACTCTCTTAGCAACCTTATCAATAAAAGGCACCTTGATATGCAGACCCACGGACCACGTCTGCTGATACGCGCCCAGTCTCTCTAAGACATAGGCATGCGCCTGCGGAACGATCTTGATACAGGATATCAGAATCATAACCACTAAAATCAAAACAACCACTAATGCAATAACTCCACCCATTCTTAAACCTCTTTTCTCTCTTCTACAATTAGTTTGACACCGTTGATTGCCAGTACGGTCGTCACTGTGCCGACGGGCAGTTTCACTTCGTCTGACTTCGTTCTGGCAGACCACTCCATACCGCCTACATTGACCTGCCCGATCCCCTGAAGATTATCGATCTCGCTGATTACGATCGCCTGACGTCCCACCAGACTCTCCGCATTGGTTCTGACTCTGTCTTTGTTAAAATACTTGACCGCAAGGGGTCTTGTAAAAAACAATAACAGTGCAGATACGATCAGAAAGAGTATAATCTGCAGTGCAAACGGTGCATGAAACAGCGCCGCAATCGTCGCCACAAGCGCTCCGCCCGCAAACCAGACAGTTGTGAGTCCCATCGTAAGCAATTCTATAACGACCAGCACTACAAGAATAACCAGCCAGAACACTGTCATGCTTAAGTTAGTCATAGCAGCCATAAATCCTCACTCCTTTCCTGAATATCTGCACGGCTTCTGCTTCATAGTATAAACAACTATACAGTATTTTACTATATAATTTACTGACTGACAAGTACAATAAGGCCGTCTTATGTTACTATTCACGGCCTAGCCGCTCATAGTAACATGATGCACACAAAATGCTCTAAAGTCGCATTTTGGCGCTGCTACTCTCGGGTTTTCTGTGACTTCCGCGTTGCTCCACTCACAAAAAACACCTCGCGGTATAGTAGAAAGGAAAGAGCCCCCCGAAAGTGACTCCTTCCCTTATATCTTTGTTATTACGCAGACTGCATACCCTGCAATCTGTTATCACTTCATATTTTTTACCAGAACACCTGATTGTCAATCAAAAGGCCGTCATGGTTCCCTGCTCTTCTAAAGTGCGTTGCACCGCCCACATTCGTCTCGCCGTTAATGGCCGCCTGCGCCGCCTCATAACAGCTTTCAGGTATATTGCCGTTGGTGTATACTCTCGCCACCTTACCGTTGAGCGCCGGTGTAAACTGTCCTGAAGCAAATATAACGCCCGATATTGTATTCGGATAAGCACCGCTTCGCACACGATTCATAACGACCGCACCTACAGCCAGCTTGCCGTTAGAGGTCTCGCCGCCCGCCTCACAATAGATCAATGCCGCCAGCAGTCTGAGATCATCGCCGCCCACTATGACTGCGCCTTGATTAGCCGTCAGCTTCGCCTGACGTTCTTCCTCTTCCCGCTTCTTGATTGCTGCCAACGTCTCACCTTCATCAATATGGAAATCCACATTCACATACTCAGAAGAGACATATCGCGTTTCACCTTCATAATCGACGCTGATCCAGTCATCATCGATAAACTCAATGATCTCCAGCTCATCATCTCCTGTCAGCAGTCCGACCACTTCCGCATCCGTGCTCGGATCCGTGCGCACACGTAAGATTTCCGTCTCAATCGTAACGATCAGGTTACCTACATCGTCCGCCATTGTCTCCGCCTCTTCCCCGAAGAGAAGATACTCATCACTTGCCCAGCCGATCAGATCACCGCTCTTAAGTCTCGTCCAGCCGTCTTTACGCTCTAAGATTCTGCCGCCGCAATCCTTATACAATACCCCTACTTTGTCGGATTCCTCGGTCGCTTCCGCTCTTACATTCATAGCCACCTGCACGTCTACCATTACCAGATCGGATTCTTCCTCCGTCTGAGGGTCTCTGGATTCTGACAGTTCTGTCAGTTCTTGAACTGCCCGTTCGTTGGAAGTTCCCGTCGTCGGATCGATGATCTGTGAGATTCCCACACTCAGGGAATCCAGATACTCCTTCTTATTGTAAGCTTCCGCATCCTGACGGCACGCTCCCCATAACCCCAGACATAGAATAAGACCGGCAAACAGAATCAATACCCTTCTGCTTCTTGCCATAAACATGATCCTCCATCGTTTCCCCAAAATGTTAATACCATAATACTAAAATATTACGAAATTGTTAAATTCTAAAGTATGGATTATTTTAGCAAAACGCCTTTTCTTTGTCAAGTTTATGCTGCCTGTCTTATCTTTATTCCTAATCTTGTATCGAGTTTCTTCTATATATAGTGTTTACACTGCATCTGCATCACAATTTTTTGGATTGTTCTACCGTTGTAGTCAGTGCGTCAATGATCGCGCCGCGCATACCTCTCTCCTCCAGCACACGTACCCCCTGTATCGTCGTACCCGCGGGAGAACATACCATATCTTTAAGCTCCGCCGGATGTCTGCCGGTTTCCAGTACCAGCTTAGCCGAACCGTAGACCGCCTGCGCCGCGAACTCATAAGCCTGTTTCCTCGGCATACCCGCCGCCACCGCAGCGTCCGCCATCGCCTCTATGAACATGAATACATAAGCCGGAGAGCTGCCGCTTACCGCGCCGACGGCATCCATCAGGCGTTCCGGCACAAGGCTGGCCTTGCCAAAGCTTTCCATCAGTTTAATACTGTATGCCGTCTCTTCCGCTGAAACCCTCTCATTCACGCAGACTCCCGTACAGCCCGCTCCGACCAGAGCCGGCGTATTAGGCATACAGCGAACCAGCTTAATCTCTCTGCCGAAAGCGTTCTCGATCCACTCCATCGACTTACCCGCCGCTATGCTGACGATCAACGTATTCTCAGACACTGCATCCCGTATCTGACCGATCACTTCCGCAAAGAACTGCGGTTTCACGGCAAGGATCAGCGTATCCGACTCCTTGGCCACCTCTATATTACTCTTCCTGATCCCGATACCGTACGCCTCCCGAACCGCCGCCATCGTCTCTTCCGTCTTAGCGGTTCCGATGATATCCTCGGCGCACACGATCTTCTGATCCAGCATTCCCCCTATGATCGCCTTAGCCATGTTGCCTAATCCGATAAAACCAATTTTCATATCCTTCCTCCGTTTCTATCTCTTTCTATTTTCTATACCGTTTTTTCTATACTGCGATTGCAATTTCTTATTTCATTGCATTACAATCATCAATATTTCATCTTTAGTTTTAATCCTTTGATTTCTTTGATTTTCAATCTTTCCTCTGTTTCAAAATATTTGTTTTCTAACACTCCACGTCCCATTTATGCGGTTTCTTCAACATGTTATATCATGATTTAATCCATTAGGCGCTTCGATTTGGTATTATGTACTCGCACAAATAAAATCACGCGTGATATATCTCATTTCCTATACTTCTTTCTGCGATTTCCTTTTTACTTTCCTCCTGATTGCCCAGTATCCATGGGTACTCTTTGTGAGTTAAATCTTGTTTTAACATCTCTGCAATCTATTTCGATATAAGGCGTTATTCTATTTTGTCAGGTTTTTGCTCTCTGTTTCATCATCTGTACTTACGGCCGCTCTATACCCTTATTCCGCCTCTGTCTGTACGCTTCATACAGCAGAATCGAAGACGCTACCGCGGCGTTTAACGATTCCACTCTGCCCTCCATGGGAATCCGGATATATGCATCCGCACATTCCGCTGTCTCTACTTTCAGTCCGCTGCTCTCATTTCCGATCAGAAATGCCGTTCCCTTTCTGTAATCATACGTATCATAACATTTGCTCTTCTTCAGATGTGCCGCATAAACGGAGATTCCGTGCTGCTGTAATGTACGGATCGTATGGCAGATATCCTCTGTATACAGAAACGGCACTCGATAGACAGATCCCATGGTAGAGCGGATCGTCTTCGGATTATATACGTCCACCGTGCGGCCGCTCATAATAATGCCATCCACGCCCGCGCCCTCTCCGGTACGAAAGACCGTTCCGAGATTTCCCGGGTCCTGCATATCCTCCAGTACAATAAATAACATTTGCTTTTTATTTTTCTTTTCCGTATGAGACGCGGAATTGATCACAATACTCATCCCCGTATCATTTCCGCGATACTTTCCTGCAAGCATGTCTTCTATATTATAATGAAACTGTCTGATCAGACACAACACTCCCTGAGGGGTCTTCGTGTCCGACATCTTATCAAACACCTCATCCGCCACCGTTTCACAGGAGAGCTTGCACAGTTTATCTCCGTACTGCTCCCGCAACTCTTCTTCCATCCGTTTTGCAATATATACCTTTTCGATCCGCCCTGCCGGAGCTTCTGCAAACATCTTCACGCCCTCCGCCACGAAAATTCCCTGCTTATCACGTGCCCTTGCCTTCTGGTTGAGCTGGATCACATCCCTGACGGCTTTATTGTTAAAACTTGTGATCATGTATTTTCTCCCTATAATAATTCCCCGCAAATATACAATCTGCGGGGAACAACTATTATTTTTCATGTTATCACATTGCAAGTATTCTCGCAACATCGTACTCATAATCGCGAATATTCTTCTGCATGTTAAGCGCCTCCTCAATATCGAAATCAAGGAACTCACCATGCTGATAGCCGACCACTCGATTTGACTTACCCTCGCAGAGAATATCCGCTGCGTAAGCGCCCATGATGGAGGCATAATAACGGTCTTTACAAGTCGGTGAACCGCCACGCTGCATATACCCCAGAATCGTAGCTCTCGTCTCCATACCGGTAGCCGCCTCGATTCGTCTTGCCATTGAGGTAGAGTGTCCGATTCCTTCCGCATTGATAATAATATGATGGGTCTTACCGCGTTTCCTGCTGGCAATAATATTATTGATGATCTGCTGCTCATTATAGTCATATTTCTCCGGCAGCAAAATATCCTCGGCGCCGTTGGCGATACCGCACCACAGCGCAATGTATCCGGCATTTCTGCCCATAACCTCAATAATACTGCATCTTTCGTGAGAAGACGAGGTGTCCCTGATCTTATCGATCGCCTGCATTGCCGTATTGATCGCCGTATCAAACCCAATCGTATATTCCGTACAGGCAATGTCCAGATCGATGGTGCCCGGAATGCCTATCGTATTGATCCCGTGTCTGGCAAGAGCCTGCGCACCGCGGTAAGAACCGTCGCCGCCGATCACGATCAGCCCGTCAATCCCGTGCTTGCGGCAGATATCCACGCCCTTCTTCTGCCCTTCCTCGGTTCGAAATTCCGAGCAGCGGGCCGTTCCTAAAATCGTACCGCCCTGCTGGATGGTATCGGATACCGTCCATTTCTGCATATCTATAATTTCCTCGTTTAATAGGCCCCGATAGCCTTTCTTGATTCCTTTGACATTGACGCCGTTCGCAAGCGCCTTCCTGACAACTGCACGGATTGCTGCATTCATGCCCGGCGCGTCGCCGCCGCTTGTCAGAACACCTATCGTCTTGATCTGCTTTGCCATATCTACACCCATGCCTTTCCACATGCACTTCTGCGCTGTTTTCTAACAGTATTTTACTCTATATGCGGTTGTATTTCAATATTTTTTCGGAAATGTCGCTCACACCACTTTCACATTCTCCGCTCCGTACAGTTTTATAAGCTGTCCGACCAACGCCTCACCGGCATCTACATTCCAGTTGCGTGGGAGAGGATTCATGGATTTGGGATTCTCCACATAGATGACCACGCTGTCTTTTCCTTCCGACTGCCTGAGTGCGTCATGCAGCTCTTCTTTGTGGTTTTCGTAGGCTTCCTTTGTAGGAAATTTGATCCACAGCTTTCTTGCCACATCTTCAAACGGTGTAATCTGCTCGCAGATCAGCTTGCCGTCTTTCTCATCCTCCACGGACACCCGCCCTTTGATGAAGACTTTGCTGTCTTCCGCAATCTTGCTTCCGTATCGTTCATACTGTGACGGGAAGACGATCACTTCCACCGAGCCCACCAGATCTTCCACCTGCAGGAACGCCATAACCTTGTCGTTTTTCGTGTACTTGATTTTTTTCTCCGCCACCAGACCGCCTATCGTAACCGTCCGCCCATCTTCCACAACAGTCTCACCTGTCTCCTCGTCGAGTACGAAGTCAGCCGTCGTGTTCGTAATATTTTTGCGCCACATGTCCTGATATTCTTCCAGAGGATGTCCGCTGATATAAATCCCCAGCACTTCCTTTTCAAATGCAAGCTTCATCTCCTTAGAATACTCTCCCACGTCCGGCAGCTTGATCTCGAAATGCTCCTTCTGATCTTCCGAAACAATGTCAAACAAGGAGAGCTGTCCTGCCATGTTGTTCTTTTTATCCTGATGAATGCTTTCCATAATACGAACATACACACTCATGAACTGCTTACGCGTACCGCCCAGGCTGTCCATCGCTCCCGCCTTGATAAAATGCTCTATGGCACGCTTATTTACCTCTTTATCCGACATACGGGTGATGAAATCCTCCAGATTCGTGTAAGGACCACGCGCCATGCGCTCCGCGACCACAACTTCAATGACCGGTCTGCCCACACTCTTGATCGCCGTCAGGGCATAGCGGATCTGTCTGCCCGACACAGAGAACCCACTCTCGCCTTCGTTGATATCCGGTGGCAGGATTTCGATTCCCATGCTCCGGCAGGACATGATGTACTCCGACACTTTATTCGGATTATCGATTACCGATGTGAGAAGCGCCGCCATAAACTCTACCGGATGATAATATTTCAAATAAGCGGTCTGGTATGCCACCACCGCATAACAAGCCGCATGGGATTTGTTAAAAGCATATTTGGCGAAATCCATCATAGTGCCGTAGATATGGTCCGCCACTTCCGCCTTGATCCCATTCTCCACACATCCCGGCACTCCCTCTTCCGGATTGCCGTAAATGAAGTTCTTGCGCTCCTGCTCCATCACATACTGCTTTTTCTTACTCATGGCACGGCGCACCAGGTCGCTTCGTCCCATGGTATATCCGCCCAGATCCTGTACGATCTGCATAACCTGCTCCTGATATACGATACAACCGTACGTGGGCGCCAGAATCGGCTCTAACTGCGGACACTCATAGGTGACTGAGTCGGGGTTGTTCTTTCCCTTAATATATTTCGGAATAAAATCCATGGGTCCCGGACGATACAGCGAGATACCCGCAATCACATCCTCCAGACTCTGCGGCTTCAGCTCTTTCATAAAGTTCTTCATACCGCCGCTTTCCAACTGGAATACGCCGTCTGTTCTGCCGGTTCCGATGGACGCGAGCACTTCCGGATCATTGTAATCAATGGTATCCACGTCGATATATATGCCCGTGCTCTTCTCCACCATCTCAACCGCATTCTGAATCACCGTCAGCGTACGGAGCCCCAGAAAGTCCATCTTAAGAAGTCCCAATTCTTCAATGGTGGTCATGGTAAACTGGGTCGTAACGGAGCCGTCTACGCCGCGGGACAACGGTACGAAATTATCCGCCGCGTCAGGGCAGATCACCACCCCCGCCGCATGTGTGGATGTATGTCTGGGCAGCCCCTCCAGGCGTTTGCTCATATCGATCAGCGTATGCACCTGCTCGTCCTCATTATATAGCTTCCTGAATTCCGGGTTCATCTCCAGCGCCTTAGCGATGGGAACGCCTTGATTCTGCTCGTTAGGAATCATCTTCGCAATCGAATCCACGAAAGAATACGGCAGATCCATCACACGCCCTACATCACGGATGACTCCCTTAGCTGCCATTGTACCGAAGGTGACGATCTGTACCACCTTATCGCTCCCATATTTGCGATTCACATGATCAATCACTTCCTGCCGTCTCTCAAAACAGAAATCCACGTCAATATCCGGCATGGACACGCGTTCCGGATTCAGGAAACGTTCAAATAACAGGCTATATTTAATCGGATCAATATTTGTGATTCTCAGGCAGTAGGAAACGATACTGCCCGCCGCCGACCCACGTCCCGGACCGACTGCGATGCCGTTTTCTCTGCAATAGTTAATGTAATCCCACACGATCAGGAAATAGTCCACGAACCCCATATCCTTGATAATGTTTAACTCATATTCAAGACGCTTCTGCAGCGTACCGTCATCCTCGGGATACCTCTGTGCCATGCCGTCCTGACACAGCTTGTTCAGATAGGACCACGAGTCGTACCCTCCCGGCACCTCATAGTGAGGCACTTTGTACTTACCGAACTCGATCTTCACATGACACCTGTCGGCGATCCGCTGTGTATTCTCTACCGCCTCCCAGGCATAGGAAAACAGCCCTTTCATTTCCTCCTCGCTTTTCACATAATACTGTCCGCCCTCATAACGCATACGGTCTTCATCCGACAGCTTCTTGCCGGTCTGTAAGCAGAGCAGAATATCATGGGGCTGTGCATCCTCAGCATAAGTATAGTGCACATCATTGGTCGCCACCAGAGGAATATCCAGTTCCTTACTCATATTAAGCAGCGCCGAATTAACCATCTGCTGTGCCGGAATTCCATGATCCTGCAGTTCCAGAAAGAAATTGCCCTTGCCGAAGCATTCCTCGTATCTTCTCGCAACCTTCTTCGCCTCATCGATTAGGCCTTTCTGAATGTATCTCTGTACTTCCCCCGCCAGACATGCGGAAAGCGCAATGATCCCTTCATGAAATTCCTGCAGCACCTCCATATCCACACGAGGTCTGTAATAATATCCTTCCGTAAAGCCTTTGCTGACAATCTTCATCAAGTTAGAATAACCAGTGTTATTTTCCGCCAACAGTACAAGATGATAGTATCTGTCGTCACCGCCGGTCAGCTCTCTGTCAAAGCGGGAATGAGGCGCCACATAGACTTCGCATCCGATAATGGGATTGATGCCTGCAGCAGTGGCCTCCTTATAGAAATCAATGACACCGTACATAACACCATGATCCGTGATGGCGGCGCTGTCCATACCCAGCTCTTTGACGCGCTTGACATATTCTTTGATTTTATTGGAGCCGTCCAGCAGACTGTACTCTGTGTGGACGTGTAAATGTGCAAATGCCATGTGTGGGAACCTCTCTTTACATTACTGTTTCCATTTTATCACAAAATGTGAACCATAACTACTTTCCTATGAAAGAAAAAGGGATATCGGTTGTCCGATATCCCCTTTATTAGTCGAATAAACAGCTTTTACAGATACTTCTTCAGCACATCCACCTTATCAAGCTTCTCCCAAGGCAGATCCAGATCATTACGTCCAAAGTGTCCGTAAGCTGCTGTCTGCTTGTAGATCGGGCGGCGAAGGTCAAGCATCTTGATGATTCCCGCCGGACGAAGGTCGAAGTTTTCACGAACAATGTCTACCAGTTTTTCATCGGACACTTTACCGGTCCCGAACGTATCTACCATGATGGAAGTAGGCTGTGCAACACCGATCGCATAGGACAACTGAATCTCGCACTTGTCGGCAAGTCCTGCCGCCACGATATTCTTAGCCACATAACGTGCTGCATAAGCCGCGGAACGGTCAACCTTCGTGCAGTCCTTACCGGAGAAAGCGCCGCCGCCGTGACGCGCATAGCCGCCGTATGTATCTACGATGATCTTCCGTCCTGTCAGACCTGCATCACCGTGAGGTCCGCCGATTACGAAACGTCCTGTCGGATTGATAAAGAACTTGGTATTGTCATCGATCAGTTCCTTAGGAAGAATCGGATCAAATACATATTTCTTGATATCCGCATGAATCTGCTCCTGTGTCACATCGGCATCATGCTGCGTGGATAATACAACTGCTTCCAATCTTACCGGTTTGCCTGCCTCGTCATACTCTACGGACACCTGGCTCTTGCCGTCCGGTCTTAAATAAGTAAGTGTGCCGTCCTTACGCACCTTCGTAAGCTGTAATGCCAGTTTGTGTGCCAGAGAGATCGGATAAGGCATATACTCCTCCGTCTCGTTCGTGGCATATCCGAACATCATACCCTGATCGCCCGCGCCGATGGCCTCGATCTCGGCATCGGACATCTTATTTTCTTTTGCTTCCAAAGCCTTGTCCACACCCATTGCGATATCGGAGGACTGCTCGTCGATCGCTACCAGCACAGCACAGGTATTTCCGTCAAATCCGTATTCGGACTTGGTATAGCCAATCTCTTTCACGGTTTCACGTACAATTTTCTGCATATCAACGTATGCATTCGTGGTAATCTCTCCCGTTACCAGCACGAATCCCGTGCAGACTGCAGTCTCGCAGGCAACACGGCTCATCGGGTCTTTCGCCATGCACGCATCTAAGATGGCATCGGAAATGGCATCGCAGACTTTGTCGGGATGTCCTTCAGTTACTGATTCTGAGGTAAATAATCTCTTTTCCATGTTTATTCTCCTTTTTGTAGATTTTTGTTGAATTGCCGAATAAGCAGACTCGGAATGTTCCATTATTCGCGCAAAAAATAAGATCCACTTATCTAATAAGCGGACCTGACAGTCGATAATCAAATCCTCTTATTGTTCGAGCTGCCATATGACAGTATTTTCGCTCAGGTTGGCACCTTCCTTTGCAGGGGTTGCCGTGGCTTCACAGATCCTATGTATCTCCACCACTCTGAATAAGAGAAAACATCACAATATGGAATTTTCATATCTGTACATAACATACACCCATACAGAACATATGTCAAGTAGTTAGCCGACTTTCAGCTTAAACTTCTGCATATCCCTCTGAGTCTCGACCTTTTCAATCTGCGCGCCCAGTCCCTGCAGCTTCAGATGGAAATCCTCGTAGCCGCGCTCGATATACTTAATCTCATCTATGGTCGTGATCCCCTCTGCCGCCAGTGCCGCAATCACAAGCGCCGCACCTGCCCTCAAATCCGGGGCCGTAATACTTGCGCCGGTATATTGCTTGACACCGTCTATGATCGCCGTATTACCTTCGACCTTGATATTGGCCCCCATACGGGTCAGCTCATCTACATATTTGAATCGGTTCTCAAATATACTCTCCGTAACGATACTTGTCCCACCGGATAATCCCAGTGTCACTGTAATCTGCGGCTGCATATCCGTCGGAAAGCCGGGATAAGGCAATGTCTTCACATGCGTATGCCCAAGCGGTTTAGACGCCACCACGCGGACCGCATCGTCAGACTCCTCCACTTCGCAGCCGATCTCTAACAGCTTGGCACTGATCGACTCCAAATGCTTCGGAATCACATTTTTCACCGTCACATCGCCTTTAGTCACCGCCGCTGCAAACATGAAAGTTCCCGCCTCAATCTGATCGGGAATGATAACATACTCCGTACCGTGCAGTTTCTCCACGCCCCTGATCCTGATCACATCCGTACCTGCACCCTTAATATTCGCGCCCATACTGTTCAGGAAATTGGCCAGATCTACCACATGCGGTTCTTTCGCTGCATTTTCGATTACAGTCTGCCCCTGCGCCATAACGGCCGCCATCATCACATTCATGGTCGCGCCCACCGTCACGACATCCATATAGACATGATTGCCGACTAATCTCTCCGTCTCCGTGATGATCAGACCATGCTCAATCCTCACATTGGCTCCCAGTGCACGGAAACCCTTAATATGCTGATCAATCGGTCGAAGTCCGATGTTACAGCCGCCCGGAAGGGCAACCTCCGCTTTCTTGTATTTACCGAGCAGCGCACCTAACAGATAGTAAGATGCCCTGATCTTCTTAATATAATCGTCTTCAATCACAAGATCATTGATCTGTGACGCATTAATCTTAACCGTATGCCGGTCCGGTCTGGTTACAATCACACCGATGCTCTCCATCGCCTGTATCAGCACGTTGGTGTCCCTGACATCCGGCACGTTCTCTATCACCACGGTTTCATCCGTCATAACAGCCGCAGCAAGAATAGCCAGCGCCGCATTCTTGGCACCGCCGATCTCCACTTCGCCGACTAACGGATTCCCACCTTTAATCGCATATTGTTCCATAATTGTCCCCTGTATATTAAACGAAATAAAATCTAAGTTAAAGTCAAAAACAAAATTTTTTTAATCACTTATCAAAGCATATTCAAAAAAAAACATCAAACAATTAAATAACAGTATACCATATTTTACATATTTGTAAACGGGAACCTATGTTTGCCGTTGCCATTCGTTATCATCGTTCCGTGCCATAGTTCCCTGCGGAGTGTAANCCCCACCTTAATTAAGATAATTAAGCGGATTCACCTGACTGCCATTGATCAATATTTCAAAGTGCACATGGGGACCCGTACTCACACCGGTATTACCACTCAGTGCAATCTTCTGTCCCTGGCTGACAGTCTGCCCCTGTGATACCAATACCTTGCTTAAGTGACCGTATCTGGTCTGNCTGCCATCCGCGTGATTAATATATACCACATAGCCGTATCCACTGCCCCATCCCGCTTTCACAACGGTTCCCGCAGAAGATGCCATGACTGCCGTACCTACAGGTGTAGCCCAGTCTACACCCTTATGATTACTGCTCGCCCCTCTCGTAGGTGCCTTACGTCTGCCGAAACCGGAGGTCTGACGCCCGCCGGAAATCGGTTTGATGTAAGTCGGCGGAATCTTCGTTCCCCGCTCCACGATCTTCGGGACTGCTTCATAAGTGATCTCTTCTTTTAAAATATCCCTGACTACTTCCTCATTATTACGGTAAGACACATTCGCCACAACTTTACGATGCCCCGCGGAAGGCTCCTGCAGAGTCTTCGTCTGTGTTGTGTACCAGTCATCATTATCTACATATATAATATCCGCCTCATAATCTTCCTCATAGTATACTTCTTCCGTACGTTCCACCGAAAGTTCCGGTTCCGGCACGGTGACGATCAGCTCGTCCCCCACGCGGATCATGGAATTTTCATTCTCTATCGTCTCATTCATCGCAATGAGATCCGCCAGCGGAATTTCATTCTTCTCCGCAATCTGAGACAGAGTATCTCCGGAAACCACCTCGTAGATCTGTTCTTTCTCCTGCTCTTTCGTCACTTCTTCTATCGCCTGACTTAAAGACGTGATCTCATCGTCCTGCAGATAAGACTCCACTATCTCCACCGTATCACCGAATTGTAAAGACTTAAGCCCGAGCTCATAGTCGGAGAAATCTTTTTCCACTGCCGGCTCAACATCCGCAAACATTGCATCCAGCTCTGCATTGATTCCCACGCTGGTCATGACTTCCTCCGCGGCCTTCTCCTCTTCCTTCTGCTCGCTGGCGGAATAGATCTGCGTCGTCAGAACATTAAGTTCTCTGTTACCGTCGAGCACCAGATCCACATAATATTCACTTTCGCTGTCATATTTGTTGATCGATGCCTGCAACAGCGCCAACACTTCCTCCGTGCTGGATAAGTTGACGGTGTATTCGTTAATCTTGACCGTATAAGAACGATTCAGCGTCTCCTTAACGCTGTTCTTTAACACAGATGTCATATTTAAAGTTATGACACTCGTGTCGTCAATAGTGCCCCAAAGCACCTCTTGCCCCTCATAACTCATTTCACTGTCTGCAAGCACTAATTCATCACTCGTTCCCGCAAGTCTCTTACGCGCTGCAATCAGACAGTCCTCCGCCTGCCCCGGATCGCCCACGATCCCTACCTGCGTGCCGTTTAAATACACCGTAAAGATATTGTCGCCCGTACTTTCTAATTTCTGATAACTCGGAAAAAAGAATGCAGCGACAACGATTGCAAGTACCGCAACCTTAATATATGCAATTTTCATCTTTTTATAATATCTACTGAACTTTTTCATCATCTTTATTTTAAAACCATTTATCTGTATGCCGGTTGGTATGTTTTGGTAACTTCTATCTATGCCAAGTATTGGTTATATTCGAACAATAACTCATTTGTAACAAAAACGTAACATTTTTATATTCTAGCAGTATTTCCACGAAAAGTAAAGTGATGTATAATTCGGGTATGGATAAAATAATTTTTCACATAGACGTCAACTCCGCCTACTTAAGCTGGAGCGCTCTGGAAAAACTGCATAACGGCGATTCCGTCGATCTGCGCACGATCCCTTCCATCATCGGCGGCGATATGGCGAAGCGTCACGGCGTGGTGCTGGCAAAATCCATNCCCGCCAAATCCTACGGCATCGTTACGGGTGAGCCAATCGTCAATGCCATGCGTAAATGCCCCGGTCTGACGCTTGAGCCCCCGGANCATAAACTGTACGATCGCAGNAGCCGGGAATTGATGGAACTTCTGTCGGGCTTCTGCCCGGATATCGAGCAGGTCAGTGTGGACGAATGNTACATGGACTATACCCCTATACGCAGGCAGTATCCGTCTCCGGAAGCCGCCGCCCATCTGATCAAAGACCGTGTGGAGCAGGAATTGGGTTTCACCGTCAATGTGGGGATCTCCGATCGGAAAGTCCTCGCAAAGATGGCNTCCGATTTCCGCAAGCCTAATCTGGTACACACGCTNTACTCNNATGAGATTCAGGAAAAGATGTGGCCTCTCCCCGTGTCCTCCCTGTTTATGTGCGGTCATTCCAGCGTGGAGTCNCTGCGCAAATTAGAGATACTGACCATCGGCGACCTGGCCCGCACCGACCGCTCCATCGTGAAAGCGCACCTGAAAAGCCANGGTATNCTTCTGTGGGAATANGCCAACGGAATCGACGCAGCTGAGGTAGTTACCACCCACGCAGATGCCAAGGGGATCGGCAACTCCACCACGTTAAGTCAGGATGCCGAAGATACGCAGACTGCTCACCGAGTCCTGCTGTCCCTGGCGGAGTCCGTCTCCGGCAGGTTGCGCGCTTCCGACCAGTCCGCCGGTATGATCAGCACAGAGATCAAATATAACACTTTTAAGAAGGTCTCCCATCAGACCACCCTGCTTACCCCGACCAACCACACAGACACGATCTATCGGACTGCCTGTGATCTTTTTGATGAGATCTGGGACGGCACGCCGGTGCGGCTTCTGGGTATCCGCTCCTCCAAGCTGNTCTCCTGCACGGAGCCGGTGCAGATGTCTCTCTTCGACCTGCCGCAATCCTCGCAGTCNTCCGTCTCCNGCACAGANCCTTCTTCCAAGAAAAAAGAGCAGCTTGATGCCGCTCTGGATTCTATCCGAAAACGCTATGGTGNGGATTCGATCGTCCGCGGCAGCCTGTTGCAAGACCGCCCTCNCCGGCAGCACTAAAGCCGGCTGCTATCGCCTCCTGTTATCACGACCGGCCGTACTGTTCCGATGCTTTTGTTTTGCCTTGTCCTTTTTTACACTGTAACCGAATGAACCGATTTCTTTCCCTACCCCCAGATACCTGCCGTGGGAATAGACTAACGGCTTTGCGTCGTTTAGCAGAAATCTGCCGGTCTCATCCATATACTGTTCGTCCACATGAACCGCAAGAACCTCAGNCAGAAACATATGATGGGTTCCCAGCTCAAGCTTCTGCGTCACACGGCANTCTATATTCACCGGGCTCTCCGCCACCATAGGCGCCTGCACGTGCCCGCCCGTGATCTGCGTCAATCCCGTTTCCTTCCACTTATCTACATCCCTGCCGCTCTTAACACCACAGTAATCCGTTGCATAGGCAAGTGATTCCGTCGTCAGATTGATCACATATTCTCCCGTCTCCTCTATCATATGGTAAGAATAGCGTTCCGGTCTGACGGATATAGACACCATAGGCGGATCGGAACAGATCGTCCCCGCCCATGCNACGGTAAATAGATTGGATCTGCCTGCACGGTCAGCCACACTGACTAAAACTGCCGGCAGGGGATAGAGCATATTTCCCGCTTTCCATGTTTGTCTGCTCATCGTAAACACTCCGTTTCCCGTANCCNNATCGCTACATCGGAATCACAATGNCAAACAGCTTGATCAAAATATCCGCAATCACTCCGATCAGGATCAAAACAGCNATCGGCANCACCGCTCTGCTTCCCCGATTCTCGATCTGGCTCTTCTTCAGCTCCTCCGTCTGCTTGCTCAGTTCTTCCGCCACAGCCGCCTGTACATTACGGTATACTTTAACATTCTCCCGATGCAGGAAGTCGTCCGACTGTTTGAATTTCTCTTCCAAAAGCTCCCTGATCTGTGCCAGCTCCTGACTGCCTAATGTCCCCGGTTCCTCCTGTGCCTGCATAGCCTCCAGCCTGGAAATACATTCTTTCAGCGGATCCTGCGTCTGCATGGCCTCTAATCTGGAAATACATTCTTTCAGCNCATCCTGCGCCTGTATGGCCTCCAATCTGGAAACACATTCTTTCAGCGCACCCTGAAGTTCCGCGACATTCTCCGCCGTCTTCAGATTAACCTGTCTGATCTCCTGCATGATTGCATCATATTCCTTCATCTGATTCTCCATCTGCTCCATTTTAGCAGCCTCCGCTGTCATGTTCGCCCGNATCATCTCCTGTGCATTTCTCTTTTGTGCAATTTTATCAATAAAAGTATCCATATCTTTCCTCCGTATCGCTCCTGCCGTGTTTTCCGTTTCNTTCTGTCTATGTAATATACTGAGCAACTTATTGGCATTTTAACACTTTTGCAATGATATGACAACCGCAAAGCGAATGCGGAACGATCCGGTTTTCAATATTCCACTTTCTCTCTCATTCTGCGTTTTTATATATTTTGCACAACTTTGACGGTGTTTTTTCTTCTTCATTGTAAATATTTACGATAACTTTACATGTTGTTCATAATTTATTCATATTTAAACAGTATACTTTAACTATACCAAACGAGAGAAAATGTAATGTTTAACATTACACACATAGATAAATTTTTTCATAATAGCCCAGGCGCCGCAAGGTGCTTGGGCACTCCTCATTTTATNGGNACTTCCTTTGCACGGGTCTGCGCATTAAAANCGCCGCTTCGTGACCGCAGCCGGTCATCCCGCGACGCTCTTATCCGCTTTCATCCATTACTCCGAATACTCTTCCAGCTCCTGCTTCTCAATATGCTGGATCTCCTCGTTCAGCGCAAGCATTCTGGCATCCAGATCCGACACCATCTGCGCACACTCTACCAATTCATCCTTGATATGCTCAGGTGCATTGCCTTCAAATTTATAGTGTATCTTATGCTCCAGACTCGCCCAGAAATCCATGGCAACCGTCCTGATCTGTATCTCCACCTTCGTATCCGCTATGCGGTCAGACANATAGACCGGCACCGTCACCAGCATATGATAGCTCTTATAACCGCTCGCCTTCGGATTCACAATATAATCTTTCACCGAGATTACCTTAATATCACTCTGATTACTGATCATCTCTGCAATCTGATAGATGTCCGATGCAAACGAGCATATGACACGGATACCCGCAATATCGTTGACATAGCGGATCATATTATTAATCGTAGATTCATAACCGTGTTTCTTTAATTTCTTAACAATGCTTTCAGGCGTCTTAATACGTGACTTAATATGTTCTATCGGATTATACCTGTGTACATGCTGAAATTCATCATTCANAATCTCCAGCTTCGTGGAGATCTGCTTTAAAGCGGAGTTATAGATCAGTGTCACTTCTTTCCAACTGTCAATATCTCCGTCCCGATCTATTCTGATTTCCATACCTCTGTTTACTTCCCCCTNAGATTCACACAAATTTGCTGCTCATTACGACCTGTCGTTAGCTATATATGAAGAGTATACCATATTTTTTGGTTAAAGTGTATATATTATACAAAAAATTCATAANTATTTAATTTNTATTGTATATTTTTACCTTTATGATTCTTCAAATCTGTGGACCCCTTGAACGCTCATCTGAAAGAAAGCCCCTAAAAATAATATATGAAGNAAGGGATAATGTGTGCTGAAAAGTGTTTACTTTTTGCGCCGGGATTTGTATAGTAATATCAAGCGTAACTGTGAAGGTANTGAACAGTTACTATCAAGTTACTTTTTCAAAAAGGAGTGTATCTATGTTTCGTCTGTGGGCTAAAGAATTTAAAGACAATCATATGCTGCGTGACACCGTCGTTGAGGATGCCTCGACGGAAACGCGCACACATAAGGTATTTCACGCCTTGGATGAAGTATGCTGCCGATTCGATCTGGGCAAACCCATCTGGCTGGATGCTACCGTTCAGGACTTTAAACGCCANGACAAAACCAGATTCACGCAGGATAACTTTATCGAATCCATTGATTTCGATTATCTGGAAATCCACGTTATCGAGGAAGACTGACCGCCGAGTGGCCGTTCTTTCACTTTTTTAACATATCTTCCATATGATCTCNAAAAAATCTCCAAATATTGTGCATAATAACATTGACACTGCATACTTTAAAGAGTAGTATTGTAGTATATCGCATGTAGTTTTTAATACTACATATNGCAGTTNGCAATATNAAATTGAAATATATACTTTTTNGAAACTCTGATTGCAACACTACTATATCAAGGAGGGAATTATCTATGCAAATTACAATTCGTGAACCCGGAAGCGCCATCACACATTTCATCGGCATGATGATGGCNATCATAGCGGCAACACCGCTTATGGTAAAAGCCGCCACGGGCGCAGATCATATAACATTTATNGCCATGACGGTATTTATCAGCAGCATGGTTGCCCTGTACGGCGCCAGCGCCGTCTATCACAGTGTCACCGTCAAAGACAATATATTAAGAATATTCCGCAAAGTGGATCACATGATGATCTTCGTANTGATTGCCGGTTCCTATACGCCCGTCTGTCTCGTTGTTCTGGGCAACAAACTGGGCTATACGCTGTTAGCCNTTGTATGGAGTATCGCCATTGTNGGCATGATCATCAAAGCATGCTGGATCACCTGNCCGAAATGGTTCTCCTCNGTGCTTTACATCGCCATGGGCTGGGCATGTATCGCCGTGTTNGGCACCTTACGGAACACANTGTCGCACAGCGCGTTCCTNTGGCTTCTGGCAGGCGGNATCGTCTATACAGTNGGCGGCATCATCTACGCCCTGAAACTACCGNTCTTTAATGAAAAGCATAAGCATTTCGGTTCACACGAAATATTCCATCTGTTTGTGATGGGCGGAAGTATCTGCCATTTCATATTTATGTATCTGTATGTAGCATGAATCGAGTAGGGACGATTTTCTCCCTACTCGCCACGCGACCCGTGTGCCACTTTAGCGGCATACTTCCTTTGCACGGGTCTGCACATAAAAAAAGAAGGCTGGGATCTTTAATCCGCGCCTTCTCTTTTTTGCTTTTTATTAATCTTCATATCCATTCGGATTGCTACTCTGCCATTTCCAGGAATCTGCNCACATATCCTTGATTCCGTACTGTGCTTCCCAGCCNAGCTCTCTCTTAGCTTTATCCGCGTTGGAATAGCAGGTNGCAATATCGCCGGCACGTCTGTCCTTAATCACATAGGGAATCTTNACTCCGGTTGCTTCCTCGAAATTCTTCACAATATCCAGTACACTGTAGCCTACGCCCGTACCCAGGTTATAGATACAAAGTCCCGCCTTCTCCTCTATCTTCTTAAGCGCCTTCACATGACCNACCGCAAGNTCTACTACGTGAATATAATCNCGGACACCCGTTCCGTCCGGTGTGTCATAATCGTTGCCGAACACGCCCAGTTCTTTTAACTTNCCTACNGCCACCTGTGTGATATACGGCATCAGGTTGTTGGGGATTCCGTTCGGGTTCTCACCAATCGTACCNCTCTTGTGCGCGCCGATNGGATTAAAGTAACGAAGCAGGATGACATTCCATTCCGGGTCCGCCTTCTGCATATCGGTAAGAATCTGCTCCAGCATGGATTTCGTCCAGCCGTAAGGATTCGTACACTGTCCTTTCGGGCATTCCTCNGTAATCGGAATAATCGCCGGATCGCCATATACGGTAGCGGAAGAAGAAAAGATAATATTCTTCACGCCGTTCTTTCGCATAACATCCACCAGCGTCAATGTGCCTGCAATGTTGTTCTCATAATATTCCCAAGGCTTCTGTACGGACTCACCCACGGCCTTCAGTCCTGCAAAATGTATACAGGAGTCGATCTTTTCCTGTTTAAAAATATTCTCCAAAGCTTCTCTGTCCAGAATATCCGCCTTGTAGAACTTTACCGGTTTACCTGTGATCTTCTCCACACGCTCCAAAGATTTCTCGCTGGAATTCGCCAGATTATCCACAACCACTACGTCATATCCTGCATTCTGTAATTCTACTACCGTATGAGATCCGATATAACCTGCGCCGCCCGTAACCAAAATTGCCATTTCAATACACCTGCCCTTTCTTCAACCTGTTGCCTTGTGAAAATGTTAATCGGATGAANCCGATACATTTTATCACTNGCATATCCTGTTCTTGTTTTACCCATAGTGTACACTCTCATCCACGTTCTATACAAGTTGCTAATGTTATTCAAATCTGTCAAAATGTTATATTAAGACATGATGTTATACTATGGCGTCAAAGAACGCCGCCTAAGTATAACTAAATCATGTCTGGGAGAATGCAAAGAACATGCATTCTCCGAAGGCTGTGATACCTTATGAATGGCATNGCCGAACTATTATCAAGCAAAAACCAGCCCTGAGGAAAGNTAATATCTTAAGGAACCCCTTAAAAAGCGTCAGCGCTTAACGAGGTTTTTCACGAGTTTAGCGTCTGCTACGCTTTTTACGGAGCGAAAGCGCGGTTCCGTAGATATTAACTTTTCTCAGGGCGTACGTTATCAATCACAAATCGCTATATCAGCTTTTGAATGTCATCACAACCCAATCCCATTCTCCCGACACAGTTCCCTCGCGCTCTCCACGGAATCTATTCCCGTCTTATTCTTGATCGGCGCAAACTCATGGTTTCTGACTACCTCATAGGGCAGGCAAGAATCCAGTTCATGAATCATATCCAACACGAGCTGCTCAAACTTATATCCGTTGGGNCTCTCCGGCTTCACCAGACATCCCGTTGTCATCCAGATAGGGAATCTTCTTCTCCACGATGTGCAGCGGCAGCTTCCTCGCNACGATCTCCTCCAAGTCTTTTTCCCGGAAAAGATAATTCAATATGACACCGAAATTGTACGCCGGTTCTCCCTGCGCGTCAGTGGNACTCATCAGCTCTTCNGTCATCTCATAATACTCCACGATGGACGGNCTGCCGTCTTCCAGACAGATCGCTCCCACCTTCTCATCCGGCGCATTCTTCCTGACNACCTTNGCGCCCACCGCNCTTCCCGTGTCAATGGTTGCTCCCACAAAACAGGGATCGGCGATGCGCTGCANTACATTGTCCACCGCAAAGACATTCAGCCATTCCACACCCGTTTCCCTGATCTTATCCACCACGCCCCATTTCATCATGGACAAAAACCAGCCGCCGTTGCCGTTAGGCGATGTGGACATCTTCCATTTTTCTTCCATATATACCTTACCGTTATAATCGGATGCCGGCGCCATATCCTGCATGAANAAGGTCACATAATCCGGATTATAACCAAAATATCCTTTTTCNTCNAAAAAGGNNGTGGTCGCNTCATGGTTCTTATCGCTGGTCATNACATAGAGCGGAATCCANGCCTCCGCCTGATGTACCACATCCAACAGATTTTCCACNAACCGCTGAAAAATAAATACATCCTTCGTAAGCCCGATATTATAGACCCCCTTCGGNGCATCGGAACCNAGTCTGGTNCCCATACCNCCCGCTAAGAGCACGGCTCCCACNTTTCCGGCCTTGATCGCCTCTAAACCGATCTTGGTATACTCCTCCCGCCTGCTTTCAATTTCCGGAAGCTGCATTACCTCGATGGGGGTAATTTTACCTCTCGGATTCAGTTCTTCCTTATGACGACACTGTCCCAGCACTTCCAGATCCGTATTTTCGATCTGTGCAATCAACGCCTCTTTCTCATAACCGCTCANATCGTCATAGTATTTCAGTACNTGTANTTGTCCATATTTCTNCAGTTTGTCGTATGCTTCCTGATATCCCATTTTATTCTCCTTCTCACTCGCTAATTACACCCCGGGCTCTGTGCCCGGCCCCGCAATAGTTGCCCGGTTCCGCTTTACTTCTACCCCGCAGTGCCCGCTCGATTCCGCTTCACTTCTACCCCGCAGTGCCCGCTCGATTCCGCTTCACTTCTNCCCCGCAGTGCCCGCTCGATTCCGCTTCGCTTCATCTCGCTCGCGGGCTTCGCCNTATCACTCCGTAAGCAGACAAAATTGTCAGCAAGCTGCCATTTTGTCTGTTTACTTCGTGGCACTGCTCATTGCTATCGCGTACATTTTACCATGAACCNTTCTTTACCTCAATGTTTTATTTTCCCTNTATTNTTTAAGTTACCATTTCAGAATACAGCCAATATTCAGCACCGGATAGTATGTAGTTGTCATGAGGACCGTTGGAAAACGCCGGCACTTAGCGAGGTTAAAAGTTGCAAAGCAACTTTCGAGCTTAGTACCGTTGCGTTTGGAACCGAGCGAAAGCGCGTCCTCAGGGCAACTACATACTGTCCGGCGCGTCCGGTTTATGCATCTGACATTAAGTTGTGAACCGCAATTTCTTCAAACAATTTCCCACAAATATATAGCCGTCCAATCATGATATATGTTATACTACATGTAACACCAATNTACAGTTCTAACAGCTCTAAATNTTTNCCGCNGGCAAACNGCAATAACCCGCCATTAATTTTCCGGAGGATTACGATTTATGAAAAACAGTAAGAAAAAATCATCCCTCNCGATTCCTGTTTATCGCCGGCTAAGCACGAAACTCATAGCCTCCTTTCTGGTGCCTGTAATCTGCATCATCCTGTTAGGCGTCATTTCATACCAGCGGGCATCTGCCGCAATCATCTCTAACTATGAAAACTCCCTGCAGGAAACAATGACCATGACTAATCAATATCTGACGCTGCTCATCGACACGGTTCGCTCCAATTATAAGTCATATCTTTCTGACACTGAGCTGGCAAGCTACCTTAAGAATAATATGGACGAATCTCAGGCTAAAAAGTTTGCCGTTGAATACACTAAAGATTTAAAGCGTGAGACAAATACTAATTCCTTGGTGAGTGATCTCTATATTATCTCCGACGACGTAATCTCTCTTACCAGCAGTGCACCGACTACTTCCGCGCTTTTTACGGCATATACACAGACTCCGGAGGGCGCACAGGTCAATGATGAGCGCTCTTCGTACCATCTGTTCGGCAATCTGTGTGATGCCGATGAGGCGCTTGGAACCCATAAGCTGAACTATTCCCTTCGAATCGCTAAATACATACATAACTGCAAGTCCATCCTGCTCATNGACATAGACAGAGANGCCCTCACTGATTCCCTTTCTTCCCTGAGCGCAGGTGATGACAGTTATACCGCACTGATCACACACGACGGAACCGAATTTTATTCCGANGGNANCGCCACCCGCAACTCCGTGTTTACATCCTCCGATTTCTATAAAGAAGTGGCGGAATCGGAAGAAAGCGGTATGAAATACGTGGATTATAACGGGCAGAAATATTTGTTTCTTTATTCTCCCATGTATTCCCCGAAATCACCACAGGGAAGTATGATCTGCACCCTGATTCCGGAATCCACTATTCTGGCACAGGCTGCGGGCATTAAAACTATTGCCATGATTCTTGTCATTGTAGCCGTACTCATAGCACTGCTGCTCGGTTATCTCCTATCTGCACATATTAACAGTAATATCTACCATATTTTAGGACAACTGCAGATCATCTCAGACGGCGACCTGACGGTAAAGCTGCAGACCAAGAGCAAGGACGAATTCAAACTGCTCGCCGGCGGAGTAAATTCCATGACGGACAGCATGAAGGCTCTGATCACCAATGTCACCGAGGCAAGTGACTCTCTGAATCTGGCNGCNGGACAGGTAAGTTCCGCCTCCGAAGCCTTCGTCCAAACGGCAGAGGATATTCAGAATGCCATCACCGAGATCGATACCGGAGTGACACAACTGGATGTAAATTCCGAAGACTGCCTGACGCAGATGGACTCATTGTCTGACAAGATCGGCACCGTGGCGGATGGTACAAAGGAAATCATCACCATGACACAGCATACGAGCTCCTCTATCAGTGAAGGAATCTCCTCCATGTCCGTTCTGACGGACAGCGCGAAGAAAACTTCCGAGATTACGGAGCATGTTATCCAGGCGATCGAGGCACTGTCAGATAAATCCCGTTCTATCGGACAGATCGTGGAAAGTATCAATAGTATTGCAAGAGAGACAAATCTCCTGTCCTTAAACGCTTCCATAGAAGCCGCCAGAGCCGGAGAATCCGGACGCGGTTTTGCAGTTGTTGCGGAACAGATCCGCAAGTTAGCTGACCANTCCGCACAATCCGCAGGACAGATTCAGTTGATCATAGACGACATTGTTTCGACAACTTACAAAGTTGTTGATATTGCCAAAGAAGCGGAATCCACCGTAGATTTCCAGGAGAAGGCCGTGTCACAGACTACCGACGCTTTTGTCACTATGGATTCGCAGGTACATACCCTCTTAGACTCCGTCTCGGAGATCTCCGATAGTATGCNGAATATGGAAGAGGCCCGNACCGCTACGCTGAATGCAATAGCCAGCATCTCCGCAATCTCCGCCGAAACCTCGGCCGGTTCCGGCAATGTCAGCCAGACCGTGAATGCACAGCGTGACACCATCCAGACATTAGATACCGCTGCGAACATCCTGCAGGAGCGCGCAGCGGAACTTACCAATCTGTTACGTCAATTTACCATCTAAAAGCCGCGCTGTTTTTCTGCGAACATGGAAGAACGCCGGAATTAAAAAGATATCAGCGAAAATCCACGCCAGAGGATTGGCAAAGCATACTGCACGGAACCCGAAATACNGGACGAGCACGAAGCCTGCCAGTCCTCTTGCTAACATCTCGAACGCACCGGCAAACACTGCAAGCTTACTGAATCCCATGCCCTGAATCAGGAATCGGACGATATTCACGAGCGCAAGCGGGAAATAGAACAATGTATTCGTTCTGATAAAAGCATATGCATTAGCCAGAATATCCGTCTCACCGGCATCCAGAAACAGAAGCAGCAGGTTAGTTCCCAGCATATATGCAATGCCGGCCGCGATCACCGAATATACCAATCCCAGAATCGTACAGGACTTTAATCCCTGATCTACTCGTTGCAGATTCCCTGCCCCCATATTCTGTCCGCCNTAAGTCGCCATCGTAGATCCCATTGCATCAAAAGGACACATCAAAAGCATACTCAGCTTACTGCCTGCCGTAACCGCCGCCACAGCATCGGAACCGATTCCGTTTACAGCACTTTGCAGGATCACGCTGCCGATTGCCGTAATTGAGTACTGCAGCCCCATGGGAATTCCCATACCGCACAGCTTACCCACGCAGTCACGGTTCCATCTCCATTCCTCTCCGGATATTTTTAAGATGGTAAATTTCCGATACATAAACACAAAGCAGCAGATCCCTGCCAGAGCCTGTGACAACACCGTAGCGACGGCAGCGCCCTCAACTCCCATATGAAACACAATAATGCATAGCAGGTCAAGGAAAATATTAATGATTGCCGCCATTACCAGAAAAATGACCGGCGTCCTGCTGTCGCCCAGTGATCGCAGAATCGCCGCCGTCATATTATACAGATATGTGACCGGAATTCCCATAAAAATAACCACTATGTAACTGTAAGAGCCCTCTATGATATCNNNCGGAGTACGCATGGCCTGCAGAATCGGACGACATAAAATAACAACCGTAATGGTCATAATCACTGCAAAAATCAGTGACAACCACACGCAGTTCGCCACATATCTNCGAAGAATCTCCTCATGNTTNGCNCCGAACTCCTGTGCAATGGGAATGGANAATCCGCTGCAAACACCCATACAGAATCCGATAATCAGGAAATTCACGGAGCCTGTAGCTCCCACTGCCGCAAGCGCGTCCACCCCGAGATAATGTCCCACGATAATAGTATCCACCATACTGTAGAACTGTTGAAAAATCAGACCAAACAGAAGTGGAATCGCAAATCCAAGGATCAGCCGAAACGGGCTGCCTTTCGTCATATCTTTTTCCATAATAATACTCTGTCCTTTCTCTTCACCGCAGACATCTCTGCGGCACGCCTTCTAAACAGCTACAATTTCTTCAAATCAACATAGCACATTCCTATTCCGACTGCAATGACTAAAATATAAATATAAATTCCGGATCACATCTGTATTGACAATCTTGGAGTCTTCGGCGTATTCTTATTAATACTACGGTTACATATTAATGTTGATACGGAGGTCGCCATGAAGGACAGATTCTACTCTCAAATACTGAAATTGGTCGTACCCATTGTAATTCAAAACCTGCTCAGTGCCGCCGTCAATTCGGCGGATGTTGTCATGCTCAATTACGTGGGNCANTCTTCGATCTCGGCGGTATCCCTTGCCTCAAACTATGCCAGTGTTCTTTTTATGGTATACTATGGTCTGGGTACGGGTGCGACCTTACTGTGCGCACAATACTGGGGCAAAAAGGATCTGCAGGCGATCCGCGTAATTGAGGGAATCGCGCTTCGTTTTTCCCTTCTGATCACCGTTATCTTCTCCGGATTTGCGCTGTTTGCTCCGGAGCTTATGATGAAACTTTTTACTACAGATGCAGAGCTGATCAGCATAGGCGCCGGTTATCTGCGGATCATGTCGCTGACTTATCTGTGCTGGAGTATTATCGAAATATACCTTGCCGTACTGAGAAGCGTAGGCCGTGTGACAACCGCTATGGTTCTGAACGTTATGGCTTTCACGCTGAATATCTTCTTAAATGCGGTGTTTATTTTCGGTCTGTTCGGTGCGCCGCGCNTGGGAGCCGTCGGCGTTGCAATGGCAACCGCCATATCCCGTATCGTGGAACTGCTGGGCTGCTTCTTCGTTTCGCTTGTACTCAGCAAAGATCTGAAACTGAACCCTGCCTATATGTTCATCCGCAATAAAGCGCTGCTTAAGGATTTTATTACCCTGTCTCTGCCCGCACTGGGTAATGACGTGTCATGGAGCGTTGCATTCTCCATGTATTCCGTCATTCTGGGGCACCTCGGAAGCGACGCGGTAGCCGCTAACTCGCTTGTAGTAGTCGTCCGCAACTTCGGCACGGTACTCTGCTTCGGAACCGCCAGCGCCGGCGGCATTCTGTTNGGCAACGTTATGGGTGAAAACGACATGCAGCGTGCAAAAGAATACGCTTCCAAACTCTTAAAGCTGACCGTCATAACCGGCGCTGTAGGAGGTATTCTAATCCTTATCGCCACACCTTTCGTACTGCAATTTGCCTCTCTCTCGGAGACGGCCATGCACTATCTGAAATACATGNTGCTCATCAACACCTATTATGTGATGGGTGCGGCTGTCAATACCACCCTGATTGCCGGTGTATTCCGTTCCGGCGGTGATACCCGATTCGGATTGATCTGTGATTCCGTGGACATGTGGTGTTATGCGGTTCCCTTAGGATTCATTGCCGCATTCGTATTCAAGCTTCCGGTGTTGGTGGTCTACTTCCTGCTGTGCACAGATGAGTTCGTGAAATGGCCATGGGTCATCAAACGATATCGCAGCGGCAAATGGCTTAAGAATATTACGAGAGACGACCTTTTTGCACNGGAAAAAGAAGGNTAAACNGAGAAAGGCACGGTNACGNTAATGCAATACTATCTGGCACCCATGGAGGGGATTACCACCTATATATACCGAAATGCCCACGCACGATACTTCGGCGGAATCGACAAATATTTTACGCCTTTTATCAGTGATAAAAATCTTATCACTGATAAAAATGCTTCCGGCAATAAATCCATAAACCCCAGAGAACTCCGGGACATTCTGCCGGAGAACAATGCAGGGATCCCACTTGTACCGCAGGTGCTTACTAATCATGCCGGCCGCTTTCTGGCTGTTGCCGATAAAATCGCTTCCTACGGCTATGACACCATAAACTTAAATCTGGGCTGCCCTTCCGGCACTGTCACTGCAAAAAAACGCGGCGCCGGATTCTTAAGCGTTCCCGACGAGCTGGACGCTTTTCTCTATGAGATTTATGAGAAATGTCCCTTAAAGATCTCCATCAAGACACGACTGGGCGTATCCGACCTTGCAGAATGGGACGGCCTTCTCGATATCTATGCGAAATATCCGATTCACGAATTAATTATCCACACACGCTTACAACAGGAATTCTATACCGGTATGACGCACCCCGAAGCTTATGCAAAAGCCGTACTGCGGCTGCGGACTGTGAGTACTGCCGATCAGATTCCTCTCTGCTATAACGGAGATATTGTTTCCGCAGAAAGTCTTGATACGACTGTGTCCGCAGTCAATCATGCCTCTGCGCACATGGAGCGTATCATGATTGGGCGGGGAATCATTCAGAATCCGGCTCTTGCAGAAAATCTGCAACTGTCTCATTCTGATGTCACCGCATGCGGAAGTAACGAAACAATTTCTTCTTCCGATCATGCTGCCTCCAAGGAGGTCTGGCGTGCTTTCCACGATGAAATTCTGGAGGGATATATACAGATTATGTCCGGAGATTCTCCCGTTCTTTTCAAAATGAAGGATCTCTGGACATATATGAGCCATAGCTTTACAAACTATGAGAAATATTTGAAAAAGATACGCAAGGCTAACCGTATTGCAGAATATGTCAGCGCTGTGGACAAACTGTTTAGCGAGCAGGAAATCCTTAATTGACGCTGTTTTTCATCCTACAGCCATGCAATGAGACGGTTTTATAATTTATCTGCTACCGAGTTCTTCCCGAAACAACCGCTCTTGATATTTTCTATCCTTCGCCGCCCGTACAATATCATCCATGCGCCCCTGCTCTGATAATAAAATGATCAATTGGTTGATCCTATCTGCTCCCTCTTCCATGCCCTCTGCTCTACCTTCCGCTCTACTGTCATCCATCAAGTCCCTGATTGCCTTACACATATCGATCTTACCTTCCTTTCCGTAATAATCCTTTACCTCAAGCAGTTCTGCTGCATTAGCGTAATGTGACACTACATCAAACGCATCTCCTTCCATGTTTTTGTAGTAATCATCTTGTTCCACAAGCTTATACAACGCATGCTTATCTTCTGAACAGCGTATAAAATCAAACACATGACGCACGTCCGTCCTAAATGCACCGGTATCATTAAATCTTCTAACATCTATCACATGAATCCTGTAATCGGAAACCATATAAATATTCCCCAGACTCCAGTCCCTCATGATGTTTCCTTACTTCCCTGCGAATCCTTGCCGCCTGTTTCTCATACTCACCTACATCATAAGCCATATTTCGTAATGGAATCGAATAATCTATTACTTCCTGACTTTCAATTCCGATAATAACAAAATTCACACCAAACGCTGTCTTCCTGATACTGTCACGTATCCTGATCCGTCTGCGATTTGCATTTTGCCATTTTCGGATAAATCTCATACCACGCCGATAGCCTGTCTGCGTATCGATCTCATGTAAATCTGTTTCCGCAACAATCTGCTTTCCCCGAAACACAATTCCGTTAATAATGTCGGCGTAACGCCCATCGTCTGAAAAATAGCTTTTCCATTCGATATCCTGTCCCATATTTAATTCCTCCCGTGTATCGCAGGAGTCATTTAAGAAAACCCCTGCTTTTTGTAATTTGAAGTATAAAAGCATGAATTTTCTGAATTTATGGCTACATTCAGCGTAACACTTTGCAGTCATATAGAATTGTTTTATGATAGGAGAAACTCTCCGCCAGAGCACAGACGATTACTAAATTATATCATCCAGTGCATAGAAAATATGCTTTGAATAGAGTGTATCATGATTATAATTTTACGTCAATTATTTTAATTCTCTTTTCCGCACCTTTTTCAATACATATTAAAAACATGGATTAAACATTTTACAACCAATTATTATTCCTCTCCAAACAGCTTCTTCAACATCTTGCACCCGTACGAATACAAGGTAAGCCTGCCATGCCTGTCTATCTTCATATAATATCCCGTGTTCGTCCCACGGTCTACGGCGATGACAAGAACCGACAACGCCAGATTCGGATTGATTACACTTTCCAGGACGATATTTCTCTTCCCCAGCTCCTTGATATCCTGTTTCTCGCGCTCACGCACTGCATCCATATATACAAACAAGAGCATACACAGATTCTTCTCGTTATTTCCTAACTGATACAACCGCTCCACTTCTCGACGCAGAGCATTTTCCACCTCAATATCCTCAGTGATCCGGGCATAATAACAGACAGAATCTTTGAGAAAGGAAAAACTCTTTCTCCTATAATATCCGTCCTCCGTATATTGAAATTTGGAATCGAGAAATTTCCGACCGAGAGATTCCCGTTCCGGCAGCTGTAGCTGCACCGGTTCCTGTCTCTCATACCGGTCATTCATTCTCATGCAATCCGAAATGACCAGCGTAGGATACGCCTTGCACAGCAGAACAAGGGCGATGATATTGCCGCCAAAGAAGCCGCCCAGCACAAGCGGCAAAACTACCGTATCAAAATAATCGTATTCCTGCAGAAATGCCGCCCCGATCAGACAGGAAAAGGCAATCATAATCAGAAGACATGCTATGATTGCCATAATTGTTGCTTTTTTAATATTCTTTTTTTCATCCGCAATTTCTGTATTTTCCCTGCGCATATTTTTCCTCATTTCTGCGCCACACTCTTATCCCTGCGCATATCTGGTCAAAAATTGCTTCGTCCTTTCCTCGCGCGGATGGTCGATCACCTGCCTGGGATCGCCCTGCTCCACGATCACGCCGTCGTCCATAAAAATAAGCTGATCAGACACATCTCTCGCAAAAGCCATCTCATGAGTGACGATAATCATCGTCGTCTTCTGGTCGGCAAGTCCTCTGATCACCTTCAACACCTCTCCGGTCAACTCCGGATCAAGTGCGGAGGTGGGCTCGTCGAAGCACAGGATATCCGGCTTGAGCGCCAATGCTCTGGCAATTGCAACGCGCTGCTGCTGCCCGCCGGACAATTGGTGGGGATAATGAGTCTTGCGGTCGGCAAGCCCCATCTGATCCAGAAGTTCTACTCCATGTTGCTCTATCTGCACGTAGATATCTTTTTTATTCTGCTTAAAATCCGGTCTCTCTTTCGCCAGCAGTTTCTCCGATAAGGTGACGTTTTCAAGCGCCGTATATTGCGGAAACAGATTAAAGGACTGGAACACCATTCCGAAATGCAGGCGCTTCGTCCGCAGATCCTTCCCCTGCTCCTTAACAGGCTTAGAGGCATCAAAAAGTGTCTCACCTTTTACGATAATGGAACCTCGATCCGGTGTCTCTAAGAAATTCAGGCAGCGTAAGAGCGTGGTCTTGCCGGAACCCGAAGAGCCGATAATCGCAAGCGCATTTCCCTCCTCCAGAGAAAAGCTGACATCGTCAAGCACTTTGGTGGATTCAAATTGTTTTCCGATATTATTTACTTCAAGAATTGCCATCAATATTCCCTTTCTTATAAAAGCAGAAAATGAACGCTCTCCACTTTCTCCACAAATCATACTGTCCTTATTATTTTATCGTAACTGTGCGCAACAGGGCTCTGAACAGTTACGTTTTATCTGAAATAATCCAGTCTGCGTTCAATATAATTAAATAACAGCGTTAAAATACCGACAAAGATTAGATAAAATACACCCGTGTAGAACAGCGGCCATGTCAATCCGTTGCTCTTCATAAAGGAGTAGCCGGCAAAAGTCAGTTCGTATGCGGCGATAATACGCGCCAGCGAAGTATCTTTTACCAAAGTGATGATCTCATTGGACATCGGAGGCACCACCCGCTTCACCATCTGCAAAAGCGTGATCCGGAAAAAGATCTGCGTCTTGGTCATGCCAAGCACCTGTCCGGCTTCCCGCTGCCCCGCAGGAACACCCTCGATACCGCCGCGGAAAATAACAGAAAAATAACAGGCGTAATTGATGCTGAACGCCACCACGGTAGCAGTGATACGTCCTGTCTCATTACCGCTCCATATATTATGCCCGAGCCAAAGACCCGGACCGTAGAATATAATGATGAGCTGCAGCATAAGCGGCGTACCGCGGATAATCCACACTAAAACCTGTATCAGATAACGCAGCGGCCTGAACTTACTGATAGATCCAAATGCCAGAATCAGACCGAGCGGCAGCGCAAACAACAATGTAAAGATGAAAATCTGAAACGTTGTGAGCAGACCGCCTAACAGCGATTGTGTAACACTCCAAAACATAATGATTTCTCCTTCGCCGAAACTTTCCTGCCGGATCGGTTCTCATGTGAATACCGATCCGGCAATAAAGATTGCTTAGTTAGCCGGTACTACGATCACCTGCGCGTTATTGCAGTAAGGATTCGTGCACTCCATAGAGGAAGTTGTCTCTGCGGTAAGCGTCATGCCGTTCCAGACAACATCGATATTCTTAGAATCCAACTCCATAATCTTGTTATCCCAGTCAATCTCTACAAACTGCGCTTCCACGCCTAACTTCTCAGCCACCAGGCGTGCCATATCCGCATCAAATCCGATCCATTCACCGGATGCATCCTTATAATCCATAGGTGCAAAATCCGTGATACCCACGATCATAGTACCTTTATCCTGGATATAGGCTACATCGCTGTCCTCTGCGGATGCTGTAAACTCGGAAGCAGGCTGCTCTACTAACGCTTCCTGCACACCGTAAGTAGTAGCTGTTTCCTTCATGGAACCGTCCGCATAGCTCTCCGAAAATACAGAGTTGATATAGGATGCCAGATCGGAACCTTTACGGCATCCCACACCATATTCCTCCGTGGTCAGCTCATCTGTGTATTTCATGTTCGGATAGCTCGTGCCCTCACCAATCATGGCACCTGCCATAAGCAGATCGATAATCGCCGCGTCGGATGTACCGGAAGCCACCTCCATCAGTGCATCTGCCTGGGATGCTACCACGTTGGTCTGAAAACCGTTATCCTGTGCCGCCGCCTCACCGGCAGAACCGGCTTCCACTGCGTATACGAGATCAGCGTTTGCCGTATCGGCTGTATCCGCCGCATCACTCTCGTCTGCCGTCTGTGCGTTATCGGCGGTTGTCTGTGCCGCGTCGCCGGATGCACCGCCGCATCCCGTCAGTACTGTTCCCACTGTCAGAGACAGTGCCAGCATAAGTGCAAGTTTCTTTTTCATAATATTCTCCTCCATTCCGAAGCGTCTACGCCTCTGAAAATAAAAATCCTGTTGTATTTTATCATAGTAGCAGACTAAAGTAAATGGTAACTCTTTGCTTCAGTTTGCTTTCAGCAAATAATGTTTATAAAAATTGACATTTATTATTCTAATGTTTATAATAATAAAAGTTATATATCATAGAATTTCCTATATAAAATAAAGGAACAATATATTATGAGCAAAAAATCAGTCATATTGATGCCACAAACCGAGGAAATATTAGAACAAATGGGTGAGCAAATTAAGTTAGCACGATTACGACGTAAGACATCGGCTAATTTAGTCGCCGAGAGAGCGGGGATTAGCAGAACCACTCTATGGGCGGTAGAAAAAGGCTCTCCCTCCGTTTCAATCGGAATTTATGCCGCAGTGCTCCATGCACTCAACAACATGGACCGTGATCTTCTTCTTATCGCTAATGATGATGAATTAGGCAGAAAAATACAGGATTTAGAACTTACCGTAAAACGAAGAGCCCCGAAAAGGAAGGAGAACTAGAAATATTGGATCAACAGAAAAGCGTTTTTGTCTATCAAGTTTGGGAGCATAAAGTTCCTGCCCTGATCGGCAGGTTATATATTGACATAATAAAAGGCTGGGAACACTACTCTTTTGCATATGACGAGGCGTGGCTCACCGCTTTCCACAGCAGTACGCTAATGTTAGATCCCGACCTGGCGCTGTACAGCGGTCGTCAGCACGTTCCCGTGAACAAAAAAATGTTTGGCATATTTGCCGATTCCTGTCCCGATCGCTGGGGACGTCTATTGATGAAACGCCGGGAAGCAATCACAGCGCATAAAGAATCCCGAAAACCGAGAACATTGATGGAAAGCGACTTCCTGCTTGGTGTCTATGACGGTGCCAGAATCGGAGCGCTCCGATTTGCCACACATGAAAACGGACCTTTTCTATCAGATGATACTGCACTTGCTACGCCGCCGTGGATTACGCTCAAAACATTGGAATCCGCCAGCCTTGCCTTTGAAAATGATGAAAGCGGTCTGGACGAAAAATGGCTAAACCAACTGTTGGCACCCGGTTCTTCGCTAGGCGGTGCACGGCCTAAGGCTACTGTAATGGCTCCTGACGGATCCCTATGGATTGCCAAATTTCCCTCTAAACATGATGAATATAACAGCGGTGCATGGGAAAAAGTCGTCCATGACCTTGCCGGTTTATGCGGATTGAACATTCCTGATTCCAAACTCGAAACATTCTCTAACACCGGAAGCACATTTCTCGTAAAAAGATTCGACCGGGATGGCGGACGCAGAATACATTTTTCATCTGCCATGACACTGCTCGGTCAAACGGATGGCGACGAAAATGCTGACGGATGCGGTTATCCGGAACTCGCTTCTTTCATCAAAGCTTATGGTGCGCAGCCTCGGAAGGATTTACTCGAATTATGGAAAAGGATCGTATTTAACATGGCTGTTTCCAATACTGATGACCATCTGCGAAACCACGGATTTATACTGACAGAATCCGGATGGCGGCTGTCTCCGTTATACGATGTCAACCCTAACATATACGGTGATCACCTGTCATTAAACGTTGATCGCAATGATAATACAATATCTTTTGAGCTGGCGCAATCCACCTCAAAATTATACGGAATAGATGAGGCCGACGCTGCCGGAATCATTTGCGACATTAAAAAAACTGTAAAAGATAATTGGGTAAAACTTGCTATAAAATATAAATTATCCAGAAGCGCAAGACAATATATGGAACCTGCTTTTATGGAATGTTATCAAAATAATTTCCTATAGCATAAGTTATGTCCCAGGGTGGGAACGCGGGATCTTCACGGTCACCTTCGCTCCGCCCCGCATACGCGCATTCCCCTGAACCGTCAAACCACTCTCTTCCTCTGAGGAAGCGGTGACATTCTCCAGAAGTACTATACCGTCGTGCTGTTTTACAATCGTATCAACAATATACAGACCCATGCCGTAGTGGGAGCCTGCGGCATGACGGCTGTCATCGTCCATATAGAATTGCTCTTTGGCATGCGCCAGTGCACTTTCCGTAAATCCGCTGCCCGTATCGGAAATCGTGAAAACAAAATGTGTTTCATCCTGTCTTCCCTCAAACAGAATCGTTCCGCCGTCCGGCGTATGCTCCGCCGCGTTCGAGAAAATATTCATGAACGCACGTGCAAGTAATGCCGGCTGTGCATATATTTTCTCCGTAAAATCAGAACACTTCCATTGCAATTTTACGTGGTGAACCGCGCATAAGCTGTCCGCCTGTCTCTTAAGTTCTTCAAGAAAATCTGTGACATCCTTATAGTGCCTATCGACCGGCATTGACACGGACGACCTGATCACCTCAATCATCATCTGAACATAATCCTGCATCTGTAAGGTACTGTCCATGATACAGTCAATATATGACCTCTGCTCTTCTGTGGTCTCTGTATCATCCAGCAGCTCTGTGTTGCCGCGCACAAGCGTAAGCGGTGTCTTTAAGTCATGTGCCAGCGCCGACATCTGTTCATTCTTCGTCTGTTCCATCCGCCACTGTTTCTCCAGCGATTCCTTCAATGCCATTCTCATTTCGTCCATAGCGGCCAGAATAGAATTGATTTCTTTTACCGGGCCATATGAAATTGTAAAATCCAGATCCTGATTCTGTATCCTGTCTGCTGCAGCAGCCAACGGCGACAGCTGTCGTCTGACTGTCACATGAAACCGGACCGCCACCGATAAGATAATCATGAGAACCATCACCAGAAAAACGACAAGCAGCAATACTTCCGGTGACGGCAGATACTTTCTGAGTACGGCAGACCGATACTGTACAATCAGTTGATACCGCAGTACGCAGCATTCCGCTTCTCGTGGAATTTCCAGATAATAAGGGGCCCCGAAATAACTGCCTCCGTTGAACCTTTTACCATTAACCACATCCCATGCCTGAGCCGCTTCCTTTTCTCCCATATCTCCACTTAACACTCTGCCGTCCTTGTCAAACACCGTATATCGGCACAAATCCGGAATCAACTCCTCCGTAAGCCGTTCCGCCGTCTGTATTCTCTCGACGGCAGACCGTGCCTGATCTTCCGCATAGTCTGCCGGATATACCAGATTACTCGCAAGCAGCATTATGAATACGCACACAAGAGCGAGAACTGTCAGCACGATTCCCATAAAAATATATAAGAAATATTTCAGAAAAAACAGCCCGATAGACCTTCCTGTCACTCTTCCCATTTGTACCCAATCCCCCAAACAGTTTTAATCGGCGAGTAATGATATCCTTCCAGCTTCATCCGAATATTTTTGATATGCGTTGTGATCGTCGTATCATTGCTCTCGCCGTCGAATCCGAATACCTGCTCGTAGATCTGTTCCTTAGAGAAGACCTGCCCATGGTTTCTCGCAAGAAACTCACAAATCAAATATTCCGCCTTGGTTAAGGCGACTTCCTCACCGTTTACTACAAGCTGTTTTGCAGATAAGTTAAACCGGGAACCGGCAAAGGTAAGCCCTATGAAATGTTCCCTTCTCTCCCGCCTAAGATGAGCCGCCACCCTTGCGCGCAGCTCGGCTGCCCCAAAAGGCTTGCAGATATAGTCATCCGCGCCTTTCTCCAATCCGTACACCAGACTGCTCTCCTCTGACTTCGCCGTAAGGAAAAGAATAGGACAGTCCACAATACCCCGAAGCTCTTCACAAAGTGCAAATCCGTCCTTGCACGGCATCATCACATCTAAAAGAATCAGGTCAAAATTATCTACTCTTATCCCATCCAGAGTCGTTGAATCTGACACAGTTGTCACATTATGTCCGTCCTTATTGAGAATCCTGCTGATCATTGTCAAGATCGCCGTGTCATCGTCTACTACTAAAATATTTGCCATATGTGTGTAAATTCCTTCCCTACGTTTTTTCACGCAATGCTTATTCAGCTTCCGTTGCACTGACTCGACTGCCAGCACAGCACAGATTTGCACACTGCTTCGTTTGTGTCCGCAATAAACTGCTACTCATTCCAGTTCACGCCTTCCCATCTGCAGCTCCACATCACATACAGAAAAAGCTCCGTCATCGTTACCGCCCCGCATATCCACATTTCCCTGCCGCAATCCACGATGGGCAGTCGCTCCGTACTGTATGCATGCATTAGAGAGCAAACAAGCCTGGAAGCCCACGCCGCCGGAAACAGAATCCAGACAGAATCTCCCAGTCCTGTCAGAAGAACCGCTGACAACAGACTCTCTGCAATTCCCAGCCCGACGGAGATTCCCTTATGAAACCGCAGGGCAAGAAACATATGCCATATATATAAGAAAATACTGCCTCCCACCATGACAAGCGCGGCAATCCAATAAAAAGAGTACCGCACAGTGTGCTGTTTCAGGACAAAATAATATCCTGTTCCGAACAACACCGCTGCCAGCGCGACCGAAAATGTCCCAAGTATTATCAGCAGCGCCGGTTTAGAAATAAAAGCACTTTTCCTGTCAGCAACTGCAAGCATCATCTGATAAGCTCCCGCATAGGACTCCTGCTCTGCTACTATAGCACAAAAAGTCCCGATCAGAAAAGGGTATCCCAATCCAATCATCTGGAAATATGCCTGTACTTTGCTGTATGCATTCCATGGTGTGGCGGCATAATATGCCAGAAAAACGACTGCCATAACACAGGGAATAACCAGATGCGCCGTCCGCAGCGGTGTGTGTTTTGTTTTGATATAGTCAGCCTTGATATGTCGCAGTAAATTGTGCATTAGATCGATTCCCTTCTATCATACATTCCCCGAAACCAGCGTGCCGTGGCAAACGTAAGCACCGCAAACCAAAATAATGAAATCATGACACCGGGAACAATGACAGATGTATTCATATATTGACTGCCGTACTCCACGCTCAATCCATTCGGCATGATCTGCAGCACGGGACACATCAGCCTGAACGGAACTGACGCCGGACAGATCCACCACAACTTAGACGCTCCGAGCGTGATCAGACTGCCCACGGTAAGCGTCATACATGTAAAAATCGCAGCAAACATTCCGAAACGCGCCGCCAGTATCATATACAGAGGTATCTCCCACAGATAGCAGATACTCAGAAGCAGCGCCGCAGCCAAACCATTCGCAACCGGTATCGTCGTTCCGATCAGAACTCCGCCCACAGCCGTACCGACAAAAATCAACAGATTTGCCCACAAAAGTTTTATTGCATAATATAAAATTTTACCCATCCAGCACCTGTCCGGTGCAATCTGCGTCGTCAGCATGTTGGCATAATGCTGCTTTTTCTCTTGTCTAATCCCCAAATAACACAGAACAGAGAGCATACCCGGAAGAATCATCGTATACCACCAATTCCATGCATTTACGGAATAGTATGATGTTCCCATACTCAGAAAAAGTGAGATCATCACTTGCAGGACTGCTGCCGACAATGGCAGAAAGCTGCCGAAAGAATGCCGCATCTTAAGCCGCTCTGCTTGCATTAGCTCTTTCATCTTACGCACACTCCTTTCCCGCATCCCGAACTACTTTCATGAAAAGCGCCTCCAGATCTTCCGTGCGATCTACAGCCCCGCTGTACCCAAGTCTGCCGCCCGCAATGATTCCGATATGATCGGCAATCTGCTCCACCTCACTTAGAATATGGCTGGACAGAATCACTGTAATCCCCTGTGCCGGGAAGGATCTGACCAACTCCCGCAGTTCCTGTATCCCCAGCGGATCAAGTCCATTGGTCGGCTCATCCAGAATCAGTAGCCGCGGATTACCCAATAGCGCCAGCGCAATGCCGAGCCGCTGCTTCATACCCAAAGAAAACTGTCCCGCACGCTTCCTGCCCGTATCGGTTAAATCCACCGTCCGCAGAACCTCTTCAATCCGATCCTCCGACAGTCCGAGCATAGTCGTCCGCACTTTAAGATTTTCTTCAGCCGTAAGGTTATCGTAAAGCGGCGGCGTCTCAATCAGAGCTCCGATCTGATTCAGATCCTGTCTGCGCCACAGATGTCCGTCGAAACGGATCGAACCGGAATCCGGCCGCAGCATACCCGCAATCATCTTAAGTGTCGTGGATTTGCCCGCGCCGTTGGGACCCAGCAGTCCGTAGACCGAGTTTCTTTCAATCTGAATCGACAGATCATTTACCGCCGTCTGTTTCTTGAATTTTTTGTTAAGATTAATGGTTTCCAGAATTATATCCATTTGTATCCTGTCCTTTCCTGCGAAGCTGCCGCGCGCCTGCCGGCATAAGGCTCCGCATGCTTTATTAAGAATAGGATATAGGGCAATTATGAAGATTTGATAAAGATAATGTACCGAGTATGAAAAAAAATGATATACTGTACACAACAGAAATAAATCATTCCAACCGAGGTGACCTTTTATTATGAAGAAACACACTACAGGAGCACGCTCCATAAAAACACATACTAAAATTGCACTTGCAATTGTTACCGTCCTACTGTCCATCCGCCGGATTAGCCTGATTTTTATCAAAAATATTCTGGCGGCAGTTCCGAACAGAAATAATGTGCAACCGGAATCCCCCGCCAGTGCCGAAGACCTTTCCATCGATCCCGCTAAAGCCACATTCATGGAAAACAGAAAACAACTCCGTGCGATGGGAAGCGAATTTGAGCAGACCATGAAGGACGCTTCCATCACAAGCTGCGACGGTTTGAAGCTGAGCGCCAAATACCGGATACAGGATGCTCAGAACCATCGCTGGATCATTTCCATCCACGGCTATAAGGACAGCCATCACTTTATGCTGCCCTACGGCGCAGTCTTTTATCGAAAAGGATATAATGTTCTGCTGCCCGACAACAGGGCGCACGGCGTAAGCGAAGGCAGTTACATAGGGATGGGCTGGCTCGACAAGGAAGATATCTCCTTATGGATTGAGTGGATCGCCGAACAGGACCCTGAAGCGAAAATTATTCTGCACGGTATCTCCATGGGCGGCGCAACCGTCATGATGACCGCGGGCAAGAACCTTGATCATGTGGTCGGCTACATAGAAGACTGCGGCTACACCAGTGTCTGGGATATCTTCGCCAGTGTCATGAAACGGGATTACCATCTGCCCGCCTTTCCGATCCTGCATACCTGCCGTTTGATCAGTAAGCGCAGATTAGGCTATGATTATGTCGAGGCATCCGCTCTCACACAAATCAAGAAGTGCGACAAGCCGATGCTCTTTATCCACGGAGAAGCGGATGACTTCGTGCCTACCGCCATGGGACATCAGGTATACGAGGCATTCCCCGGCAAGAAAGATCTCTACATTGCCAAAAATGCGGGGCATGCAAACGCAATGGATTTTGATCCTCCTGTATACTTCGCCAAAGTATTTGAATTTATAGACAATAATATCAGTTTCGATTAATTCATCGTAGAAAAGAGGAATATCACAATGTCACTGGAAAAGCAGACAAAAATATCTGAGCATAGTGCAGTGTCAAAGGATCACGACGTTCTGCCGCCCAAAACCAAGGTAAAACACAGCCGGGAAAACATCCGTATTACCTTCAACATGGCATGGCCTTCCATCGTGGAATCCTTCTTCGTGGCATTTGCGGGGTTAGTGGACTCTTTGATGGTCAGTTCCTTAGGCTCTTACGCGGTTGCCGCCGTGGGGCTCACGACACAGCCCAAGTTCATCGGGCTGTCCCTGTTTTTCGCCCTGAATGTGGCAATCTCGGCTCTGATTGCCAGAAGACGCGGTGAAGAGAAGCCGGAGGAAGCCAACCGTATCTTAAGCACCGCCGTCATTTTCATCATTGCGGCGGCGGTTCTGTTAAGTATTCTTTTCGTAGTTCTGGCAAGTCCGATCATTCACTTGTGCGGTTCCACGCCGGAAACCCATGACAGCGCTGTGGCGTATTTCAAGATCATCATGGGCGGTATGATCTTTAACTGTATCCAGATGGGAATTAACTCCGCGCAGAGAGGCGCCGGCAATACGAAGATCACCATGCGCACCAACGTGACCTCCAACACGGTCAACATTATTTTCAATTACCTGCTGATCAACGGACATTTCGGGTTCCCTGCCCTCGGAATCCACGGTGCGGCTCTCGCTACGGTCTTAGGCACCGTAGTGGCGTGTATCATGAGCGTCCTCTCTATCTTGAACCCTGACGGCTTTATCAGTCTTCCTTATATTATGAAAAATCGGATTTATCCCGCAATGAAAAGCTTCCTCAATCTGATCAAAGTGGGATACAGCGTTTTCTTCGAACAGCTTCTGATGCGGATCGGCTTCATGCTGACGGCGATCATGGCCGCCAATCAGGGCACGGATGCCATGGCGGCACATCAGGTCGGTATGAATATCATGGGATTATCCTTCTCCTTCGGAGACGGTCTGCAGGCCGCGGCGGTGGCGCTGATCGGACGCAGCCTCGGTGCCGGGGACGAAAACCTGGCCAAAGAGTACGGAAGTATATGCAGAATGTTCGGCGGTATTATTTCGGTATGCCTTGCCGTGATCTACTTCGTCGGCGCCGGACCACTTATGAGGCTTTTCTTTGAGGAAGAGCATATTGTTGCCATCGGCATAAATATCATGCGTGTCATCATCTTCGTAGTGGCTTTCCAGATCAGTCAGGTGGTGTACATGGGCTGTCTGCGCGGCGCGGGAGATACGTTCTACACCGCGGTGGCTTCCACAATCAGCGTTACCTTTATCCGTACCGCCGGTTCCTATCTGGGCGGATATGTATTCGGACTCGGTATCGTAGGTATCTGGCTGGGTGTGCTGGCGGATCAGATTTCGCGGTTTGTGTTTGCTTCGACGCGGTTTAAGAAGGGGAAGTGGACGCAGATTAAGATATAAACAAAGCAATTTCCTATTACGGATTCGAGTGTCAAAAGGTGCTTATGAAAGGCTGAGAGGGGAGATTGCGCAAAATGTTCCCGTAGCTGTCCGGCTCCGTCATATGGATTTTCTAAAATATTCCAGTGACGTTGTGGGACGGGACGCAACCGCCCGACATTCGCCATCCGGGCTCAGGTCGGGCTTTTCAGAACATCCATGTTCTGAAATTGCTGGGTACTGAACGGAATATTAAGAAAATCTCATATGACTACGCACGACAGCTACGGGAACATTTTGCGCAATCTGCTATCTTAGTTTATGAAGAGCACCTTTTGACACTCGAATCCTATTTCAAAAATCTCGTGAACTCGAAATATACCGTAGAATTACATAAGGAGAGCTTATCATGATTAATCGTCTGCTCAGTATCATATACATCTTAATGAATAGGGGAACCGTAACTGCAAAGGAACTGGCGGAGCGGTTTGAGGTGTCTGTGCGGACAATTTATCGTGATATCGATGCTTTGAGTATGGCTGGGATTCCGGTCTACACGACCAAGGGTCGAAACGGCGGTATCCACCTGACGGAGCAGTTTGTCCTTAACAAAATGCTGGTCTCCAAGAAAGAACAGCAACAGATTCTTGCCGCCCTCGCCAGCCTCAGAGAGACAGGCACTCATGAAGAAGAGGCGATCCTGAACAAGCTGGGAGATTTTTTCATGGAAAAACCCGAAAACTGGGTTGCCATAGATTTGTCCGATTGGAGCGGACGAAGAAAGGATCTGTTCAATCAGATCAGGGATGCCATTTTAAACCGGCATGTGATGGAGTTTGACTATTATGGTCAATACGGTGAAATGAGCCACCGCTATGCGGAGCCTGTCCAACTTCTCTTCAAAGAATATACATGGTATGTGCGCGCTTACTGCAGGACGAGGCAGGCTATGCGTCTGTTCAAAGTACTGCGGATGAAAAGAGTTGTAGTGCTCGACGAAACTTTTGATGTTCGTACAGCTGTCCAAAACACCGATGCCTATTCGGACATTCCCGCGGACATCCCGCTACCGGAAATTACTTTATGGATCGACAAAAAAGAAGCCTACCGCATTTATGACCGTTTTGATGAAGAAGAGATTACCGTGCTGCCCGACGGGAATTTCGAGATTCATTACCGGTGCACGTTAGACGATTGGGTTTATGGTATGATCCTGTCTTTCGGTCCTTCGGCAAAAGTACTGGCGCCTAAGTTCGTACAAGCGGAAATGCAACGCCGTATCGGGGAAATGGCAAAATTATACCGGTAGGGATCTACCAATCCAAAAGCCTCTCCTTTTCACTTCCTCCATCAATACCGGCTGTATCTCCGGATAAGTCCATCGCTGCGGCAGAGCTTCCCCGATGACGATTTGTTCGATCTCGCTGTGCAGCTCTTTTTCAAATTCCCATGCTCTTGCATAGTAGAGCATACCAAAGCTTTCCTCGCCCTCAAAATTTTCCGGTGCCGTGACAGAATAAACGCAAATCGGCCAGAGCTCGAACCGAATGGCGCCGGTCTCCTCATACAGTTCTCTTCTCGCGGTTTCTTCGATCGTCTCCCCTTCTTCTCTGTGTCCGCCGGGCGCTTCCAACGTCTCCCGTTGCCGATGTTTGCAGAATACCCACCGTCCTTCATGCTCCGTTATGATTACCGCAAACTTCAACAGTTTATCGTCCACCGTATCGTAAAATCTGATTTCCGCCATGGTTCCTCCTCTTGCGAAGTATTTATGCTTTTTAAGATTCGCTTAATTATATGACGCGCTGATGTCATATTTAATCTGATATCATGTATTCATAATACACCGCAGCCCGTTGAATTGCAAATTACTGCCATACGGCACATACCAAGGCTTGCGGAAATAACATCACAGGAGGACAATAGAATGGACACGAAAACAGAATTGAAAATCTGCCAGAGCTGCGGCATGCCGATGCAGGAGGATCAGTACGGAACCAATCAGGACGGAAGCAAGAACGAGATGTATTGTTGCTACTGTTATAAGAACGGCGCTTTCGTGCAGGACTGCACGATGGAGGAAATGGCGGACTTCTGCGCACCCTTTGAGGTCGAGGGCGGACGCAGCAAGACAATTGAGGAAGCTAAGGCGGGGCTGATGCAGTATTTTGCCACGTTGGGGCGGTGGAAAGCGTAGAATTCACTACTTATTCATTCAAAAAGGTTGTCCATTCGGACAACCTTTCATTTTTACAAATATGCTGATTTTTCTGTTGTCTGCCAACTGTCCGCCCTACCACATGCAGCTTACTTGTGGAATTTTTCTGTTGCTCCCCAACTGTCCGTCCTACCATATACGGCACATATGTCAGATTTTTCGGGTGTCAGCGCACCCAGACAGACGTATCTGCCTTGTTACTGTTATTGTATGAAGCAGTATTTTTTATGTCAAGGAAAATTCATTAACTTTTGCTAACTTATTTTCATAAAAAATATATCTTTCCCATGGAAGAACATTTGTCAAAGAGCACTAAATCGTAATATACTGTTTATGGTGATAATATGAATCTACTTTTCTTATGCAGTCAAAATAAAAGGCGCAGTCTGACCGCCGAGAAGATCTTCGATGGTCACAACGGGCATCATGCGCGTTCAGCGGGAACAGAGCAGAACGCCAGAATCAAAGTTACTCCCGGTCTTCTCGGATGGGCGGATATCATTTTCTGTATGGAGAAAAAGCATTTGCGAAGAATTCTGGCAAAATATCCTGACATAATTGCCGATAAGAAAGTGGTCTGCCTTTACATCAGTGATGATTATGAATTTATGGACAGAGAATTGCAGGAACTGCTTAGAAGTTATGTTGATGAATATATTCGGTGATATTCCTGTTGCAGATAGTTATGCCTTTAAAACCCTTTTTGCATACAATCCGCAACTCACATTTTCCTCGCCTTAATGACGAAAACCGTGGGCAGCATCAATGCTTTTTTACCGAAATCATCATGCGCCGCCATTGCTTTTTCCCTGTCGATTTCTTCAACCAGTTTTTCGATAACAAACCCGTTATCTGACAATGCATTAATATATGTACTCAACATACGGTTAGACAGCATGATCTCTTTATCGCCCATACCGGCGCGATACCACTCTTCATTAAAATAGGAATTACTGAAAATCAGGTTACCGTTCTCAATGGACACGCACTTATGGATCGGATGCGACCAGCCGAAGACAAATGCCCCGCCTTTTTTCAAATACGAATAAATATGCTTGAAGGTTTTATCCAAATCCGTCGTCCAGCCGATCCCGTAAACCGAATAAACCAGATCAAAATATTCGGTTGGTAGTCCGCATTCTTCTTCCATAGGTGAACAGACAAGTTCTGCGTTGACTTCCTGTGATTTAAGATAATTCTTTGTACGTTCAATTTGATCTGCGGATATATCCAGTCCCCAAAGTTCGGCGGCGCCTGAATCAGCAGCATACTTTAACGAGCGACCGTTACCGCAACCGATTTCAAGGACTTTTGCCCCGGACAAATCTCCGAGTAATTTCAGCTTGTCCTCTGACGGGAAAAAATTTCCCCAACTGGGCAAAGCGGTTGCGCCTAAGAATTCGCTGCCTATGGTACTCCAAAATTCTGTATTTGTCTTATGCGCTTCATCGGCAGACATCTCGACATTATTCACACAGCCTAAAACCTTGCCGCCAACAATGTTCTTTTTCATTTTTTCCGCTTCTTTTACGAGTTCCATAATATTTTCCTCTGCCTTCTTCTTATAGTCAGCATCGCTCAGTTTCTCACCCGAAAACAACTCATTAAGACTGATGTTAAGAATTCTACTGATGGGCTGTATGAAGGATAATTCGGGCATACCATTGCCGCATTCCCACTTACTGACGGTTTTATCACTAATACCCAGAGCATCAGCAAATTCACGCTGGGTCAGCTTCTGCTGTTTTCTCATTTTTGCAATAAATCTGCCTATTTTAACTTGATCCATGTCGGCACCGCACCACCTTTTTACAAATTTCTATGAAAATATTATATGATAGCCGGCGGAAGAATCACACCTACGAATCGTAGAGTTTTTATAAAAAAAGTAAATTCCTTCGGAATTAACTTTGCGGGATTTGCTTGATTACGCTTCGCAAACTCGTGGCAATCCGGGCAATTCCCTATATAATAAAATATAGGGGACGTTTCCAATCGAAGCGTCCCCTGTAAAATCTTACAATATATTCCGTATATTTCTTTAGAACCGTTTTGTACGCAAAAGAATTATTACATACACACCAATTCATTCTATATACGATATCCGGCTTATTTTATATAAATCCTATTCCGCTGTCGTTTCCTCAGTATACTTCACACCCAGATCAGAGATCGTACCGTCGGCAAGTTTCGCTTCGACTGCCTTATTGATCATATCCAGAAGCTCTGTATTGCCCTTCCGAACTGCGATCGCATATTCCTCAGACTCAAATGCCGCGGAATCCTCCACGATCTTAAGACCTTCATTGTCACTGACATACTTCTGCGCGGTTGCGGAATCAATAACGACTACATCACACTTGCCGTTTACCAGCTCCATAACAGCCTCTGTACCTTTTTTGAATGCCTCGTAAGGATAGCCCAGATCCTGAACGCATATTTCGCCGGTGTATCCCTGTACAACACAAATCTTCTTATCCGCCATATCGGTTGCTGCCGCAATGTCGGAATCTTCTTTCACGATCATAACCTGTGTCGCCGTATAGTACGGTGTGGAGAAATCAACTGATTCCAGTCTTTCTTCCGTCACTGTCATACCAGCGATTGCCGCATCGATCTGACCATTCTGCAATGCGATAAGCAGGGAGTCAAATTCCATATTCTCGACTGCCGCTGTCATACCGTTGTCTTCGGCGATCTGCTTTGCAATTGCCATGTCGATACCGTCATACTGATCGATCACGCCATTGCTTGCAACGAACTCAAAAGGCGGGAACTCCGCATTGGTACCGAATGTGATAACGCCCTCTGTCTTCGTAATCGCCGCAGACTGCTCTTCCTCTGCAACAGCTTCGTTGTCTGTGTTCGCTGCGTCGTCTGTGTTCGTTACATTGTCTGTGTCCGCTACGTCCACAGTCGTCTCGTCCGCTGCTGCGCCTGTGTCTGCCGCCTGATCTGCATTGCCGCCGCACGCTGTCATCATCATAGCTACAGCCAGCATGAGCGCTGCTACTTTTGTTGTCTTTTTCATAATATTCTCCTCCTATATTAAAATGTATCCCGGTAACTGCCCACCGGATATGATCAGGCAGTTCCCTATATCTTAAGCCGATCCGCCTCAAGCAAGACACACTCTTCTTCATAAATAACCTTCTATTGAAGAGCTTCTCATGACAGACGGACGACATGATACCACTGCTACACCCTGCCGCTCTTTATTTACTACGATTTATTATCTTTCATTCGTACACATGCAGAGCCGATCTGATTCGCTGTTACAGCACTTTACTTAAGAATAATTTCGTTCTCTCATTCTTCGGATCATTAAATACTTGCTCCGGTGTGCCGCTTTCCATAACTTTTCCCTGATCTATAAAAAGCACTCTGGATGCCACTTCCCTTGCAAAACCCATCTCGTGGGTAACGATCACCATAGTCATGCCGGACTTGGCAAGATCCTTCATAACATCCAACACTTCACCTACCATCTCCGGATCCAGCGCTGAAGTCGGTTCATCGAAAAGCATGATCTCCGGATTCATGGCCAGCGCCCTCGCGATCGCAACACGCTGTTGCTGCCCGCCGGACAACTGCGCCGGATAAGCATCCGCTTTCTCCGCCAGATTAACCCGCTCTAACAGCTCCTGTCCTCTCTTGACCGCCTCGGCCTTCGTCATTTTCTTAAGAAGCACCGGCGCCAGCGTGATATTATCCATGATCGTCAGATGGGGAAACAGATTAAATTGCTGGAACACCATACCCATCTTCTGTCTGACATGATTCACGTTTACCTTGGGCGCATTAATCATCTGGTCATCCACATAAATCTCACCCTCAGTTGCCTTTTCCAGCAGATTCAGGCACCTTAGGAAAGTGCTTTTACCGGAACCGGAAGGCCCGATCACAACCACAACTTCTCCTTGCGTGATATGTTCATCAATACCGTCCAAAACAGTCAGATCACCAAATTTTTTATGTAAGTTCTTCACTTTGATCATAAGGTACTCCTCCTATCTAACGTCAGATTTACGCAGGCTGATTTCGATTCTGCGAAGTACCAGCGTCAAGATCTTAATCAGTACATAGTATATGACCGCAGTTCCAATCAGCGGCATAAATGCGATAAATGTCGCACTCTTGATGAAATCGCCCGCTTTCTGGATATCCATCAGCCCAACATAGCCGACGATCGCCGTCTCCTTGATGAGAACAATAAACTCATTACATAACGCCGGAAAGATATTCTTCACCGCCTGCGGAATGACGATCCTTGTCATTGTTTGAAAGGAATTGAGTCCAAGCGATCTTCCTGCCTCGGTCTGCCCATGATTCACCGAGAGAATACCACCCCTGATAATTTCCGACACATAGGCGCCGGAATTAATGCCAAAGGCGATTGCCGCGATAATCCATTTATTGAGATTGACCGTAGCAAAAACAACAAAATAAATGATCATCAACTGGGTAACGGAAGGAGTACCCCTTATCACGTCCGTATATATTCCGCCGATCACCTTCGGCAGTTTTCTCTTGGACAGGTTACACATCGCAATCAGAATACCGATCATAATACCGATAACGACTGCCAGAAGTGAAACCTTAATCGTAACGCCGACACCGCTCACTAACAGTTTATAACGGTCTTCTTTGATAAAACATTTATAAAATGTGTCACAGAAATTGGAAAACCACTCTTGAATCCCTGTCATTTGTTTTCATCCTTTCGCTTAATTTAACTCGCATTATATCACAAAGAATGTAGGTTGAAAAGCATAAATATAACAAAATTAATGAATAATCTGCATATTTTAATGAAAATATGCATTTTCAAATCATTTTTGTATCATTTTTGCATCATTTTTCATTCACATCTTGCCATTTCCAAATCACCGTGCCATACTAATGCATACCATATTAATAATTTAATGTAAACATCTATATAATAAAAAAAGTAAATTCCTTCGGAATTAACTTTGTAAATTCCTTTGCAATTATCTTTGTAAATTCCTTTGCAATTATCTTTGTAAATTCTTTCGGAATTATCTTTGTAAATTCTTTCGGAATTACTTTTAGTTTCGCTCGATACACCTTAAGATTTCAACAAGGAGGACTATCATAATCATGAAAACCCGTATAACAAATAGACATGACACTATTGATAACCACCCAATTCTACCTAAAAACGGAACTGGGAAAATTGCAGTCTGTACTCTGCTGCTGTATGCGGTAATCTGCTGTACAGCCTGCGGTTCTAACGGATCTGATTCCGGAACAAATGATACTGAAAACGGAGCGCAGCAGCCGAATGAGACAGCAGACAGCAGCCTCGGTCAAACCGATGAAAATACAAATGAAAGCAATGGTGAGGCGGATAGTGCAGCCGTAAATGACACTTCTGTCAATATTGGAAAATCCAACATAGACATTCAAATGCAGACGGAAGAAGACAATAAATCCACGGAAGACGGCACGGTATATTTCTACAAGAGCGTTATCTATCCCGTCGTCACTATGGAAGGAAATGCGGAGGCTGCCGATAAGATCAATGCCGACATCCGCTCCCGGATTGATTCTTTTCATGCAAACAAAGAAGTGGAAGACATGGCAGAAGAAATGTTGCAATACTTCGAGGAAGAGGATAATGATTATCCCTTGCTCGGCTACAGTGCTGGGCTGACGTATAAGACCGTCAGAGCGGACAGCGATGTGATCTCTTTTACGCTGACCTATGACTCCTTCAGCGGCGGTGCGCACGGCAATTACACGATGCTGGGAGCCAACTACAGTGCCAAGACCGGCGACCTGATCTCCTTCTCTGATCTGAGCGATGATCCTGCCGCTTTTCGGGAAGACACGTTATCCTATAATCAAAAATTGGCGGGAACTGAATCCTACGCCGATCGGATGTTTTCAGCCGACGACATTACAAACGGCACGCTAGAGTCCGTGCTGTACGCCGACAACGCATGGTATCTGTCCACCTCGGGTCTGGTCTTTATAAGTGAGCCTTACGCCCTCGGACCTTATGCCGCAGGAATTATTGAGTTCGTTATTCCCTACAGCGATCTGGCGGATATGGGATTTAAAGAGTCCTATACTTATTCGGACAGATTTGTGATGAAAATGCAGCCGCATGAAACCTACACCGCCGACTTAAACGGGGACAGTGAGGAGGACTCTGTTATTTTTTATCCGGAAGACCAAAATGCCGACGGAACATATGATTACACGCCTCATCTGTTCATTAATGACATGGATCTTGCAGAAGACGGTGTTCCGGAAATACAAGAACAGCTCGCAAACCTTATTGTCGCATGGGCGGAAGTCTCTCTATTCGACTTGATTCCTGATGACAATTATATCGAGCTCATGCTTGTAGCCGGCGAGGCAGAAGGTGATGATTACGTTTATTACAGCCACTTCTATCGGTATGCGGAAGACGGCTCTCTCATCTATCTCGGCAAGGTCAAGGGCGATGCCGGTGACCCCACTGTTGATGTGTCACCTCTTATATCCGACGTGCAATAGTAATTTGAAAAAGAGAAACTTATCGGCAACGAAAACTCTGTATAACCCCGTACCGATTAAAGTTTCTCTTTTATATTTTAACTGATCTCCGTTTTATACTTTTCGATATTACTTATAACTTCTTCGAGTTCCTTTTCCTCTGAGATAAAAAGTCTGGCGGATGCTTCTATAGCAATGTCGCTTACCTGATGTTCACGTAGGAAACGTCGTTCTGCCTCATCCGCCTGTCCCACCTTACAAGCATTCACCACGTCATTCAAACCGCTGAAATAATGCATCAGTTCATCAAATATACTTCTCCTCCCAGAGTCTGTCCTGCCGCATTCCTGTTTGCTCCCATCAGCACCGCTCTCCTCTTGGGCATGGCAGATTCGATCGATCACGCTCTCCCCGTACTCCTGCCGCTCCAATTCGCAGACGGCGATCACCTGCATAGACAGCTTCAACTCGCCTGTGATATCCGAAGCCTCCATCAACACATCCGGCCGCTTCTTAAGCACACTCAGGAAATATTCCTTCGCCCCGTCCAGATCCCCTTGCATAAAATATTCCGCCAGTTTCTCCTTCATCTGTCCCGTCTCGTATTTCTCGGTCGTCATGCCCACCTTGCACTCATATACCTTAAGCCCCTTCACTTCCGTCCAGACAAGCAGCAGGAATTCCGATATAAACCCAAAAACCCGCTTATGATAATCGTCATAACCGCTGGGATCGATCTTCTTTTCCACCTCATGAAAAATAGAAAAAAGCCACGCGGCATACTCATCATACAGTTCCTTAGAGCACACCATCATATTGCCGAAATAAGTGCCGTTTCCATGCACCAGCCGCTCGAAGGTATCATAATACTCCGGATACATCTGCCGAATCACTTCGCCTGTTGTTACCAAATCAAAAATATTGTAATCGCTTGCATAGCCGTCGAAATAAGAATAATTCAGTTTCAGCTTCTTGGAAGTTATCATGTCATAGTCTTTCAGAATCGACAGATAATCGTTTGCATTGAAAATCCTGCCCTCTTCCGTACAAAAATACCGGCGGTAATGGCATATACCCACATAGTCCGTGGTTCGCACATTCTTCCACACCCAGTATACTCCGGTCAGTTCTCCGTAATAGCAATTCTTCGCAGATATGTTATCTCCCGTATCGTCCCCGGCATAACCGTAGTCCGCTCCCTGTGCGCGCCCGACATGCAGCGGCACGTAGATCGGGTCCCGTGGATCCGGGAATTTCTTATGGGTCATGGTGAAGATTGTAACTGACATTTGTAGCTGCCTCTTTCATTTTTTATTTAAAACAGTCCGGCACTCGCCTTCCCGACATTTTCATGCCGTGATTCTTATCCTTTTCCATCATAACTGTAAAATGTGGCTGGTGCAAGGTTTTATAGGACAAATTGTAGGTTTGAATGGTAAAAAGGTAAGTAACTATTCAGTACAGATCGAAGCATTTACTGCTGAGACCATAAGAATATGATTCAGCGAGCAAAATCCCATTGTCGAAGGCAATTTAGGATGGATTTTGCATCGTAACTGTGAAGGTACTGAACAGTTACAAAAGTACATTGAAAAGGTATTGACTTTTAGTACTACATACAGTACTGTTTAATTATCAGGAGGATACATCCATTGCCAAGCGTAGAAAAAATCATTGAAAAAATGAAAAGACAGCCGAACGGGATACGACCTGAAGAAGCAGATAAAGTACTGAAAGCTTATGGGTATGAAGGCGTTCGACAAAAGGGAAGCCATAAACAATATTTAAACAAAAAGACCGGCGACTTGACCACCATCAAGCAAGAAAGCCCGTTAAAGAAGGTTTATGTAGTAGATATATTAAACAGAATCGGAGAATAAATCTTATTGTGACCGAAATAATAAATGAAAAGGAGTAGTATCGTATGGAAGTTAAAGATTATATGGCTCTGCCTTATACAAGATTGGTTCAGGAATTAAACGACGAAAGCGGACATTATTTCTATGGCAGGGTATTAGAGCTGGACGGCTGCCAAAGCACCGGCAGCACCTTGGAAGAATTGTACGAAGGTCTCAACGAAGCTATGGAAGGATATATAGAAGTTAAATTAGAAAACAATCTGCCTATCCCAATCCCTGAAAAAACAACAGATTATAGTGGAAAATTCAATGTCAGGCTTCCTAAGTCGCTTCATCAGCGGCTGGTCATCGAAGCTGATAAAGAAGGGGTAAGTCTTAATCAATTAGTATTATATAAACTGGCATTATGAAACAAAAGCTACCGGCTATCAAAAGCCGGTAGTTTTTAATCTTTGTAAGCACTTAAAAACGGCTAAATTCACTTGCAAAATCACACATTATATGTTACATTATTTATAGAAAGAGGGAAAACCAGAGAAGCGGCTACCCTCATCAACTAAGCTGATCTCCGATAGTTCGGAGACCGCCGTCAACTAGTGGGATAGTTGGCGGCTATTTTTTTCTATCCCTGAAAATCTGACAAATCAGACTTACAAGGGCTACAATAAAAATACCAAACTGAATCAATTCAGAATATGTAATCATTGTATCACCCTCCTTTCTTACGTTCGGAGGATTGATAGCCCTCCGAGTATGGAGGGTAGCCGCCTTAATTCTCTGGTTTTCCCATGGCACAATTGTAGCACACCACACATCATTCCGCAATCATTCTTCTTCCTTTTTTCCAAATTTTTAAACGTTATTTCGATATTTACATATTAATTATTGTGTCAGTATCTTACATCTCTCTTTTTACTCAATTTACTTTGTTTTCCCTACTTTATCTCCACCATCCAAAACTTCTCCTTGACATTTCTAATCAATATGATATCATAATGATATCAAAAAGAACATTTACCAGAAGCGACGGACTACACGCCGTCAAAATCCAAACCACACGTGCTGCATCGCCGCTTCGGAACGGAGGAGATTATGCAAGAAACTAACTTAGAAGAAAAACTCATTCATGGCAAAAAGAACGGACTGCCTGTACTACTCGTCACTCTGCTGCTATACGCACTGGCTATTGCAGGAATTATCATCGGCATCATCCATTTTGAAAGTGAAACAGATACCACGCTCACAACTACCGTCTTTACCATAGGTCTGCTTTATGCATTCTTCGGCTGGATACTCTTCTGCGGTCTGAAAGTTTTGAAGCCGCAGGAAGCGTTGGTTCTGACTTTATTCGGCAAATATGTGGGAACGCTCAAGGGCGATGGCTTCTACTTTGTCAATCCCTTCTGCGCAGGCGTCAATCCGGCTTCCCACACTAAGTTAAGCCAGAGCGGTGATGTCAAAGGTGTTGGCGGACCTTCCGGTACGCTGGTAATTGCCGAGTCCGGTGTAAGCACCGCTCAGGAAGCTCCTACCAAGAAGCTTTCTTTGAAGATCATGACTTTGAATAACAGCCGTCAGAAGATCAATGATTGTCTGGGTAATCCGGTGGAAATCGGTATCGCGGTAACCTGGCGAATCGTAGATACTGCCAAAGCGGTTTTCAACGTAGATAACTACAAGGAATTTCTGTCCTTGCAATGCGACAGCGCGCTTCGCAATATTGTGCGTACCTATCCCTACGACGTAGCCCCTAACGTGGATACGACCGGAGACGGCATGGCTGACGAAGGCAGTCTTCGCGGCTCCAGCGAAATCGTAGCCGGCAAGATCCGGGCAGAGATCCAGACCAGAGTAGAAGAAGCAGGCATCGAAATCGTGGAAGCGAGAATCACCTACCTGGCATACGCACCCGAGATCGCCGCAGTCATGTTGCAGAGACAGCAGGCATCTGCTATCATTGATGCAAGAAAAATGATCGTGGACGGCGCGGTAGGTATGGTCGAGATGGCATTAGAACGGTTGAATGAAAAGCATACCGTGGAACTTGACGAGGAACGTAAAGCAGCTATGGTATCTAATCTGCTGGTAGTTCTGTGCGGCAACCATGATGCACAGCCAGTAGTCAATTCCGGAAGCCTTTATTAGAACGGAGGATTTTATGGGCGATTCAGGCAAAAAACAAGTGCCCCTTCGATTATCTGCAAAACTCTATGATGCAATCGCGGCGTGGGCGGAAGATGACTTCCGCTCCGTCAACGGGCAGATCGAGTATCTGCTGACAGAGTGTGTGCGGCAGCGCAAGAAAAACGGTAAGTATGTGTCCGATGAAATTGATGTACCGCCGGAATTGGATATAAAATAAGCCTTTAACAACGTCCAACGGCACTCCCCAAATTAAACGGACAAATATCCCTGCATTTATGACAGGAAATCGTCCATGTCTGCAAATTTTCGTCATCTCCGAAGGCATGATCCCAGCACACCTGCTGCTTAAGCTCACACTCATCCAATGCACCGACCGGGCATACCTCCACACAGAGATTGCACGCATTGCAGATATTTTCTTTTAACTCGTCCGGCATCAATTCCTGCTCACACAGAACTGCTCCGAGCCAGACCATACTCCCGAACTCCGGTGTGATCAGCAGTGAATGCCGCCCAATCGTTCCAAGCCCCGCTGCCTGTGCCGCGTGCTTCTGCGAAACAATAGAGCGCCATCTTCCCGTATTGCCATCCCACACGCTCTCATTGGTCGGAATCGGCACACATATAACGCCTCTCCGCTCCATCTCGATACAGAAATCCAGCGCTATGGCATCCATCTTCGGCGTGATGGAGTTGCGTACTCTCGTATACGGAATCGGACTGTTACAGCGCAGTGTTCCGACCGGAAATCTGCACCCGAACGATATCACCGACTTGCAGGATGGCATAACGTCCAGCGGATGAAATCCCTTCGGCGCATCACGAAATCTGTCCATACTGGCAATACCGCATAAATCTGCCCCTAATGACTCCATGAGCTCTTTGACCATTTGACTGTTTACTTTATGGATACTCATCGCTATCGCCTCCACACGGTTCTTAGACCATTTCCTGCGGCTCATCATCCTTGTTATCGTTTCATTACTTTAACACATTTTAACGAAATTGTACATATATTCTTACTTTTCCTAAGTTACATGGAATTTTAGCAATACCATGCCAAACATCCCCAAAGATATGGTAAAATGACTTATGTGCTGACAAAAGACAAAAGAAACCAAGCAATGTCGGGACGATGTAAATGATTAAGCGTATACTGTAACCACAGCAGGAGGTTGATCACCATGGAATGGGCAGAAGCAATCAGTGAAGCAGTCAACTATATTGAAAGCCATATCACAGAGGACATCACAATATATGACGTGGCAGAGCATGTGAATATTTCCCCTTTCTATTTTCACAAAGGTTTTAGCATATTGTGCGGGTATTCCATTATGGAATATGTAAGAAACCGCAGAATGGCGCTTGCAGGAGAAGAAGTTCTTACCAGTGATATTCCGGTTATCGAGCTTGCCATGAAATATGGTTATGACTCTCCCGACAGTTTTACCAAAGCCTTTTCCCGCTTTCATGGATATACGCCTCTGACAGTGCGCAAGAATAAAACAATGATTAAAACATTTGCGCCGCTGAAACTAACAATCTCATTGAAAGGTGGTTACATTATGGATTACAGAATTGTCAGGAAAGAAGCCTTTACTGTTTTAGGCGCATCAAAGGAGTTTACCTATGAAAATGCAAAGCAGGAATTACCTTTGTTCTGGCAGGAGCATTATTCCACAGGAAAGGGCGAATATGTCTGCGGAATGTTCGGCATTAACATCGACCCGCAAATGGGAAACGAAAAGTTTGAATATCTGATCGCCGATGTTTATAATCCGTCCGTAGATATTCCGAACGGGCTTACAGTAAGGACAATCCCTGCCTTTACGTGGGCGGTTTTCCCGTGCAAGGGCGCTCTTCCGCACTCTTTACAGGATGTAAATACGAAAATATTCTCCGAATGGCTTCCGGCCTTGCAGGATTATGAATTTGCAGCAGGATATTGTGTCGAAATGTATGACGCGCCAAACAAATATCCCAACGGGACAAATGATGAGAATTATTATACAGAGATATGGATTCCTGTCAAAAAGAAGTAAGCATGGCTCATTCCCTGCTCCAGATACAGCTTGGGGCAGTGGAATGCACCCGGATGACTATATAGGTGATTTTATATCTCCCACAACGACAACTGTTCATACCCTTTATTCTCCGGAAATTCCCGTAGATAGGCAAAAACCTGCTCTGCGTCACTTACGATACGGTTCTCTTTGCAAAAACCGTAAAAGTATCTCATCAGCTCTCCCTGCCGGTCACTGGGAATCTCATAGGCATAGCCGAACTTACGGTGATATTTCTCGCGCAGTCCCGGAAAATGTTTATCCAGCGCTGCATAATAATATTCCCGGTCCCCCTGTCTGAGCGTAAGTCCCATCCCGAAACAGATGATTCCATACACGCCGGCCTTCCTGCAATATTCCAGAATCCCTTCTATATTCTCCCTCGTATCATTAATATAGGGCAGGATCGGCGACAGCCACACCACCGTAGGAATACCGTTCTCTTTCATGATCTCCAGCACTTCATAGCGTCGTTTCGTCGTACACACTTTCGGCTCTACGATACGGCACAGGTCTTCATCGTAAGTCGTGAGCGTCATCTGTACCACACATTTTGCCTTGTGGTTAATACTTTTTAAAATATCCAGATCCCTCAGAATCCTGTCAGACTTCGTCTGAACCGTGACTCCGAAACCGTGCTCATCGATCAGTTCCAGACATCTTTGCGTAAGCCGAAGCTGCTCTTCACAGTGCATATAAGGATCGCACATAGCCCCTGTGCCGATCATACATTTTTTGCGCTTAGCCCGCAGTGCCTTCTCCAGCAGCTCCGGCGCGTTCTGTTTGACTTCGATATCTTCGAAGTCATGTTTCATCTGATAACATTCGCTCCTGCTGTCGCAGTAAATGCAACCGTGCGTACATCCACGATACAGATTCATGCCGTTATGAGATGATAATATACCCTTAGCGTCTACAAAATGCATTCTGTCGGTTCTCCTTGTATTCTATCTTCATATCCCTCTCCGGAACATTTCTGTCATTTACATTTTCATTCACATCAGACACTTATGAATGCATAAATCATACGATAGAAAACCCGACAGCAGTATGTCATATTTGGGAAGACCCCTGCAGTTTTTTCTCGCATATTCTAAGGCAGTGCAGACATGTCGGCACGATATAAACACACGCCGAAAGCCATGCCGACTGATCCGCGAAACAGATCGCCGTGAAACCGAACATCGGCACAAAACACAGGCTGACTACGATCCTTGCCACCATCTCCGCCAGTCCCGAGAAAATCACGCGTCCGGAAAACCCGAGTCCCTGCGTGCACATACGACAGACATTCAAAATACCGAGACTCCAGAAGAAATACCCCATGCACCGCAGATATTTAGCGGAAGCATCCAGTATCGCCGCATCCTCTCCCGATATGAATAACATCGACAGCGTCCTTCCGAAAAAGATAATCACCAGACCCGCCACCGTTCCATACAACACACCGATCGCAGTTCCCTGTTTGATTCCCGATTTGATACGTCTCATCTTGCCGGCGCCGAGATTCTGACTGCAAAAGACGGAAACGCCCGTCGCCAGCGCATCAAAAGGACACATCATGAACTGTTTGATCCTCATACCGGCCGTGAAGCCTGACACATATATACTGCCCAAACCGTTATTGGCGGACTGCATGACCATACTCCCGATGGCGGTAATGGAATATTGCAGTCCCATGGGAATTCCCATCGCCAACATCATTTTGATTGTATCCCCATCAATATGACACTCCTGTCGTTTTAGTCGCAGGATGGGAATCTTTTTTCTCATATAAACATAGCAAAGTATACCGCTTACTGCCTGCGACGTGATCGTTGCCAGCGCCGCGCCTGCACATCCCAAGTGAAGGACAAGAATACAGAACAGGTCCAAAACAATATTCAGCACCGTAGAAAAGGCAAGAAACATAAACGGTGTTCTGCTGTCACCCACCGACCGGAATATGCCTGCCAGCAAATTATACAGTAAGTTAAAAGGAATCCCCATAAAGATGATCACCAGATACCGGTAGGCATTCGTATAGATGTCCTCCGGCGTAGAGAGCAGATGCAGTATCTGCGGGCACAACAATACACAGGATACCGTCAACACTACCGCAAAGATTCCTGTCAACACCATCCCGTGGAAAATATCGCTCCGCATCTTGCCATAATCCTGTGCACCGAAACTGCGCGCAACCGGAATGCCGAATCCGCAGCAGACGCCGATACAGAATCCCAGCACAAGAAACTGCACGCTGCTGGAAGCGCCCACTCCCGCCAATGCATCCGCCCCTAAGATGCGTCCTACAATCGCGGCATCTATGATATTGTAAGTCTGCTGCAACAGATTTCCGATCAACAGAGGCAGCGCAAACTGTAAGATCAGCGGAAGCGGTTTCCCCTCTGTCATACTCTTGGTCATATGTATTCTCCTATCATTCACACGGGAGCGCAAATCCCCACTGCTCCCTGACTGCGTCCAGAATCTTCATCAACCGAAGCGTCTCGCTGTGCGGCATTTCCTCGCACTCAACCTGCCCGGCTCTGATCGCACGCACACAGGCAAGCGCCTCGTACTCGTAACCGTTGATCTGCTCCGGCACCTGATAGCGGGCAGTCATTTCTTTTTGCTCGTTATAAACGCGAATTTCCTGACAGTTGTTGATCTCATTAAACTCGATATAACCTTTGTCGCCGTTAATAATCCCACGGTTTTCCATATATGCCAGCATATTGCTGTGTAAGACCGCCATCTTACCGTCCTCAAAAGTCAGTGTGATCCCGTTCATCCAGTCTACGCCCTGCGGGGACATGACCGCGCTCGACTTAATATCTTTCACCGGACTCTTGAATATCTGCAATGCAAGATTGAGCGGATAGACGCCCAGATCCAAAAGTGCGCCGCCTGCCAATTCCGGATTACTCAATCTCTCGACATGGGTCAGCGGTGCGCCGAAATCCGCTATGACAGAATGCACCTCACCGATAGCCCCCTGTGCGATCAGATCGTCGATCATCTTCCTGCTGGGCATATATCTGGGCCAGAATGCCTCCGCCAGAAGAAGCCCTTTGCTTCTCGCCAGTGTAATCAGTTCTTCCGCCTGCTTCGCATTCACGGTAAAAGCTTTTTCCAACAGCACGTGCTTCCCATGTTCCAGACACAGCTTCGCATAAGGGTAATGGTGTGAGTGCGGTGAAGCCACATATATTAATTCTACCTGCGGATCTTTTGCCATCTCCTCATAAGAACCGTAGGCTTTCTCAAATCCCCATTTATCTGCAAAGCTTTTCGCTCTGTCATAATTTCTGGAAGCAACCGCATAGCATTCGATTTCCTCAAGCTGGCTTACTGCCTCCGCCATGCTATTGGCAATACCGCCCGGTGCCAAGATTGCAAATTTAATTTTATTCATATTTACCCCATTTCTGCGCTGCCTTTTGCAAATTCCTGCCTCTCACTCTGCAAATTGTCAGCCCTATTGTTATGTAATCACTCTTCATTGTTTTTCTTCAACTTATCAATCCATTCTACAACCGCCACAGCCGCGTAGCTGATCGCAATACCGCTGATTATGCCAAACAGCACATCACTGGGATAATGTACTCCCACATACAACCGGGACAGCGCAATCAAAATAGCCAGAACAAGCGCCGGAATCCCGTATTTCTTAGGAAGCTCCCGGAACATAACACATGCCACCGAAAATGAACTGCCCGCATGTCCCGACGGGAAAGAATATTCCCCCGGTTTCGGCACCAGATAAGTCAGTCCCGCTATCACCTCGTAAGGTCTGGTTCTGGCGACCAGATTTTTCAGCAGAATATTATTCACTAACAATGTACCGATCAGCGCCGCGGTCATCATACAGCCAACCTTCCTCGTCTTAGGAATAATCAGCATAATAAGTGTCAGGAGTATCCATATTCCGCCTCCGTTTCCAAGTGTTGTGATAAACTTTACAAACGGAGTCAATATCGGATTTCTGATATACTCCTGAATAAATAATAGTATGTTACCGTCCAAATTTAATAACCATTCCAACATAGCTTCACCTCGCTTTTTTCCATTATATCACAATATGGAAAATACCACACCGTAGTTCCATACTATTTTTCAGCCCATATTAATTCTCCCAAACACCTTCCGCGCCCCAACCGCTATGATCAGCGACACTATCCCCGCAAACAACACTACCGCCGCCTCGCACCCATCGCACAGTTCAAACAGGAACCCATACATTGCATTGCCAAAAGGCTGTGCGCACATCGCGCCTGTCATCGCCACGGCAATTACTTTGCCGACCAGATTCTGCGGTGTTTCCGTCTGCATAAAGGCCATCATCTGTACCGTAAATACAGTGGAGACCACCATGATCGCAAAACAGCACACTGTAATCGTCATATAAACTGCCATGCCCGAATCCGACTGTAAAAGTACGAAACCAATGGGGAATACACAAACTGCCCCCGCAATCAACAGATTACCGGCTTTACCGATCTTCAATTTGTCCGCCAGAGCACCGGCGCCGATGCCGCCCACAATACCGCCTGCTGCCAATGCACCCTGCGCATAACCATACAGCCGATTCGCCTGCTCTGCCGTAAACGGAAGTACCTCGGTAATCAGATAGGGAAGACCCACTATAATCATAGCGGATAAGAACAGATTAATGCTGCAGACTATGAGAAGCCCCTGCCCGATGATCGGCTTTTGCCTGCAAATGAAATAAACGCTTTCCTTCAAATCTTGCAGCGCCGTCCCTATGATACTTCCTGCCGTCTCCTGTTTCCGATAAGGAATCCGAATAAAAATCTCCATCACGGCCGACACCACGAAACTGGCAACACTGATTTCCAACACCGGAAGCAGGCCGTATACACTGTACAGAATACCTCCACACACCGGACCGAGTAACGACGCGAAGGAACTGATCACATTAATCACCGCATTAGCGCGCATAACCTCGTCCTGTGCCACCAGTACCGGAATACTTGCCTGTACGGCAGGCTGGTAGGCTCCCGCGATTCCGTATAAGAGCATTAATACGATCGTAAGCAAAAGCACCAGACTGACATGATCCATTAACAGCATAAACAGCAAGATCAGCCCGGCTGTGGAAAAATCCAGTATTACCATAATATTCCGTTTATTGACCCGGTCGGCAATCAGCCCGCCCACAGGCGATAGCAGAACCGCCGGAATAAATGATATTGCCATCACCGTCCCGTACAACGCGGAAGAGCCCGTCTGATTCAGTAAATAAAGCGGCAATGCAAACCGAATCGCCGCATTGCCGAATAGGGAGATAATCTGTCCGATTACCACCAATGTAAAATCTCTTGTAAACAGTTTGTTCTCCATGATAACAGTCTCCTTTTTNCNTNNNTTTTTCTATTATCATAGAGTTGCAATCTCNGGTTGCGCGACACATTTCGGGNGTCAAANCCGCTCCTATAGGTTGCGCAACCGTCAGTTCTCTTNGCNNCGGANTNCCATTTCCTTCCNCTCACCGCCTCACAACACAAACATGAGAAACATTACCACATATGCCTTCCGCAGATCTCTGTTTACCACNAGGTACACACTGCCCAGCGCCACACCGAGAAAGATTCCTGTTATGCCTGTCAGAATATCTTTCGTAAACANGTGCGCAAGTCCCCATGTCACCCCGCAGATGATTCCGCCGAAAGGAAAGCTCTCCTTATGAAACCACACTTCGCACGCCTTCTGTCCGAATACGATAATCAANANAAACAACATCGTCTCGAAGGCATAATATATGTACTGGAAAGTGAAAAGCAAGAGTCCTTTTCCCGCATATTCCAGATATACTTTAAAGCCGTCCCAGATCATATAATCGACTCCGAATGCTNCANCGATAAACAGCACACATACACCGACTCTTATAAGGTTTAACTTATCTCCTTTTTTNGTCAAAGGGAACTGATACTTCGTCCCCGATGTCCTAATCAGAACAACTGCAAAGATTCCCCATGTGATACAGGTCAGAATCCAATGTATAATGGTCTGNCCTGATGTCCACTCCTGCATCGGCGCACCGTACAACNCAGGTTCCAACAGATATGCATAAAGCACTTCCATGCCCAGACCGCCGAACGCATACAATCCAAGTCCCAGATAATCCATTCCCGTTATTTTCGTTTTCCCTTTTTCCGNCATGCTTTTACTCCTCCCTTATCCGTTTAAGCGCATTGTTGACTTTCTTCACCTCATGAAATAACGCCGCATAATAGATTACTACGCCTATGGCATANGGAATGCTGAAAGACAGGAACATGTCCCGATACCCATTCTCATGCAGCGGCGCAAAGAATCCCGATATCCATGTAAAAAGCATCACGCCNCCGANCAGCACCAGATACTGTACNATGATCACCAGAANCAGCGGGTATTTCTGGAACCGGTAATACTCCGACAGCACNAAATGCGCCAGTGCNGCCANCACAAACATTATCAACAGATTTCCCTGATAATTCCCCCATATTCCCCGCACAANATATTCNACCGCAAGCTTNCCTAATACAAGCANNGTGTANATAACACACACCGTAGAGAAAAAATTTTGTTTAGCAATCTTTTTCATGGCACACCTCCTGTATGTGATACAAAGCGTCAAGAAAATTCTTCTTATATGTCCTGTTTAAGACNATCACCTCATCATTATCCATCACCAGCTTCAGCCGCATNTTCAGNTCNGTATTCACACGCTTCACCCTGTACAAGTTCACAATCGTGTTCTTACTNATCTGNACAAATCCATTGCCGCTAAAGCAGTCCAAAAAATGTTTCATACTGTAATCCAACTGNTACACATCGCCTGCCTGATAAGCNAAAAGCTTACGNTCAACCGACTCCAGATAATAGATACTGCCCGGCTGCAGCACGCACACTTCCTCTTCCTTTTTCCCTGTAATGCTCTGCAGTGAAGAAAAGAAATTACGGATAACCTCAATCCGTTCCGTCTCTTCCCGATAATGTATATCAACCCGATCTTCCCGCAAAGAAGAATCTCTGCTATAGCTTACGCGCATCTCATCACCTCTTTTTTACTTTATCGCTNTTATTCCTATATCCTGCANCGCCGTTTCTGATTCGATTCTACCTTTTTTCAAAAAAAGCGCAAGGACTTCCCGCGCAAGCTGCAATCTNCGCTGCACATCCTGCGATTTACNGCCGCCTGTNCTCTGTTCGTAACATGTATTTNCTTANTAATTCGGTGGTTTGTATTTTCTTGAAATGTAAGATTCGGGTGTCAAAATNTGCTCATGATAGGCTGAGAAGGCAGATTGCACAAAATGTTCTCGAAGCTGGCCTGCGGAGGAATATGAGATTTTCTTAATATTCCGTTCGACATCCAGAAATTTCGGGACATGGACGTCCCGGAAAGCCCGTAATGAGCCTGGATGGCGAATAGAGGGCGGTTTCGTCCGTTTGCATAACCTTGCCGGAATATTATAGAAAATCCATATGACGTAGCCCGACACGAGAGAACATTTTGTGCAATCTGCCACCCCAGTTTACAACATGCGCCTTTTGACCCCCGAATCAATATAAAAGATAAATTCAGATAAAAGATTCTTAATGCAGATAGTTGTGAAGCACTTCTATAAAATGCTCTATGTCAAGCGGTTTCGCAATATGGGCATTCATGCCGCTCTTTAATGCCGTTTCTTTATCTTCCTCCAGCGCATTGGCTGTCATCGCAATAATCGGAAGCGTCTTTACATCCGCTCTCTCCAGTGATCTGATCGCGCGCGTCGCCTCATACCCGTTCATGATCGGCATCTGCACATCCATCAGGACCACATCGTAATAATTCTCTTCGGATTTCTGCACCATCTCAACAGCGTCTGTTCCGTCCGGAGCAGTCTCCACGATAAAGCCGCTTTCCGTCAGGATCACTTCCGCAATCTCACGGTTCATTTCAATATCTTCCACGACAAGTACACGTTTTCCGCTGAAATCGGTCTGTGTCCATACCGCCTCCTGTTTTTCTTCCTTGTCACTGCAATGATTTGCCGCAAGCAGTGCACTCTTCAGATCCGACATAAAAAGAGGTTTTGCACAAAAAGCGGTAATCCCGGCTTCCTTGGCGTCCTCCTCAATATCCGTCCAGTCATACGCCGTCAGAACGATAATCGGCATCTCATCTCCCACAACGCTGCGGATCTTCCTGGCCGTCTCGATTCCGCTCATTTCCGGCATCTGCCAGTCAATAATGTATGTGTGGAAAGAGTCTCCCTCATCCCGTGCGATCTTTGCCCGGTGTACGGCCTCACGCCCGGAGGTCGTCCATTCCGGCCGCATACCGATCGTCTTTAACATTTTGCTCACGCTGTCACAGACATTAAAATCATCGTCAACAACAAGTGTGCGCAATCCCTCGAGTTCCTTGATCTGCTCCGCATTCTTCTCCACATCCTGCAGCTTCAGCGTCAGATTTACGGTAAAGGTGCTTCCCTTGCCAACCTCACTTTCCACCGTAATCGTACCGTTCATCATCTCAATAATATTCTTGGTAATAGCCATGCCGAGTCCGGTACCCTGAATGCCGCTGCGCGTCGTCGTGCTCTCTCTCTCAAACGGCTCGAAGATGTGCTCCACAAATTCCCGCGACATACCTATTCCGTTATCCTTAATAATAAAAACATAATCGCCATAGCCATGCTTGAATGTCGTATTCTGCATAATGCGGAAAGACACTGTGCCGCCGGCAGGCGTATATTTGATCGCGTTGCTCATCAGATTGATAAATATCTGATTCAGCTTCAAGGGATCTGCGATTACATCTTCGTTGGTAACTTCAAAGGTATCAATAAACATATCCAGCTGTTTCGCCTTAACCTGCGGCTGTATGATATTCACCAGATTATGCATGAGCTCCGAAATATTACACTCTTGGTCATGGATCTGCATCTTTCCGCTTTCAATACGGCTCATGTCCAGAATATCATTAATCAGACTGAGCAAATGATTGCTGGAGGACAGAACTTTCTGCAGACAGTCGCTGACCTGCTCCTTGTTGTCGATCCTGCTGGCTGCAATCGTTGCAAACCCGATGATCGCATTCATAGGCGTCCTGATATCGTGGCTCATATTGGACAGGAATGTAGTCTTGGCCTGATTCGCATGCTGCGCCTGCATCAAGGCATCCTGCAATGCCTGCGTCTGCTCACGCTGCCTGATGACCTGTTCCGTGATATCTCTTGACACTACCATTACAATCAGATCTCCGGTGATATCATCCTGCGCTATGAAGAATGACTGGCGCACGCACACCTGACCCTCTTCGTCTCCCATCTTACACCAGAAATCGATATCGACCTCTCCCTCGCCCTGTTCATAGCTCTTTTTCAAAAATTCCACATTCGCTGTTCCGGCATAATCCTCCAATGATTCCGGAAGAATAAACTGTTCCCATCTGTCAAAGAACTCGGAAGCTTTACAGGGTGCGCTGAGTCCTGCCTGTTCCAGCAGTGAAATCTGTCCCTCATCCGTCACGCGGACGATATCCTGCTCAATCAGATCCTTAGTCAGGTTAAACTCAAAAGTGCAGAAGGAGTTCGATGTGACCGCAAGCCTGTACTGCCTCTCCTTACGGTTCATGGCGGAGACTTCTTCCTGTCTGCGAAGCTCTCTTACCTTCATCTCCGTAACATTCTGGCGAACATAGAGAATCTTAGATACCTTGCCGTCTCTGCGCTCCAGACAAACAGCGATCAGGTGCTCCCATTCTTCTTCCCCGTTGCGCATAACATGACACTCATAAGTGAAGGTTTCCTTATCCGCGAGACTTTCTATAATGGAATTAATTCCGAAAGCCTGCCTGAACTCTTCCTTCCCCTCTTCTCCGATAATATCCCTGCTGTGGGTCTCCACTATAGAAGCGTAATCTCCTTCCGTAGCCAGTCGATTGTCTAACGGACTCACGCCCGCAGTATAAAAATATGTATCCGTCTCCAGATCCACCACAAAATACCTCGAAAGGAAAAGTGTATTCAACCCCTTCAGCACATAGTTGACCCGCTGGTTTTCACTCTCCAGCTTTTTCTTCTCCATACCCGCCCGCAGAATCATTAAAACAACATAGACCGCGCACAGAATAAGCAGAATGACCTCCAGACGAATCCCCGCAAGATTGGCCTTTTCTACCATACTCTGCGTAATATTCTGCGGAAATGTCTGTATCAGGACATATTGGTCGTCAAGAAGATAAGTGACACAGAGATTATCCGTTTTGCTGCCTTCATGACATACGAATGAACCGTGCCCGCCATTTTGAAATACGGCTTGTGCAGACGCAGCCGTTTCACCGTCAATGGTACCTGACTCTGTCAGACTATCCAATATATTTCCCTCATGACTCTCTCCGTCGGTGCTGGCGATCACTCTGCCGTCCGGCATACACAGAAATATATCAGCTGTCTCGCCGAAGTACGTGGCATAGAGCAGATCCTTCAAATACACCTCCGCAGTATAGGAACCCCGAACTACGCCGATAATCTCTCCCTCAAACCGAACCGGTGCGAAGAAACTGATTCTCGTCCCGCCGTCCTCAAAACGAGGATCGAATATGACAGAAATACCGCTCTCCCCGTTTATGCCGAGTTTATAGTAATCACGGTCTGTCGCATCGGCCGTCCTTCCATCGGAGGAATGCGCTATTCCGTCCATGTCCGTAAACCGGATTGCATCGAAAGCGGAGTTCATCTCTATCTCTTTCAACGTTTCAACATCAATCGTGGGGCTTGACAGACCTTTGCTTATGAAATATGCATACGAATTAATCAGATTCAATCCGCCCCTGAATTCCTCTTCGACCTGATATGCTGTCTGGTGCACCGCATCTTCGGCATAGTTCCTGTTCTGTTCTGTAATTCGTGCCCGGTTCTGCTCCGTATACCAGTAGAATAAAACAATCACAAATATCAGCAAAATAACCGCGTACAAGACCGATTGCAACAATTTTGTTCTTTTTCCCATAATATTTTCTCCTTAATTGCGGAAATCATATATTGTAAAGTCTATTTGCGTATGTAAATGATTATAGCAATATATTTGTGCTTTTTCAATGTTTTACGGTGCAAGATAAGTACCTGTCATCTGTCAAAACAAAATATTCAAATTTTACGGCCATCAAATGTACAAATTTAAAAACATAATGCTTTTTTCTTCACATAGTGCTATATTATAGTTGCATAATGGTTTCATCTGCTTTTTACGACAGACGTACCGGAAACGCCGCACATAAATAACAGGCGCGTTTCGGAATGGAGATATCATGTTTGGGAAAAAAAATACCGTTGAACAAGGATTAAAAATTATCATCGTGGGCTGCGGCAAGGTCGGTAAGACATTAGTCGCGCAACTGATCAAAGAGGGGCACGATATTACCCTGATCGACAGCAATCCGCAGAAAATTCAGGAGCTGACAAATCTGTATGACGTCATGGGCATCGTCGGCAACGGCGCCAGCTTCAGCGTCCAGATCGAAGCCGGCATCGAGAACAGCGATCTGATCATCGCAGTCACCGATTCAGATGAACTGAACCTGCTGTGCTGCACGGTTGCCAAACGTGTCGGTAACTGTTCCGCCATTGCCAGAGTCCGCACACCGGACTACAGCAAAGAAGCCAACTATCTGCGTGAAAAATTAGGTCTCGCCATGATCATAAATCCGGAATTGGAAGCGGCGGCGGAGGCCGCACGTATTCTGTTTCTTCCCACCGCACTGGAAGTGAGCACCTTCGCGCACGGACAGGTGGAAATGGTCAAGTTCAAGGTCCCCGACAACAACCAGTTAGACGGCATGACCATCGTCGAGCTTGGCCGGGCACTGGGCAAAAACATCGCCGATAATATTCTGATCTGCGCCGTGGAGCGCGATCGTGACATTCATATCCCTTCAGGTAATTTCCGCATACAGAAAGGGGATCTGCTTTCCTTTGTCGCCTCCAGAGCAAATGCGAAGATTTTCTTGGAAAAAATAGGTTTCAAGACACATGCGGTTAAGAACACGATGATCATCGGCGGGGGAAAGTCCGCATACTATCTGGCTTCCCAGCTTCTACATATGGGAATCTCCGTGAAGATTATCGAGAGTAATCCGAAGCGCTGTGAAGAGTTAAGCATCCTGCTGCCTAAGGCGATCATCATCAATGGAGACGGCACGAACGAAGAACTCCTCAAGGAAGAGGGCATCGAGTATGCGGAATCTTTCGTTCCTCTGACCGGTATCGATGAAGAAAACATCATGCTGACACTTCATGCCAAGATGGTCTCGCAGGCCAAAGTAATCACGAAAATCAACCGGATCACTTTTGATGACGTAGTAGACAGTCTGGACTTAGGCAGTGTCATTTATCCGAAATTCATTACCTCCGAGACGATTATTGCCTATGTGCGTGCTAAGAAAGATTCCATGAACAGCAATATTGAAACGCTCTATCACATGTTCGATTCGCGTGTTGAAGCGATTGAATTCCGCGTGGAGAAGGAATCCAAAGTCACGAATACTCCTTTGGCCAAACTTTCTCTTAAGCAAGGGCTGTTGATCTCATTTATCTATCGAAACGGCTCCATTATCATCCCCAGCGGTCAGGATTCGATCGAGGTCGGTGACACGGTTATGATCGTCACCACGCACACGGGATTCAACACGATACAAGATATACTGAGATAGAGGATATGTAAAAATGAACAGTTCAATTATTCGATTTATTTTAGGATATGTTTTAAAAACGGAAGCTGCATTACTGGTGCTTCCCTGTTTAATCGCACTGATTTATTCCGAGAAAGAAGGTTTCTGGTATCTGCCCGTAGCGGCACTCTGTCTGCTGCTTGGAATGCTGATGACGCGGCACAAGCCGACAAACTCGGTCTTTTATCTGAAGGAGGGCTGTATTGCCACCTCTCTCAGTTGGATACTCCTCAGTTTCTTCGGTTGTCTCCCTTTCTGTCTTTCGGGTGAAATCCCTTCCTTTACGGACGCTTTATTCGAGACGATCTCCGGCTTTACTACCACCGGTGCCAGCATCTTAAGCGATGTGGAGGCACTCTCACACTGTTCTTTGTTCTGGCGCAGTTTCACGCACTGGATCGGCGGCATGGGTGTTCTGGTTTTCCTGCTGGCTATCGTTCCCCTAAGCGGAGGTTCCAATATTAACCTTATGCGTGCGGAGAGCCCCGGTCCCTCCGTCGGCAAACTGGTGCCTAAGGTAAAATATACGGCACGAATCCTCTATCTGATCTACCTCGGTATGACCGTTATCGAAGCGATCCTGCTTCTCATCGGCAGAATGCCTTTATTTGATGCAGTATGTACCAGCTTCGGCACAGCCGGCACCGGTGGTTTCGGCATCAAAAGTGACAGCATGGCAAGCTACTCACTCTACTTACAGTGGGTTGTTACAATTTTCATGATTCTGTTCGGCATTAATTTCAATGCCTATTATCTGATTATATTCGGTAAGATCAAGAGAGCCTTAAAGATGGAAGAAATCCGCTACTATCTGTTGATCATTGCGGTCAGCGTTGCGATTATTTTCCTCAATATTCTGGGTACCTGCGCAGGTGCGTTCGAGGCACTGACACAGTCGGCTTTTCAGGTTGCCTCCATTATCACCACCACCGGATTCTCTACCACCAATTTCGACACGTGGGCGGCTACTTCTAAAGTCGTTCTCGTCCTGCTCATGTTTGTGGGCGCCTGTGCGGGCAGTACCGGCGGCGGCATCAAAGTATCCCGCTTCGTGATACTTTTTAAGACAGTAAAGAAGGAATTCACTTCCTATATCCATCCTAAGAGTATTAAAAAGATCAAGATGGACGATAAGCCCGTGGAACATGAGATTATACGCACGATCAATGTATATCTCATTACTTTCACGATTCTGTTCGTCCTGTCCGTATTTCTGATTTCATTCGACGGTACGGATCTGGTAACGACTTTCACGGCAGTAGCCGCCACCATCAACAACATCGGGCCCGGTCTTGCAATGGTTGGGCCGATGGAGAACTTCGGCTTCTTCTCACACGTTTCCAAGTATGTCCTTATGTTTGACATGCTGGCCGGAAGACTGGAACTGTTCCCGCTGTTGCTGCTCTTCCATCCGACGATCTGGAAAGATTTGTTTGCCTATAAACGAAGTGTGCACAGCCTCAAGAAAGGTAAGGGGGTTGGGAAATGAGGAATCGGAATATTCTCCTCCCACACCAATGATTATCTGTTAAAATAAATCTGAATGTGTTCCGGTACGGAATAAAAATAACTCAAGAGCTTTAGATCCTTTTTAAATTGATTGGATGGAACAATTTCAAGCATCGGCAAGTACCTCATCTAAAATTTCATCAAAAGATTCGTAACGCTTATATTTGTCCGGATTTTTCCTCATTTCTTCATATTCATCCAGCGCTGCCTTTGTTTCCAGATTTGGTGTTGGGCGTTTTACCTCAAATGGAATGCCATTATAATTGATGGCAGAACGCAGAAACATGTTAATTGCAGAAGACATATTTAACCCAAGATCTCCAAAAAGAGCTTCTGCTTCCTGTTTTAGCGCTGAGTCCACGCGTACATTAATATTTGTAGTAGCCATATAAGATATCACTCCTCATTTACTTTTTATTCTATTATATGTGCGGTTGCAAACACCGTCAACAAAATAAGCAGTTTTGTTTTACATTGTTTTGCGCCAGGCATGCAATCAATGCGAAACTGAGAAAAAATCAATTAAAATTTCCTTGATATGATTATACCTTCTGGCATATGAGTTTTCCACTCGAATCAACTGCAGATTGTGTTCTTCACAAATTGCATTTTTCTTTTTATCCCTGTTAATTACCACTTCATTCTCAAAGTGCTCTTTACCGTCCAGTTCAATTGCCAGGATTGGGATCTCCTGCTTGCCCTGCTTTTCATACACTACAAAATCAAACCGTCCGTTATAGAATAAATCATTATAGCTCTCATTATTCTGAAACACATGGGCAATTGCCACTTCCTTATGTATCGTGTAGCGACTCTGCGTCAACCAAATATTTTCCAGCGCATGGGTTAGATTCTGCAAAAAGGCTTCCTCCGTAATGCTGCTGAAGGGCTTGACACCCAATGCTCTGGATGCCACCTGTTTCGGTGTCACGGAAGTCGTCCCGTTAGACCACACATACTGCGCAAGTTCATATAAATCATCATCTCCCTCCTTCTGATGAAGACGTTGCAAATTCTTTTTACTGGACAGTACAATCAATTGATCTTTGGCTCTCGAAGTCGCCACATTGATCAATTCCTTGTTATTCTTTAACCACTCATAAGTGCCTACCTGCGTCTGATCCGTGATTGCAGTAGAAAACAAAATAACATCCTTCTCGTCTCCTTGAAAAGCATGTACGGTCCCACAAGTCACATTCTTCACCTTGGCTCGTTCCAGCTCTTCTTCAATCAATTTCTTTTGATTTACAAAGGGCGTGATGATCCCTATATTTTTATCTCGATTTGCTGCGGCATATTTCGCAATCTCATATGCTTCCACAGGCGCAGTGTTCTTATAATCCGAATATGATTCCTGCATATCTATATAGACAAGCGGCTGCTCTTCTTTACTCTCCGACAAAATATTCAAACGTGAATTATAATATTTACGGTTATTAAATCCTATGATACTTTTGTTGCAGCGGTAATGATTATGGAGCAACGTCTCATCGCTGACTGCATCACACGCAAGATAAGTCTTATAAATGGAATTCTTGCGGTAGTCATATTCATCGGATATCGTATAACGCTTCTTCAACTTTTCATTGGTTATCTCATCTAATAAAATGACCGGATTGAGTTGCTGTGGATCTCCCACCAGCATAAGGCTCTCTCCTCGCACAATAGGCACCAAAGATACCGCAATATTACACTGACTTGCCTCATCCATGATCACCATATCAAACATCGGTTCAGGCTCTCCGAGGCGATGTGCGGAAATACATGTCGTAATAATGATAGGAAAAATTTTCTGCAGCTTTATGATATTATCTTTCTCTCCCAAATATTTCGTGAAAGCTTCCAGCTGCTTTTCTTCCTCTTCCATCTCTAATATTTTTCTTAAGTCAGAATATCTGGAGGTACCGATTTTTTTAATATAACCCGCGGAGGTATAGAAAAGATATTCTTTCAGCTTTTCCACATCTTGATCCAAAAGCGATATTGCTTCCTCTTCCGAGACTCCGCCCATTGCCTCGATCTTACTGCTGATCTGGGCACGCTGTCTGACTGCCAGATCCTCCTCAAAAGACATCATCTGAAATGAGACTCCCTTTTTACGCTCAAAATCCAGCATTCTATCGATGGTTTCTTCGCGCTCCTTTAAATCCAAAAGATCCTCATATCGTTTCAGCATTTCGGACAAACGTTTTGCACGCCTTTTCCTATCATCTTTGTTTCGATCCAGCGTTCGCTCAAATACTTGTACTTTCTGCACACTTGCATAAAGTCTCTTGATGGTTGCAAGCGCTTCTTTAACCTTCTCATTATTTCCCAGACGCAAAACCGGAAAGGGAATTGTCTTTCCCCTATATTTTATCGTGGATAATTTATCATAAACGCCATTGATAGGATGATTATTATAGGATGCAAACAATACTGTACGTTCATTAAAAAAAGCAGTCACAATTGTATTAATAATCGTATTTGTCTTTCCTGTTCCAGGCGGCCCCTGAATATACGCCACCGGATATTTCATGGCATTGTGAATAGCCAATAACTGATCCATATTAATTCTACGATTGATCAAAGCAATCGGATAAGCTGCCGTCCTTCTCGGACGCTCCAGCAGATCACCGAAAAAGGCCCTAATCGGCACGGGAACTTTCTTCTTCTGATACATTTTCATGATTGCCTGATATTCTCTATGCAAATCAAGGGCAATATCCGTCTCCAAGCCAATAATATACGGCATATCATCCACATTGCTTCCGTTCCTCTGCATACGCCTCGTAATACAATCTTTGATCTTCTCCTGATTCGCTTCAAAATCAGAGAGCAGCTCATATTCATCTCCGTCCAAGAATCTGCGAATACTCTGTTTTGTCCCATCTATGGTAAATTCTGTACAAATCGTAATCTCATCATCAGGCTTTAATGCACGTTGTTTCACATCCAGATTCAGCTTACGATAAGCCAGCACGTACAGACCCTTAGCCATATGAATACTCAGAACATTCATTACCAGCTGCTTGATTTTCAAACCTCCGTCCGCACGCTCACTATTTTCTGTCTGATACTGAAAATTCTTCACGATCTCACAAAATTGTTCTGGGCTCAACTGGTATAATTCTCCTCTGATATGATCGTGATCCAGATACCGGACTAAATTAAAATCTGACTTATATGGTGTTGAATCAAGGCGGTTGCACATTTCAAGATAGCTAAGTATCTTCAAGTTCGCCGCATTATCGAAAATCGAATTATATTTATGGGGATTTAAGTAAATATCCTTGACTAAAGACTCATTGACAGGATAAAAAGAACCTTCTATGATTCTGGATGACTGTATGGAATCTATCTTTATTCTATCGAAGGCCTCCACTGTATACTGCCTAAGATGAAGACCTTCCACTGCCAGAGTACGATTGCGAATGTCCAAGCTGCGGATACCAATCCAATACTTTGTATTCTTGTCTTCTTTGTTATGATATTCAATGCTTAACCACTTTCCTTCATGAATCGCTCGAAATATATCACGAAAAACTGCATTCATAGTCATCCCCTTATATGGAAAAAGATAAATTGCAAAATGCCTGTCCTATACCAATTATTTTACAACTTAAATTGTAATATGACAATAAAAGGAACGCTTATTCTACCAAATTACAGTATATACTGAAAAACATTAAGGCAATATCCCTCACCGCCAAGGCCGTCTCCTCCCTGTCCAGCCCTTTTCTTCCCAATACTTTCGATCCGCTTCATTCCATCCTGCTTTCTGCAGCATGCGCATAATAGAAAAGAATACTTTTGTTTTTACAGACGGTTTTACCCGGCCGTGATTTTTCATGATCCTGCGTGCCAGCGCGGTGGTCTTTCTCTCCACGCGGCTTTTGAACTTATAATTTACGCGATTCCACGCCGTTTCCCGCACGGCCACTCCATACTTATATGTCTTGCCGACTCCCCAGAAAAACATGCTGTCCGCCATATCTTTGTTTGTGCTTTTCATGCCTGCACCCGCAGCCGTGGAGATACATACTGCCTGCTTGCGAAACATCTTTTCCTCCGGACGATGCACCATCCACCGATAGCCGTAGTGATCTAAGAATGCTTTCATTGCGCCCGTTGCATGATATACATACACGGGGCTTGCCAGAATTATGACATCTGCGTCATCTAAAGCCTTCGTAATTGGAGTAAGCTTTTCATAGTGCGGACACAATGTTTCTGACTTTTCAAAACAGGTAGTACATCCGACACAAAAAGAACCGAAATCTCTCGGCAGAAAGAATTCGGTAACTTTTCCCCTCAATTTTTTTGCAAGCATTGTTGCAATGTGATATGTAGACCCCTGATGGCTCTGACCATGGATAATAACAATGTTCATTTTCATGATTCCTTTCCCGTAAATCAAATCTGTGTCATAGTATATGCTTCTTTGCCTAATATATTGCTTTTCACATGCGCTGCTTATCTATATGCCGCCTTTCTCAATAAAAATTCGGCATCGGCTCATCGGGATATTCCCCCAGCATATTGAGCACATAGGGCCATTTGCCCGCGTCCTCTATAATAAATCCGTAGATTACGCCCATATGGCGATGCCAATGCCTGAACTGCCCCAGAATCAAACAAAATCTGCTCATATCGCAGTTTTCAGGGTTCTCTGAAAGTTCGCTGTCATGCAATACCGCGATATAATTCTGTATCTTCCCGCGAATTTGATAGAAATACTCCTCCATCTGCTCTCGGCTTATGTATTCCTCTTCCGGTATGACATTCAGATTGGCTAACGTATCGGTATGAAAAGAAGGATTCTGATACGCTCCGTCACAGGGATTGATATACCATCTGTCCATGGAGTATAGCGTGTGGTACAGAAATTTCCACATGGGAATTCCGTCATAACGCTTATCCCAGAGTTCATCGGGAATACATTTCATGAGATTTTCCGTTTCCCACAGTGCTCTGTCTGTTAAGTATCTGATATCATCACATAGCATTTACTGTTCCTCCTTCTATCACTTATCCTATTGCATTTTCATCGTTCTACATCAAAGTACATACTTTTTTCTCATCTTCCATTTCCAACCCGCCAGCTTGCCATAAGTATAATATGCACTTTTCCAAAATACAATCTTTCAGCCAATAAGTTTGTCATCGCATTTATAACTTATATACCCAGTATTTCGAGCGTAGGCTTTCCTTGCTCCCGTATCGCATTCTCCAGCTCCCTCTTATGACTGGTAATATAGCGTACCTGCTTGTTGTTCACTTTCTTTACAGCCTGTATTCTGTATTCCCAATCCGGATCTAGCGGTTCCTTTTTCTCCATCTGCCTATATGCAGACTGTGGTTCCCAATACTTCTTTGCTGTAATTGTACGAATAACAAACTTATTTTTGTTTTTATTGAAAAGATTGCACAGCACAAGATACTTTTCTCCGCAAAAACCTACTTTTCTTTGATTTGCAATGTCTTCATTCGCTGTAATCCACGTTAGATATTTATTATGCTCTGCATCCCGACTATCATACTTCGGTGTCATCTTTCTTGGAAACAGTTCAGCAATTATCCAATTAAAAGCATGTCTATCTTCGGCACCCTTTTTGATATATGTACTAAGTGAAATAATGTCCACCCATTTTCCCTTTGTATTAATCGAATTCACAATATCTCGCACTATAAAAACTGCTGCCGACTCACCACTTTCTACATAACTGATGTATTCACTATCATATTTCCAGTCATTCGCTTTTGACATATTGTCGCTCCTTTCCGTATGCTTTAAATTCTACATAAACTGCCGGAGAATTTATTTCTTTTCCCTAAACCACTCTAATAATTGAAGTCCTTTTTCATTTATTTCCAAAAACCACTTGTCTTCTATACCCCGTTCGGACACTTGTCGGTAATCTGTCACGGCCTCAAGTCCATTCCGGATATATGCACAGTTATTTATGCTGCGATAATAACCTTCTCTCCACAGATCCGGTTTAAAGTCACACATCAAAGGCACTTCTTCCGGTACATCTTTTCTTGGCGGATTCGCCCAACGTCCATCCGTAAGATGGATCTCCCCTTTTTCCAGAACTGGGAGAATAATCTTTGCCTTTTTCATAGATATCTTCATCTGAAGACCATCATCAACTTCATATTATCAAATTATTCCCAAGTGTAAAACCAATCTATACTTAGCATTACATAAACTTTAACTTTGTGTCAACTTTGCATAATAAAAGCGGTCTTATCAACCGCTTTCATGTCTTTCTTATATTTGCCGGAAGATAGCATTAATCTAATTCCTCCCCAACCACTCTCCAAGCCTCCACTAATCTCTCCAACGAATATCCTGCATTCGCCGGGCTGGTGGAGGGCAAAAGCTGCGCTTCCCGTCCGTTTATCGGGAAAATATATTTCTGATACAACTGATGTGCCTTACTGCCGTTCGTATAGATCGCTCTGATATCCGCTGCAGTCATGATCTGCGATAAGTCATTCGGCACCACGTTCCGGATACTCGCATCCGAAGAACCTGTGATCTCACAGCTTGCAATCACATCCCAAACCGCGATATGGTTCGCAAGCAGCATGGCACACTTCTGCGTGATATCTTCCGGCACCGCACAGCCAAGCACCTGTGCCATAACACGCCAGAAGCGGTTCTGCTTATGTCCGTAGAAAAACTGCTGTTCCCGCGATTTCACAGAAGGGAAACTGCCCAGTATTAAAACTTTGGATTCGCTGTCGTAGACAGGCGGAATTGGATGATTTAGCATGGTCAATTCTTCAGGTCCTCCCATCTGCTGTCCCCTTTCAGGAAACCGTATGTCTCCTCATCCCGGAAAGCCTTCATTATATCTTCTCTTAACTGCGCCCGTAACTCCTCGCTGTTCGCTTGGAAAGTCATATGTTCAAACAGCGAAGACTCCGTAAAATGGTTGATATCATCAAGGTTTGTGAGCATTTGCTGCATGGTAGTAATCACGGTCTCCGCATCCTGCTCCATAATCGCAAGCTCATGTCTCCACAAAACCTTATGATACTCTCCCATATCAAAAATTTCCTCAAGGGCACTCGCTTTCTCAACGATCATTCGCACCTTATCCATATTCTGGTCCTGCTGCGCCAGCATCCAGATGCTTCTAAGCAGCAGTATCGTCATCTGATACATGGACAACAACAATTCCTCATAGGTCTTATATGCCTCTTCCCTTCTGTCTGTCCGACTGTATATGACTGCCTGCTTCCGCTTCCTCTCGGGGTTTTGTTCGGAGAAATACGTCAGATACTCTTCCGCTTTATCATACTGCTTTTTATCCAGATAAAAGTGGAAAAGCCTATCCGCCGCCATGGTACGAATCTGTTCCTGTTCACTTCCAAGTGCCATAGTATACCATTGATTGATCGTGGTCTCGTACCGTTCATCGGTATCCGCCTGTTTCATTCGTTCCGCATTGAGCAGGACTGCCGCTTCCAGATACAATGGTTCGCAGTTCGGGTACTGCTCGATCTTTTCCTTCGCCCATTCAAATGCTTCCGCGAAGGGCTTCTCCCTTAACATCGAATACACCGTTTGAATAATGTCCTGTATTTCTTCCTGCGTCAGTTCCTCGCGGAAGGACAACAGCGTATCTAAAGAAATATCCAACAGTCTGGCAATCGGCGCAAGAAGTGTGATGTCCGGCATGGAGTTGCCGTTCTCCCACTTATTGACCGCCGGAGCTGTCACGCCGAGGCGGTTCGCCATCTCCTCCTGTGTCATATCCTTCTTCTTACGATATTGTCTGATTACTTGTCCGATCTGCATATAGAGTACCTCCTTTGGATGTTCCGTTTTATCGGTTGGTTTCAATATAGCAGATTACGATTGTGTCTACCATTGAGCAGGTGTTAATGAAATGGAAATTTAATTAACCATTGCTCACTATTTCTATCCGCAATTTCTTTCGAAACTTCTTCCATACCATTTGCGCCATGTAACGGCATATAATTAAAATTTTAACCTTTTGTAAAATCACTCACAATATATTGTTGTTATTTATCCTATTTTATTACTTTTCGTATATTTTCAATCATACAACTTCTTGTTGTGTGATAATGATTCAAACAACATTTTCATTCCTGCAAGAGGTGCCGATACATGAAAGAACTGCGTGAACTGATACGTGACTTACGAGATGATCATGATTTGAAACAGAAAACAGTTGCCGCCCATCTCGGCATCTCACAGCAAACCTATTCTAACTACGAGAACGGTCGCCGTGAGATACCGATCTGGGTCGTTGTTGCTCTGGCGAAATATTATAAAGTCAGTACCGATTATCTTCTTGGCATAGACAGCTCCTACCTGGGCAATACCAACCTCAAGAATCACTATCTGGCGAACGTCACTATGCATGATATTATGTATGATATCCAGACATTGAAAGGCAGTTCCCGCAAAGATCTGGTCCGTTATATACAATATTTGAAATATCTCCAAAGAACGCAATAACTATACCGCCTCATTCTTTTGCTTTCTCAGCAAAACACAGATTCCGACCACAAGCACCACGCTCACGCCCAGACCTCCCTCCGGTCCGAACGCACCGCCGTTAAAGATCTCTTTACCATCAACCATGGTACTGCGTAAAACAGAGCATTCCGTAATCATACCGCTCACACGCAGTCCCCAGAAATTCCCCTGCACCAGATTCCAAATACTGTGCAGCGCCGCAATTCCCCAGATACTACCCCTTTTCAGAAAATAGAGCGACGCAAACACACCGAACAACACCAAATTCATAAAGGCAAGAATGCTGATTCCATTATTCAACAGATGCAGCGCGGCAAAAATAACCGCATTGGAAAACACTGCCACCCACATGGAATACCGTCTGCCGATAGACACCATGAGATACCCGCGGCAGAGCACCTCCTCACTCATACCCTGCAGCATATAGCCCAGTAGAAACAGCATGAACGTTCCCGCACCGAAAGTCTCTGAAAATCCCTCAATCTTCAACGCTCCGGTCAACACACAGATCAATATCGCCGAGGAAAACAGCACAAATCCGACTCCTAATCCGATCAGATACTCCCGTCCGGCTTCTCTCTTTGTAAACCCGAGCGTATCTATTTTTCTCTTCTGAATAAGCTTGCAGAATAATATGGTAACAAGCGTCATGCCAATTGTCGCAAACAAAGTAAAGACCATATACAGGTCGGAACCACCGATCTGCTCCGCGGCTAAAGTTGCTGCCTCAAGATCGTTTGCTGTCACCGCCGCACGATAATCCTCGTTCATCGCCAAAAGAATCACTTCCCCCGGCAGCATGCAGAAAATCTGCCCGATGGAACTGACAATAAACACCGCCAGAAAGACCAGAATCTCCAGGAACCAGTTCATACCTTTCTGCGCTTCCTGCGCCTTGATCACCTGTTGCGGTTTTTCCAACTGTAAACTTATCAATTGATTATCCATCATTTCCTCCAAATCTAAGCCGTTTACGAAAATAATGTGCCTTTCCCTGTGATCCACAAACCTATTTATACTGTATACCATATTATCATTTATCCCGCAAAAAAGCACTTAAATTTTTTCCGCAGTGAATCCGAATTGCCTCGGCTGTGAATCTTGCTGTTCCGGCACCGCCGACCCGGTCAATATTGTCAGTAAACTCTCCGTCGCCGGCATACATCTGTCCGAGGCTAAAAAGAATATCGTCGGAACATTGATAAAAATGCTCCGTGATATAGTCCTGCAATTTTTTCACATGACTTTGAACCGCCGCTGATTCCGGTGCCGTATCTTTCATTTTTCCGAAGTCTGCAAATATCTGCATAAACTTCTCCATAACAACCTGAGTCTCTTCTTTACTTCTGCCCGCCGCTTTCTGTTCATATTCCTGATAGGCGGCTGTTTTACCCCATTGCTCCTTTGCCTGCTTTGCATATTCATCGATCTTATGCGTATCAAATACTGAAAAATCCATTCTCGTCACTCCTTTTGCTTGTATTTCACGGGCAAATCCGATCAAATCTTCCAGATGCTCCTTTTTCATGGTAAGCAGCGCGATCTGCTGCTCCAATGCCTTATTTTTGTCAAAATCCGGTCTTGATACTATTTCTTTGATCTCTTTCAGCGGAAACTCCAACTCACGAAACAGCAAAATCTGTTGCAGCTTTTCCAAGGCCGTATCGTCATACAGCCGGTAACCGGACTCCGTGTGTCCGGACGGTTTTAAGAGTCCGATTTTGTCATAATATTGCAGAGCGCGTATACTCACTCCTGTCAATTTGCTGACTTCATTTACTGTCATCATTGGCATTTCCTCCTCCCGTGTAACTATACCATAAACTATTACGCTGCGTAGGGGTCAAGTGGTTTTTTCTTTTTTTGCAAAATCACCGGTAAGTCATATATAATCATTACTAAATATACCGTTTTCCTGCAATGTAAAACACATTTGACAGACAGTTTCTCACACATCTGATATCACAAAAACAGATCAAGAGAGGCTTATAAGCTCTGCAAACAGGGAGGTGCACAATTGGAATTAGGCAGTCAGATTAAAAATCATCGAACAAATATGAATTTATCTCAAGAAGAGCTGGCAGAAAAAATCTATGTCACGAGACAGACGATCTCTAACTGGGAAACCAATAAAAGTTATCCCGATATTCACAGTCTTCTTTTGTTAAGTTCGCTATTCAATGTCTCTCTTGATCAATTAATCAAAGGAGATGTGAAAATTATGAAAGAAGAAATCAACAAAGAAGAAGTCCAATATTTTAATCGCGATGGTGCAATATTTTCAATACTACTGCTATTATTTATCGTATCGATTGTACCGCTTGCGAAATTATTAGGTTATTACGGTTTGATCATTTCTGCCATAATATATGCCGTAGCAATGTACTATGCTTTAAAATTGGAAAAGTTTAAAAAGAAATATGATATTCAGACATATAAAGAAATCGTTGCTTTTACAGAAGGCAAAAAGTTAGATGAAATTCAGAAAGCACAGGAATCCGGCAAGCGTCCTTATCAAAAACTCCTGCTTGTCCTTACGTTCAGCATAATTGGGTTTGCGGTCTGTGCGTTATTTGCATGGGTACTGTGAAAAATGAAGTGAATCATCCTTCCGTTTCCCGTTCCTTCCTTTTCAGCAACTGCCAGATCTCATCTGCGCTGTATTTCCGGGATTCCCCGCGTTCCCAGATAATAACCTTCCGCACCTGCTCACTCCCTAACGGACAGTGAGCTTCCTTTATTCTACGAACTGCATCTTCTTCTATTTCTTTTCCTCTTTCCAGCGCGTCCTCGACAATCCGATAAAGGTATTCGGGTCTGCGCCTGTCGCCCAGATCTGAGAAAACAGCGCTTGCCGCTACCAATGCATCCCTCATGTATTCCGCATTATCCTTGAACAATTCACTATCAATGTATATGCCCTTTTCCTCTATAAACATGGCACAGAAAGTAACGATAGTTCTTGTGTTCCCTTCTCTAAAGGGGTGCACTTTCCACAGCTTCGCCATACAGTCAGAAAATTTCCTGGCGGTCTCGTCCAAAGGAGCCTGCTTCCATCCAAAACCATCCATTTCTCTAAGGACATTTCCCGCATCCCTGCTAATATCAAAAACATCCGAATACTCTATAGAAATACCGTTGAGAACAGTCTCCATTTTTTCAATATTTATGATACGAGGCTTTCCTGCCCATTCATATATATCTTGAAAGATACGGTAATGCATCCGGCCAGGGCAGAAAAATCAAACACCCCAATCAGCCGCTCATCTTCTGCTATCTCTGAAAGCCGTAACGTCACATAATCGCTTTCCGCGGCACTTAACCCTTTGCTGTCCTTGATCCCTAAAAGATTTATTAATATTTCCGTATTCAGGTAAAGGTACGGGTCTCGCATCCCACATCACTCCTCTTACTGCTTCATCTTATACCGCCTGTCAAGTGCTTCTTTGATCCCCTCCATGGTGATCTCCCCACGCTTTTCTTTCTCTATCAGTTCTTTCATCTCCGGCGTAGGCTCAAGCCCGTCTACCTTTATCATCCCAATGGCATAATCCCATTTTTTATCCCTGCTGACCAACATATAAAATCGCTCCTTTCCAAATGTAATTATAGTATAACACAAATAACTCAGTATAACCCTTGATTATGAGCTTCTCTTAATATAGTCTATATAAGCCAAGTTATCTATTGATATATTCCCAAAAATGACGTTATTTTTCCATATGTATACTCGCCGTCAATGATCCCAAACTCAGGGTCATAATATTTATGATCAAACAGCAATGTCCAATGAGTGTACCCTGCATTTGTGTGCACCGTTAAAATGGAATATTCATATGGTACAGGGTTCTTCTTTGAAATACGGGTGTTCCTTTCAGCATGTTTTATTCCGTAAAAGTCCAATATTTCAATCAACTGCCCTATGCTTGTGGGGCCGCTTGTTTTCATATCCTTAATTACTTCCTCGATATCTTTTCCTGTTATCATTGCAATACATGCCTGACCACATGTTTCAAAAGTCGTCTGCATAACTAGTTCCATTTCTTCTTCCTCCTCTACTGCTACGACGCTCATTCACTGTCATCCCCGCTCTCCAAATCGTCAAACATCGCCTTGACCGTCGGCGCGTCCTTAGTCAGCTTCTTAATGCTCAGATCCTCTGCCTTATTATTCGCCAGACGAAGATTGTTTTCGGAAGAAAGCAGTGCCTCTTTTGTTTTCTGCTGACTGCCCTCTGTTTCTATTATCCGGTTTTTTATAAATTCATATAACATCTCTGCATAAGGATAACTTCCACTGGCATCCTTTACATCTACATATCCTGCATGTGTATATCCTTTCATCACATAATAATCAATCTGAGTGCCCTCATATTGGTGCGTTTTCATCGTCTGAATCAACAATTCGTTCTGCTCACGCCTCCCCGGAATATCATTGTCGGACACCATAATTAGAAAGTACTGTTTTTTCGCTCTAACACGTTCTCCTTCCAGATAGTAAATCGGAGCTGCCTCATCCACCCGAACCGAATTTGGATCTTTGCCCCGTTCTTTCAAGACATTATAATGAACCGTAGGCTGTCCAGCATCAAAAATGTAACCATCAATCCGTTCTTCCTCAATATTATTTTCTTTCAAAAAGAGGGGCTGGAAATGAAGCATCATGGACAGATATGCTCCTGCCGAAATACCGCCTATCAACACACGCTCATAATGAATCCATTCACTAATATGTGTTAGTCCCCATGCCACAGCCTTAGCAGCATCTTCAATATATTGCGGATATTTCGCTGTCGGGTACATTCGATAATTTGCACTTGCTACAGCAATTCCCTTGGATGTCAATTCCTCATATATCCCCTTGTTATCTGCTTTATCGCCTCCCTCCAATCCGCCTCCATGAAAGAAGATCAATAGCGCATCACATTTTTCTCCTTCCGGCAAATATACGTCCAATGTCCCCGCATTACCTATGTTTTCCTGATAGACTAAATCTTTCATTACTTTTACAAAATTCATAATTCACTGCTCCTTTTCATTCCCATATCTTGTTTTTATTGCTTGCTTACAGCAAAGTACCACAGCCTACTATAAAGAAAGCGTCACTGTTCTGGTTGCAACTTGTTCTTTGAAAGTTCCGGAAATATAATGCAGACCATTGCCAAAAAGCAGGCACTTCCTCCCAAAAAATTGGAAATAGGTTCGGCAATAAACACGCCTCTTGCCCCAAGATTTCCCAGATATGGCAACACGAAGGTCAACGGAACCACGATCACCACCTTTCGGAGCAAAGAGAAGAAAATTGCCTGTTTCTTTTTATTGAGAGACTTAAATACTGTCTGTCCGCTGTATTGCAGTGCCTGAAAGATAAAGGCAAAAAAGTAAATACGCAGCGCTGGTACCGCAACTGTTAAAAGAGAATCATCATTGTTAAATATTCCAATAAAAATTTCCGGTAACAGTAAAATAATCACCCATACTACCGCCGTATAGACAAGTGCAGACAAAGTGACAACGCGGATTGCCTGTTTAACACTCTCATACTTCTTCGCACCATAATTATAGCTTAAAATCGGTGATGCGCCATCGGTAATCGCCAATACCGGGGTATCCAGAATCTGACGCACAGAATTAATGATCGTCATAGTGGAAATATAGATATCTCCTCCGAAGGCTCCCAGCATCCTGTTACAGGCAATCTGTACCAGACTGTTTGTACACTGCATCACAAAGCTGGCACTTCCCAGTCCAATGATATCAAAAATATGTCTTTTTCGCAGGGATGGTTTCTTTTTCAGTCTGATGCGCAGTTCTGCCCTGCCGCCCATCAGGAAACGCATAACAAATACCGCCGATAAAATCTGGGAACAGATGGTAGCCCAAGCCGCTCCCTGCACACCAAGTCCTAAGAGGAAAATGAAAATCGGATCCAAAATAATGTTCGCAGCAGCACCAAGAAAAATGGTGGTCATTCCAATATTCGCAAACCCTTGGGAATTAATAAAGGGATTCATCCCAAGAGCAATCATGGAGAATATGGTTCCCAGAAGATAAATCCGCATATAGGACAAGGCATAAGGCAGCGAAGTATCGGATGCACCGAATAAAGTCAAAATAGGGCTGCAGAAAATGCTTCCCAGAATTGTCAGAATCCCTCCTGTAATCATAAGCAGATAAAAAGAGGTATTCATGATTTCTTCCGCCTCTTCATTGTTTCCCCGTCCCCGCTCAATAGAACAAAGAGGGGCGCCTCCCGCTCCGTACAGATTGGTGAAAGCTGTAATTAAGGAAATGAAAGGAAAGCACAGTCCAACACCTCCCAGTGCAAGAAG
>JAAUZT010000036.1 GCA_014804485.1 Lachnospiraceae bacterium
TCCGTGATCTCCACATCCATCCGGATCCCTCTCAGTTCCGGCGTGGCTGCGGGAATAATCTGCTGTGCCAGCACCCGCACCGTTTTGATCTCTTTTCCAAGAAGTACAGACAACAGAAGTCGGTAGAACGGCTCATTGATCTCCTTGTTGGAAGCGATTGCGTTTGACAGGAAGTTATCGATCAGATCCAGTTCCTGCAGTGTCTTTTTGGTATATCCCATACATCCTCCTTCTGACAGAGCATGACGGTAACCAACACGGAACGATTCCGGTACACTGTTCTCCTCATCTCTGCCTTCCATATTTAGTTTTTCTTCCGTGAATTTCCGGCGAGATGCCGATACAGATTTCCTTCCGTCAGGCAGCCGCCATGGCTACCTCGGTAAAGAAATAAGAGATTCACTTTGAATTGATAGATTTACTATAACAGAGTGTGCACAGGTACGCAAGGCTTTTCTATATGAAAATCCCCTTTTCCCTACTTCCCAACATAAAACACATCACAATACTTCTCCGCAAACACATACTTTGGCTGGCAGTTCTCCAACACCTCATTCATCCCGCAAAGCTTCGCAAACTGCTCCCCCGCATGCTCCATTTTAGGCAGATACACCACTAATGAATGCGCATTCCGAATTTTATCATCCACCAATGCCTCTGCATGATCTACAGCAACAAAATACACCCCCGGATACTCCAGCAGTTCATTCGTCACATCCCAGATACACCATTCCTCACTAGGCTGATACAGATACACGACAGGCGTATTCTCCGCCGCCCACTGTTTCGCGTATGTGGTCTGTTCCCGGTCCTCCGGATAGAGAAACACCACGTCCGCCCTCCAATGCGCCAGCACGAGCATTACAATGCAAAAGACCACAGCCGTCTTTTCTATAATTCCACTGTGTCTGATAGCAAATCCAAGTATTTTCCCGCCATTCATGGCAGACTTACCGATTATCCTTTCCCACAATGTTTTGACTGTCAGAAAGGTCAGCAGCACCACAATCCCGTAGATCGGAAGCTGATAGCGGTTGGAAGTCTCTCCCAGCAGAAGCGCCGTCTTGGAAACCGTCAGAAAATACCCTGCCACAGTAAACAGGAGCATATAAAATCCAACTCCCAACTGTCCGCTGCTATGTTGACTTTCCTCTATTTCATCCTGCTGCCTAACAACAAATCCCGGTTCTCCACGAACATTTTTTTCTTTCCCGACGCTCCTATTACTACACCGGCGCAGCACCACCGCAAGCAGCACAATAATCAGAAGGAGCAGAAAAAACATATACCCGAACACATATCGATTCATCAGATCCAGAAAAAACCATACCCGTCCAAATGTATTAGACAAATCAAAGAAATTCTCCGTTGCCTGCGCTCCCCGCTGTCCGCGAAACATCTGTGCCGGAAAAGATGGGTAGGTCAGATAGGCGAAGACGAACGCAATCCCCTGACTGATGCCGTAACGCAAACAGTTCCAAAGATTTCTGTCTTTCCACAGCAGCCACACGCAGAACGAAACTGCCAGAAAGAAAAGAAAAATAAAGTAATAATACTGTGTCAGAAACCCGACATAAGTCACCACCGTCATCGGCACAAGACTTCTCATAACCGACAGCCTCTTCTCACCACGCCGCACCGTCTGTATATGCAGGAGCGCGCACAACAGCACGAAGGTCGTCAGCATCTCATACATCCGTATAAAAACCACGCCGCTCATGGCCGCCGGGCTCAAACCATAAACCAACATCGCAAGTAATGTCAGTTTAACATCCCGTCCGCTCACTAAATATGACAAATATGTCAGTAATACAATATTGATCCCATGGAAAAAAAGGTTGACCGATAAGCCGATCCACTTCGAAAACACATCCGGCACCAAGGAAGCCACCGTATGAAACACCCAGTAATACATCGGCGGGTGCACATCCCACGACTGCACCTGCTTCACCAAACCATATTGGAAGCGTTCTTCAGGAAGCACCACGAACTCGCTGCGGTAAGTCTCCCTGTCCATCCACTGTCCGTCTTCCACATAGAATCCGACCGTGCGCGCCGTGGAATAATAGGTATAATATTCATCCTCGTGAAATCCCTGTTTCTGCGTACAGAAATAAAAGGCGGCCGCCATCTGCACCACCCAGATTATCAAAAAAAATATGAAGTATTTTTTGTTAATTCTTACATTACTTTCCATTTCACTGTTCTTTCATGCTGACAGTCACTACACACAACATCCCCACAGCAACCCCAAATAAATATTCTGCGATTCTCAGTTGCACCCCACATTCTTCTTCCACGCATGGACTCTTCTTACTGTCCGCGGTGCAGTTGTAAGCAGCAACAGATATATTTTATTTTTTCTTGTAAGATAGGGATTTCTCACGGTGTCATACAGATGCTGCCGCAGATATTTTTTCACCTGACTATAAAACCGGTTGTGACCCGTCATCTGGGTGATCGGCACATGCAGCAGATAATCCAGCCGCTGATACAGATTGAATCGTATCGCATAATCGTGCAGCGCCGGATAGCGCTCGTCCACCAACACCTGCATTCGATCCGCATTGTCCACGATATCCAGAAACACTCTGGAAAAACTGTCCTTCGTACGGCTGCGGGTCGTGCTCGTCTGCCTGCACACTACATGATAGCACTGTTTCGGCAGGATCGTGATTCCGTCGATCTCCTGCAGCAGCTCCACAAGCAGACTGAAATCCTCATTCAGTACGCCTTCCGGGAATCTGTGCGCCGCAAACAATTCTTTTCTCACCAGCTTTGTGCAGAAGGAGCAGTCACCTCTGTGCAGCAACAGTTCTTTCAGGAACTCTTCTGCCCCGCAGAACCACCCATTCTCCGGCGGCACGCATACATCCGGCAGACGGTTTCCCGCTTCGTCCACCTCGTCTCTGGAAATCTGTACGATTGGCACCCGTCTGTCCTGTAAAGCGTTCATCATCAGCTCATACATGTCCGGTTCAATATAGTCATCACTGTCCACGAACCCGAGATACGCCCCCGCTGCAAGACCGATTCCCATGTTACGCGCCGAGGATGCGCCGCCATTCTTCTTATGATAAACGCCTATGCGCAGGTCTTCCGTGGCCAGCTTGTCACACAGCTTATCCGTCCCGTCCGTGGAACCGTCATCTATGAGAAGGATCTCCAGATTCCCGTAAGTCTGGGCACAGATGGAGCGCACACACTTTTCCAGACAATCTATGGAATTGTACACCGGTACGATCACACTGATCTTTTCCCCCATCTTACTTCCTGCTCCCCGTCATCATCTGATACATTTTCTTCGGGCGAACGGGAGGCGCCGCACTTAAGGGTCCTTCCTTCGCAGGCACGATTTCACCCTGCAGCAGCCTGTTTGTAAATCGCAGAAGCTCTTTTGCCGCATGCTCCGCATTCCACATATCACGAATCGTCTCGTACGCTTTACGGCCCATGCCCTTGCGTTCCTCCCAGTGATCGAACAGAGCGATCACCAGCTCTTCCATCTTATCATATCTGTCGTCCGGATAAACCAGTCCGTTATCGCCGTGCCGAATCAGATAAGGCGCCGCGCCGACCTGCGCATTGACCACCTCCACGCAGCCGCTGTTCATTCCCTCATTGACCACGGCTCCCCAGCCTTCCAGATAATTACTTGTAAAAATATGAATATGGCACTTCTCCATCACGTCCCGCACCTGCTCCGGCGCAGTGTATCCGTAGAACCGAAAATGCTCCGCAAGTCCGTTATTCTCTACATCCTGCCTGATCTGCGGCTCCATCTGCCCGTCTCCCAGCATATGGATGCAGAATTGATACCCTCTGTCATGCAAGGTATTCGCCAGGCGTACCATATACTCCGGATGTTTCAGCGGGATGAATCTTCCCGCCCATACGATGTGAAGCGTTCCGTCGCACGGTTTCATATTTGCAAATTGTTCTTCCCCGTAAGTACGCAGTGCCGTAAAGTATCCCCATCGAAACATTTTATCAGGATATGCGCCGATCAGATGAAAATCCGATGCCGCATAGGCACCGGCACACAGCATACATACATTCTGCCCGTGATATCTGATATGCTCCCGATATTTTGCCACAAGACCTCTGGGCGATACCGCTTTCCATTGTCCTTCCCGATAGATCCGCTCACTGACACGAAGCGTAACTTTGCCTGATCTTAATCTGGAGTCTGCCAGATCCTCTCTGCCCGTCCACCCGAACATCACCACATCGCTCTCCGCTATCTTTTTCAGACAGTCATACTCCGCCTCATACAAACACTTTACATAGGGCAGACTGCGGACATCCACACCCCACCCCATAGCTACCCGCTCCTGCTCCATGGGCATGGTCTGGATAAAAGTATAGTCACTGCCCAGCTCCTGATAAAGTGCCTCGCACAGCGGAATCTGATGATGATTGATATAATTGGAGACAAACACAAAGGTCATGATAACATCTCCCGATAAATGTGTATCAGCCGATAATAATTCTGATCCGCGTCATGATTGACCCGCGCATGCTTTCTGGCATTGTCCGAGAACCGCTCCACAATGGCTTCTTTTGTAAAAATCTCGATGATACTGTCCGCCAGTGCTTCCACGTCTCCTGCCGGATACAGCATCCCGTCACCGCCGTCCGTCAGCAGATTATGCACGCCGCCCACGTCCGCCGCCACACAGGGCACACCCAGCAGCATAGCCTCTCCCAGTGAATTAGGCGAATTTTCCAACGCGGAGGGCAGCACAAAAAGATGACTCTGCAAATATTGTTCTTTCATTTCCTCCGCAGTCAGCATCCCCAACATCGTCACATGATCACGCAGATGATTATCCCGAATCAGTTTTCTGATATATTTCCCGTACGCCGACAATTTTAAACGATCCTTAAGCGTACTGTCTTCAATGATATTATTGCCCGCTACATAGACATGGGCGTCCGGAAACTGCTCCAGCACTTTCGGCATCGCCCGCAGCAGATAATGAAATCCCTTAAGGGGATAATCACCCTGACTCAAGAAAATACTGTAGGGACGGCAGGTTGTTCTTTTCCATCTGTCACGATAGAAGATGCCGCGCAGCGTCTCATTCAGATAATGATACTGTGCCGCCGGATTGATCTTAGCTGCCTGCGTGCGGTCAAAATCTGTTCTGCCGGCTATATTCCCCGCCATGAGCAAAGCCTCTTTCTCATGTTCTCCCCGCTTCTTAAACTTCTTTTGCTGCTGTCTGATACTGTCCTGTCTAATCCGATCGCGCAGCGTCACCTGCCGCTGTACTTTCATCGGCAGATCCGCCATATACTCCTCCGCAATCGCACTGCAAAGTCCCTGTATGCCGACCAGCGTCCTCTCCGGACGTCCGTAGGCTTTGATGCAGGCGAGCGCGTGCGGATATTCCACTCCGAACACATGCAGGATATCCGGTTCAAAATCCTTCAGAATCTCCTGAAATTTAGTTTCAATGCTGTCATCATAAATCTCAGGCGTATCAAGATTTTCTATAAATCCGTAACAACGGCAGGATGCATTTTCCCCCAGCTGCATCGTCCGTCTGAAATCTTCCATATCTTCTGTAACCGGAAAAGCAATTCCAAGTTCGATCCGGTTCCACCCCTGTTCCTGCACGACACGTTCCAGAAGTCCGCTCAGCCATCCTTCCTTATTGCTGTATGAGATTCCGAGCTGTCTGGCAATTGTCGGAAGCATAATATTGCATACCCATAGTACCCTCATGTCTCTCTCCTCCGAAGTATTCCATATTCCTGCGCCTGATCTTTTCCCTGTATCCTTCATCCACCGAAAACAGTTCCCCTAAATCTGCGCAGACGTATTACATAATGTGCTTTCTCATCCGGTATACAGCACCTTTTTTATCTTCTGATAAATCCCCGCCGTGACCGGATTTTTCGCAATCCATGTTCTGACAGGTGCCAGCGTCACAGCCATGATCAGTCGATACTTACGCACCTGTGCAGCCGGCATATATCTGTTTACGATCTCTCTGTGCTCTCTGCGTGAACGGCGTTCATTCTCCTTCGTCTCAGAAAATCCCCCGCCTTCATAGAGCGCCACGGTAACAGGCATATAGACCGTCTTTGCATGAGCCCTGTAATAGCACCACAGAAAGTGTTCGTAATCGGCACGTACTGCGTAAGCAGTATCGAACGATTTCTCCCGCAACAGCGCTGCATCGTAAAAGCACGCCTGATGACAAGGCACATTGCGGTAACAGGCGAAATCATCAATCACCGGATTGGACTGTACCTGTGTTCCCGTCAACCGTTCATAAATATTGCCGTAGAAAATATATCGCACTGCTTCCGGCCGCATAGCCTTCTCTCTGTCAGTTTCCCGGCTCCCCGTTTCCCGACTCTGCACCTCTTCCCGAATCTTCCCGCTGACCCGCTCCAACACATGCATATCATAGAAGCTGTCCCCGCAGTTTAAAAAAAGGACATAGTCGCCGCACACATACTCCACTGCCTGATTCATGGCATCATAGATGCCGGTGTCTTTGCTGCTGTAGACGCGAAGCTTCACGGCAGATTGCTCTCCCGGCTGTCCATGCGCGGCTTCACATGCCTTCGCATAGTCGTCCAGATATTTCCGTGTCACTTCCTCCGTGGAACCGCCGTCCTTTATGATGATCTCATAATCCTGCCATGTCTGATGCAGAATGCTGTCGATCGTCTCCCGCAGCTTCTCCCCTGCATTCAGACACACCACAATGATGCTGAAAGTCATATTCTGTTTTACCCTCTTAAGATTTATTATGCCATATTCTATCTGAACTTCTCAACCCTTTGTATCGCTTTGCCGCATAATTAATTCACATCCGATAAAATATTAACCATATCGTGGAATAGGAAAGATTTATAAGGCAGAATCAGCGTCCCGTCCTGATCCGCCCGGCTCATGTATACGGCAAAATATAAAATCGCCGCCAGCAGAATCCCCAATCGGAACAGCCTGCGCCACTTCGCATTTTCCACCTGCTTAAGCAACATCGGCAAATACAGTATGTGACTGATTGTCAGATAATATCCGATGCGGGATATGATCGGCAGGAAGGAGCAGAACACATACAGCACGAGCGCTCCCAGATTCAGATAGAAATAGAACCCAAAACGACTGTCTTTCTGCATAAAGTACACAATTCCCGCGAAAACAAGCACCGCAAGGCACCGCAGAATATTGATATAGCTCGTTCCGCCCTCCAGATACTCCGTATCCTCATAGGTCGGATAGAGCAGAATCACCACTTTCAAATAAAAGTCCTGTGCAAACAGGAAGGTTGTACAGAATAGAGCTGCAATAGCAAGCTGCCACTTCTTCCACGCCCTGGATGCCAGATAGTATAACGGAATCACCACAAGCAAGGACTTGTGAAACGCCGATCCGAGCAGAATCAAAACGACGAATCTGCCCCATTGCCCGCGCTGCACAAATTTCATGGAATAGAGTGCCACCGCCAGCGCCAGATAATAGCGTACCGTACTGAATGTCTGGAAATAATACCCCAGCATCATAAACAGGAAAAAAGTCAACGGAAAATCATCGCTCTGCTCATACATCGCTGACAGGAACAAAAACACTGTGACAAAAGCATACACCGCAAAGACAAGCAGATAATTCTCAAAACCGGATAAGCCGTAGATTAATTTTACAAGCAGATTAAATCCGATCTCCGTGGGCACGTACGAATCACAGTTGACCAGATGCATGAACTCCACGTATTTGGCGTAATCGTTCCCCACATTCAGCCTGCACGCCGACAGCGCAAACAGGATCAGAAATACAGACAGAAGGCAGACGCGGTTACACATCTGTTGTCTCGTAGTCATATACGGTTGTATGACCGGCCGGCTGTTCACCATGCCCGCAAGCAGTACTGTAACTGCCGCCACCGTAATATACAGAATCATCGAACGATGTTATCCTTTCCCTGTCGTTTGTCCCGCCTCACGCACGCCCGCTTTCATCCACGCATATGCCTTTTTCAGCGAAACATCCCGGCACATTTCTTCTCTGTGAACCCATAGGAAACGAAAAGCCAGCGGCAGCGCCAGTCGTCCGTAGAGGTAATGATACAGCACGCCTCTGTCCCGGAAAAATTTCTCATGATATCCGCTGAACCATGTGGATTTCCGTTCTGTTTCTTCCCCGATACATATTGTATGGGAATATATCTTCAAACCGGCCTTCAGACAATCTCTCAGAAAAAGACTGTCCTCCCCGTTGCTGTACTTGGCACCGCCGCCGAAAAGCAGAGAATAATGTACATTAGCCCGCAGCAGAGCAGCATGTCTCGCCGTGATACTGTACGCCGGATAACGCCCGTAATTGCGGCGGTTGATCCGATGGATGTCCTCATTCCAATAAGTCCTTCTGGCGGGTGATACCTTCACATTAACCAGAATCATATCTGCATCCGGTAGCTCCCTGTACGCTCTGCGAATCGCCTCGGCATATCCTTCCGACAGTACAATATCCTCGTCCGAGAATACGCAGATCTCACCATCCGCATGCAACAGAGCGGTATTGCGGCTCAGCCCCACACCTCTCTCCGGCATAGAGAAAACCTGAATCCTGCTGTCTTCGGCGGCAATCTCCTCATAACCGTAACGGTCACATTGGTTCACGATCACCGCATCGGTCTGTATATGCATTTGTTTGACCAGCGCGGAAATATCCTGATTCACCGCCGATACCAACAACTGTATTTTCATAGTCTGCCTCATTTCCGGGCAGCGCCCTGTCCTGTCTACGTCTTGTCTGCACGTCCGAACGCATGCCCATAGTATCTGCGCAGGAACTTCTCATCCGCGCCGCCGATCGCTATCCCTGCAATACGACACTCTCTAAGCTGTATCTGCTCCATCACATAGCCAAGATATGCCGTATGCACTCTCCCGTAATCAGCCACGAGCACTACGCCCTCGGCCGCACACAGCCTGTTCCATTGTTCATCGGTAATTCCCATTTTCCAATCCACGAACAGCTCCTTCTTATGCTGCTCTTTCGGTTCTGAAAAATGTCCCTGTGTCACGGTAAGTATGCAAAGATCCTTCATCTTCTTTCGCAGATAATTCAGATTCTCCTCATAATCTGCACCAAATCTCCCGTCAGCTCCGGCATAACCGACAAACGGTACATCTGTCACTTGTTTCAGATCGCTTGCGGCCATGATGCGGTCATCCAGCACATAATAAAACATCATGCCAAGCAGCATCAGCACCATCGCCACCACTGTCCCTGCAATCACCGCCTGCACGGTTCTGTCATCCGCCGTCACCAATTCCGCCGCCGTTGTCTGAATCACGCTGATCTGCCGGAATTCTTTCGCCGTATTCCCAAGCTCCGTCAATGACTGTCCCGTTGCCTTCAGGATCGCATTACATCTCTCCGCATCGTGTGTTGTAATCGTGATTGTAAGAAGCCGCAGATCTGACAGAATCTCAGCCTTCGTTGCCGCCATAACCTCTTCTCTGCTGTAGTCCTCCGGCAGATATTTCATCGTAACATCCAGAATCGGATTCGTCGCCATGAGGTCATTCCACGTATAACCGTTATACTGCTGATAGACCTCTCCCGTCTCATCCACTTCAAAATCCAAATACACCTTGGACATCGCCCGATATTCCCGCTCCGCCTCCGGTACGATCGCCGTAAACGTATACACCCCGCCGCCAATCACCGCACCGGCTACCGCCGCCACGATCACCAGCCAGCATTTACGCATAAAGCAAAGCCCCAGTTTTTTCATATCCATGCCCGCATCGGCATACTTAATTTCCCGCATATATCCAGACCTTTCCCGCTGTTCGTAGTTCTCAATTCCTCCAGCACTCAGCCCGGGCAGAAGTTGATTTCTTAAGGAACCCCTAAAAAAACGTCAGTGCTTAGCGAGGTTAAAAGTTTCGAGCTTAGCATCTGTTACGTTTTTTACGGAGCGAAAGCGCGGTGACGTAGAAATCAACTTCTGTCCGGGCGTCCGCTCACTTCCTTTTCATGGCTGTAGTCTGCGTATTTTCTACTCCCTCCGTGCTCTCCGGCTTAATGAGAATCTTAAGTGTCAGAAGCATAAGTTTCAGATCCAGCCATACCGAATACTGTTCAATATAAGTCAGATCCAGCTTTAATTTATCGTAAGGCGTTGTATTATACTTGCCATACACCTGCGCATACCCCGCGAGCCCGGCCTTCACTTTCATGCGGAAAGCAAATTCAGGCATCTCCTCCATATACTGATCTATGATCTCCGGCCGCTCCGGTCTGGGTCCGATAAAAGACATGTCCCCTTTCAGAATGTTGAGGAGCTGCGGCAATTCGTCGATCCTTGTTGTACGGATAAACCTGCCGATCGGTGTGATGCGCGAATCGTTCTTAGATGCCAGCCTCGCCACACCGTCTTTCTCGGCATCCACTTTCATACTCCGAAACTTCAGGATATAGAATTCCCTGCGCCCGATCGTGCAGCGAACCTGTTTATACAAAACCGGACCGCCGTCATATACCTTGATCGCAATCGCCGTAATCAGCATAAACGGGGACGCAATCACTAACAGAAGCAACGCGCAGATCAGATCAATCATCCTCTTGGCCAGACGCTGCTCCACCTTAAGAGAATACTCTCTCGTCAGATAGACGGGCGTGTCAAACAGATGGAGCTGATCCGCCCCTTTTACCAAAACGTCTGATATCTTCGGCATCATATAGACACGAATAGACTTACTGTAACAATATTTCAGCAGATAATTCCTGTCACTGACGGGAATATCCCACAGTACCACCGCACCATACTCTTCCGTAATCTCTTTCTTTACGGCCTCCATACCTTCCGAAATATTCATGCTCCTTGCGATCTTGTACTTCTCTTTACGCGACTCAAACTTGGCCACAATGTCATCTATCGGCCTTTCTCCATGAATGATCAGGATTTCTCTGGGCGGAAACACTTTATAATAACACGTATCACACACGAACACCCACACAATGGAAAAAATGCTCTGTATCAGCATCGTCCCGGCAATCGGACGCACCGGTACCACCCAGTTCGCCATCAGGGAAATCTGAAAATAAGAGATCACATTGACAAACAGAAGTGCAAAAACTTCTGAGATAAAAACATCCGTTGCTTTCAGATAACCGATCTTCAGCACACCGTACATGTTGGCGAAGAAAAACAGTAGCACGAAATAGATCAGTATAATGAGAAGATGCCCGTTGCGGAAGAACTTCGCCTTACCGTGATAAAGCAGATACGGATAATAATCCTGAAACCAGAAATAGGCATAGACCGCCGTATGAATCAGTAATCCGATAAAGGATAACTGCAATATAATAAGTCTTTTCAAAGATTCGACACGTTTCATGCCCATACCTCATTCAAATAATTCGTGTAATTGTTCAGAACCCTATTCTGAACAGTTACTAATTCGTACCGATTCATCTAACTGTAATTCTACAGACGCCGCATGCACGCCCGATATGCCCACGGAATAAAACAGCGCACACTCGTGATCACGGACAGCTTTTCCTGCCTGCGATACAGGTTCCAGATCCGTCTGATCGCCGTCAATTTATTGGAAGACAACGACTTAGCCGGTCTGCGGTATATGGCCAGCACCTCGTCCAGACCGTAGGCTGTATTGCCCGCCCTCAGGATCTGCCACCATGTCGCCGTGTCCTCGCTCTCNATACCNGGCATGCGTATCAGCTTGTCCGGAATGCTTTCCCGATCCAATAATACTGTCGTCGTAAATATCACTGTCCGCGACAACGCCTGTCCGTAACGCAGCTGTGCGGGAACATGCACCACTTTCCCNGTAGGATTCGCCTGCTCATCACCGAACTCATACGCCGTGAACACGAATCCCGCCTGCCTGTCCTTCATAAACAGCAGTTCCTTCTCCAATTTCTCCGGGAACCATACGTCATCCGCATCCAGAAAAGCAATATACCTGCCGTCTGCCATATCCAGTCCGGTATTACGCGCNGCGGCTGCTCCCTCGTTGTGTTCTTTACTGATCAACAGGATCCGCCGCCCTCTGTCATCAGTGTATTCCTCAACTGTACGGATACCTTCATTCCCTACGGAACGCACTTTTTCCGGTTCCGTTTCCTTATCATNCTGCTGCACTGAAGACCGNAGACTCCACTTGTGCTCTCTCAGCGTGTCGCGAACCNCCTGCGCGCTGCCGTCAGGTGAACAGTCATCGATCAACAACAGTTCCCAATCCGTATATGTCTGTCTTACTACCATCGCAATCGTATCGGCGATATAGGATTCGGCCCGATAGATCGGTACGATAATGCTGACCAGTCCGTTCATTTAAATATCCTCTTTGACAAGATAAATAGGTCTCTTCTTCACTTCCATGTATGTCTTCGATAAGTATTGCCCCACGATTCCGAGGCAAAACAGNTGCACTCCGCTGACCATCATAATGATACATACAAGNGACGGCCATCCCGAAGTCGGATCACCGAAGATCANCGTCTTCACAATGATAATAATAATCATGACAAATGCCAGCAGGCAGAACAGCGCGCCGATCANCGCCGCAATTGTAAGCGGCANCGTGGAAAACGCAGTGATTCCCTCTAACGAATANGCAAACAGCTTCCAGAAGGACCATTTCGTCTCACCCTTCCTGCGCTCGATATTCTCATATTCCANCCANTTTGTTTCATAGCCTACCCAGCCGAAAATACCCTTGGTAAATCGGTTATANTCNGTCATGGCNAGGATCGCATCCACCACCTGCCGCGACATTAATCTGTAATCTCTGGCTCCNTCCACGATCTCCGTNNTGGAAATCTTATTCATAATCCGGTAGAACATCCTCGCAAAAAAAGAACGCACCGGCGGNTCTCCCTTCCTCGTNACACGCCTCGTAGCCACNGAGTCATANCCCTGCTCGATATAGCCGTACATNTCCGGCAAAAGCGANGGCGGATCCTGCAGATCGACGTCCATCAGCACCACATAATCTCCTTTAGATTTCTGNANTCCTGCNTAGATCGCCGCTTCNTTTCCGAANTTTCTGGATAAAGACCGNAGATGNACACGCGCATCTTCTCTGCACAGCTTCTTAACCTCTTCTACCGTCCGATCCTTAGATCCGTCATCTATATAGAGCAGTTCCACCTCGAGTTCCTTTTCCTTGAAAAAAGGAGCGTTCCGGAACAATTCATCATAGAAGTCCCTGATATTCTCTTCTTCNTTATAGCAGGGTACTACAACACTGAGCAATTTCATGCAAATTACCGTGCCTTTCATCNATTGATATCCGCCTGCGTCGGTTTATATCCGCCCGGGCACACCCCTCGGCGCCGACAGTCAGGTCTCCGTTTATTTTAGCATACATAGACGAAAAAAGGAAGAGACGTATCTCTTCCCCGTTCCGGCAGCTATATCAGTCCGTATGTCAGACGAATATAGTCCGCCACTGTCGCAATATACTCACTGTTTGTAGGTCTGCTGTAATCGTTCGAATTGCAGTAACCGAATAACCGCTCGAACAAATCGCTGTTTCCTCTCTCCCAGGACACTTCGATCGCATTTCTGATCGCCCGTTCAATCTTCTGGTCTGTTGTGCGATACATCTTCGCCAGATCCGGATACAGCAGTTTCGTAACACTGCCTACTAGTTCCATGTCTTCCGTGCACATCTCCACGGCGCTCCTTAAGTATTGATAGCCCCGTAGGTGTGCAGGTACACCCAACTCCAACATGAAACCGGAGATTGCCTGTTCCAGTTCTTGTCTGGACAAAACATTTTCTTGTAACATTCCCTTTTTTACTCCTTTGCGTAATATATTAAACGTGTAGTTTTATTACGCATTTACATAATAGCAAAAAATATGCATTATGTAAATTGTAAGTTATCGCCTACGCACTGTCTTACATTCTGGCGGAATCTACATTCTCCCTGAACCACTGATAAGCAAGCTGCACGCCCTCTTCCAATTCAACCTTATGATTCCAACCCAATCCGTGGAGCTTCGTCACATCCGTCAGTTTGCGCGGCGTACCGTCNGGCATGTCNTTATTCCAAACGATCTCNCCCTGATAACCCACNGCTTTTTGNACNGTCTCTGCCAGTTCTTTGATCGTAACTTCNTTACCAGTACCGATATTCACATGCTGCTCCCCACTGTAATTTTCCAGTAAGAACACGCATGCATCCGCCATATCATCCACATACAGAAACTCCCTAAGCGGTGTGCCGGTTCCCCATAATTCCACCGTAGGNGCNCCGTTTACCTTGGCCTCATGGAACTTACGAATCATGGCCGGCATGACATGTGATCCCTCCAGATCGTAATTGTCATAGGGTCCGTACAGATTCGTCGGCATACAGCTTATAAAATCGTCTCCGTACTGTCTCTTGAAGAATTTGCACATCTCCAGACCGGCAATCTTAGCAATCGCATACGCCTCGTTCGTCTCCTCCAGCGGCCCTGTCAACAACGCATCTTCCGGAATCGGCTGCGGTGCCATACGCGGATAGATGCAAGTACTTCCGAGAAATAATAACTTCTTTACCTGATAGTCATGACAGCATTTGATCACATTGCATTGAATCTGCATATTCTCATAGGCAAACTCTGCCGGTGTCGTATTNTTGGCATTGATACCGCCCACTTTCGCCGCTGCCAGTACCACCACGTCAGGTCTCTGTTCTTCAAAAAATTNTATGACCGCCTGCTGGTTCGTCAGATCCAGTTCCTTATGGGTTCTGCCGATCACGTTAGTATANCCCTTTGCTTTTAAATTCCGCACAATAGCGCTGCCTACCAGTCCTCTGTGTCCTGCTACATAGATTTTGTCTGTTTTATTCATGTCGATCCTCATTTCTATATCTTGCATAGCCTAACTTCATAGTCAGTATAACAATTCCTGTAGGATTTTTCCAGAGGAATCGTTAGGCAACCGCTCCGNNCAAAGTTAGGCGCCTTTTCAATATTGCTATAACACTTTTTATGTATTATCTCCACCACCACAGGAATCCTTTCGCACGGATCGTAAATTTCACGGTCTTAGTTCCGCCGTAATTGCCCNCGCCTCTGATGGTCACGCTCGCCGNTCCNTTCTTGACGTTNTTNTTATAGCTNCCCGGAACGATNTCATACTGGCTCGCATCTACNGGTTTTCCCTTGATCTTGACTGTGATCTGATCCTTATCCGGNGTGATNGCCTGCCCTGTATAAGTCTGNTTCGGGATNGATACCGATGCGGACGCAATGCTTGCCTGCGCAATGCGGTACTCGCCTGTTTTCGTTCCCGTATAGCTGCCTTTCGCACTGACCCTTACTTCCAGCACGGTTCCGGCAGGAATGATATCATTCTTATCCACGGCNGCTCCCGCTGCACGGACTGTCTCGTNNTNCAGNGTCGTCTCATTCTTATAGGCATAGGTAAAGACTTTCTCATAATCTGTTCCCGCTTTTAAAACCTTGCCGTTTAAGTCGGTAATTGTCACTTTGGTCGCAAAAATATTTTTCTTATTCTGATAGGTCTTGTCTGCAGCTGTTAATGTCAGGCTGNCAAGATCCTGTGTCGTGATCTTATAAGTCAGTTTCGTGCCATATGTGCCTTTGAAATTGCCTTTACCCTTAATGGTGACTGTCGGAAGCTTATCCGCCCTGCTGCCGTCATTCAGCGTCGTGTGGTTCTTATACGACAACGTATAGTCCTTACCTTCCTGCAGTTTCTGCGTAGTGCCGTTATCCCTGAGGAAAGTGACTGCCACTTCGGGTTTCGTTCCGCCTTTCGCATAAGGTACTTCGTCCTGCNTCAGCACCGCCGTAAATCTGCCGTCGGCATTGGCAGCAATATCAAATGCCTGAATCTTAAAGGTCTTCTTCANAGTCCCCGTATAACCGCCCACACCGGTAATNATTGCCGTTGCGGTACCTGCGTCACGGTTCTTCTGCCATGTAACCTTATAGTTNGTTCCTTTCTCCAGAGTCTTCTCAACACCGGCAACCTTCACTGATACTGTCAGCTCCGGTTCCNTGTTNACGCCNCCGTATACNAAAGTCTGTCCTGNCAGTCCTGTGACTGTTGCCTTGCTGACNGAACCGCCTGTTATCTTGAAGCTGACGCGTTTCGTTCCACTGTAGCCTTTCTCCTCTATTCCCGTCACAACGGCATAGGCTGTTCCTATCTCNGTATTGCGGCTGTAGCTTACCGTATAGTGCTCATCTTTATTTAATGTGGTTTTCCCATCCTTCACTGTAAGCGCCGGTTCTATGGCACTGCCCGTATAGGACTGGTTCGGAATCTTCGCCACGGTCATTTTGCTCATCAGCTTCAACTGATCGGACTGACCGATCACTGTCAGATTGACTCTTCTCGTGCCCGTGAAATTCCCTTTTCCTATAAGTTCGATATAATAATTCCCAGCTTCTTTTACATAATCCAGCTTCTTTACACCCGTGCTGTCATAATATGTAATGGTATAATCTGTGTTATTCTTTAACTTCTTATCGTTCCACATAAGTGCNGGAACAGGTTTCTGATTCTTCTTATTGGCAGTGATCGTCATNTTGTCCGCCGCAAAAACATTGTCGTCCGTCTGTACCGAATCTGCTTCCGTACCNGTACNGTCAGNGGCATTCGCTTTTACACTNATATCCAACGGCAGGATTCGGAATGTCTGCGTTTCTTTCCCGGTATAGTTGCCCTTACCCGTCACCGTGATGGTAGGCGCTTTCTTCGCCTCAAATGCCTGATCATCGGANGTNTATCCGTATGCCTTGGTATTGTTCTTATAGGCGATCNTGTAATCAGTCTTCTCCGCAAGACGCTTCTTGTGGTCATACACACGCACTTCCGGTTTGATTGCCCTGCCGGTATAGTCATAGCCCGCTTCGGAAACGCCCGCGATCCATAATCCTTCCGGAATGTTACCGTCCGCCGGGACGTCTTCCTTGAGGACTTCACCGTATACCGGATCGGGAGACGGGTTGTCGGGATCGTCATCTTCGCCGGGAGCATTACCCTCTATNACATGGAAANTTGCCTTTCTTTCCCCGCAGTAAAGTCCGATTCCTTTGATGGTCAGTTCATATTCACCGACTTCTTCTACGTAGGCATCCAGATAGGCTTTATAATCAANTCCTCGTTTGAGCACCTGTCCGTTATAGGTAACTGTCACCTCCGGAATGTGCCTGTTACCGTCATAGACGATATCCGNAATCGTTATTTCTGCCNCCGCCAAGTCTGTCCGCTTAAATCCNACACAGAATATTGCCGGTGCCGCATAAGCTTCTTTCATCTCAAATGTTACATTCAGATTACCGTCGCCNTCAGAAGTTGACTGTCCGATATAAAGCAGGTTATCGGACGCAAGACAATCTTCCGCCTCTCTGGACTTCATGGCATAGATATTGTATAACTCATTCGGCAGTAAGTTCGTAAAATCGGCNGTCTGCTGAGATGTTGCTTCTGCGTAGGTTGATATAAGCGCTTCTTCNGTTCCGANTGATTGNACNGNCATNTCTTCTGTGATGTCCGTGAGGGAATATTCTGANGCTGCNCTTGCCGGGTCGATGAAAATANATTTTGATCCGAAAAGATATTCCTTCTTAGCAGCCGNACTGTTATTNNCCCAAGTATATAAATTTCCATCTTGTCCCCGGCCAATTCTATAATGCGAATAAACCGGTTGAGCAGATGTTCCTGCATTACGAACAACACTGTTGACATCTGCCGCTTCCTTAATGCCTGTTCTTAGCTTCGCCTCTTTGCTACCCATCCATTCATACAGACTTCCATCCGACTTAATTGCTGCAAAATTTGCTTCTGAACTCGAGATCGTGCCTGCACCACTTGCCGGCGTATCCGGATACGGTATAAATCTTTCTACATCACTAAGCTTCAACTGCGGTTTGGCATCATATGTCATAGGATCAAAAGAACCACCGCTACTGGTCCCTCTACCTGTGTAACTCCCCCATATATATAAATCCTTAGTATCTTCATTCTTAACAAGAGCCACGCTCAGATTTCCATCATAAAGCATTTCAAAGGAGAGCACTTCCTTGCCTTCTAAAACCATAGTAGGTTCCATAACATTATTTGTCGTTCCATTTCCCAGTTGATAGCCACTATTCCTCCCCCACATATATAGCTGATGATTCTTTGTTATAGCAGCATAAGAACCGCTGTTCATATAGAACTCCTCTACATCCTTGAGCCCTTTTACTTTATATGTGGTAATTATAGTCTNATGATCCTTTAAATCTCCAGCAGTATCCGAAATATCATTCCACATGTATAGGCTTCCATCCGCTGTAATTGCAGCAGCACGGTTTGTTGAAACATCCATATAACTTTTCTTTATTTTATTTTCAAAGCCCATGATCTGTTTATACGGTATCCAATAGCTATTTACCTTTCCATCCTCTTCCTGTACGGTAATCTCTTCACTATAACCACTCCCCCACATTATTAACGAACCATCTTTAAGAAGTGCTGACCCTGTCGTCTTCCCTCTGAAATCACTTTGTATCGACATCTGTTCTACATAAGCTAATGAGATTTCACTATAAGCATTGGAAGGTAATACCTTAAGCTCTTCGTCCGGATCCTGTCCCGCTATTCCGTCAACATTATTACCCCATAAATATAATTTACTTCCATTTTTTTCAGTAGTAACCGCCGCGCACGTATCATTTTCCATAACAAGTTCCGCCACATTATTCATTACANATTTAGGCGCTCGTATTATACTAACAGCGCTGTCATCAACTTGATGATAATCGTTCCTACCCCACATATACAATTTTCCGTCAACTGTGATAGCCGCACTATTATTATTATTCGGACTGAAAATAAACTTTTCCACTTTCTCATTTTGTAAAACTTGAAAGGGAGATANNNNAAAAANCTNTNTCATTGTCAACGCCAACTATTCCACTTCCATTATACCCCCACAAATATANCTCCTTCTTTTTNGTAATGGCAGCACACGTCAGACCATCCGGGCTGAATTGGAACTTCTCCACGCCCTCCNACAACGGTACCTTGATTGGTTTATCCTGTGGTTCTCTTGTTNCATCGCCAAGCTGTCCTTCTNCATTGCCTCCCCACATGTACAAACTGCCATCCTGTGTAATCGCTGCATAACATACATACCGCTCGCCGTTATGATTATAATATGCTATATATACATTCTTTGCAGCCGTTGAATCAACCAAGGGATTCTCCGGATCAATTGTGATATTTAAGACACCAACACCATCCTCTACGTCTTCAGGTATTTGCACAGCCTGTGAATATGTTATTCCATCCTTTTCTATATAGATATTCTGGCTTCCCTTATTAATCTCCAGATTGGTGCGTCCTTTAGAGTCCGTCTTTTCTCGGCTCNCACCCAAACTGCTTATAACTGTTGCTCCCTCTACGAAGTTGTTCTTTGTTCTATCATGTACTTCAACCTTGATACCTTGCGTTTTACTTCCTATATAGGGACATTTATCCCTTTTAAATCCGCCATGCACTTGACAATTATGCGCTTCAAACAGTGGCGTAGATGGTATTGGTTCATTCAGATTCGGAAACCACTTCTTCAATACATTTTCTATAATATCATGTCCGAAAAGTGTCAGCGTTAAAGAAAATGGTGTTTCAAGTTCCAGATTTATTGACTCACATTTTCCCTGACAAGCAGAATGAGAATTCCCGGTAAAATCCCGAGATACATTTAAGTTAATCTTCGCCCCTATTGACATTCCAAGTTCGAACATTGTTAAAAAGGCTTCATTTTCATCATTATCGCTTTCTGTCTCAGCACTTTTTCCTTTGCTTTCTCCCTCTTTATTTTCCTCTCCCTTGTTTTCCTCGCCTTTATTTTCCTCGCCTTTATTTTCCTCGCCCTTATTTTCCTCGCCTTTATTTTCCTCGCCCTCATTATTCTGGTCATCCGCTAATTTTATTCCCAGCTTCGCATTCGGTGTAAACACAACCCCAATATAGAACGTTGCCTCCAGCGCAAGGTCGCTTGGACCCTCTATTTTCGTTTCACCTTGATACAAACCGGGAACCACCGGAGGAGCTGCTGTTCCTGCAACTATCATATAATTCCGCTTAACCCGAAATCCCTTTACTGTTAATGTTGCCTCTCCGCCTATTACAAGTTCCGGATAACATTTAAACTTCAGAAACTTTGCATCTACCTCCAATTTTTCGGTAAGTGGAATTGCTACATCCACCTTAGCGCTAACCTTTCCGCTTAACCTTGTATCCAACATCAAAGAGCAGGTCGTATAGTGTATCTCCTCTTTCATAAATGGAAGGTTTGCCCACCATATTGGATCATAATAGTAATATTTAATATCTGTCTCAAAGGCAAACGATACATCGGCATCTATCGAAAATCCGACATTGTCCATCCCCGCCCCTAAACTTAAGCTCCAAGTATCATATTCATAATCTTCCCCATCCTGTTTATCACGCCCTTTATGTAAAACACTAACGTTGACATCAACGCCCTCTGCTTTAAAATCTGATTGGCCTCCCCCGAGCAATACTTGCGGTATACTTGCATTATTTATCTTTACTTCGATTTTCCGTACCTTACAAAATTTATCTATGTAATCAGATTCATCTTTTATCTTCTCGCCCAGATATTCACTATTTTCAATATTAGCCGCTTCTACTTTCGTAATTATCTCTGAATAGTCCTCTGAGTTTTCCTCGCCCGTCGTCTGCGCTTTTTTTATTTTTACAGTCGATTCCTGAACATTCTGTCCGTCTGCTTCCTGTTCATCACTCTCCTGTTCATTTATTTCCTGTCCACTATTCCCCGGACCATCTGTTTCTTCATCTCCAACGACCTGATTATCCGAATCAGTGTCCTCTTGATTCTCTGTTTCTCCATTTCCTATATCCTGCATATCCGATATTTTTTCATCAACAGTTAAGCGCCACTTTGATTCTCCTGCAGTATTCCGATTTCCCGAGTCTGCTTTACTCGGCATCTGTCCGCTTAAGACATCTGAATCCGGGTTCTGAGNCTCTATGTCTTCTTCATTCGGNTCCTGCACTTCCATGTCTTCCTCGGCCGGCGTTTCTTCGCCCGTATCTTCTCCGCCTGGATTCTGCGCCTCCGTATTTCCTTCATCTGGCGTTTGTTCACCCATATCTTCTTCGTCTGGGTCCTGTGCCTCCGTACCTTCCTCATCTGATGTTTGCTCTTCTGTATCTTCTTCGTCCGGGTTCTGTGGCTCCGCACCTTCTTCGTCAGCTGTCTGTTCTTCGCTTTCTGTTATATCGTTAAAACTGCTCTGCTCTGACGTATTATCAGTATACACGCCCTGTACTCTGATAACCCTCAACCGGTCTTCAACATCGTAATAAACAAAGATATCCCCTTCTTTTAATCCTTTGATTGTCTCATCAGCATTTTTAAACGAATATGTATTGGTGGTTTTATCATAATCTGTTAATACATTTGTATCTACATTTTCTCTAACCAGAATAGTTCCTTCCCTAAATACAAGGAAGTTTGTCGTTTCATCCTCATCCAGATTAACCACCATCTCCGGGTCAAAATCATTCACCGTAAGATTTTCCACAAACTGAATTTCCTGTGTGTACTGTCTTGAATGAAATTCTTTACTGAGTGGACGCAGACTATCCGCTTCTACGAGATACGCTTTCATCTCAAAATATTCCGGCATCTGACCGGTTTCTATTGTAACCTCAACTTTGCCGCCTGCTGACGCAGCCGGTGCACTTCCGAACGCATAAGGTTTCTGAGAANCTTCTTCATAGACACTTATCACTACGGTACAATCCTCAATTGCATGAAATGTGACAGTTGCCGTCACCCCGGAAACTTGTATATCCGAGATTGCATACTCCTCAACTATTGCCTCCTGTTCATTCTGAACCGCCTCCTGCATATCGTCTACGAACAGACTGCCAATATTATCCTTAGCCTCAAATGAAAACATCTCCTGTTCGACGCCGACAGACGGAGCGGCGTTATCTCCCGCTTCAACATGTGCCCCATCATCTTCTCCGACTAACATTGTCTCCATTTCATCGCCCGACACAGTCTCCGTTCCGGCACCAGATATGGTCATCTCATCCATCCCCGGCTCCACCGCTAATACCGTCAAATCCGNACTAGTAAAGAGCATCGCACACACCAGCAGCATGCTCAATGCTCTTTTCCACATCCATCTTCTCTCTGTTTTCTTCATCTCTCTTCTCCCTCTCATTGTATCTGTAATTTTTATTCCAATCTCCTAAACATCAAAGTGCCCGCAGAATATATCTCCATCTCCTCTGCCAATGGAATTTAGTTCTGACATACCGATATGGCATAAAAGTACTTGTTCCAATATTATAGTTTTCTGCTCCCTATGTAAAGCATTTTTTTACCACATATCTCTATCTGTTATCACCGTCCAAACGTAATCTCCGGCTCACCGAGCAGCTTATCTCACTTTTACTTAATATATAATATCATAATCCTTTTGCCAAAAGCACACTCGCCCCTCGGCTGAGGGGCGGTAGGTTATGTTTATTTCCAGAACTTATCCATATATTCCTGAGCGGTATCCTCTGATAATGAAAATTTCACCATTAACTGATCTTGTGTTTTAGTATATGGGATTTCCATTTCCTGTAAACTTTCAATCAATGCCTGAACACCTATAATTTTACCTTTAATTTCTCCTTTAATTTCTCCTTCTCTTTCAATCTCATCAAATAAAGTGCACATAGTAACATCTCCTTTCTTCAATAATACATTATAATCAATCTTACAGTTTGTAGCTCCTGCCACAGTCATAACTACCGTTTTGTCTACGTTATGCTTTAATGCATATTCTATGACTTTTTTCTTTGCGTCATCCTTTGTTATGCTTTTGTCCAAAACTACCCTCAACATATCAAAAAAGGCTATATTAGTCATGTTGTGGAGTATCAAATCACTTTGTCTTGCTTCCACAAGAAACATCTTATAATCATTGACAAATGGTTTCATTTTACCCGGAATATTCAGTATCCCATGAAGGGTAGTAGCCCCATCCCATGGATAGTCGCCGTAATAGATAACAACAGTAATGACAGGCGTAAATCTATCTGACTTTTTCATTCTTGACAGATACTCATTTTCAGTCAGTCCATCTGCATTTTGGTATTTCTTTGCATTGCTGTCATACTGTTTTTTGTATGTACCATAATCATAACCCATAACACGTATAGGCATGGCATAGTGAATATGTTCTTGTGATTCTATGCCGAGCATTACAAATTCAACTCCATGTGCCAGAGATTTTTTACATATTTTTATACTGTCTCTGGATGCCTTAATGCTCTCAACATATTCCCTATGTTCCAGAACAGAAGATTCCTCCGTGTCAACATCTTCCANTTCATCGGGTGAAATCACCTGCTCGCCGTCAAACAGGACTGCATTAAAGAAGTCGGCAAACTGCCCGTTGTCATTCCAGTAATTCTTTANTACAGTATCAGGATTTAAATCCTGTTTCTTCTTTGTCATCCAATGATCCTTTCTTATGTGTAATTGTAGTATANAATCAAATCATAATGCTTTCAAGCATACCGGGGGCAATAAGTTGTGATTATTTTCAGAATTTATCCATATATGCCCGGCGTTGCACACTGCAAATGAAAATCTTGNCATTAATTGCTTTTGTGTTTTGGTATATGAATTTCACTTTTCCTGCAAACTCTTGATTAAGAATCGTATTCCTTGTTAGTTATGTCAAAGAGAAAACCTGACAGAAACTGTCTTGAATGTACGAGATGTACATCTGTTAGAATTTCTTTGATAAATCAAGTATAGACATTTTATAATTTATTGTCAAGCGGTTTTTGGTGTACAAAATCTATTACTTAAATTATGGGGTACTTTTCACACCCACACCAGATTTGGACATAATACTAAATTACAAAATCTTTTATANACCAAAAACAGACCGCCTTATGAAATGGTCTAAAACAGCCTCAATTACTTCTATTCCTCCGACGCTCCCACTGCTGCGAATCCATCTTCAATCCCATCTCCCAGAAANCGNACATCCGTCTTTGCNGGTGCNGACGGNAANGCCTCATATCCNACCTGATCNCCGNTCACAGGATAATAGAATGTNACTCCGTTTATTTCATATNNCTGCGTCTCGTAATTCTCATAATCTTTTTGCNCAATCCAATAATCNTTTCTGTAAGAGACNACAATCTCTTTGCCCAGCGCNGCACACTTATATATCAAAAGAAACATTACCGCTGCCATGCCGCACANCCTAAACACCTTCACCCTGACCGGTTCCGCTACGCTCTTCATNGCATTTGCACCGTTCTCCCACGTAGCCGCTCCGCTTTGACCATGCAGTTTCACTCCGTTTCGCCGCCCGCTGCTTTCCTCCGTCCTCGTCAGAATCGCATCATATACCCCGCCGATCACCACCGCCGGCATCAGATACACATAAACGCAACCGTAACGAATCAGAGGAGACGTAAACAGCCAGAAGACAAAAGATGCCGCTACCGTCCCTTGTACAATCAGAATCCCCGGGCGTCTGCGCCACCATCCGCACAGCATCCCAATCCCGTACACAAACAATACGGCAAGCGACACCACCGCTGCCGCCACCAGCAGCTTATCACTGCCCGCCAGCGAACGGAACCAATCCGGCAGCCATTCTCTCACGGAAATGTCATACCGNGTCACATCCGTATATCCCCTGCCCCAGACCTGAATCTCCCGCGCGTCATAGTCTGCCGCACCCTTCGGAATCTTCCACGCCACATGAAACAGATCGATCTGCGTAAACGGGTAGACAAGCCAACCCGACAACAATACATTTCTGATAAAAAAAGGCAGTGCCGTCACGATCCCCAGCGCCAGATATACCGCCGTTTCTTTCCATCTGTTCCCCCGAATCAGGTAATACGCCGGATAGATCACCAGCAGTAAGATCAATGCCGCTGACAGTTTTACGGTCATGAGGAAGACTCCCAGAACACACAGCAATGCGTAAGGCAGTATCTCCTTAACCTCACACTCCGCCAGTTCCAGAAAACGGATCACAATATAAAATGCCAGCAATACCATGAAATAATCGGANGCTGGAGATACCATTTCATCGAANATGATAACCAGATAATAAATCCCCATCACNCTCGCAAAATCACCGNTATGCAGTCTTCTCTNCCGCAGGGCACCAATCACTTCCAGACAGACTTTCGCCAATATCCATGCCAGGAAACCCGCCGCGCAATGATAGGACTGTCCGCCCAGNAACGCCATGCTGTACAGAGCCGACAGGGCAAACGAGGAACTGTTATAGGCCAGCCGGCAATGCAGATTGCCAAGCCCCTTCACCACGCCGTATTCCTCCAGCCATCTGATACTCTGCGCATGATACAGCCCCGTATCATAATGAATAATTCCCCTTGACGCACCATATGCAAATAGGAAAAAGAGGAACAGTATGCCTAACATTTTGCCTCTTTCTCCTAATTGATTTTCCCGTATATTATTCCATGTTTCCGACAACATGCTGCCAAGCTGACGCCTGAGACACCATGCGATTGCTATACATGCCATGCACAGCAGCAAGTTAGCTGCCAGTNCCACGCGCCCAAACAAACTAAAAAATTGCGCATACACTGTAACGCCCGCCAGACCGCAGATCAGATAGGAATCCATATGCCTGACCCGGTACGGCTCACANCGCGTCACCGCACACATAATCCCATATCCTATCAGGAATGTGGTGAAAANCATGTAAGTCCATATTATGATTACTGACAGCATAACGGTCTGCCTCTCTCTTACCGGTGCTTATGTTATCCCGGCGCTCTGTTATCACCCTTTGGCGTACTGCTTTAATCAGCTTTATGATTGCTCTTGTACTCCGCACAGCTCATCTCCGCGATCTCCTGCAGGTCCGCTTCCATCATCATAGCAACAAGCCGCTTAAAATCTATTTCTCTCTTCCAGCCAAGCTCCCGCTCCGCCTTCTCGCAATTTCCCCAGAGGAATTCCACTTCCGCCGGCCGGTAAAATTCGGGATTCACATCTACCAGCAGTTTTCCGCTCGCCGCGTCATACCCTTTTTCATTCACGCCGCTTCCTTCCCAGCGGATTGCAATGCCAAGCTCGCCGAATGCCGCCTCCACAAATTCTCTGACCGTATGCGTCTCATTCGTGGCCAGCACATAATCGTCGGCCTTGTCCTGCTGNAGCATAAGCCACATACCCTTCACATAATCGCCGGCAAATCCCCAGTCACGCTTCGCATTCATATTACCCAGAGACAATTTCTCCTGCTTCCCGGCAATGATATTCGCAATCGCCAGCGTGATCTTCCTCGTCACGAAATTCTCTCCGCGCCTCGGTGATTCATGNTTAAACANAATGCCGTTGCAGGCATACATATTATAAGATTCCCTGTAGTTCACCGTAATCCAGTAGGAATACAGCTTCGCCGCACCGTAAGGNCTCTTCGGGTAAAAAGGCGTCTTCTCACTCTGGGGCGCCGTCTCCGGAATCCCGCCGAACAGTTCTGAAGTAGATGCCTGATAGAATCTGCACGTTCCGCCATTGACGCGAATTGCTTCAAGCAGTTTCAAAGTGCTCACACCGGTCGCTTCCGCCGTATACTCCGGCACATCAAAGGACACGCCTACATGCGACTGTGCCGCCAGATTATATACTTCCGTCGGACGAATCTCCGCAATGAGCCGCATAAGATTACTGGAATCCGTCGTATCAGCAAAATGCAGGAAGAATTTTACCTTGTGATAATCCGATTGAATCAAATGATCGATCCGCATCGTATTGGATATACTGTGCCTGCGAATTAACCCATGCACTTCATATCCCTTCTCCAACAAAAACTCCGCAAGATAAGAACCATCCTGCCCCGTTATTCCCGTAATTAACGCTATTTTCTGCATATCGTAACTTATTCCTTTCTATTGCAACNTATTTACGTTTATATCCGATGTCTCNTAACATTATTGCCATTTCATCTGCCATAATCCTTCACATCAGCATAAGCACAGCCTGACCAGCTACATTCTCTCATATATACGCCGCCGTGTAAAGCTAAAACCTTACTGTTTCAGATACTCCGCAATCGCATCGTGCCAGTCTGCAAACATGAAATCGGTAGTCATCTTGAACATATAGTTTTCCAGAATCGAGTATGCGGGTCTCTTCACGGCAGCGCCGTACTCTTCCGATGTGATGCCCTCCACCACCGTNTCTTTACCGGCAATTCTAAAAATCTCCTCCGTAAACTGCGCCCAGCTGCAATCCCCTTCACAGGTTCCGTGAAACAGTCCGTAATTATCCGTGGGAAGCAGATACGNAATCGCTTTTGCCAATTCCGCCNCGCTGGTAGGTGACCCTACCTGATCCTTCACAACCCTCACCTTATCATTCGACTCTGACAGACGAAGCATGGTCTTGACAAAGTTCTTGCCGTCACCATACAGCCACGCAGTACGCACAATATAATGCCTGTCACTGAATTCTTTCACGAAATTTTCTCCTGCAAGCTTGGTTCTGCCATATGCTCCCTGNGGTCCAACAGNNTCCGTCTCCCGGTACGGTCTTACGCCGTTGCCGTCGAACACATAATCCGTGGAAACATGCATCAACTTCGCTCCCGTCTCCGTAGCCGCAATGCTAAGATTTCTCGGTCCGATGGCATTGATCCGGAAAGCAAGATCCTCCTCATTCTCGCACGCTTCCACCGCCGTGTACGCNGCGCAGTTGATAATTGCATAAGGCTGTATGCCCCGCACAAATTCCATAACCTTATCTACCTTGGTAATGTCCAGTTCCCCCACATCCGTATTGATCAGTTCATACTCCGTGTTACCCGCATACTGTAAATTGATGGCACGTCCCAACTGTCCGCCCGCGCCTGTCACAATGATCTTTTTCATAAATTTATAACCATGCCTTTCTCACAGCCTGCAAGCTTACCGCCATAAGGCACAAACTTCCGCTGTCTTTTTTATGTTCCCGTGAGCAGATTCACTTATCATTTATCATACAACCAATGGTAAAATTATGCAAATCNTAATCTCATANAGCACTAATAATAATCCGTAAAAGGTGACTATGCATATTCCCAAACTTTCTGTAATAATTTCTTAACATTTTGTGGATTTTTTCATTTTTTTTCTAGTGACTCTCCCATTTGCTTATGATATACTAGGAACAGTTGGGTTATTCCCTATAATAAAAGAAAGAGAGGATTAGAGATGAAAAGATTACAAGTGCTTTTACTTGTAGCCCTGTCTTCTACTCTTCTGTTTGGTTGTGGAAAAGAAAAAGAGGTCGCAGAACCTGTTGTTGAACAAGTTATCGATGACATAGTCGTACCGGAAGTTGAAGAAGAGCCAGAAGAAGAGCCAGAAGAGACCGATGAGGATGTTCCGCCGGAAGCCGGAATGGTCCGCAGTCGTATTACAAATGAGTGGGTAACAGAAGAAGTAAATAATACAAGACCGATCACCGTTATGATTCCTAACACGAAGACTGCAGCGCAGTACGGAATCTCTCAGGCGGACGTGCTGTACGAGTGCAACGTTGAAGGCAGCATTACCAGACTGATGGCGCTTTTTCAGGACTGGAGTAATTTCGACAGATTAGGTAATGTCAGAAGCTGCCGTGACTACTATGTGTATTGGTCATTCGAATGGGATGCTTTNTATGTCCATTTCGGCGGTCCGTTCTACATAGACGAAGTTATCAACCGAAAAGACACGGAAGACATCGACGGTCTGTCCAGCAGCAATTTCTGGCGTGCAAATGATACGAACAACTCTACCGACAATGCCTATGTGGATACAAAGGGTCTTATGGCTGATATCAATAAGCTCGGTTATGATCTGGAGTACCGTTCCGGTTATTCGGATGAGCAGCATTATAAATTTGCTCCNTCGGGTGAGCCTAATACATTGGATCAATACAGCAACGCCATCACTGCCAATAAGGTGGACATGTCTCCTACCTATCCGGTNACGAACTGCTACTTCATATATAATTCAGAAACCGGGCTGTATGACAGATTCCAGCATTTATCCGGCGAGGCGGACGGTCCTCACGTAGATAAGGCGAACGGCAAACAGCTTGCATTTAAGAACATCCTGATCCAGAATACATATTATGAGGTTCGTGACCAGAAAGGCTATCTTGCNTTCCAGTGTCACGACACCACAAGAGACGGATGGTTCTTNACCAACGGCAAAGGAATTCATGTAACCTGGAAGAAGACTTCCGATTACGGCGCTACAAGATACTATGACGACAGCGGTAACGAGATCGAGTTAAATACCGGTAAGACCATGGTATGTATTGTGGAAGACGGCGATTCCTTCTTAGTAGATGACGAGAAAATCGGTTCTACAAATTAGTATATAACCGAATATCAAAGNACGGGTAAGATTNATAACNTTCTTNCCCGTCCTTTTTNTCACTTATGAATATACTTTTCTCTATTCCACCGTCTCGATCGACTCCACGATACTCAGTTTGCCGATCCCTCTGAGTGGGATCGCCGTGGCAATCAGGCAGGCTGCCACAGATATCACTGCTGCCTCCAGAATAGGCCCGACAGGAACCGCACTAAGCTGCATACTGTCGTTTGCCGCCGCTTCCACGAAAATACTGCATATATATCCGCAGACCGCGCCGATACCGGAAGCAATCAGCCCGTAGTAGGCCCCCTCCCACAGAAATGTCTTGTAAAGACTTACATTACTCATGCCGATGGCCCTCTGCATCCCAATCTCATTTACACGGGTATGAATATTCGTGTAAACCGTATTAATAATATTCAGAATGCCGATCAGCCCAATAAATAAGATCAACCCCCAGCATAGCAGCCGGACCTGTTCAAAACTCTCCGCCATCTGTGCATCCGACTGGCGATAGGACAGCCAGTGNGCCCCGGGATTATTNCTGCACCATTCATCCAGCCATTCCTCAAACTCTTCCGGATTGGCATTTTCATCAAGCGTCGGATATATTTCGGAATACCTGTTATCCCCTGTCAGCACATCATAGAGCGAATCCGTGATGATAACCTGCACTCCATTAAGAAAACCGCTATTATTAANACTTACCGGATTATANGTAATACCTGCCACGCGGAGTTTTTGCCCATTGACCTCAATCANATCTCCTTTCTGCAACTGTGTGCGCTCCACCTCCTGTCCCTCAAAAGAAAACGGAATCGGATTCATAACCANACACGCTTCACCCCTTGCAATCGCGNCACTGTCCTCNTTCGTAAGCTCACCCTGCAGTTCATAACTGTCTATCCGCGCCTCATTGANAGCCGCAATATGAAATGTCTCTCCCGGTTTCAAACTAAAACCCAGTTTCACNGGCATGTCACCGTTCTCATCCGACTCATAGACGGTAAGTTTCGTGGTGGCCAGCTCCGTGACGGACTCATGCTGTTCCACTTTGCTTACTTCTTCCGGTGAAATTCCCACCGTTTCATTTGTCACGGAATAATCTCCCATGTGCATTTCCTGTACGCTCCGGCTTGTATCCAACAGACCGCTGAAACTCTGCAGTGCCACGAAGACCGTGATGCTCATTACGATCGAAAGAATCGTGATGGTGGTTCTGGCACGGTTCCGTTTCAAATTCAATCGTGCGTAGAAAGCCTCAAAATTCCGGATTCTTTTTGCCTTACGGTTACGACGTTTTACCTTGACCGCCTGCCCGCTCATGGCTACCGTAGGAGAAACGCGGGACGCATATATGGCTGAAGGATATGCTGCCGACACGGCAAACAGCAGGGTGACCGCCACACTTACCAACAGAGNCAATGCTCNTCCCGTACCGCTTCCTACAATCATCTCATTCAATTGCTGCGTAGTATCTGCCATAAACATATCCGGATTGAGAAGNCCCGTNGCCGCTATGAGAATCCCTTTTGCNGACAGGACTCCGANNANCATTCCNANCGGNANCCCTATGACGCTNAACAACATGATCTGTACCGTGACCAATGCATAGAGCTGTCTGCCCTCCCCTCCGANGGCCCGCAGTGTACCATACTCGCGTATGCGCTTTGTAACAGCCACTTTCAAAATATTATAGATNACTAATCCTGCTGCCAGCAGAATCAGTGCACCNACCATCACACAGGCAGCCATCATAAAAGGAAATCCGATGTTCGTATCTGTCATCCCTTCTTTGTCCTTATACTCCACTCCTAACGCATCCAGTAAGACCCAGTTGTACTGCACCTGCCGCTCTACGATNCCCAGCTTTNGTACCAANTCATCCACANCAGACTGGAANCCCTTCGTGTTCACCGTCTTAAAATCCGTNGAATAGCGCAAATACCGTTCCGGAAGCAGAGACTGCGCTGTCCCCTCGCCCACAATACCATCCACAATTCCGGTGGCATACCCAAGATAACTACTTTCAAGAATTCCCGTGAGAATAAAATTCGCCGTATATTCATAGTCAGGCCGGTCATCCATCAGCAGACTGCATTTAAGCGGAAGTGTGATCTTCTCCCCGATCTTTCCCTCGATTCCCAAATAGTGTATCGCATCTTCAGACAGTGCGACCTCTCCCTCTGCATCCGGNAGACNCCCTTCTTTGACTTTGCTGATTTCCGGATAAGCCTTTANTGCATCTCCATAATATTCCCGCAGGAAGAGTCTTAAACTGCTGTTTTCCAGTTCTTTCACTCCTACCGTCATGAGGCTTCCCACATCTTTCAGTCGTGGATCCTCATGCAGCATATCACTCTGCTCCTTCGTCAACTGATGAAATGTAGCATAGCGGTTACCGTTCANCCCTGCCGCCTGTTCAACACGCATCGACTGTAAAATCCCGACGGACTGCCCTACGGCAGTAGTCGCAATGGTTGATAATATAACTGCAAGTAANATCAGGACAGAAGTCACCTTCTGNGCCTTTAATTCTTTCCATGCAAGAGATAAATATGATTTCATAGTTTGTCACCTCATTTCTGTAACCAAGCCGTCCATAATCATAAACTGCCTGTCTGCCTTGCGTGCGATCCTGTTGTCATGGGTGATAATGACGAGTGTCTTTCCCAGCTTCATGCGAATACTCTCCAACATTTCCATAACCTCTCCGCCGCTCTTGCTGTCCAGATTCCCCGTTGGTTCATCCGCAAATATAATGTCCGGCTTCGCGATAAGTGCTCTGGCAATAGCCACCCTCTGTTGCTGACCACCGGACAATTCATGCGGCAAATGNGTCAGACGTTCGCTGAGCCCCAGCAGCTTCGCCAATTCCTCCAAATACTTCCGATCCGGCTGTCTGCCATCCAGAAGCATAGGCATGGCAATATTTTCCTGCGCCGTCAGTACAGGCAGCAGATTAAACTGCTGAAAAATAAATCCAATGCGCTGCCGGCGAAAGGCCGATAACTCCTTATCGCTCATCTTATAGATATCTTTCTCGTCATATGTGAGATTTCCCGATGTGGGATGATCCAATCCCGATAAAAGATGCAGCAATGTACTCTTGCCGCTGCCTGACGGTCCCATAATGGAAATAAAATCACCCGACCGTATTTCCATGTCCGCCTTGTCCAGCGCAACAATTTTGTTTTCGCCGCTGCCATAGATTTTTGATAACTCTTTTGCTTTGATATTCATATGCATCCTCTCCTTATATTTGCCCCTCGCGGCAGTCGCCAATATGCCCAAGCCAACTACTGGTTGGCTTTAAGCAGTCACTTGGTTCGTTGCTCGCGGGAATAACTGTCTCCGCATAACAACTCATATTACGGAAAAGACAGCTACCCTTCAATATAAAAAGAGTGTACTTTGCAAATCTCAAGGAATACTCAAGATTTTGTGTATATTTTATGATACCGGAAATTCCCCTGCAAAATTCAAGTTCGCAAACAAAAATTTCGGAATATGCCGTATCTTAAAAACCTGTCTCGAATACCGCCGTCGCCTTCGCTCCCCCATTGATACTATCATTTTCCAATGTAAGCATTCCGCCATGCTTCACGCACAACATCTGACTGGTATACAACCCCATGCCGAAATGTAACGCGTCTTCCTCCATCCTGCCGAAAGGTCTCGGGCCATCCTTGATCAGCTTTGCGGGATACCCGCACCCATCATCCATAACAGTCATTACCAAAAACTGCTGATTATTCGCCCCTGTTTTGAAAACTTCCTGCTCATCCGCTATATTTCTTTTCTCATCTATTTCACCATCAAAATATTGCATATCTGTTCGGATTAACAACTGTATGTTGATCCTGCTCTGTGCATATCTCGCCGCATTCCCGATCAAATTCTCAGCAACCGTGAGAAATAGCCCATGATCCAATACCAAGCCCGCTGAACCTTCTCTTGAGATCCCTGTTTTTGATATCCCTGCTCCTAAAATCCCCGCTTTTGAAATCTGTTCGTTCTTCTCACTGCAAGTTTCTTCTGCATCTGACTCGCATAATGGTCCTCCATCGTCGCCATGTGTTACCATATCTTCCACACATACTTGTGTCTCCACATTCGGAGCCAACAGCCTCGCCGTCTCCTCCGCCTCGTCCCGCAGAATGCATAATTCCACTTCTTTCTTCTGCACCGGCATCTGTTCCAACCGCTGTATGCTGCTCATAGCCTCCACATACCGTTCCAGCCGCAGCACATAAGTTTCCAGCCTCTCTAATGCATGTTCATCAGCAGTCCCCTGCCGCAGCAGCTTCACCGTACCCTTCAACACCGTAACAGGATTTCGCAGATCATGAGAAAATGCCGTATTCAGCCGCTTGCGCTCCTCCGCCTGCCGCCACAGCTCCTGATTGGTCTGCAACAGTTCCGCTCGCATCGTCTCAAAAGCGGCACAGACCTGCCCCAATTCATCTCCCGATACCTCCGGGATCTCAAAATCAAGGTCATGCTCCCTAATGCGCTCCGTCCCCATCTGAAGAACCGCAATCGGATTTTTTAATTTATAACGATAGAATAAAAGACTTGCAATCCCTACGCAGCCCACCGGAACAAGAACACACGAAAAAACTTCAATCCACCCTGTTATCTCCAAGACCAGCATCTGTTCTCTTGTAGGTTGCTCCAATTCCCTCACGATACCATCAGGCATATATACAATACCGCCTGTCGGATAGTCCTCCGTGATTTTATTACTGATCAGAAAAACCATACCAATCACCAATAGCGCCGCCACCATACTAAACACCGACAGCAGGAAAAAAGATTTCTTTAACCCCATATTCTTCACCCATTCCATTTGTACCCGCACCCCCAGACCGTATCAATATAGCTGTGCATCGTATACCTTGCCAGCTTCGCACGAATCTTCCGAATATGCTCCATGACCGTATCGCTGTTTCCGTCGCCGTCGATACCCCACACCCGCTCGTAAATCCTTTCTCTGTCAAACACCTGTCCTGCATTTAAAGAAAGCAGCTCTACGATATCAAACTCTTTTCTTGACAGAAAAAGTTCTTCCCCGCCAACCTTGACCGAACGCCCTAAGTAATCAATTGCCAATTCACCAAAAAAACGAACGTTCCCATTCTCCTGCCGGCGCTTCTCCCGCCGCAAATGCGCCGCCACCCGCGCTGCCAGCTCATCTAAGTCAAAAGGCTTCACAATATAATCATCCGCCCCTGCCTGAAATCCGATGATCTTATCCTCAGACTCCACCCTCGCTGTCAAAAAAAGAATCGGACAAGTCACATACTCCCTGATTCTCTGACATACCGTAAGCCCGTCCATCTCCGGCATATTAATGTCAAGCAGAATCAAATCCGGATTCCCCACCACTTTGCCAAGCGCTTCCCTTCCGCTGTAAGCCGTCAACACATCATAGTACGGTTCAAAATATCTTTTCATCATATCCACAATACCCGGCTCATCATCCACGATCAATAATTTCTGTCTCATATCCACCTCACCATATACCTCTCAATATATCTCAAATATTATACTCCTCAAATCTCAAGGAATTCTCAAAAAACTCCAACGCGCTCCCATGTCCATCCGCACATTGCATAAAACTGCCCGCTCATAACACCAAATCAACCTTCTTCTTCCATCAACCGATATATAATACAAGTTATATGCTCCTATACTATTACCGTATATTTTAACTTAAGCGCAGTAATCTCAAAATAAAAATACTCCCAAAATCAAAAAAAGAAAGCAGGTGCCGCGGATGCTCATGATTGCAGTCTGTGACGATGAAATGCGGGATGCTCTTCATCTTAGCAGACAAATCCAAACAATACTGGCCGAACCAAATATCCCATGCATAATAAAACAATATAACAGCGGCAGGCAGCTATTACAAGCCCCTGAGGAATTCGACATAATTTTCCTTGATATTATTATGTGCGGTATGGACGGCATGCAGACTGCCGAATTACTTCGCCGGAATTTTTCCGATAAGCTTCTGATTTTTGTTTCTTCCAGCAGACAGTATGTCTTCGACTCTTTTGCCGTGGAAGCAGCTGACTATCTCGTCAAGCCCGTCAGCGACCATAAGCTTCGTACGACGCTCCAAAGATGCATAACAAGAATCGGTCGGCACTCCGAGGACTTTATTATTGTTTCCAAAGACCGACAGACCAGAAAACTTTTTCTAAATGAAATCAGATATTTTGAAATACGAGGAAGACTCATCGAAACTCACGGCAAAAATCCCACCTTCTCATGGTATGGGCAGATCAGCGCTTTGGAGGCCGCACTGTCCGGTAAAGACTTTTTCAGGTGTCACAAAAGTTATCTGATCAATTTAAAATACGTGGAACTCTACAATAAATCAGAAGTCACTCTCGACAACGGCGAGACGATTATGATTGCCAAGCGCAGATATGAAGACTTCTGCGCCGCAATCCTTGAGTATATGCGAAGAAGCGGAGGAATCACAACATCATGACACCACAAATGCTACTATATCTTGAATCATCCCTCGCCCTGCTATGCAGCGCAGGTTATACATGGGCAATACATCGTTTCTGTACAAACCATTTTGCCTGCATAAAGCAGCCCAGAAATGTTTTCCTTGTTCTACTGGCGGCAATCCCATCCATCGCAATCGGACTACGGCAGGCTGCCATTCTCCACAGCCCGACTGTTGAGATTTCCCGTCTGTCTTTGCAAGACTGGATTCTTCTGTGCTATTCTACACCATCTTACCTGACGGTACTGCCTCTGGTCTGGCAGTGCCTGCTGGTTTTCTGCATTCTTCGACTATATCAGGGTAAAACTGCGCAGAAAATACTGGCCGCAGTTTTCCTGCTCACTACGATTACACTGTTGACAAACTTTATCGAATCCTTTCTGTGCTGCCTGATTCTGTTCATTCTGCATTCAGCACATATAGAATATACCATACTTCTTTCTTACTGGTTGGGACATCTGGTATGCTGCATTAACTCCGCTTGTACCATAGGAGCGATAGATTTTCTTGCAAAACGTATGACAGGTTTCTTCGCTGACCGGCTGTCCCGCTGGTATGTTATGTTGTCCGTTCCATTATTTGGTATGGTGCTTATGTGGGATTTTATTGCTTTTATGGCCGAACACGGCATATTACTGCGTGGCGGCGATCATCTGAATCTGTACTATAACGAACTTTTCAGTCAGGCCGGAATCTGTGTCTTGTCAGTCATTTGCATGTGTAGCGCCGGTTTCTATATATTTGGCATGGATCGGATCGATACCGAACAGCGGCAAAAAGAACAATATCACTCACAAGTCGCCTTGTATCAAATGTTGGAAGAACAATACCGCAGTCTGGAACGGCTCCGCCATGACATGAAAAACCATATCATCGGTCTGCAGCAGCTTATCGACAACCACGAATGGGAGCAGCTGTCTGATTATCTGCATAGAATGGCCGATACCGGCGGATTCGACTGCTCTGATGACATGACCGGAAAAGGCATCGTGGATGCCATACTCTACTATAAACACAATCAGGCGGCACAGGCACAGATTCACTGGGAATGCGATGTGCATATCCCTCCCGAATGCCCTATTGACGATTTTGATCTATGCGTAATCTTCGGCAACCTGCTGGATAACGCCCTGAATGCATGTCAGATAATGCCTCTTCAAGATAATCGCTTTATCCGGATCCAGGCTCATATGATCAAACGTTGCTTTCTGCTGGAAATTGTCAACAGCACGGCTTTCACATCAAAAGCAGTGCAAACAAGCAGCACATGCGGTATCGGTCTGAGAAATGTGAAAGATACAACTGCAAAATATGACGGTACAATGAATATAGATGTAAAGGATCATGTCTTTTGCGTCTCCGTCTTGCTGCCCTGTGCTCTTACGTAACTTAAGAATGCGGGACATTGATCCAATGTCATGTTCCAAATACGTGATATGATCTGAATGATCTAAATAATCTAAGCAGTAACAATCCTGCACCGCCGTATATTACCTCAAACTGTCTATATAATACATATAGCTAATTTCCCTTTTCGGCTTTGTCGAAACAAAGTTTAGAGCAAGTACATGATACTCTCGCTTTACGCCAAAGCATTTTACAAATATAAAAAAGGGAGGTACTATATGCATACCAAGACAATGGAAGGTCTTATCGGCGCACGTACCAATATGAATATGACAAATGTTCCGATGAGAGTATTTAAGGAAGCCCGCCGCAGAGGCGATACTGGCACAATGGAACGGGCCATGGGATACGTTAATGATTTCGAGACCCGAGCCTATCAGTATAAAGATACGGCCGAGGATGGTATGAAAGAAGAGGCCAAAGAAGCCAGAGAAAAGAAAAAGCAGGAGCTTGAAGAAAGAATCGAAAAGAGCCGCGAAGAACGCAAAGAATTGGAAGCACAAAGAGAACAGGAACGAATCGAAGCACAAAAGAAAGCAGAGACAAATACATCGCAGAACGAGCGAGACTCAAATACAGCGCCGACAGAAACAATCAATTGTCAAACTGTGTACCACTCTCCTAATAACACAAATTTGTCCGATGAAACTGATCCGACCCTTCCGAAAGCGGATACTATAGAAATCAGCTCTGAAGGACTCACGATGTCAAATCATTCGTACAGTGGCAAAGTATCTGTTCTCCCCAACTATCCGGTGTTCTATTCATCTTCCGGTGCAGCCGACAGAGGCAGCGCTGCACAGAGCGGAGACATTAAGTTGGATGTCTCAGTTTAACATACAAAATAATATATGTAACAAATTGCTGCGGCAGTTTTATTTCATCAGAGGAAGGTACAATATGTATTTTCCTCCGTTCTATTTCAAGCAATATCTGTAAGAATTATCCGCGCTTTATTTTTATCTCTTATATGTTGAGAAAAAATTTCCAGTCTGTCTGCAAATTAGGCCAAACCATCAAAGACCCTTTTGTAATTCCAGGAAATGCAATTTGCCTCTATAAAATGTACTTAGTACGTCTTCAAACGTGCGATTACTCTACGAAAATAGCTCAAAAATAAGCAGCCGCTTTTCCTATACATATGTTAAAAATGTATTTGAATCATCTTCTATCAAACGCGTTACGGTATTTCGTTAATAAAAATTATAATTCTTTCTAAAAAAATAATGACAAGCCGTCTCTCTGATGTTATACTTTCTCTAAAGCATATATTTCTAATCACATTATCACTTTCTGTCCGTCGGACAGAATCTTACCCGTATGGGTATCTTGACGAAATCATGCTTTTATTCCAAATCAAAATGAATAAAGCAGAAGGTTTTGTCAGGAAACAGTACCTTCTGCAAGAAGGAGGTATTTACCGATGGGTAAGAACGACATTACTCTCAAGGACTATCTGTCTGAACCGAAGCGGTACGCTGACTTGTTAAATGGCAGTATCTTCCAGGGCAGGCAGATCATTGATGCGGGCGAACTCATGGATACTGACACGGTACAATCTAAGTCAGACGAACAAGCCATCATAGAACGCATCAATGACATCATCATGAAACAAACGAAGGACGGAAGCCTGTTTGCCGTCTGGACCGTGGCTAATCAGCAGTATATTGATTACAGTATGCCTGCCCGCGTAATGTTGCAGGACGCTCTCTCTTATGACAGACAGTTGAAAGAAATTAAACGCGGCAACCGGTCATCCGACAGTCAAGCAGGCTCGGGAGAATTTCTCTCAAAATTTTTGTCAGAAGACCGCTTACACCCTGTCATTACTCTTGTTGTATATTGGGGCGATGATCCATGGCATGGTGCTAAAAGTCTGCATGATATTCTGGACTTCGGAGCCGATCCTGTACTCGCACAGGAACTAAAACAGCTTGTACCGGAATATCCGCTTCATTTTCTAAATTTGTCAGAAGTACATAATTACAGCCACTACAAAACAGAGTTAAGGACACTCTTCGAGCTTTACGACCGCAGAAAAGACAAGACAGCCTTCACCCAATATGTAGAAGAGCACGATGAATGCAGGCATATGGACGCAGAAACATACTGGGCACTGAGAATTTTAGTAAACACAACAAAACTAAAGACAATGATACCTCACTCAGAAAGGATGGAAAAGAATATGGGAAATGTATTTGATGAAATATGGGAAGATGCAAGAGAAGAAGGTCTGCATGAAGGCAAACTTACAACTCTCTATGATCTCGTACATGACGGTCTGCTCTCCATCAAAGACGCTGCCGCAAGAGCCTCTATGACAGAGAGTGCCTTTACCACAGAGATGCAGAAAGCTGGATATTAATTATCCATTATATCCTATTAAATTAACTAATTGTAATAAAGACACAAATATATTGTTCGGTTCTTTTACTGCCATAAAGCAGCAAAACAAACCGAACAATATACACAAAAAAGATTCTGAAACTTTTTCAGAATCTTTTTACTAAGGTGACTGCCGGATTTGAACCGGCGATAACGGTGTTGCAGACCGGGGCCTTACCACTTGGCTAAGTCACCATGTATACCTTTATTTTATTATATGATATAATACAAAAAAATTTGCTTCTTAAAAGCAAATGACTCCAACGGGAATCGAACCCGTGTTACCGCCGTGAAAGGGCGATGTCTTAACCGCTTGACCATGGAGCCTAATTAAAACATTCAGCTCTTTCCCTGTTACGCTGAAACTCCCCGAGTAGGGCTCGAACCTACAACCCCGCGGTTAACAGCCGCGTGCTCTACCATTGAGCTATCGAGGACTGTGGTAAATTTGCTTTGCAAATTAACCACGGAAGAATCTTCGATTCTTCCCATTGACTTTGCCAAAGCAATCTGCCTGCTCCGCAGATTAACCATACAGCTAACCTGTTCGGTTTTGAGGGTATGTCCCTCATATGCAGAACAGGTTAGCTGTATGGTTAATCTGCGGAGCAGGCAGA